>CAVVCE010000089.1:0-75142 GCA_963746235.1 uncultured Alphaproteobacteria bacterium
CCGTCGCTGGGTTGGTGGGAATTGAAGGTGGCGTAGTCTCCGGGGTGATCAACCTCGAATCACCCAGCGTTTGAGCGCCGGGTAGGAGACCACGCCATGAAAACCGTTACCACGACGTCTCAGCTTTTGCATTCGACGACCGAGAGTAAGTCCCATCTTTTCGACGATTGGTTTGATCCTATCGAGACCGGGATCCGTGACCGGGTTCGCGGGCTGATCGAGGAGATGATTCGCGGCGAGCTTGACGCCGCTTTGTCTCGCCCACGCTATGGCCGACTCGCCGAGCACGCGGAGGGCAGCGGCGTTACCGAAGTTGTTACGGGCCATCGGCATGGGAGCCGGGTACGCACGCTGACGGGCACCTTCGGGAAGACCGAGATCGCGGTGCCGCGCGCCCGGCTGAACACTTCGGACGGCAAGACGAAGGAGTGGAAGAGCCAGTCGCTGCGGAATTATCAGCGCCGCACGCTTGCCGCCGACGCGCTGATTGCGGGCGCCTATCTGTCCGGCACTAACACGCGCCGGGTGCGCCGTGCACTTTTCGCTCTGTTCGGTGGAGCGGTCGGCAAGGATACGGTGAGCCGGGTCTGGCGCAAGGTGAAGGGCGACTGGGACACGTGGAATTCCGCTCGCTGGCAGATGAGCCGATCGTGCGGCTGATTCTCGACGGCACCGTGGTGCGCGTGCGGCTCGATCGCAAAGCCACTTCCATCTCGCTGCTCGTCGTCATCGGTGTGCGCGAGGACGGCCAAAAGGTGCTTCTGGCGATCAAACAAATGGGCGGCGAGAGCACCGAGGCCTGGCGCACAGTACTCGATGATCTCGTCAAGCGCGGCCTGCGGCGGCCCGAGCTCCTCATCGTCGATGGCGGCGCGGGGCTTGAGAGCGCGATCGCCGCCGTTTGGGATAGCGTGCCGGTGCAGAGGTGCACCGTGCACAAACACCGTAATCTCCTCGCGCACGCTCCGGAGCGCCTGCATGAGGAGATCACCGACGACTACAACGAAATGATCTACGCGGAAACCCGCGAAGAGATCGAAAAGCACCGCAAAGCCTTCATCCGCAAGTGGCGGCTCAAACACGAAGCCGTGGCCAACAGCTTGGAGGAAGCCGGCGATCGACTTTTCACTTTCACGCATCTGCCACCAAGCCAGTGGCGCAGCGCGCGCACCACGAACGCGATCGAACGGCTACACGAGGAGTTCAAGCGCAGGATCAAAACGCAGACCGTGCTGCCGTCGGCAGACACGGCCGCCATGTTGTTCTGGGCGCTGCTGGCATCCGGCCAAACCAGTATGCGCAAGGTCGACGGCTGGAAAACCCTTGCCAGAAAACCCATCGATCAGCCAATTGAACTCGCAGCTTAATACGATATAATCAGGTTGCCGGAAATTACGCCGCGCAAAATTCCTACCACATCGCGGACGGGACCCGCGCGGCACCGCGATCTCGGTCTTCCCGAAGGTGCCCGTCAGCGTGCGTACCCGGCTCCCATGCCGATGGCCCGTAACAACTTCGGTAACGCCGCTGCCCTCCGCGTGCTCGGCAAGTCGGCCATAGCGTGGGCGAGACAAAGCGGCGTCAAGCTCGCCGCGGATCATCTCCTCGATCAGCCCGCGAACCCGGTCACGGATCCCGGTCTCGATAAGATCAAACCAATCGTCGAAAAGATGGGACTTACTCTCGGTCGTCGAATGCAAAAGCTGAGACGTCGTGGTAACGGTTTTCATGGCGTGGTCTCCTACCCAGCGCTCAAACGCTGGGTGATTCGAGGTTGATCACCCCGGAGACTACGCCACCTTCAATTCCCACCAACCCAGCGACGGGACCACGGTCGGCAGGCATCGCCTCAGACCCGCAGAGGGGGCAGATTTTCCGGTGCATAATTCGTTGTCAATTCAGTCCGCGCCGGCCAATGGCGTCAATCAACATGTTGATTTTGTTGAAATAAATATGCGTCGGTCAATCTGATGTTCGATTACGAAACCGCATTGGAAGCGCTCGGACACCGCACGGTGCTCTGCGTCGGCGACCTCATGCTCGACGATTTCGTCTATGGCGAGGTGTCGCGGGTGTCGCCGGAAGCGCCGGTGCCGGTGATAGCGGTGCGCCGCGAGGAGAAGGTGATCGGCGGCGCCGGCAACGTGGCGCGCAATCTCGCGAGCCTCGGCGCGCGCTGCCTGTTCGTCGGCGTGATCGGGGCCGACGAGGCAGCGGACCTCGTCACCCGGACGATCGCCGGCTTCGGCGGCGCGATCGAGCCGCATCTCGTGGTCGATGCGAGCCGCCCGACCAGCCGCAAGGTGCGGTTCGTGTCCGAGCATTATTCGTCCCATCTGCTGCGCGCTGACTGGGAATTGGCGACGCCGGTCTCCGGCGAGATCGAGGCGCGGCTGATCGAGCGGGTCGTCGCCCTGGTCCCGCGCGCCGACGCCGTCGTGCTGTCCGACTATGCCAAGGGGGTGCTCACGCCGCGCCTGATCCGCACCGTCATCGAAGCGGCGGCGCGAAGTCGGGCAAGCCGGTGGTGGTCGACCCCAAGGGGACCGATTTCTCGATCTATCGCGGCGCCACCGTGATCACGCCCAACCGCAAGGAACTCGCGGAATCGACGCGCATGCCGGTGGCGACGCAGCCGGAAATCATCGCGGCCGCGGCGGCGATCCGCGGCGCCGCCGGCGCCCAGGCCGTGCTGGTCACGCTGAGCGAAGAAGGCATGCTGCTAGATGCCGCCGGCGCCGAGCCGGTGCACGTGCCGGCCTATCCGGTGCGGGTGCGCGACGTGTCCGGCGCCGGCGACACGGTGGCCGCGGTGCTGGCGCTCTTGCTTGCGGCCGGCGCCGATTTCGAGGCCGCCACCCGCGCAGCGAATGCAGCGGCCTCGGTGGTGGTCGGCAAGCGCGGCACCGCGACGGTGACGGTGGCGGAGCTGCGCGCGCGCATCCTGCCGGCGGCGGCGCTCGCGGCGGAAGAGAAGATCGCTTTCGATCCCGGCGTGGCGGCCGACCGCGTGCGCGAGTGGCGCGCCAACGGGCTGCGCATCGGCTTCACCAATGGCTGCTTCGACATTCTCCATCCCGGCCATGTCCACGTCCTGACCCGCGCGCGCGCCGTTTGCGACCGGCTGGTGGTCGGCCTCAACAGCGATGCCTCGGTCAAGCGGCTCAAGGGACCCGACCGGCCGATCCAGGATGTCCAGGCCCGCGCCGGCGTGCTGGCGGCGCTCGAAGCGGTCGACCTGGTGGCGATCTTCGAGGACGACACGCCGCTCGACCTGATCCGGCGGCTGCGGCCGAGCGTGCTGGTCAAGGGCGGCGACTATCGCAAGGAGACGGTGGTGGGCCACGAACTCGTCGAGGCGGACGGCGGCGAGGTGGTCCTGGTCGACCTGGTGCCCGGCCATTCCACCACCCGCATCGTGCAGCGCTCCGGCGGCGCCGCTCCGGACGGCACGCGCCGAAAGGCGCCCGCCAAAAGCTGAGTGTCGAATTCACCGATGACGACCGAAATCCTCGATGGCCGAGCCTCGATCACGAGGCCCTGCTGCGCCGCGCCTTTGCGGTCGCGCGGCGCTCGCGCGAAAACGGCGACCATCCGTTCGGCGCGCTGCTCGCCGGACCCGATGGAGAGGTGCTGCGGGAGCAGTGCAACGGCTATTCTGCGCGAAGGCGGCGACATGACCGCCCATGCCGAGCGGCTGCTCGCGACCTGGGCCTCGCGCACCCATGACGCCGAATTCCTCGCCCGCTGCACGCTGTACACGTCGGCAGAGCCCTGCGCGATGTGTGCGGGCGCGATCTACTGGGCCGGCATCGGCCGGGTCGTGTTCGGCCAGACCGAGAAAGAGCCTCAAGGCGATGACCGGCGATCACGCCGAGAATCCGACCCTCGACCTGCCGTGCCGCATCGTGTTCGGCGCCGGCCAGCGTGCGACCGAGGTGATCGGCCCGCTCCTGGAAGAAGAGGCGGCCGCGCTGCAGAAGGACTTCTGGGGCAAGCGGGATGAGTGAGTGAATATGTGGGGGGTAGAGCGCAGCGAAACCCACTATGGGCCGCGCCGACAGGCTGACGATGGGTTTCGCTTCGCTCTACCTATCCTTGTCTGACCGAGGCGTCATGTACACGTTCGTCTGCAGCATGAAGGGGATCCGTAGGGTGGGCAAAGCGAAGCGTGCCCACCATCTGCGCCCGACGTGGGCACGGCGCGAAGAGCGCCTTTGCCCACCCTACCGCCCTCTACAGCCGGTAATGCGCCTTCCAGGCCTGGAACATCAGCACGTTCCACAGCACGTTCTCGCGGTTCGCCGAGCCGGCCTGGTGCTGGTCCCACAACTCCCGCACTTCGGCGGCCGCGAAGATGCCGTCGCCGGCGAGGCGGGCGGGCGACAACAGATCGTCCGCCCACGGCCGCAGGTCGCCGCGCAGCCACGCCGCCAGCGGGATCGAGAATCCCATCTTGGGCCGCTCCACCAGCGCCGGCGGAACGTAGCGATAGAGCACCTGGCGCAGCAGCCGTTTCGACTGTCCGTCGTCGGACTTGAAGCGCGGGCGGCAGCTTCCACACGAATTCCACCAGGCGGTGATCGAGCATCGGCTCCCGCGCTTCCAGCGCGACCGCCATCGAGCAGCGGTCGACCTTGGTCATGATGTCGTCGGGCAGATAGGTCAGCGTGTCGTAATACTGCATGCGCGACACCGGGTCCGCCATGACGGCCGCGAGGCCGGGCTCCGCGCGCAGGCGGCAGGCGCCGGTCGATGCCGGAACCAGCCGGCGCTCATGGGCCCAGATCGCCGCCAATTCGGTGTAGAGCTCGTCCACCGTGGGCTCGGACAGGATCGACGAGAGGCGGTGCACCTTGCTTCCGCCATTGAGCGGCCGCAGCCGCTGCGGCGCCAGTGCGAACAGCCGATCGAGCACAGGCTCGGGAACTTTGCCCAGCGCCGCTCCGAGCGCGCCGCGCAGCCGGCGCGGCACCATTGCGAGCCGGCGCCACACCTTGTCGACGATGCGGTAGCGCGGATAGCCCGCGAACAGTTCGTCCCCGCCGTCGCCGGACAGCGCGACGGTGACGTGCTTGCGCGTCATCGCCGACACCAGATAGGTGGGGATTTGCGAGGAATCCGCGAACGGCTCGTCGAACCATTCCGGCAAGTGAGGCACCACGTCGATCGCCTGCCGCGCGGAGACGTAGAGCTCGGTATGATCGGTGCCGAGGTGGGCGGCGACTGCCTTGGCGTGCTGCGCCTCGTCGTAGCCGGGCTCGCGGAAGCCGATCGAGAAGGTGCGGACCTTGCGGGTCGATTGCGCCTGCATCAGCGCGACGACGGTGGAGGAGTCGATCCCGCCGGACAGGAATGCTCCCAGCGGTACGTCGGCGATCATGCGGCCGCGAATGCTGTCGCGCAGGATGCTTTCGAGTTCGTCGGCCGCTTCGCGCTCGTCCGTGAAGGGATGAGCGGCGCCGTCCTCGACGGCGTCGCGCAGGCGCCAATACGGTTCAATGCGCGGCGCCTCTGCCTCCCGCACCGTCAGGATGGTGCCGGGAGCAAGCTTGTGCACCTCGCGGAAGATCGTCGCCGGGGTGGGAACATAGCTGTAGCGGATGAAGCCGGCGGCGGCCTCGATGTCGATTTCGGCACGCCAGGCCGGATGCGCCATCAGCGCCTTGAGCTCGGACCCGAACAGCAGGACGCCCTGATGGCGGCACCAGTACAACGGCTTGACGCCGATGCGGTCGCGTATGAGATGGAGCGTCCGCGTCTGCCGGTCCCACACCCCGATGGCGAACATGCCGACGAAACGCGTCACCGCGCGCTCGACCCCCCAGGCGACGAAAGCGGCGAGCATCACCTCGGTGTCCGAGCCGCCGCGGAAGCGATGACCGAGCGCGTCCAATTCGGTGCGCAGCTCGGCGAAATTATAGACCTCGCCATTGTAGGTGATCACATAGCGCCCATCGGCCGAGGTCATCGGCTGGTGGCCGAGCGGAGACAGGTCGATGATCGACAGCCGCCGGTGGCCGAGCGCGATGCCCGCGGCCGCGTCGACAAATGTGCCGGAGTCGTCGGGACCGCGATGCGCGATCGCGCGGTTCATGGCCTCGACGCGCGCCGTCGCCTCGGCGGCGGAGGATGCCGCGCGTGCATCGAGAAAACCGGCAATGCCACACACTCAGCCACCCCCGCACGATCCAAGCGCGACGTGAACGGACCCTTCAGCGCTCCCTTTCGAGGGGGCACGCCTGAGCCTGTCTTCGCCCGCGCGCCGGGCGCCGTCAACCTGCCCCATTGCGGCGGCGGTGCGGGTCCCGCGCTTGGCGAGAAAGCCCATGTCCCAAACGACCGCAAGAATTTCAGAGGCAGTCCGCCAAACGCCCCTCGAATGGCCTCCGTGAGTGCTGTCAAGCTCTCCTAGTCGGATCGATTCCCCGGAAACCGATCAGATCGCACAACGTCGAATTTGATCCCACGGACCTCGTCCTGAGGAGCCGTGCGCAGCACGGCGTCTCGAAGGATGGACGTTGTGGCACGGCCTTGCCCGCGACCGCCCTTCGAGACGCCATGCTTCGCATGGCTCCTCAGGACGAGGTTGGTTGATGATATCGCCATGAGGCCAACTTCGGAAACGGTCGACTGGCACCGATCATTTCAGCTTGTCGCGCTCACGGCGAACGACCTCGCGAATGATGGTCTCCGTCTCCGCATTCCAGTCCCTCGAGTCACAGCGATCACAAACGCCGACCAGCAGCTTCACGTTACAGAACACGTATCCTTTATCAGTCCACTGTTTGAAGGCGATCTCCTCGGTTCTTTCGACGAAGCGGCCCTTTTTGCAAAAATAGCACGTGCCGCCATTTTTTTTCGGCTTTTCCATATACGAGACCTGCGTCTTTTCGTTCGATCGATTTTTGCTCGCTTCTGCGTGCGGCCGGTGTGAGGCGGTTCACACACGCTTTTGGAATTTGGATTACAGCGAAACGGCAATGGCTTGTGGAAACCGTCCACGGACTCCACTGGTGCACAATTCTCGATTGGACGCCGCGGTGAAGCCCGACCGCTTCGGCGGTCTGTGGAATGGAGAATGCCAATCATCCTCGAGCCATCGTCCGGTGCCTCGGCTGCTTCACATCGGCGGCGCCGCACCAGCGCTCTCTTTCGGCGTCGATTGTTTATTCGCGACCTTGGTTACTCATTTTCGCCCGCAACCTGACCCGCGAGCCTGAATTGATTTGTTAGCCATCATGATGTTCTCCGCGCACGCCGATATTTCCAAGTGCCGCAATATCTTGTCACGACGATCCAGGTGTATCGGCAATCCGCGAAGGACCATTTGATCGATCCGGAAAAGCCTTTGGTAAGCTCCTGCCGTTAGACGGAACGGACGCGCGACCTTCGCGTTAATCATCGGCTTGACCGCGAGATTTTCCAATGAAAACCCTTGCCTATACTGGTTGCGGCCGGGTTCTGCCTCGCGGCGTCGCCGTTTGCCGTCCCCCCTGCCGCTGCAGAGTATTTGTTCTACCGCAATTCCAGCGTGCTGGACGCCCACCGGGAGTTCGGCGTGCCTCTCAACCGTCTGGACCGCGACGATCTCGCCCGCGAACGCGCCCGCGAGGCGGAGCACCGGCGGATTCGGACCCGCCTAGGCGATCCGGGGCAGGCCTGCCAAGCCATGGCCGTCGAAGGACGCAGGCTGTCCCCGGACCTGGTCGTGGTCATCTGCCAATAACGAAATTTACGGGGGTTGCAGCCAAGCTGCGTCCCAGGGTCGCGGCCGCGCGGTGCAGGGGCGAGGCATAAGACGATCCGCGCCTCGCGCACAACCGTCCCGGCGACATCCTGCCGTTCGCGGCGCCGCTTCGTGGGCCTGCCGGGAAGCGGCCGGCAGGGGATTTCGGGGCTTCCAAAATGCCGGTGCGGCACTATCTTTGCCGGGATCGCACCCGCCTTCCACCCCCGAGAGGCCCCCATGACGGCGACCCACGGCTTTACGCTCATCCGCGAACAGAAACTGCCGGAAATCAACGCGACGGCGCGTCACTACCGTCACGCCGGCACTGGGGCCGAGCTGCTCTCGCTCCTCAACAACGACGAGAACAAGGTGTTCGGCGTCAGCTTCGCCACCCCGCCCGCGGATTCCACCGGCGTCGCCCACATCCTCGAGCATTCGGTGCTGTGCGGATCGCGCAAATATCCGATCAAGGAGCCGTTCGTCGAGCTGATGAAGAGCTCGCTCAACACCTTCCTCAACGCGATGACCTTTCCCGGACAAGACCTGCTATCCGGTCGCGAGCCAGAACGCGCAGGATTTCTACAACCTGATCGACGTCTATCTCGATGCGGTGTTCTTCCCGCGCCTGACCCCGCAGATCTTCCAGCAGGAGGGCTGGCATTACGAGCTCGACGCGCCCGATGCGCCGCTGATCTACAAGGGCGTCGTGTTCAACGAGATGAAGGGGAATTATTCATCCCCCGACAGCATGCTGCGCGAGCTGTCGCAGCGCTCGCTCTATCCCGATATCACCTACGGCCTGGATTCCGGCGGCGACCCCAGGCACATCCCCGACCTCAGCTATGAGGAGCTCAAGGCGTTCCACCAGCGCCATTACCACCCCTCCAATGCGAAGTTCTTCTTCTACGGCGACGACGATCCCGAGGAGCGGCTGCGCCTGCTGGGCGCCCGCCTCGCCGAATTCAGCCGGTATCGAGGTCGACGCGGAGGTGCCGCTGCAGCCGCGCTTCACCGCACCGAAGCGGCTCACCCGCACCTACGCGGCCGGCAACGAGGATGCGCAGGGACCGGGCGCCGAGGAGGCGCCCAAGGAGACCATGCTGACGGTGAACTGGATGTTCGACGAACCCGCCGACATCGAGACGGCGCTCGCCTTCGACATCCTGGAGCACATCCTGATCGGCAACCCGGCCGCGCCGCTCTACAAGGCGCTGATCGATTCCGGGCTGGGCGAGGCGCTCGCCGGCACCGGTCTCGACGACGGGCTGCGCCAGCCGATGTTCTCGATCGGGCTCAAGGGCATCGATGCCGCCGACGCCGAGAAGGTGGAACGCCTGATCATCGGCACCATCTCCGGCGCTCGCCGAGAAAGGGCATCGATCCGCCGACGCTCGAGGCCGCGCTCAACACCGTCGAATTCCATCTGCGCGAGAACAACACCGGCGCGTTCCCGCGCGGCATCGTCTTCATGCTGCGCTCGCTGCGCTACCTGGCTGCATGGGCGCGATCCGCTGTCGCCGCTCGCCTTCGAGGCGCCGCTCGCCGCCATCAAGGCGCAGGTCGCCGCCGGCGAGCGCTATTTCGAGAACCTCATCCGCCGCCAGTTCATCGACAGCCAGCACCGCACCGTCATGATCCTGCAAGCCGGACCAGGAGCAGGCCGAGCGCGAGACCAAGGAGGAAGAGGCGCGGCTCGCCAAGGTGCGCGCCGGCCATGAGCAAGGCCGATCTCGAGTGCCGTGGTCGAGGCGACGCACGCGCTCAAGCTCATGCAGGAGCGGCCGGATCCGCCCGCAGGCGCTCGCCACCATCCCGACCCTCAGGCTCGCCGACTTGCCCGCGCACAACAAGACCATTCCGATCGAGGTGACGACGCTGCGCGACACGCGGGTGCTCTATCACGACCTCTTCACCAACGGCGTCGTCTATCTCGACGTCGGCTTCGACCTGCATACGCTGCCGGCGGACCTGCTCTCCTACGTGCCGCTGTTCGGCCGCGCGTTGCTCGAGACCGGCGTCGGCAATGACGACTTCGTGCGGCTGTCGCAGCGGATCGGCCGGTCGACCGGCGGCATCCGCCCGCAGCGCTGGATGTCGGCGGTTCCCGGCAGTCCGACCTGCGCGGCATGGCTCAATCTGCGCGGCAAGGCATTGCCGGAGCAGACCGGCGAGCTGTTGTCGATCCTGCACGATATTCTCGCGCGCGCGCGGCTCGACAATCGCGAACGGTTCCAGCAGCTGGTGCTGGAGGAGAAGGCGGCGGTCGAGTCGCGGCTGGTGCCCGCCGGCTCGAGCTATGTGGACCGCCGCCTGCGCGCCAATTTCTTCGAATCGGATTGGGCCGACGAGCAGATGGGCGGCGTGAGCTACCTGTTCTTCCTGCGCAAGCTCGTCGACCAGGTCGAAACCGGGTGGGACGGCGTCCTCGCCGCGCTCGAACGCATCCGGGCGACGCTCTGCAATCGCAGCGCCATGCTGTGCAACGTCACCGCGGCGGCCGCCGACTGGAGCCGCGTGAAGCCGCAGCTCGCAGATTTCCTCGGCGCCCTGCCGCACGCTCCGGCGACGGCGGCGCCGTGGCAGGTCGCCGACACGCCGCGCGCCGAAGGGCTCATCATCCCGGCCAAGGTCAATTATGTCGGCAAGGGCGCCGACCTCTACCGTGCCGGCGTGAAGCCGAGCGGCGCCCACATCGTGGTCCGCCGCTATCTCCGCACCACCTGGCTGTGGGACAAGGTCCGGGTGCAAGGCGGCGCCTATGGCGGCCAGTGCATGTTCGACCGCTACTCCGGCGGCTTCACCTTCGTGTCCTACCGCGACCCCAACCTGCTGGCCACCCTCGACATCTATGACCGCACCGCGGACTTCCTCCGCAACGCCGACCTCAGCGATGCCGAGCTGACGCGCAACATCATCGGCACCATCGGCGAGGTCGACACCTACCGGCTGCCCGATGCCAAGGGCTTCGCTTCGATGCAGCGCCACCTGATCGGCGATACCGACGCGGCGCGCGAGCGCATGCGCGAAGAAATCCTGTCGACCACCGCCGCCGAGCTGCGGAATTTCTCCGACGCCATGGTGGAGGTGGCGACCCATGGCCGCATCGCCGTGATCGGTTCCGAGCAGGCAATCGAGGGCGCCAACAAGGAACGGCCGGGGCTGCTCAGCGTGTCCCGGGTGATGTGAGAGGCGCGCAGGAGATCGGCCGCCCGCGTGGGGCGGCCGCTCAATGCAGCTTCACATGCGGCTCCGTGCGCCGCGTCAGCAATCGCGCGACGGTGTCGAGGCCGACCTTCACCGGGCCGTGCAACGCCGTCTCGTGCATCTTGTAGAGCGAGCGATACATCAGGCGGGCGACATATCCCTCGACCAGCATGCCCTTCCCGGCGAGGAAGCCCATCAGGCTGCCGATCGTCGAGAATTCGCCGAGCGACACCAGCGAGCCGAAGTCGTGGTAGACGAACGGCTCGACCGGCTGGCCCTCCAGGCGGCGCCTGAGCTGCTTGAGAAGGTGCGTGGCCTGCTGGTGCGCCGCCTGGGCGCGCGGCGGAATCGGGCGCTTCTCGCCGTCCGGCACCAGATAGGCACAATCGCCCATGGCAAAGACACAGTCGTCGCGCGTCGTCTGCAGGGTCGGACGCACGACGAGCTGACCGGACCCGCTCGCCTCCAGGCCATCGAGGTCCTTCAACACGTCCGGGCCGCGCACGCCGGCCGACCACACCACGAGCTCCGACGGAATGAAGTCGCCGCCGGCGAGGTGCACGCCGTCCGGGCCGACCTCGGTCACGCGCGCACCGGTCCGGATTTCCACGCCGAGTTCGCCGAGCAGCCGCGCGGTCGCGTCGGACAGCCGCTGGGGCAATGCCGGAACGAGGCGGTCGGCCGCCTCGATCAGAGTGATCTTGATGTCCTTGTCGGGATCGATCCGGTCGAGCCCGAACGCCACGACCCCGCGCACGGTGCGGTGCAACTCCGCCGACAGCTCGGTGCCGGTCGCCCCGGCGCCGATGATCGCCACATGAAGCTGGCCCGGGCGCACCGGTTCGGCCTGGGTGTGGGCGCGCAGGCAGGCGTTGACGAGGCGGCGGTTGAACCGGGCCGCCTCCTCGGGCGTATCGAGGCAGATCGCGTGCTCCTTCACGCCCGGGGTGCCGAAATCGTTGGAGACGCTGCCGATCGCGATCACCAGGGTGTCGTATCCGATCGAGCGCACCGGCGTGATGAGACGGCCGTCCTCGTCGAACTTGGCGGCGAGGTTCACCAGGCGACGGGCGCGGTCGAGGCCGATCATCTCGCCCAACCGAAACCGGAAACCATGCCAATAGGCCTGGGCGAGATAGTCGAGCTCGTGGCGGGAAACGTCCATGCTGCCGGCGGCGACTTCGTGGAGCAGCGGCTTCCACAAATGGGTGCGCGCCTTCTCGACCAGGGCGATGTCGGCGCGGCCGGACCGGCCGAGCGTATCGCCGAGGCGGGTGACGAGTTCAAGCCCACCGGCACCGCCGCCGACCACGACGATGCGGTGCAGGCCGTGGCTTGGCGCGGCTTTCGCCACCAATTGATCTGCCGGCGCACTCGTCATGGCTGGAGCCCCCTACGGCCGGCCCAGGGTCATCGGTCGCGTGACGCAGTGACCGGTTGCTCCGTTCGTATCACAATGCCGCCGCTTCGTCGTTGCCGCGCGACCCGATGCCGGAATGTTTCGACATCGCGGGACGATCGGCGCTCTCCGCGATGAACTCCTCCGTCATCCACAGCAAATCGATTGGATCTGGTTGCATCGGCGTGTCGTCACTCCTTCGAATCACGCTACAATGATCGAGGTTCGGGTTGGGTTCCCAACAAGACGCGAATTCGCAACAAGGGTGCCGGCGGCAACGCCGGTTTGCTCATGGCTATTGTCACCTGCGCCATCATCGATCTGGTCGCCATCGCCCTTTTCTTCGGGCTGTGCATTTTCGTGTGCCCGTAGGCGATTCTTGTTTTTGCCGCACACATATTACCGAGCATATTTTTCGCACATGCCGCACCGGACAGTCGCGCCTTTTCCAAAGGGCGTCTCGCGTGGGTGCCGTCCGCGATCCACCTCCGATCGCTCGCTGTGGATTGACCTGGCATCCGCCACGGCAAGATGGTTTTTGGTCTAACTGGCGTTTTGGCGCGGTGGAGCTAGAATGCCGCAATGCAAAGCACGCACCATGCGCCCGCAAGCAATTTCAAGTCCGATGCCCCGGGAGCGCGGCTTCCGACGCACCTCAAGCGCCTCGAGGCGGAGTTCGATCGAAATCATGCGCGAGGTCGTCGCCGAATTCAAGAATCCGGTGATGCTCTACTCGATCGGCAAGGACTCCAGCGTGATGCTGCACCTTGCCATCAAGGCATTCCATCCCTCGCCCCTTCCGTTCCCGCTGCTGCACGTCGACACCACCTGGAAATTTCGCGAGATGATTTCGTTTCGCGACGAGACCGCCCGCCGGCTCGCGCTCGACCTGCTCGTTCATGTCAACGAAGACGGAGTGAAACGCGGCATCGGCCCAATCGCCTCCGGCTCGTCCCTGCACACCCATGTCATGAAGACCGAGGCCCTCAAGCAGGCGCTGGACAAGTACGGGTTCGATGCCGCATTCGGCGGCGCGCGGCGCGATGAGGAGAAGAGCCGGGCCAAGGAACGGATCTTCTCGTTTCGCTCCAAGAGCCATACCTGGGATCCACGCGACCAGCGCCCCGAATTGTGGAACCTGTTCAACACGCGCATCAATCCCGGCGAATCGATTCGGGTCTTCCCACTGTCCAATTGGACCGAGTTGGACGTATGGCGCTATATCGGATGGGAGAACATCGCGGTCGTGCCGCTTTACTTCGCCAAGGAGCGTCCGGTCGTCAAGCGCGGCGGGACCTTGATCATGGTGGACGATGAGCGGCTGCCGCTGGAACAAGGAGAGACCCCCGAGATGCGTCGGGTCCGCTTCCGCACCTTGGGTTGTTACCCGCTGTCGGGCGCCATCGAGTCCGACGCTGCTTCGGTCGCGGACATCGTTTCCGAGATGGAGACGGCGCGCGTCTCCGAGCGGCAAGGCCGCCTCATCGACACCGACGAAGCCGCTTCGATGGAAAAGAAGAAGCGCGAAGGGTATTTCTGATGGATGCCGTGGCGGCACACCAATCGCGGCAGCGCGATCAGGACGACGTCCGCAACGGGGATCCCGACCGCGATCTCCTGCGCTTCATCACCTGCGGCTCGGTCGACGACGGCAAGTCCACGCTCATCGGGCGGCTGCTGCACGATTCCAAGCTCATCTTCGAGGATCAGCTCGCGGCGCTTGCCAAGGATTCCGAGCGCCACGGCACGACCGGCGACGATATCGATTTCGCCTTGCTGGTCGACGGCCTTCAGGCCGAGCGCGAGCAAGGCATCACGATCGACGTCGCGTATCGCTTTTTCAGCACGCCCAACCGCTCGTTCATCGTCGCCGACACGCCCGGGCACGAGCAATATACCCGCAACATGGCGACCGGCGCTTCCAACGCGCAGCTCGCCGTCATCCTGATCGATGCCCGCAAGGGCGTCCTGGTGCAAACCAAGCGGCACTCCTTCATCTGCTCGCTTCTCGGCATTCGTCACGTCGTCGTCGCCGTGAACAAGATCGACCTTGTCGGCTACGCCAAGGAGACCTTCGATCGAATTGTCGGCGACTATGCTGCGTTCGCATCGAAGCTCGGATTCGTGTCGATCGTGCCGATCCCGATCTCCGCCCGCTTCGGTGACAACGTCACCAAGCCGTCCGCCAATACGCCGTGGTATCGCGGCCCGGCGCTGCTGGACTATCTGGAGGATGTCGAGGCCGATCAAGCCGTGGAGGCCAAGCCGTTCCGCTTCCCGGTGCAGTGGGTCAACCGGCCCAGCCATGATTTCCGCGGCTATTCGGGAACCGTGGCCGCGGGGCAGATACGGTCGGCGATCCCGTCATCGTCGTGCCGTCCGGCCGTGCGACGCGCGTCGACCGCATCGTAACCAATGACGGCGCACTGGCCCATGCTTCATCCGGCGATGCCGTCACGATCACGCTCGCCGACGAGGTCGACATCGCGCGCGGCGATGTCCTGGTCGCGCCGGCCGCCGGCCCGAGGTGGCCGACCAATTCGCCGCTCATGTGATCTGGATGGACCAGGAGCCGCTGATTCCGGGCCGCTCCTACCTGGTGCGCGTCGGCACCAAGGTCGCACCGGCCAGCATCACCGCGATCAAGTACAAGATCGACGTCAACACCGCAGGAACATCTCGCCGCACCAGACGCTTGAGCCTCAATGACATCGGATTTTGCAATATTTCGACGGCCTCGCCGATCGCGTTCGATCCCTATGAGCAGAATTCGCAAGACCGGCGCATTCATCATCATCGACCGCTACACGAATCGCACGGTCGGCGCCGGCATGATCGCGTTTCGGCCTGCGCCGCGGCGACCAACATCCACTGGCAGCCGCTTCTGGTCGGCAAGAGCGAGCGCGCCGCGCTGAAAAAGCAGAAGCCCGCGATCGTCTGGTTCACCGGGCTTTCCGGCGCCGGCAAGTCGACGATCGCCAACATCGTCGAGCAGCGGCTTCATGCGCGCCGGCTACCATACGATGATGCTCGACGGCGACAATGTGCGCCACGGCCTTAATCGCGACCTCGGCTTCACCGAGGCCGACCGCGTCGAAAATATCCGCCGCGTCGGCGAGGTCGCCAAGCTGATGGTCGAGAGCGGGCTGATCGTGCTGTGCTCGTTCATCTCGCCCTATCGCGCCGAACGCGACATGGTGCGCGCCTGGTCGAGCAGGGAGAGTTCATCGAAGTGTTCGTCGATACGCCGATCGAGGACTGCATCGAGCGCGATCCGAAGGGGCTCTATGCCAAGGCGAAGGCCGGACAATTCAAGAATTTCACCGGCGTCGATGCGCCCTATGAAGTCCCCGATGCGCCCGAGGTGCATCTCGTTGCGCACCAAAAAAGGCCTGAGCCATTGGCCGACGAAGTCATTGCAGCGCTGCGAAGCCGTGGCATCGGCGTGTGAGCGCGAATTCGAAACGCCCGGGTGTCCTTGATTCAGCCTTGGTCGCCCGAACTAGTACACCGTTTCCGGAGTTCAAATCATATCGATGCCATCGGACCTGTAGGGTGGGCAAAGCGAAGCGTGCCCACCATCGTCGCATCCGCGTGGGCACGGCGCGAAGAGCGCGCCTTTGCCCACCCTACTGATTGGTTTTATGAAATCGATCCACCAGCGTTTCAGCGCAAGCTCGGCAGCTTCAGTCCGTGCGATCTTGCGCACGCGATTGCTTCATCGTAGCCGGCGTCGGCGTGACGCATGACCCCGGTCGCCGGGTCGTTCCATAGGACGCGCTCGATCCGGCGCGCAGCTTCCGGCGTACCGTCGCACACGACCACCATGCCGGCATGCTGCGAAAACCCGATGCCGACGCCGCCGCCATGATGGAACGACACCCAGGTGGCGCCGGACGCGCAGTTGAGCAGGGCGTTGAGCAGCGGCCAGTCGGACACCGCGTCGGAGCCGTCCTTCATCGCTTCGGTCTCGCGGTTGGGACTGGCGACGGAACCGGAATCGAGGTGATCGCGGCCGATCACGATCGGCGCTTCGAGTTCGCCGCGCGCGACCATGTCGTTGAATGCCAGTCCGAGGCGATGGCGGTCGCCTAGCCCCACCCAGCAGATGCGCGCCGGCAGGCCCTGGAACCGGATGCGCGTCCTCGCCATGTCGAGCCAGTTGTGCAGGTGCCGGTCGTGCGGCATCAACTCCTTGACCTTGGCGTCGGTGCGCAAGATGTCCTCCGGCTCGCCCGAAAGCGCCGCCCAACGGAACGGGCCGACCCCGCGGCAAAACAGCGGACGGATATAGGCCGGCACGAAGCCGGGAAAATCGAACGCGTCGTCGACGCCCATCTCCTGCGCCATCTGGCGAATGTTGTTGCCGTAGTCGAGGGTGGGAATGCCGCGTCGCCAGAACTCCAACATGGCGCGCACGTGAACCGCCATCGATTGCTTGGCGGCACGCTCGACGCCCTTCGGGTCGCTCGCCCGTCGCGTCTCCCAATCCGAAAGCGTCCATCCGGCGGGCAGGTAACCGTTGATCGGATCGTGCGCCGACGTCTGGTCGGTGACGACGTCAGGCCTCACGCCGCGGCGCACCAACTCGGGCACCATCTCCGCCGCATTGCCGAGCACGCCGACGGAGAGCGGTTTGCGCGCGCGGCAGGCGCGCTCGATCATCGCCAGCCCTTCGTCGAGGGTCTCTGCCCGGGCGTCGAGGTAGCCGGTCTTGAGCCGCATCTCGATGCGCGAGGGCCGGCATTCGATCGCAAGCAGCGATGCGCCCGCCATGGTCGCGGCAAGCGGCTGCGCGCCGCCCATGCCGCCGAGCCCGGCGGTGAGAATCCATCTGCCGGCAAGGCTGCCGCCATAGTGGCGTCGCCCGATCTCGGCGAACGTCTCGTAGGTGCCCTGCACGATGCCCTGCGAGCCGATGTAGATCCACGAGCCCGCGGTCATCTGGCCGTACATCGTCAGGCCCTTGCGGTCGAGCTCGTTGAAATGATCGAGCGTCGCCCAGTGCGGCACGAGGTTCGCGTTCGCGATCAGCACCCGCGGTGCGTCCGGGTGCGTACGAAATACGCCGACCGGCTTTCCGGACTGCACGCACAGCGTCTCGTCCGCCTCGAGCGCGGTGAGGGCCGCGACGATGCGATCGAAGCTTTCCCAGTCGCGCGCGGCGCGGCCGGTGCCGCCATACACCACGAGCGCCTGGGGATTCTCGGCCACCTCCGGATCGAGATTGTTCATGAGCATCCGCAGCGGCGCCTCGGTCAGCCAGCTCTTGGTCGATAGATGAGGGCCGCGCGGCGCCCGGATCACGCGCGCATTGTCGAGGCGGGTTCCCATCGAAATCCTCTTCCGGCATGGGGTTTCGTCATGCGCTTGATCCTTCGAGGCTCGGCAGTTCGGCGCCGGCTATCTCGGGGAGCGCACCGGACCGCACGAGATCGGCGGCGGCGGCGATATCCGGCGCGAGATAGCGGTCGCGCTCCAGCCGCGGCACGCGTTCACGCAGGCGTGCGCGCACGCGCTCGAGCGGCGCGCTGGACGCGACCGGCGCGTGGAAGTCGCAGCCCTGCGCCGCGGCGATGAGCTCGATCGCCACGACATTCGCGGCATTCTCCGCCATGGCGGCCAGCCGGCGCGCGGCATGCGCGGCCATCGACACGTGGTCCTCCTGGTTGGCGGAGGTCGGGATCGAATCGACGCTGGCCGGATGTGCGCGCTGCTTGTTCTCTGCGACCAGCGCCGCCGCCGTGACCTGCGCCACCATGAAACCGGAATTGAGGCCCGGCTGCGGCGTCAGAAACGCCGGCAGTCCCGAGAGCGCGGGATCGATCAACATGGCGATGCGCCGCTCGGCGAGCGAGCCGATCTCGCACACGGCGATCGCCAGAATGTCGGCGGCGAACGCCACCGGCTCGGCATGGAAGTTGCCGCCGGACAGCGCCTCGCCGCTGTCTGCGAAGATCAGCGGATTATCGGAGACGCCGTTCGCCTCCGTCACCAGCGTTGCCGTCGCCTGCCGCAGCACATCCAGCACGGCACCCATCACCTGCGGCTGGCAGCGCAGGCAATAAGGGTCTTGAACGCGGTCGTCGTTGACGAGGTGGGACGCCCGGATCGAGCTGCCGGCCATCACCGCACGCAACGCAGCCGCGACCTCGATCTGCCCGCGGTGGCCGCGTAGCGCGTGAATGCGAGCATCGAACGGCGTATCGGAGCCTTTGGCTGCGTCGGTGGACAGCGCCCCGGTGATCAGCGCGGCCTGGAACACGCGTTCGATCGCGAACAGGCCCGCCAGCGCCTCCGCAGTCGAGAACTGGGTGCCATTGAGCAGCGCCAGTCCCTCTTTCGCGCCCAGCACGATCGGCGCGAGCCCCGCGCGGGCCAGCGCCGCATCGGCCGGCACGCGCTCGCCGCCGAGCTGCACGTCGCCGACGCCCAGCATCGCCGCCGTCATATGGGCGAGCGGGGCGAGATCGCCGGAGGCCCCGACCGAGCCCTGGCCCGGTATTACCGGGATGACCTCGCGCGCCAGCATGGCTTCGAGCATTTCGACGGTCTGTACCCGCACCCCTGAGGCGCCGCGGCCGAGGCACGCGAGCTTCAACGCCATCATCAGCCGTACCGTCGCCGGTCGCATCGGCTCGCCGACGCCGGCCGCGTGCGACAGCACGATGTTGCGCTGGAGCGCCGCGAGGTCTTCCGAGGCGATACGCACGCTGGCAAGCTTCCCGAAGCCGGTGTTGATCCCGTACGCCGGCTCACCCCTGGCGATGATGGCCTCGACCGCCCGCGCACCCGCTTCGACCGCCGGCATCGCGGCGGGATCGAGCCGGACGGCTGCGCCTTGCGCCACGGCGCGCCAGTCGGCGAGCGCTGCGCGTCCCGGCGTCAGGGTGATTGCGGCGGTCATCTGCCTCTCCCGCACCATTTTGCCCGGTCGCGGCGCGTCCGTCACGCCCAGCCGTTCGAGCGGCGTCCGCGCGCAAATCGCTCAGCGAACCAGCATGATCGATGCATCATGATCGATGCATCATGATCGATGATTGACCATGGTGGAAACCCGTCGGCATAGTTGAGGGTCGGGGCGATTGCGACAACGACCAGCCGCGGTGCGACGCCTCGAGACGCCGCGCCGACGACGCGGGGCGCGCAGCCGCAACGTCCCAAAACGGGAGATAACCCCATGCACGGCGCATTCCGCAACGTCAAAGTCGCCGCCGCCCAGCTCGGCCCGGTCCAGAAAGCCGATACGCGCCAAGCCGTGGTCGCCCGCATGCTCGAACTCATGCGGCAGGCCAAGGGCTGCGATCTCATCGTCTACCCGGAGCTGGCGCTGACCACGTTCTTCCCGCGCTGGCACTACCAGGACCGCAGCGACGCCGACATCTGGTTCGAGCGCGAGATGCCTGGCGCCGCCACCCGGCCGTTGTTCGAAGAAGCCGAGCGTGCCGGCATGGCCATGAGCTTCGGCTACGCGGAACGCACGCCCGACGGGCGGCATTTCAACACGTCGATCCTGGTCGACAAGGCGGGAGCCATCGTCGGCAAGTACCGCAAGGTCCATCTGCCCGGCCACGACGCGTTCGACCCCAAGCGCAGCCACCAGCATCTCGAAAAGCGCTATTTCGAGCCCGGCGACCTCGGCTTTCCGGCGTGGCGCATGCTGGGCGGCGTATTCGGCATGTGCATCTGCAACGACCGCCGCTGGCCGGAGACGTTTCGCGTGCTCGGCCTGCACGGCGTCGAGATGGTATTGCTCGGCTTCAATACACCCTCGGTCAACGCGCAAAACAGCGCTGAGAGCCCGGCAAAGCGCATGTTCCACCACAAGCTTTCGCTCCAGGCCGGCGCCTATCAGAACGCGACCTGGGTGGTGGCGGTGGCCAAGTGCGGCGTCGAGGACGGCCATCACTGCATGGCCGGCACCGTGATCGTCAATCCGGACGGCGAGATCGTCGCCGAAACGACGACCGAGGACGATGAGCTCCTGGTCCATGATTGCGATCTCGATGCGACGCGGTTCGGCAAGGAAACCATGTTCGATTTCGCCCGCCATCGGCGCATCGAGCATTACGGCTTGATCGCCACCCAGACCGGCATCGTGCCGCCGAAAGCCTAGCTCATCGTTTCCGAAGTCCGAATCATATCGATATCACCGTTCGACCTCGTCCTGAGGAGCGCGCACCGAAGTCGGGCCTGCCCGACTTCGGCATCCATCGGTGTCGAAATCGGCAACAGCCGATTTCGACGCGCGCGTCTCGAAGGACGGCCACAGGCGAGATCGTGCTGACGGCCATCCTTCGAGACGCCGTGCTGCGCACGGCTCCTCAGGATGAGGTCTGTGGATTCGATCCACTAGAGGATTTGCGCTTGCAATGTTCCGATTGCCATTGCGACGGCGGCTTGAGTGGGGTCGATCACCGGCACGCCGAGCGCCGTTTCGAGCGGGCGGCGGTGGCGTGCCATGCCGGCGCAGCCCATGACGATCACGTCCGCGCCGTCCTTTTCCACCAGCGCGCGGCCCACCGCCTCCATGCGCGCAAAAGTGCCCTCGCCCGAGGCGGTTTCGGCGACGCTCATGCCGAGCGGGCGTTCGCCCGCGAGCCGGTCGGCGACCCCCATCTGCCTCAGATAGCGCCGGTGGCGCGCCACCGACTTCGCTGCGATCGCGATGATGCCGAAGCGGTCGCCGCGCGCTAGCGCCGTCAGCACGCCGCATTCGTTGATGCCGAACACCGGGCGTCGCGTCGCTTCGCGGCACACCTGCAGGCCGGGATCGCTGAAGCACGCGATCACGAAGGCGCCGGCTGCGTTGTCGCGCTCGACCAGCCGGCGCAGCGGCAGCGCGACCTGCTCCACATCCTGCTGGCTTTCGATGCCGAACGGTCCCTCGCAGAGCGTCATGCAGCGGATCGATGGGCCGTCGGCCAGGCGCAGAGTGCCGAGCGCGGCATCGAGCCCCGCGGTGACCGCGGGGTTCGAATTCGGATTGATGACCAGGATGTCCGCGCGCGCCATGCCGTGTCCTTCGCTCGGAGTTGATGCAAAATTCGCCGTCATCGTGCGGCTCGACCGCATGATCCGGTAGACCCGCATCGGACCTACCGAATTGCCCAGCAAAGCCGGGCAGTGACATGTATATGGTCAGCGCGATCGCAAAACGCTTCAGTTACCTCCGGAGACCATTCCATGTCCACAAAGCCTTACGACCTCGTGCTGCGCGGCGGCACCGTCGCGACCTCGTCGGCAGTGTTTCCGGCCGATGTCGCAATCGACGGCGAGACCATCGCGGCGGTCGGCCGCAACCTGCCGCCGGGCGCGCGGGAGATCGACGCGCGAGGGAAGCTGGTGCTGCCCGGCGGTGTCGACAGCCACGCCCATATCGAGCAGGTCTCCGCCGCCGGCATCCTCAATGCCGATACGTTCGAAAGCGCCACCGTCTCGGCGGCGTTCGGCGGCACCACCACGGTGATCTCGTTCGCGGCCCAGCATATCGGCCTCCGGCTCGACGAGGTGCTCGACGCCTATCACGCCCTCGCCCGCAAGGGCGCGGTGATCGACTACGCCTTCCACATGATCATCGCCGACCCGACCGAGGCGACGCTGCGGGATCATGTTCCAAAGCTCGTGAAGGCAGGTCATGCCACCATCAAGGTGTTCATGACCTATGACCGCATCAAGCTCGACGACATGCAACTGCTCGACGTGCTCTATGCCGCCCGCGAAAACCGCGCGCTCGTCTGCGTCCACGCCGAGAACCACGCCATGATTTCGTGGACCGGCAAGCGCCTCGTCGCCAACGGCTACCGGGCACCGCGCTACCACGGCATCAGCCATCCGCGCGCCTGCGAAGCCGAAGCCTTCAACCGGGTGATCGCGCTTGCCGCTTTTATCGACCAGCCGATCATGATCTTCCACGTGTCGTCCGCCGAAGGTGCGGCGCGGATCAGGCAGGCGCGCGGTGAAGGGCTCAAGGTCTTTGCCGAGACCTGTCCGCAATATCTTTTCCTCACCGCCGACGACCTCGATCGTCCCGGGCTCGAAGGTGCGAAATGGATCTGCAGCCCGCCGGTGCGGCGGGTCTCCGACCAGGAGGCGCTGTGGCAGGCGCTTGCGCTCGGCGACCTGCAGACGGTGTCGTCGGACCATGCGCCCTATCGTTTCGATGCGAGCGGCAAATTCGTCAACGGTGTCGACCCCGACTTCAAGGCCATCCCGAACGGCATGCCGGGCCTGGAAGCGCGGCTGCCGCTGCTGTTCGACGCCATGGTGTCGCAAGGCCGGCTCGGCTTGGAGAAGTTCGTTTCGCTCACCGCCACCGAGCCCGCAAAGATCTACGGGCTGCATCCCCGCAAGGGCGAGATCATCATCGGCGCCGACGCCGACATCGCGATCTGGGATCCCAGTCGCAAGGTGACGATCAGCGCGGCCCTGATGCATGACCTCGCCGGCTATTCGCCCTATGAGGGCCGCGTCGTCGCCGGCTGGCCGGTGACGGTGTTGAGCCGCGGCCGCGTCGTGGTCGAGGACGCAACGCTGCGCGCCGCGCCGGGCTCCGGTCGCTTCCTCGCGCGCGAGGCCGGCGCCGCCGCGGTGCCCACCGGCCGCCGCGGGCCCGAGTTCGATCCGGAGCAGAATTTCGGTGCGCGTATCTGAGCTGACAGCGTGTGAATCGTGGTCCGAGGCCTGCCGGTCATCGCAACGAAAACAGGAGGTCGCGTCCAATTCGGGTAATTCGCTTCACATCGACGCCCCCGACGGAGCGCTTGACCTTCGACAGCGCCCATCGCGCCTTGTCGGCTGGGTCGTTGGCGACTTTGTCTGCGGGTTCCCTGGCGGTCCGGCGAGCGTCATTGACGATGGCCGACACGCGGGCCGAAGCTGCTTGGCTTGCTGCGTCGCGCGGATATTCCTCCGAAGCTCTTGCCGCCACGTCTCGTATCGTCGGCGTGCTTGCCCTCGATGGCGTGCTATCGTCGACCGTCGCACGGTCGTCGGTGGCATCAGAGGTGATTGATCTCGTGGCATCGATCTTTGCTTCGGCGTATTGCGTTCCCGGCCGTGGAACTGCGGGCAAGAGATCAGCGCGCACCGCCGTCCCGTCCGAGAGGTCCTTGCGGGCAGGGGAGACCACCTTTGCGCCTTCGGCCACGTCTCCGATCACTTCGACCAGGCGCGAGCCGCGTATCCCCGTAGAGACGACCACGAATGAAATCCGATCACCCTCCACGACCTGAATTGCGTTCCCGGCGACAGCCTCGACCGGAACCACGAGAGCGTCGGCCTTCTCGCGAGATACGATATTGACCTCGACCGTCATTCCGATTCGCAGCGGCGTATCGTGCGGCAACAGCAGATATACGCGAAACGTCTTGCTCTCCGGATTTGCTTTCGGCGTGATCTGAGAAACGGTTGCGCTCAATGACTGGGCCGGAAATGCTTCGTTTCGCAGGAGCGCCTTCTGGCCGACGGCGATCTTCGCAATCTCCTCCTCGTTTATCTCCGCAACCACCTGCGTAGGCTTCGGAGGTCCAACCCAAAACAGCACGTCCTTGGGGCCCACGATCTCGCCCTGCTCGCCGTCTCGACGCAGGATCATGCCGTCCAACGGTGCCTTGAGCACCAGTGCATCGATTCGCTCTTTCTGCGCGCTGATGCGAAAGGTCAATTCCCTGATCTGGGTCTGGATCTGCTCATTCTGCCGCTTCGTTGTCGAACCCTTCTGCAAATCCTTGTCCGATCGACCGAGATCCTGCTCGAATTGATCGAGCCTCGCTTCGAGCTCACTCAATGAGGCCTGTTCTTCGCCGTCATCCTGTCGTGCCAGAACTTGTCCCTTTCGCACCGACTGCCCCTCGCAGCGGCACAGTTCCGTGAGCCGGCCTCTGGCGAGTGGAACCACTTTGGTCCAACGAACCGGTTCGACGGTTCCGGTTCCGTAGACCACCTCTGAAACCGGCGCGTATTCCGCCAACCTGACCGTCACCATGGGCGGCTGAAAGTCATAGAAATAGCCTCCCGCGCCCGCGCCGACAGCCAACGCCGGCAACAAGAGCGCGCGCCATCGCTTCAAGAGTGTGTGAACTCGCATGTCGCGCCCCTGACTTGGTGAAGCCGGCGGATCCAACATCGCCAATGGACATCATAGGAGTACATCACAGGAGTAGTGAAACGAGGGATCGTGAAGGTTCATTCAGCCGGCACGATCTGCCGGCGCTCTTACGGATTGCGACCAGCGTGCGCCGGATTGGTGTCGTGGCGTGGATCCAGGCGATTTTGAAGCGAAGGTTCGTGGAGAGGAACGCGCGCTCGGAGGAGTTCTGGCTTGAACGCGCGTCTTTCAATATTCGTCCGCGCGCATGATGGTCAGCATGCGGGTCGCCTTGCCGGCGTCGGCCGGGTCTTTGGAGCCGGGCATGTCGCGCACGCGGCAGTCGACTTCGAAGACGTAGGTGACGCCGGAGAGATCGAAGCGACCGAAGTCGTGATAGGGATCATCGGCGTCGAATGCCGTAAAGCGGCGGAACTCGTTCCAGAACCTCCGCGTTGGCCTGCGGCGGCAATGAGAGGACGCCCGGAGAGAGGATGATGGGGCCGCCGGTGAAGGTCTGGCGCAAGGCATCGTTGAGTACGCGCGTCGAAGTCCTCTCCATGACCGCTTCGTATATGAGGCTGCCGAGCATCGGAGCTTGCATCGTATCGGGCTGGCGCTCTTCGCGGGATGCGCCGTCCTGGCGGGGCTCCGCCTGTTCACCGAACACGCAATCGTCGTTCGCGGGGATTGCCGCGGGTGCTGTCGGCTGGGGTGCGGCGGGGCCTCGGGTATGCACCATGCGGACGTGACCGAATGTCTTGCCGATGCAGCGGCCTTGGATGCTGTAGGCAAAGCCGTCCTTCTCGGTTTTCATGGCACGCGTCCTCTCCAATTATCTGCACCGTTGTCGCGGCCCTGAGCCGGCACACGATCAGGTCCGGTGCCTTGCGTCGTTACGATCGCTATACCGATGCGGCCGGCTATTCCGTGACGGACATCACACAGGGAGCGGCGCGCGAGACGAGGCGCGCTAGGGCTCGCTGTACGCCGCCGTCGTGACGCCGAAGGCCGTGCTGTGACGCACGTCACGCAAAAATCGCCCGGCGCGGCCGCTGCTCGGCCGACGATGAACCGCCGGCCGCCACCACCCGACAACCCGAGCGTGAGGAAATCAATCGGATCGCTTTGGACAGGAGGCACAAAATGAACTTGGCAGCACGCATCGCACCGCTCTTCGCATTGCTGGCGGTGCCGTTTTGCGCCCCGGCGCAAGCCTCGGACTACGAGGTCGGCGCCAGCCTCGTTTGCGACACGCAGGGACAGGTGGAGCGCTTCGTCGCCCTGTTCAGCGGCGATGCGCAAGCCGCCATTCGGGTCGTCAATACCGAGGAGGCAAACCCCAACGCGTGCGCGATCATGAACGTCGCCTATATGCGCGGCACGCAAGTCGGAATGGCACGGCACGGCGAAAATGCGTTCGAGATCGTCCACATCCTGGTCGTCGGAGTCGAATCAGGAGACGGCATCCGCCCGGTTCGCCCCGCCGCCTATTTCTCGCTGTTCGGCGTCAAGGAGTACGCCGTCTGATCCGAAATGGACGCCATGCCCGTGCCAAAGCGGCGAACCGCCCGCTGTCGGCGGACGCGTTGGCGCTTGCCGGCGCCATCCGCTATGTTCGGGGCGCGAGGGCTCACATGGGGTGAAGTCGGCTGAGATGATGGATTACTACGCGGTTTTGAGGCGGAAAATCCGGGACGTCGGTGAAGACCCCGCCAAGATGCGGGAGGTCGTGTATGAGGCTGCGCGCCTCGCCCTCAGGCGGCAGGTGAACGCGCAACAGCCGCCCTTGGACTCCGTCGAGACCGAACGCCACATGAGCGAACTCGAAGACGCGATCGCGCGCCTGGAGGCGGATGCGGCGGGCCCAGGCGCGCTCGACAATGCTAACCCGGGCGAAGCGGTGCGACCATGAGGTGAGCCGGCCGAGCCAGGCCGGGCCGGAACAGTCCGGGGAGGACGCCGCTTTCTTCACCGTCGGGGATCCGCAAATCTGGGGCCCGCCTCGCGCCGCGCCTCCGGACCGGGCAGTCGCCCGTGAGCCCATTCCCGTTCCGGACCGGGCAGCCTCCCGTGAGCCCGTTCCAGTTCCGGACCGCACCAGGCGCTCGGCCTACCTCGTCAACCCCGGCGATTTCGTAAACCCAAAGATGACCCCTCGGGTTCGGCCGGCGCCGCACTCGCGGGCACACCTCGTGGTGCCCGGCCTGAAGGTGACGTTCCAAGTCGCGGTGGCGACGCTCGCGGTCGCGGCGTTCTGCGTCGCCATGTGGGGGCGCAGCAGCCCGGTTCAAACGGCCGGGGAAATGCAGCCGGCCGCCGCGCGAACGTCGAGCGTGCGACCGGTATCCCCGCCGGCGGAGATTGCTGACGGGACTTCGGCGGTTGCCGTCGCGCCGGTTGCTCCTGCACCGCTCGCGCCTGCACCACTCGCCGCCGCACCGCCGGCCGCGGCAGCGCCGGACACCGCCCCGCTCGCTACTGCCCCGCTCCCCACCGCGCCGGCTGAAGCCGCGCTGCCCTTCCCGCGTCCGGCCGCGTATGGCGTCTATGCGATCCGCGACAACCAGTTGATCGAACTCGAACAGGTTGTAGACGACGCCGGTGGATCCGCGCACCCCCGACCAATTGCAGATCGTCAAGCCGGGCCGCATCGTCAGTGCCACTGCGAAGCTGAGCTTTGTCGTGTTTCGTCCCGACCTCGTCTCGAACCCGCCGGAGAAGGTCTCGGTCCGCATTGCTGCGCGCATCGCCCATACGATGAATTTCAATTCGGCCGGAAAGGCGGTGGTGACGACGCCGGCAACCGACACGTGGCTCATTCGCGACCAGGGCTATGACCTGCGGGCGACGCCGATGCGCGAGAGCGCCGAGATGGTGATGCTGCGCTTGGAAAACCCCGAGTTTGCATTTTCCCCCGGCCGTTACGAGCTGATGCTCGGCGGACAGGCCTATGATTTCGTCATTGCCGGCGAGGTGACCGATCTCGCCCATTGCGTGGAAGGCGTCGTCACGGTCCGCGGCCTCGCGTTCTACGAGTGCAAACCGGTGCTGTAAGGGTGCCGACTGCGAACGCGCTCCGCCGCCTGATGATTTGAAGCGCTGCTGTACGGAAGGCAAACCTACGCTTTGGTCCAAATGGGGGTGCAGGTTGACAGAGAGACTCAGCGAGTTAGCCGGAATCATGCTTGCCGAGGAGCATGAAACGGGCCTCCGGCAAATTCCGAGCTTGTTCGACCGCTTAACGAAAGAACAACGGGCAGCGTTGCTCGCGATTGGTCAAAGGCGGTCATTCGAGGTTGACCAGCCCTTGTTTCAGCAAGGTGATCCACATGATGGAATTTATCTGATCGAAACCGGCCGCGTGCGCAGCTACTATCGGGCGCCCTCCGGACGTCAAGTAACGCTCGCATATTGGTTTCCCGGAAACCTGGTCGGCGCCTTGAGCGTTTTTGGTGGCGGCACCCGCATGTGGGGATCGACAGCCGTCCAGCGCAGCGACGTGATTTTCCTGCCCGGCCCCGACTTGAGACGAGTTGCTTTGGGTTCGGCCGAAATAGCGGTCGCGCTGGTCGAGGTCCTGTCATTCAAGGCCCGCTGCTATTCGGCAATGGCGCAGATGATGGGAACCCGTTCGGTTACCGAAAGGCTCGAACATCTGCTGGTGTTCTTGGCGAGCACCTATGGACTTAAAGAGGAAGGCGGCATCGCGATAACCGTTTCGCTCAACCAGGCGGAGCTCGCGAATCTGATTGGTTCGAGCAGGCAGTGGGTCACAATGCAGCTCTCGCGCCTCCAGAAGGGCGGCGTCATCCGCTACAATCGGGGAATGATCGTCGTACACAAGCTTCGGGCGCTGACCCGTCCAACCTGACGGGACGGCCTTGCTTCAGCATCCCTACCACCGTCGGCACCCGAGAAGCCAAATGCTCTTTTGGCCTACAATGTCAGGAATTGCTTGTTCCGCGATTGGCGTCGGTTACTCTTGCCGAGCAGCCGAGAAGGGCGCTACGGAAAGGACCGAACGATGCCGGTCATCAGCCGCCGGAACGCGATGAGGCGTCTTGGAGGGTTAGCCGGCTTGGCCGCCGGCGCGGCCGTGCTGCCGGCCAGTTTGCGGATTGCGAGGGGGCAAGCGGGCCAACCGTCGAAAGCCGGCACGCGCGTGATCACACTCGGCACGCAAGGCGGCCCGTTCCCGCAAGCCCACCGGGCTCAATCGTCGAATCTCCTCCTGGTGAACGGCACGCCTTACATCATCGATGCCGGAGACGGCGTCGCCAGGCGGCTGGCCAAGGGCAACTTCAGCATCCCGGCTATCGGAACGATTTTCCTGACCCATCTGCACGACGATCACACCGCGGGTCTTGGCACGCTGATGTCGGCTGCATGGGATCAAAACCGAACCGATCCGATCAATGTCTATGGTCCGCCGAGAACTGACGAGTTGGTCAAGGCCGCGATCCAATATTTCACCATCAGCGCCGAGATCAGGATCGACGACGGTGGAAAGACGGTGCCCCTGTCGCGCGTTTTTTTCGGTCACGACCTTGGAACGGGTCTGGTCTTCCAAGACGCAAATATCAAAGTGACTGCGGTCGAGAACTCCCATTTCGATTTCCACAGAGATCGCGGCAAGCACAAGTCGTACTCATACCGCTTCGAAACGCCCGACCGCGTGATCGTCTTCACAGGAGATACAGGCCAGAGCGACGCGCTCACCGAGCTTGCAAAGGATGCTGACCTTCTTTTCACCGAGACGAACACATTCGAGGATCGCAAGCAGATGATGATCGAAAGCGGGCAATGGCAAAGAATGACTGAAGCAGAACGAGAGGGCCTGCAGCGACAGGGGGCATTCGGCCACATGACGCAAAGGATCCTCGGCGAGATGGCTGCGCGCGCCAAGGTCAAGACCGTCGTGCTGACGCATCTCACCTACAGCCCCAGCGGCAATTACGAACGACGCGCGGAGGAAGTCCGGAAATACTTTTCGGGCCCGGTGATCCTTGCGAAGGATCTGATGGAATTTTGAACCCCCGATCACTTCGGCGAACTGCTGCAGGACATCGTGGATTGAGCGCAGCGAAGCCCAGAATTGAGGGGCCAAATCGATCGCCGAACTGATGGCGGTCGTTCTTCGGACGTTCAAAATCAGGGGGAACAATGGTAGCGGAGGAGGGATTTGAACCCCCGACCTACGGATTATGATTCCGCCGCTCTAACCAACTGAGCTACTCCGCCTCACCAATTAAATCAACGGCTTACGTGGAAGCACCCAAATCTTCGCGGGCTTCCGACACAAGGCCTATTGGGTCCCCCGGACGGCTCGGAAGGGCTGCGCGGGGGAGCAGGGGATATAGGAGAATCGCCACGATGAGTCCACAGGGTGCTTGCCGGGATGTTCCGGCGTTGCTTAGGGCGGACATGGGCTGCAGGTTTTCATTTTTGCGGTGGGACTTTGCGGCCGCCTTTCTCGAGGCTTGCCAACTCAGAGCGCGACAATCCCTCTGGTATTCCCGCAATCTTAGATTGCTTTTTCTGCGGCGACAAACAAATCAGAGGCATCATTTGATTGGCCTCCCGCAGGCGTTGGCATCGGCTGGGTTTCCCGCGGCACTGCGTCGTCGGTCCGGTGGATGAGCGCCATCATCTTCGGAATGCAGATGCGCTCTGCATCATACGTGTCGATCACCGATTGCCGCGCTTTCTCCCGCATCGACCTTGTTTGGTGGGGCCGCGCCAGAACTTCGATCACCCGTTCAGCCAGGGTCGTAACGTCGAAAAAAGGCACCAACGATCCGTTCTCCCCATCGATCGCCTCACGAACCGGCGCCGTATCGGATGCAATGACGGCGCAACCGGTGCTCAGCGCTTCCAGCAACGACCAGGACAGGACGAAGGGGTAGGTCAGATAGACGTGGGCAGACGAAATCTGCAGCACGGTGAGATAGGCATTGTACGGGAGCCTGCCGACGAAATGGACTCTGCCGGCGTCGATGCGACCCGCGACTTCTTGAAAATATTTCGATTTCCAGGTCGTGCCAGGCGGCGGCGGCATTCCATAGGAGGTGCCGTCGGCGCCGACGATGACCACCTGGGCATGTGGGCGTTCCTCCAGAATGCGCGGCAGTGCGCGCATGAAAACATGATATCCGCGCAGGGGTTCCAGGTTTCGCGCGACAAAGGTGATGACCTCGTCGTCCGCGGTGAGCGTCTGTCCGGAGGGCATTCGAAATCTGGCGTCCGGGTCGGGTTTGGCCATGTCGGTGTCGACGCCGTCATGGACGACGTCGATTTCGTGCTGGAACCGGCGCGGAAACGTCGACTTCTGCCATTTGGTCGGCGACGTGCCGCGATCGCAATCCGACAAGGCAAGCAGCGTGGCGGCGTTTTTCAAATGCAAGGCAACGTGCCCGTCCAGCCCGCTTTCCGGAAATTCCGTGTCGAAGCCGAGGTCGCGCCCCGCCGCGCCGTAGAAGAACTCGCAATACACCAAAATCCGCGCCCGCGGAAAAAACGACCGCAGCGGCAGCGCCTCGCCCCATCCGGGATGCGCCAATATGACGTCGGGCACAAATCCCGACGCGACCATCGATGTGAGGCTGTAGAGCACCTGCTCCGCCCTCCGGCATTCAAGATCGAAGCGCCGGGCGAATGGATGGGTGGTGGAAACGTCCGCACCGTCCATAGCATAGGTGAGCAGCTTGACGCCCTTGACGGCGCGCGCGGTCGGCGAGCCTACGGCGACCAGGTTGTGGCCTCCCTCGCGCGTCAAGGCCCTGATCAGAAAGCGATATTGCGCCGGAAAATTGTTGTGGACGAAGAGGATGTTCATTTCTCGGTCAACCGGCTTGAGCCACCTTATTTGCAAGTCACCAATTTCGCTGCTGAAATACCGATCGACGTCTTTATCGATGTCCGTGAATGGGCACCTTCGCTTCTAGTCAAATCGGCCGATCAATCAATACAAAGGACGGAAAAGAGCGTATCACGGCGCCGGAACAGGGTCGCAAGGCCCGTCCGCGTTGCCGACCGGAAGGTCTGGCGGTGGTCGGTGGGCGCCACGGTAAGCCGTTGACTGCACGTCACATTATCTATTTGATGGTCCGACGGGTGAGAGGACTGGCATGGCGCGAACTAAGGCTGCGGCACAAGTCAAGACAGTCGAAGTCGCCAGAGGGCTCTTTGTCGTTCGTTATGTGTCCGCCGACGACGAGTTCGAGCCGCCGACCGTAACCTTCGCCGTGGATCCGTCCCAGGAACAAAACGCCGAATTCATTTTGCATCCGGACGCGAATGAGGCCGTCCTGTGGCAGCCGGGGTCCGCGCTGATCATACGGGCGGTGCGACCCATCAAGATGCAGGTAGAGGTGACGCCTCGCAGGCAAGCGGGTTCCATTGCGGCCAATGTCAAGGTCGAGCGGCTGATCCAGGGAGAGCCGCTCGATGAGCCTTCGGAATTGGCTCCGGAAAGCTTTGACTTCACCGGCTTGCGGCTGATGGGCCACGTGGCCGGCATCGGCGACGTGCTGGTCAATCTGAACGAGTGGATCGCCGGCCCATCAGCCCCTTCGCGCATCGAAGGCATCGCCGTCGAATGGCCAAACAAGCCGCCGCAGTTCGACATCCGCTATTCGGTCAAGCTCGGGCAGCCGCAGGCAAGCCCCAGTCGGATGATGGACATCGGTTCCTTTGCGGGAACGCGCGGACGGGCGATGCCGCTGACCGGCGTGGTTTTCGAGCTCTCGGGTGCGGCGAGTTCCGATTACCACGTCCGAGTGGAGGCCATATTTCTCGGCTCGCCGACCATGTGCGTGATCGGCAAACGGGTGGTGCTGTCCGGGCCCACCGGCCGGGAACCCTTGGTGGGACTGCGAATGAACCTGGGGCTTGCAAATGTCGAGTTTGCCCGCGACATGACCCCGGCCACGCGCCCCCCTCAACCTTCGCCACCGAGAGTTCGCCCACCTGACGAGCCGGTGCCTGCCCCGAAGCCTGCCAGCCGCGTGCGGGTCTTTCGCAGCCGCTCCAAGGAAGACCAGTCGACCGGATAGGTTTTGTGCTTCTCCTCTCGTTCGAAGCCTGTCGATCCGATGGAGGAATTCGGCGCACACGTCGGGCTGCACCCGGTCGGGGCGAAGCAAATCACTAAATCCGGTTCGGAATTCCTCGCCTGATGCGAACTTTCCGAGGGAATGGCCGACTGCCAATTGCTCATCATGGATACCGATCCAACGATTTTCGACACGCCGCATCACCGGGCGCTGGAACTCCTGGCCTTGCGCGCCTTGTCGACCGGCCGAGCGAAGGCCGCCTTCGAATTCGCGGATCGGCGCTGCCGCGTAGCCCCGTCGCCGAACGCGCATTGCTTCCTCCTGCGCGCCGAGGCGTCGTATCGCATGGGAGAAATCGCCGAGGCTATTTCGGACCTCGAACTCGCCCTCGAAATTTCGCCCCAGGATATTCTGGTCAATCGCAGAATGCTCGCATGGGCGGACGGACCTCGCCAACTGGTGGCGGCAGCCGCAATCCTGGCCCGCGACCGCGACAACGACGCATTGCGCACCGCCCTGGCATTGCTGCATAAGCTCGGCCGGCGCGCATTTGCCTCGGTTGCGGTTCTGGACGATGTGATCCAAGGCTGGGCGGCATGGAGCCATGATGGCCCGGTCCAGCTCTCGCTCGCAAATTCGGCGACCAAGGTCACATTGGTGCTCGAGGCCGACCGCCGTCACCCGCTCAGCGGCCCGGACATGAGAGCGGTGGAAATCAATGTTCCGAGGCCGAAATCGCAAGAGGCCCAATCGATTTCGCTCGCCGCCGCCGGCGAGACCTTTTTTTCGATCTGGGTTCCGGCGAACCAGATGCCTCCAGCGCGGCCGTCTTCCGCCGGCGCGGGTTCGGCAAGCCGTCGCATCACAGTGATCGTGCCCGTCTATAGCGGCTACGAAACCACGAAGACTTGCATTGAAAGCCTCTTGGACGCATCGAGGCACAACGCGCGGTCCCGGATCCTCATCGTCGACGACGCAACGCCCGACGAACGCATTCGCCGCTACCTTGCCTCTGCCAGCCAGACGCCCGGCACCGGTCTGCTCACCAACCCGACCAACATGGGGTTTGTGGGAGCCGTAAATCGTGCGCTTGCGCAGGTGAGGGACGGGGATGTCGTGTTGCTGAACTCCGACACCGTCGTGCCGCCCCGATTTTTGGAGCGACTCGCGGCCGCCGCCAATGCATCACCCGATATCGGCACGGTAACGCCGCTGTCGAACAACGGCGAGTTCATGAGTTTTCCGACACCCAACGCGGTCAACAGGCTCGGCGGCCCGGAGGAGGTTATTGCCATAGACAACATCGCCGCGCGGGTTAATCGCGGCACCATCGTCGATTTGCCGACCGGCATCGGTTTTTGCCTCTACATCACACGCAAATGTCTGGATCGCCTCGGCGGCCTGTCGGAGCGCTTTCATCGCGGTTACCTCGAAGACGTCGACTTCTGCCTTCGCGCCCGCGAACTCGGCATGCGCGCCGTCTGCGCGACCGACGTCTATGTCGGTCACGCCGGATCTCGCTCTTTTCTCGACGAGAAGAAATCCTTGGTGGCAAGAAACTTCAAGGTGCTCGAAACGTCATTCGCCCGATATGCTCCCGAGTGCCTCGCCTTCGTCGACATCGATCCCCTCCGCAGCGCCCGCGCGGCGATCGAGCAGGAGATGCCGCCGCATCAAAGCCCGATCCTCCTCGTCACCGGAAACGGCGTGCTCGCAGAGGTCGCGCAGGAACGGGCACAGCATCTCGTTTCAAGGCGGTCGTCCGTACTGATCTGCGAAATTCGACGCGGGAAGGCGGGTCCCGAGATGGCGCTGTCCAACTCGCAGGGAGAGGCTCCGCAATCGATCAAATTCGATCTCTCCGCTGCGCGCGAACGCGACCGGCTGTTCGCGTTCATCAGGCGAACCAAGGCCTCCCGCATCGAATTCATCGACCCGGCGAGCGTCCCGGGCGATCTCGCGCAGGCGTTGTGCGGATTGGGGCTTCCATACGATTTCTTCATCGCCGACGCCTCGCTGCTCGGGGCGCAGGCGGAGCCGTCGGCACTGGCCACGAGATTACGCCCGGGAGTTCTCGGACAATTGCCCGATCGAGGAGCGCTAGGCGACCTCTCGCCTTCGCAAACAACCTGGACCAGGCTGCTGAAAGGCGCCAATCTTATCCTGGTTCCGTGCGAGCGGGCGGAACACTTCGCGCGTCGAATGTTGTCGGGTAGGGATTCTGCAAAGCTCAAACGGGCGCCACTGTACGATAAAGCGCCACAAATATCGCCCATGGAGGGCGCCGACCGGCTTGGAATCGTTCCGAGCAGGACGTCGGGTTACGAATTGCGCTTGATGCGGGAAATCGCATTGTTCATGAAACGTGCCCATCCGCGGACATCGATTGTGGTGCTGGGAGAGACCCTCGACGATACTGGACTAATGCGATACGGGAATGTCTTCGTCAGCGGACCGGTCGGTGTCGCCGACCTCGCGCGCCTGATCAGGCAATACCGGCTGAACCGGGTATTTGCGGGGTTTGGGCAACCGCTGTTCGGGCACCCGATCACCGAAACCGCAATGAATTGCGGTCTTCCGGCTGCCTATTTTGACTGGTCGCCGGGAGATTGCATGGTGCGACGCGGTGATCTTCCGATCGATGCTTCGCTGTCGTGCCGCGATATCGCGACGGTCCTCGGCGGATGGATCGCCGAGTAATGGCCGATTGGCTGGCGATACACGGCATGGCGCAAGAACCCGAGGTCTCCCCGCAATTCGATTCGGCCTTGCGAACGGCCTTCCATCGCTCGGGAGATGCAGTCTTTTCCGGGTTCGTGGTGGACACCAATGATCTCACCCGAAAATTCACCGTGGAACTGCTCGTCGACGGCGGCCCGATCCAGGTGCAGCGTGCCGATGCGTATGTCGACGAACTGGCCGAGCAACCCGGGGACGGATGTTATGGTTTTTCGTTTTCGTTGCCCGGCAATACGGTCAGAAATGGTTGCGTGATCGAGGCGCGTGTCGCCAATATCGGAACGCCGATCGGCTCGGCCATACACGAGGGCGACGTATCACCGCAACGCGATCCGGACGGCGTGGGCGCGTTCCGCTGGCTGGGCGGCCTGCGCTTTTCGGGGTGGCTCGCCGATGGCGGCGAGAAGGCGAATTCGGCCGACGTCCTGGTCGATGGCGAACTGATCCTGCGCGTGCGCATGTCGGGCTGGACCCAGATCGGCGGCACGCCGGAGCAATGCCGCGCAGTTCGCTCCTTCGACTTCCATCTTCCGGAACGGCTCGCTGACGGGCGCGTTCATCGCGTCGGCATGGTCGTGGCGAGCGGCGAAACATTGGCGGGCGGTCCGTTGGCCATGGTGGCGTTCGCCGGCGGGCTCGAGAGCGCGCTGTCGAAGGTCGCCGCATCGGCCTCGGAGCGGCTGCAGGGGGAGCTTTTCGACCGAATCAACCCGATGTCCTTGCCGTTTTCGCGCTACGCCGAGTGGCGCGACGGCTTGCCGGCTCCGGCTTCGCCCGTCCACGAATTGCAATGCGCCGTGGCGATGATCGGACCGGGCAGCATCGAGGATACGTTGCAAAGCCTGCAGGAGCAGAGCCATTCCGACTGGGTCGCAGCCTCACTGCCTACCGCCGGCAACTCATCGGTATTCGAGGCGGAGCACGTCCGCGCGTTTCTCGACAGTGACGGCCGCGATTGTGCCGTCGTCGTGTTCGGCATGGCCGGAACCTTGCTGGCACCGACGGCCCTGCAACGCATGGCTTCGGCACTGGCGCAATTCGAATCGGTCCAGACGGTCTATGGCGATGTCGATCTCGTCAGGGCCGACGGCACGGTCTGGCCGTTGGCGTTTCCGGCATTCGACTATGAACGCATGCTGGAGCAGGGCTATTGCGCCCACCTCTTCGCCATGCGCCGTTCGACCGCGCAGCGCGCATTGAATGCCGGCGCATCCTCGCTCTACCGCCTGTTCAACTGGCAGTTCGACGGTGGCGTGCCGGACGACACCGTCCATCTGCCGGGCTCGCTCGGGATCCTGCCTGCGCTCGAACGTCGCCGCGGCGAGTGCCGCACTGACTGCGGCGTCGGCGGCACATCTGCGGGCGCGCGGCGTGGCCGCGGAGGTTGTTGCGGGTTCCAGCGCGGTGCTTCCGGCCGCCCACGTGATCCGGCGGACCCGCGGCGGCGACACGACTGTCGTCATTCCGACGAGGAACCGGCATGCACTCCTGAAAAAATGCATCGCGTCGATCGAGCCGGCGATCCGGGACGCGGGCGCCCGGATCATCATCATCGACAACGACTCGACCGAGTCCGACGCCCTCGCCTATCTGAAAGAATTGGAAGCAATCGCTCAGGTCGTACGGGTGGAAGGTCCGTTCAACTACGCGCGACTGAACAACGTCGCGGCAGAGATAGCCGAAAGCGAATACCTCTGCCTGTTGAACAACAACGTCGAAGCGTCCGATGACACCTGGCTCGGCGAGATGTTGAGCAGAGCGGCGCCCTCCGATGTCGGTGCCGTCGGCGCAATGTTGCTGTACCCAACCGGTATCGTGCAACATGGGGGCGTCGTGCTGGGACCCAATTTCGCCGCGGCCCATGCGTTCAACGACCGGGTCGCGGATGATCCGGGATACGGCGAGATGTTGCGGGTTGCCCACGAATGCAGCGCCGTCACGGCGGCGTGCCTGGTGACCCGCCGCGCCGATTACCGCGCCGTCGGCGGCCTGGACGAGATCCGATTTCCCATCAACTTCAACGATGTGGATTACTGCCTGAAATTGCGGGCCGCCGGCAAGCGCATCGTGTGGACGCCTCACGCCAGATTGGTCCATGCCGAGTTCCGCGAGCCGCGGTTTCGACGTGAAGCGCGAGCGGACGCGGCAGTTCGAGCGCGAACTCGCGTCGCTTCGTATCCGCTGGGGTGAAACGCTCGTCGACGACCCGTTCTACAGTCCGGTCCTGTCGCTGGACCCGGTTCCGTTCTCGGCCTTGGCCTGGCCGCCGCGCAACATGAAGGCGCGCGTCCAACGCGTGCCGAAGGCCGTCGATGTCGCTCCCGGCTTCTGACGCGGTCGCAACCGGTCGGTTCGCTAAGGGGGGGCGGGCTTCTCGGTCGGCTTCGCGCTCGCCACCTTGGTCAATGCAGCCGCGATCTGCTGCGTGCGTTTGATCAGTTCCATCGCCGCGGCGGGCGAGAGAACCAGCCTGCACGATGGATATCTGCGGCCGGTGACCGGGGTGTTTTGCTTGATCTCGTCAAGGCGCGTAACGCCGAACTCCAGCCGCAACGTCTGACCATCGAAGAGCGAGCTCAAAATGCAATCGGCAAAGGTCTCGGTGCATTCGGGGCGGTCGACATAGCGCAAGGCCCCGCTGGCCTGTGCACCAGCGGCTTTCGTACCCGTCTGTTCTTCCATGTCGCTCTCCTGCTGCGGTCAAGAGACTCGATCGTGCGGGGTCGAAGCGATGATTGCAAGACGAAGCCTCGCACGACATGCCGGTGCGATCTACCGCAAGGCCGACAGTCTCGGATCCGATGAACCATGCTCGATTTTGCCGTGACCGTGGTCTATGGCAGAGTGACCGATTTCCAGGAGTTTGTCTTTGAAGATAGCACCGACAGGCATGACCTTCGCGCCGTTCATTGTCTGCGCGCGATTCCCGGCCGGCGCGGCGCGGCGCTCATCATGGGCGACATCACGGTTCCTCGGGATGGCGCCCGGCGGCAAGATGTCCGCGACCGCGAATGTCGTGGCGAGCGAACCGATGCGGTTGGCCGCGCCTTCCGCCGGGTGGACGGGGCGACCGCTTGACCGCCGCCGTCTACTTTCGGCCGGACGCCTATTCGATATCGGGGCCCACGCTCATGGGCCGCATGGCGGCCGGGGAATCCTTCTTGCGGGGATTCCTCAGGCACTCCCGAGCGGCCGAATTCTGGGTTCAGATCGAACAACCCAGGGATGTCGGACTTTTTGCAGCGGCGGTTTCGGCGGCCGGACGATCCGAGCCGGTCCAGGTCGTGGAACGCGCTTCGCTGGCAAGGCTATCGCAGCCGGGCGCGCTCTATTTGCCAGGCCCCGGGATCGGCAGGTTCGCCTGGCAGCGGTCGTTATTCGGTCACGAGCGGTGGAGTTTGACCGGCATTACCCACACGACGGCTTCGGCCGACGCCGGCGACGCGATCGTCGACCTTCTGACGGCACCGGTGCAGCCCTGGGACGCGCTCATCTGCACCTCGGCCGCCGTCAAGCATCATGTGCAGCATCTTCTGGACGCGCAGTCGGATTATCTGAGGGCCCGGCTCGGCGTTGCGCGCGTGGTCTTGCCCCAGTTGCCGGTCATTCCGCTCGGCATTCACGCCGAGGATTTCGTATTCGCGCCGCGTCGTCGCGATGCGGCGCGCCGGCGCCTCGGCGCCGGCGAAAACGCGTTGGTGGTGCTGTTCATGGGCCGCCTCTCGTTCCACGCCAAGGCGCATCCGCTGGCCATGTATCAGGCGTTGGAGAAGGCCGTTCAAGGGTCCTCCACCGATCGGCAGGTGGTGCTGGTGGAGTGCGGCTGGCACGCCAATGACGCCATCAGGAATGCGTATATGCACGCTGCGCTCACCGCCTGCCCCAGCCTGCGTGTGATCACGCTCGACGGCCGCAAGGCGGAAGACCGCGAAACGGCCTGGGCGGGCGCCGATATTTTCTGCTCCCTCTCCGACAACGTGCAGGAGACCTTCGGCCTTGCGCCGCTCGAAGCCATGGCCGCCGGGCTGCCGGTGGTGGTGTCGGATTGGGATGGCTACCGCGATACGGTGCGCGACGGCATCGACGGCTTTCGCATTCCGACTTTGATGCCCCAGGGCGGTCTTGCAGGCGATCTCGCGGCCGCGCATGCGCTCGAGATCGACAGCTACGACCGCTACTGCGGTTATGGCTGCATGATGGTGGCGGTCGACGTGGCGGCGACTGCGCAGGCCTTCGAGCGCCTGTTCGCTGCGACGGAGTTCCGCCGGCAAATGGGCGAGGCCGGCCGTCGGCGGGCGCGCGAGACGTTCGATTGGACGATGATCATCCGGCGCTACGAGGCATTGTGGGCCGAACTCGCCGAAATACGTCGTTCCAAGGGGTCCGAACAGCCGCGGCCCGTCCACCCGTGGCCGGCGCGAATGGATCCGTTCACCGCATTCGCGGAATATCCGACGCAACTCCTTGCGGCGGACACCCGGCTGGCCTTGGCCGATGACAATGCGGACATGGCGCTGCGACGGCTGGATCAGTACCGCAATCTCGCCATGGTCGAGTTTGCGGCATGGCTGGCGCCGGGCGAGGACGAAATTCGGTCGATGCTGACCGCCTGCGCCGGCGGCCCGATGTCAGCGGAGGAATTCCTCGCCGGCATCGATCCGGCCCGCCACCGCATCGTGTTTCGCGGCCTCGCCGTGCTTCTGAAGCTGGGCGTGTTGAGGCCGGCGGACAGCTGGGCTCCGACAGCGGAATGACCGGCAGGCTGGCATATCGGGAGCGGTCTTGATATCTGTGTGTCGGTCTCATCGTGGCCGACTTGTTTCGCTAGCGGATTCAATATCTTGCTGTTCAGCAGAACGCCATGGCAAGCGCGCCGCGCTGCGGCAGCCAGACAGGTGCCGACATTGTCGAGGGATACGCCAGCGTGATGTTCAAGGAAGAGATGGAAGCCATGGAGCGAGCGTCCGTGCCTGCGCAACGCCCCGCCCTGAGGCGCGTGCTCAACGCAGGATCGGGCCCGCTGTCCGCCAGGGCGGTTCATGCCGCCTTCGTGGGCGACGGCTGGCAGGAGATCCGCATCGACATCGACCCTGAGGCCGCTCCGAACGTGGTCGGCTCGATCACCGACATGGCTTCGATATTTCCGGCGCAGAGCTTCGAGGCGGTGTGGTCGTCGCACATCCTCGAGCATCTCTATCCCCACGAAGTCCCCGCCGCCCTGTCGGAATTCAGGCGCGTCTTGAAGCCCGACGGGTTTGCCCTGATCACTTCGCCGGATCTGGAGGCCATCGCGTCCTTGATCCTCGACCACGGCCTCGACCACGTGGCGTACACCTCGCCGGCCGGTCCGATTTCCGCCCTCGACATGCTGTTCGGCCATTCCGCCTCGGTTGCGAACGGTCATGTCCACATGGCGCACAAATGCGGTTTCACCTGCGTGTCGCTGGGCCAACGCCTCGTCAACTCCGGGTTTGCCACAGTGCTCGCGACCCGGGACGGCTTCGATCTCTGGGCGGTCGCGCTGATGGAACGGGCCGACAAGACCGCGATCCAGCAGCAATTGGCGGCCGCAGGCCTCAAAGTGTTCGATGACGCGGAATGAGCCGGTACGCGTGTTGGCCTCACGGTGGCAGATCGAGGAATAACGTCCATGCACGACATCGTCATCCGGGGCGGAACCATCATCGACGGCGCCGGCACCGCGTCCTTTACCGGCGACTTGGCGATCGAAGGTCAGCGTATCGTGAAAGTGGGCGGCAGGCATGGGCCCGCTCGCCGCGAGATCGACGCGACGGGACTGCTGGTGACGCCCGGCTGGGTGGATGCGCATACCCATTATGATGGGCAGGCGATGTGGGACCCGTTGCTGGCGCCATCGTGCTGGCATGGCGTCACCACGGCGATATTTGGCAATTGCGGTGTCGGCTTCGCTCCGGTGCGGCCGCAACATCGCGGTGCCCTGATGGAGTTGATGGAAGGCGTCGAGGAAATTCCGGGTATCGTTCTGGCCGATGGATTGGCCTGGGATTGGGAGAGCTTTCCCGATTTCCTCGATGCGCTGGAGCGCCGGCCGCGGGCGTTCGATATCGGCGCCCAGATCGCGCATCACCCGTTGCGCGTTTACGTCATGGGAGACCGCGCGATCAGACTCGAGGCGGCGAACGCGGAAGACATCGCGCAGATGCGTCTTCTGACGATGGAGGCCTTGCGCGCCGGCGCTTTCGGATTCACGACCTCGCGCACCGATTCTCACAAGACGCCTGGCGGGGAGATGGTCCCGTCGCGGTTCGCGTCAACCGATGAGCTGTTGGGCATCGGCTCCGCTCTCGGCGCCGTCGGTGCCGGCGCGTTCGGGATGAACAGCGACTTCGACGACGAAACCGCGGAGCTTGCCTGGATGACGCAGCTCGCAAAACAAACCGGCCGCCCGGTCTGGTTCCTGCTGACCGACCGGTATGACGACCCGGAGCGGTGGCGCCGCCTGCTGGCGGCGACGCATGCCGCGCGGGCGCAGGGCGCGCAATTGACGGCGCAGATCGCCGGCCGGCCGATCGGCGTCATGCTCGGCATCGGCACCGCGCTGAATCCATTCTCGATACGGCCGAGCTACCGCGAACTCGACGGCCTCGGCATCGCCGAACAGCGCCAGCGGTTGGCCGACCCCGCGCTGCGGCGCAGGATCCTGGCCGAGAAGCCGTCCGCGCAGGAGGTGAGCCGGCTGGCGCAGTTTCGCCAACTGATCACCACCCGTTGGGACAAGTTCTTCGTGATGGGCGATCCGCCGGATTACGAACCGGCCGACGAGATGAGCGTCGCGGCGATCGCCGCACGCGAGGGACGCACGCCCGACGAGGTCGCGTACGACTACCTGACCGAGGCTGAGAACCGGTTCCTGTTCTTCCCGATCGTGAACTATGCCCGCGGCGATCATGAGCCGATCCGCGAGATGCTGACCGACCCGGCGACACTCCTTGGATTGAGCGATGGCGGGGCGCACTGCACTTCGATCGTCGATGCGGGCGTGCCGACATTCATGCTGGTGCATTGGGGCCGCGATCGGCGGCGCGGACCCCGACTGCCGCTTGAATTGCTGGTCAAGCGCCAGACCAGCGAGACGGCCGATTTTTTCGGGCTGCGTGACCGCGGCCGACTCGCACCCGGCCTGCGTGCCGACGTGAACCTGATCGACTTCGATCGCTTGCGGCTCTACCAGCCGGAACTCGTGAACGATCTTCCGGCCGGCGGACGGCGTTTCGTGCAACGGGTCGACGGCTACGAGGCCACGTTCGTCGCCGGAACCGCTGTCTTCGAGCAGGGGAAGCATACCGGCGCACTGCCCGGGTGTCTGGTGCGCGCCGGCCGCCCGGGTGTCAGCAAAAATCCGTCGTGAGCTAAATCCGCGGCCGCGACTCCTTGATGAAGGCGAGCACGCTGGTGACGCATTCGTCGGCATTGGCAGCGGCGATATGGTAGGCGTCGCTGTTCAGAACCACGAGCCTCGACTTGGGAATCAACAACTGGTACTGCCGGACCTTCTCCACCGATTGCAACGCGCTCCGGTCTGCGGTGATCACCAACGTCGGCGCGGTGATCCGCTGTAAGACACCGTCCCTCGCCAGATCGAATTTCGAGAGCGCTGTGCGCAGCCCTTTTGCCCCCTCCTCAGGCGCCGAGGCAAACATCTTGCTCCAATATTCGACCATCTCTTTCGAAGCAGCCGAACCCAGCCGGTCCCGTTGGGGAATGCTGGAGGGATTGGAAACGACGATCACGGAGGCGGGGCCGCTCGCGACTGACAGCGTGCGGGTGCGAGCGGGATAATCCGCCGCAAACTGCATCGCAATCGCGCCGCCGGTCTTCGCACCGATGATGTGCGCCGACTCGACGCCGGCCTTGTCGAGCACCCGTGCGATGAACGTGGCGAGACTCGGCAGCGACCATTCGAAACCCGCTGGAACCCTGGACTGTCCAAATCCCGGCAAATCCGGTCGCAGCAGCCGAAACTCCTGCGCCATCCGTGGTACCCATCCGAACCAAACGACGCTCGATTCGTCGTTGCCGTGAATGAGCATGGCGGCCTCGGGCTTGCCCCACGGTTCGCCGAACCAGTCCTCCCGGTAGAACAGTTCCTCCGTGGAGGCGTTGCCCGTAGGCCGACCCTGCGCGAGAGCCGGCACCGACGCACCTGCGCCCATCGCCGCAGAAACACCGAGCGTTGCTGCCGTTCTGCAGCCGAGGCGCAGCAAGTCTCGACGAGAATATGTGAGCGACATCGATACCACCTCATTATGGAGCGTTGCGCCAAGAGGGCGGGATGACTTGGCAGAAGCCTGATCAAGAGGCTGATTATCATTCCGGCACGCGCGATCGGGGCGAAGCGCTGAGCGCTCCGCCCCGAGAACCGTTGGCTGCCCTGTGAGACGTGAGAGCCTCAGCCGCCGCCACCCGCCGCCGGCGCCCGCGCCGCCACCGGCCCGACGATCCGCTCGAAATCGGCGTTCGGTCCGGGATTGCCGTGGATTGGCACATGCTGCGCCACGTCGAGTTTCAGCCGCTTGATGTTGCGGAACAACGCAACCGCGTTGGCATTCACGTTCGGCAGATTCCCTCCCGCGGCCGGCGGCCCGTACAGGTCCGCATTGATCACGATCTTCTCCTTGGGAAGATAGACGATCGCCATATTGTCGCTGTGGTTGAGGCCTTCGACGTGGTAGAGTTCGATGGTCTCGTTCCCGTCGCTGATCGTGTAGTTATCCGTGAACGTCTGCAGGGCCAGCGTGCCGGGACCCGTCGGCGCAAACGGCCTTTGCGACAGCCGGTCGGGCTGGAGTGTCCGCGATTGCGGCGCTAGGACGACCCGCTGGTAGAAGTTTCTGTTTTTGTCGTCGGTGATGACCGTCGCGCCTTCCGCCACGAAGCCGCGCACGCCACCCAGATGATCGAAGTGGTTGTGGGTGTTGACGAGGTAGCGGATCGGCTTGCCGGGGAAGAGCTTGTGGACCTCGGCGACCACGGCGTTGGTGCGCTGATTGCTCAGCGGCCCCTCGATGACCGTGACGAAGTCCTTGAACTCGACCGCGACGCTGTTATGCGAACCGCCGCCCACGAGGACGACGCCCGGCGCGAGAGTGGTCGAGACCACGCGGTTTTGCGTGGGCACTGGGGCATCGCGCACGGCATCCGGAATCGCCTGCGCGGCATCCGCGACGTTGACCTTGGCGTCGGATACCCGCAGGTCCAGCCAGTTGTGGCCGCCGGGGATCAAAGGATGATCGCCCATATGAGCGTGGACCCGGTACGGCACCTTCACTCCGCCGCCCACGTCGCGGTAGTCGCTCCAGCGAAACTCCACCATCTTGTCGCCCATGACGGGATCGGGAATCCAGGTGATCACCCGCTCGAGCATGTTATCGTTATTGAACTCGCCGGTCAGCCGGCGGGTGCATTGCGGCTGCGGTCCATCGCAGACCTTGGTGGTAAACGCGACGACTTTGACAGTGCGGTTTTCCCGGCCGAAATAGCGGTCGGTGGCCGCTGCATTAGGGGCCGCCAAGCCCGCTTGGATGAAGCCGGCCGGGCTGGTCCAAAGCCTGAGCTGGCGATCCCCGGCGTCGACGGCTGCGATCCGGCCGGGCTGGCCCTGCGCGTTGACGTTCCAGCCGGTGCTGCCGTTGACTGCCTCAGTAAAGCGCTGCTCGCCCTGCACCGGGAATCCGGCGCCGCCGCCTCGCGCAATGTTATTCCCCTGAACGCGCACATAATCCCATTTTGCTGACTTTGTGCCGTAGTCCGCGGTGAAGTTGTAGCTCTTCAAGTCCGTGCGCGGCAGGTCTCCCTCGGAGAATTGCTGGCCCGGGTAGCCCATCCATCCCGTGGCGGCGACGGTGATCGACTTCACGTTGCTGGCGCCGATCGCCTTGTCCGCCGCCTGCAAGATGGCCTTGGCAGCGACTTGGTTGGGGTTTGGCTGGCCTTGTTGCGCGGCCGCCGGCACGATCATGGCAGCCGATGACAACAACAATATTCCGATTTTGTGTCTCATTCGATCCTCTCCCATCATTATGGTCCCGAGCGGCTTCCGAATTGAATGGCTGAAAGCGGCCAGGTTCGGAAAGCCTATTTTCGAGACGCTTTGTATTTCCTGGACACGGCGGAAAGTATCGAACCGCCGGCTGACTGTAAAGCTGCGGCGTCGGGGTGCGGCGGCCAATCCGAGGGCACCAACGCGCCTGATCCCGGGCGTTCGTTTCCCGCATACCGCGTGACGGGCGAACTGAAACGCTGTAAAATGAAGTTGCTCCTGCAGCCGATGCCGCAAAGAACGCTCGCACGCGAGAATCGGGTTCTCGCGCGTGACGGACCATGCTGAGAAAAGGGAAAGAAGACGGGCAAAAAAGGGAAAGGGAAAGAAATGTCCACGTTCGCTTCGACAGCAAGATTGGTTGCCGGCGGCGTCTTGACCGGCTTCGCCTGCGTGGCGCTCACCGCCGGGGCCGCGGCGCAACAGCCGGCGTCGCCGCCGGACTTCTCGTCGAACAATGCCGGGTGGCTGACCTTCAATGTGGATTTTTCACTTGTTCCCGGCGCAACCAGTCCGCTGCGCAACGATCCCGCCCATCCCCGCATCAGCAACCAGGAGGCCGCCGTAACCGGCAAGCAGCCGACCTACTTCATCGCCGATCTCGGCAACAACACCATTCTGAAGCCCTGGGTCGTGGAGCGCATGAAGAAGGACAATGCGGAAGTGCTGGCGGGAAAGATCGGCTTTACGCCGCACTCGAGCTGCACGCCGGCCGGCGTTCCCGGCTACCATCTGTATGGTTTTCAGCCGCTCTATTTCGTCCAGACGCCCAAGCAGGTCGTCATGATATATTCGAACGACCAGCAGGTGCGGCGGGTTTATCTCGACGTGCCTCATTCGGCCAGCCCGAAGCCGTCCTGGTACGGCGAGTCGGTCGGGCGCTATGAAGGCGACACGCTGGTGGTCGATACGATCGGATTGAACGATCGGACTTTCGTCGACAATTTCCGCACGCCGCATACCGACAAGCTGCACGTGGTCGAGCGCTTCAAACTGGTCGACGGCGGCAAGGCGATGCAAGTGAACATCACGTTCGAGGATGCGGACGCTTTCAACGCGCCGTGGTCGGTGATGCAGCGATATGATCGCGTTCAGCGGCCGATGGACGAGGAAATTTGTGCCGAGAACAACCAGCATTTGTTCGACTATCACATCCCGGTGGCGAACAAACCGGACTTCTGAGCAGGAATAACCTTTTAAAACAATAACATAAAGCGGTGGTAACCCTGGGCGACAAAAGCGCGCCCCGCTCTGTCAGCAGACGTGTCAGCATCGAAGTGGAGATTCTGGTGCTGCTCGTGTGGCATCTCCTTTACCTATACCGGCGTAACCGCGTCGCCGCCACGCTAGCGGCCCTGTCGCCGGTGAAGCGCATCAACGCTCCCTGTGCCGTCAAAACTTTTGCCATCAAGCGTGACCTGGCCCGCAGCTTGGAGCGGCGCCGGCAATCGCGGGATCTAGCAGTCCGCCCAGTCACCGGCCGCTAACGAGACACTACCCTACGGCCGGGCGTGAGGCGGCCCTGAAGCGCGATTGATTTCGCAAGGAGCGCTTCCTTATCGCGCAATCCGATCATTGCTTCTGCAATTCCAAGCGACGCTCGGAAGCTAGTGATTGCCGCGGCGATCTCAGCTGCTGGCACTGGTTCTTTCCCCTGTCGCGATCACCGCCCGCTCACAAGATTCTCATTCGGCAAATAGGCCCACCGAGGGCTGTCGCCTTACGACTTCTCCTGTTCCGGCGCGGCGGCTAGGCCGTATCCCGAAGAGTACGCGGAACGCTTCACTGCGCGATTTGATTCCGTTGCGCTTCGCCCATTTGTCGACGGCCGATATGACAGGTTTCGGAAGCCGCACTGCCGCCACCGGATCACGGCCGGTTGCCGGCGCCTCGTTTTTTCGTTTTACCTTTATTGACTTCGTCATGTATTAGGTTTACCAAAATGTCAGGCCCAAGGGAGGAGGAGATCGGACAGACCGGGACGAGATTTTCGAGACCAAGGCTAGGAGGCGGCCAAGGCCGAAGCGGAGCGAAACGTGACCTGATTTGATTAGCGGGAGCCAAGCTAAAGCGGAAATAAAAAAAGCGGATGCGCGACGGACGCCCGCATGTCGGACGTTTTTATTGGGCACTCGCCCAGCGAGCCGAGCAAGCGTTGGAAGCACTCACTCGGCTCTAACCCGAACCAAGGACTTGACCCATGGCACGAGCTGATTTGCTCAATAGCACAACTGCGTCCGTCGCGGATGCCCACGCGCACCTCATCCAGCGCCTTATCACCAGCAAGCCGCACCAAATCCGCTACAGCGCCGACGCCCGCGATCTCGAAGAGCGCGCCGCGCACGTCCAGGCCATCGGCAATGCCAGCTCACCTGGAAGGGCTGTCCGGCGTGAGGCAGCTACCGGCAGTTACATTTATGCGATCGTCGTGGATGGCATTGTGCGTTATATCGGCAAGGGCCGAAACGGACGGATGTACACTCATTTGATCGAAGCGAATTGAACCTCTACTCGATGCCCAGCAAATACGGCGCATCTGTCTCCACGGATGCACAGGAAACTCGTCGAAGCGGTCAGGGCAGGGTCTCAGATCACCGAGACCCTCATCACATCGGGCTTGAGCCATCGGGCCACTTACCAACTTGAGAGCAGGATCATCGGTGAATTTCATAAATTGCGACCCGGCCAATTGTGGAACACGATCGACGAAAGATTTCTGGACCCCAAATATCTGCCTGACGAATGGAACGATCCTGGAAAACCCGCTTTATCGATTGCGTCGGCCACTCGGCAATCCTCAACCGGCCCGCGGTTGGGCAACATCGTGTCGCTCCGCAGCTCGCTGCCGTCCTCCACGCGTAACGTAAACAGCTTTCAGCATGGGAATGTTGGCCGACCCTCCGCGACCAACTCCGTCAATCGGAGTTGTGGGCGATCGATATGACTAGCAACACGGTCCGCGAAGGCGGTAAGCCTCAAGCGAGGTGCGGGCAACCCGGATTGGCCGACGATTAGCGTACAATTCTCGGGTCGGTTCCATGCTCACGGTCTGCCCAATAAGCGGAAAATGCCAAGCATGTCAGGAACGTCTGCACCCGACCCAGGCGCACCCGTCTATCCCGGCCCCTGGGTTTTTGGCCGCACTGGCACCGGGCCAATACGTAGCTCTGTCGGTCGCCGATACAGGCGTGGGAATGGATAGTGAGACGATGACAAGGAATTCGAGCCATTTTCCACCACGAAGTCGGTCGGGAAAGGTACGGGACTTGGCCTCAGTTTCGTCAAACAATCTGGCGGGCATGAGAAGATCTATTCGGAGCGCGGAGAAGGCACCCCCGTCAAAGATCTATTTGCCGCGCGAGGGCCCGTTGGGGAACGAAAAGTACAGGGCATGGGGCGACCGTCGCCAAGGAAAAGAATTCGTCTGGCATTTTTCAGTAACGGGCCCACTCGATTGCCCGGAACGATCCGCCCCGCGCCGGCCTCCAGGAGCTGAAGCCCCCTCGATCGTTTGTCGCTTGAGGTGACGCCGCCTGGATGAGGCGGTGCCCAGACGCGGGCCGCGGCTTTCCTGGATTGGTCACGCCGACCAACAAATCCGAACCCCATGGCGCTGCCCAGACGTAATGCCTGAGCGGGCCGTGGTGACGATCATTGGAACGTCGGGCGGGCTGGGGAAGGGAACGAAGGTTCCACTACATTCTTCCGCTCCAGCGCGGTCGGCTTGGTCGCGGGCAGCGGATCGCCCGGCTCGAGATGTAGCTCGCGCTTCAACGCCTCCAGTTCGGCGCGCCGCGCCTCGGGGTCGACCGGGAGGACAGCGCACAAGGGTCTCCTGATCCGTTCGATCTCGGCCCGCGTGATACCAAGGTCGGCTTCAATCTGAGCGCGGACCAACCTGGAGCGCTCCTGCTGGTACGCCTGCGCGTCGGCCTCGGTCAGTTGGGGCGGCGCCGCGGCGGCCTCGGTCACCCGGCCCAGGAATTGTGCGGCTTCTAGCTCCTCCTTCAACTCTTCAATGCGCGCATTGGCCTGATCCAGATCACGTTTGAGATCGGCGGTCGACTTTGATGCCCTCGGCTTCGAGGGAACGACGCCGCGATCCTTGAACGCCTGCTTGCCATCCTCCGATGTTTTGAACCGACGCCACACTACGGAAGGGTGATTTAGCACGGTTTGATCCGGGTAGCGGTGCTTGCGATGGCGCTCGACCGGCAGCAAGACGCTGGCTTTGGCATCATGACGCCACTTTTCGATCTCAGTGAGGTAGTCCATGCAGTGCAGGAGGTCTGCCCGCGTGACCTGAGACCGATGCCGCTCCAGGGCATTGCCGAATCCGTACTCCTCCAGCAGCGCGCCCATCGCGACGTTGTAGCCCTTGCCAGACGATGCATTGGAAATGTCCTGCGCCTCGGCTCGCGCCTTCACCAGACCGGGACCGATCACCTCGGTCCACTCCCTCCACGTTTTCGCGCCGCCGGTCTTGATGGCTTTCCAGGCTTTACCGGCTGCCTGCATGGCGCGGTGGCCATCCTCGTCCCGTATCGGCAGGATTCACCCTCATAGTTCGGGGCCCCCCACGTGACCGCTCGTTCAGGTTTTAACTATGAGCGTAGAAGTTAAAATGCAAGTGATCAGGTGATCATAATATCATTGAGTTGACAGATTATCTGGTCACGGTCCGACCGGACGAACAGAAAGGGAGACCATCAAATGGCGAAGCAGACCAAGATCGGCCTGACGCGGAGCGCGGTGATTTAGCGTACCGCCACTTCCGCAGCTAGTGACGCTGTTGCCGGACATGATGGACGCCGTCGCTGCCGGCGCCGATATGCCGCGGAGTTCGAGCGAAATGGGAGTGTGGCTGGTGGCGCACCTCGTTCGGGACGAGGGGGTCGCAGGTTCAAATCCTGCCACTCCGACCAGCCTTTCTCGTTCGCTCCGAATGCCTACGCGGCCAGTTATGCGGAACGAAACTCCCCGGTGATAATCTGGGGAGCGACCGGCGAATGCGCCCGCGCTTGCAAACAGCGACAATCTGCTCGCTCCGACTCAGATCGACGCCTTCGACGGTAACCGGAACTCCAAGCATCGTGGTCTCGAACGGTACTCCGAGGTTCTCCTCGATCATCGTGAACCAGCCCGTAATCTGCTCCAACTCGCTGTAGGCGTCGAGCGTCGCCTGCTCCGTCATCTCCTCAAGCCTTGCCTTGCTGATGCGGGGAAGCCTCCGATTTTTGCGCATCATCGCTTTCCCGTGCATGTGCACCTGTTGCGGTGCGTCCGCGCGGATGACGCCGCCTTCGGTGCGAAACGTCAGATATTCCCCGCCAGTGACCGAGTTCGTCACCGCTGACTTTCGGAAATAGCGCTCCCCCGACGCGAAAGACCCCTGTGGCTGACTGGGCTGAATGGATCCGAACCGTGGTGTGTCGAATTTGAACGGATCTCTCCAATGGCAGGACTCGAATCTGCAATCAAGTGATTACTGGCGCAGTCTTGGTGCTGAGGCGGACCTCTCCGGTCGAGGTTCACGCCTGTGCCGACCGCATTGTGATCGCCCGCTTTAGCAATTCGCTGGTCGTCAGCCGCTTGCGTCCAGAACTGCGCCTGCGCGTGCGATGGCTCGCGTCGCCGGCTTTCTGCTGTGAGAGCGATGCCCATAGTCGGTATGTTTTCGATCTTGCCCAACCGCGGGCAAGTCGAGGATTGCCGAGTGGGCGAGGCAGTCGGTAAAGCGGGCATTCCGGATCATCCCATTCCTCAGGCAGATACCGCGGGTCCAGAAATCTCTCGTCGATCGTGTTCCACAATTGGTCGGCTCGGAATTTATGAAATTCACCGATCATCCTGCTCTCAAGTCGGTAAGCGGCCCGATGGGTCAAGCCGGATTTGATGACGGTCTCGATGATCTGAGAGTCTGCCCTGACCGTTTCGACGAGTTTCCTGTGCATGCGCGGAGACAGATGAGCCGTGCCTGTTGGGCATCGGGCAGACGTCCGTTTCGCTTCGATCAAATGAGTGTACATCCGCCCGTTCCGGCCTTTGCCGATATAACGCACAACACCATCCACGATGATCGCATAAATGTACGCTGCCGATCGTTGTCTTCCGCCGGACGGCCCTCCGCACTGAATGGAGCCTTTTTCTTTTTTCATTGTGCTCCGAGCTTTTCGCTGGGCTGGGTTTGTTCGAAAATCTATGAAAGCAAGTATAGGACTCGTGGCCATTGTTATTCCTTCGGTCGGCATATGAATACGAGCCATGGTGTGCTGGCTACCTTTAAGGGGTGCGCATCCCCACAGACTAATTCTCGCCGTCGATCGATGTTCGGCGGAGAATGGGCGGCATCCAGAACGATGCATTCGCCTCAGTCTGGGCTGGCATGGCGGCTGTCTCCTAACGTTTGGGCGTGCGGCGTTGGGCTGACTCGCCCGGCGCGCGCCATTTAGTCCCGCGCCTCCAAGTGCCTCATCCGTCGAGCGCCTGCCTCCCGGCCTCAGTTATTCCCACGCGGACGACCTCGATCGGACGACTGCCGGCATGCACGATCTCCGGCGTCGCGGTCGCGAGCCCGCCTCGCGCCAGGACGATCAACATCTCGATCGTGGAGCCGTGCGCCAGCAAGATCGCTTCGGTGCAGCCGTGCGATGAGCCGGCGAGCAACCAGAGTGCCCGGCGCTGTTCCGCGCTGAGCCCCAATTTTCGCGCGCTCACCGAAATTGCGCGCCGGCCGGGCTTTCCCGCGCCGGCTGTCTGCAGTTCAACAATTTACGCATGGGGTGCTCCGACTATTAGTTTCCGGTGGTCGTTTGACCATCGACGCATCCCTGAACCACCGCTGCCCGTTTGGAGTGGGTCGGTTGGTGCCACCGCTCGGAATTGCCGGGCGGCGCGTCTAGTGATGACTGCCCATATGTATCACGAGAACTCGAAACCGCAAGCTCTGCCCAGCAAAAGAAATGGATTACCGCGAGGTCAGAGGTTGACCCCGCTAATCTAGTCCGCATCATGCATCACGAAGCGGGTTTTTGCACATCTGATGAGCTGGCGCGCGCTGGCATCCTAAAGCTCGTCTGCGCGCGCGGCAAGTCGTTCGAAGTCAAGTCAGCTTGTATGTAAATTTTGACCCAGGTCGACGACGCGTCTCGAGCTTTCCCTTCTCGTGGGGTGATTAAGAGCCGCGCTTTCGGGAATTGGGCTCCGTAACTCCCCTCTCGCAAACATGAGGACTGGGGCCACCTGCTATTATACCATAGCTTGAACCCTCACCTGTCCCGCTAATCCGTTCTTTTTTCTAGGAAAGCATCATGAGTAATGGCAAGTTGTCTTCGCTTCCCGACCTCGAAGATCGCATCGCGATCATTCGAGACAACATCCGGCAACTTGTTGAACAAGCCGCTGCATCGTCAGGTGCCGAGGATGAAGTTCGTAACGCGGATCGGATCGCGCAACAGACCGAAGAGCTTGAAAAGCTGGTCAAACAACGAGATGCGCTACTAAAGAAATGACTATCTACGGTGTTGCGCGCGATCGGTGTCCCTGAGGGTAGTGCGGCGGCGATCGTTTGCCAATCCTACGTCCGGTACGCGCGTGCATGCATGGTCGCCCCTCATCTACGGCATGGCAACGAGCTCAAAATGGCGATTGTATTTTCTTTCATTTGTGAGCAATTTTCAACAGTGGCCTGCGTGTGACGAAATACTGGCACCGCCGTGCGCACGGCGGTGTGCCGAAGTCGCTATTCTATAACAGGGGGCCGCCGTCATCGGTAGTCAAGCACTCCAAACGATAATTGGTTCAGTCGTCGGTGCATCCGACGCGTATCGTGAATAAGGCCTTGCAAGCACCCGCATAGGAGCAGAACCATGAACCGAACTGTATTCCCGGCGATGTTCGTTGTCCTTGCCGTCTTAGGCAGCATGGCACTTGCGCAGCAGGACAGGTACACGTTGAAAATACCGGACGGGCTCGCGTGGTCTGAGTTCAGCGGGTACGAAAACTGGGCTGATGTCGCTGTCAGTCAGACCGAAAGCCAGATCAAGGCTATCGTCGCCAACCCGGTAATGATGGACGCTTTTAGGAGCGGTCTTCCGAGCAGCGGCAAGCTTTTCCCCGACGGCTCCAAGATCGCAAAGATCGAGTGGTCCTTCAAAAAGAACACTGTGTCCCCCTATTCCGTCAACGTGCCCGATACCCTGAAAACGCTTGCGTTCATCGAAAAGGATACCAAGCGATTCCCGAAAACGCACGGATGGGCATACGCCTCATGGGATTATGATGCAGCGACCGACACGTTTAAGCCCGCCACACTTGATCCAAGCGGTGCCGAGTGCGGGTTCGCGTGCCATACGACAGTGTCGGCGCAGGATTATATATTCACGGCGTATCCAAAGAGGTGACATCCAATTTCGATGCCAGCCTCGTTATGAAAAATCCAGGTCGCGGCGACGCTCATGATACCGCCTCCCTGCTTGTGCGGAGGCCGTGGATTTGCTTTTTTTGCCGGCAGGCTGTTTGGCAGCCCTGGCGGGCCGGGATTTGCCACGGGGCTCCAGACGCGTCCTGGCCACACGTCCCACATCGAACCAATTCTCTTCCCGCACGTTTCCGGGTTCGCCACACTGAGTGCTGGGGATCGCACGGTGAAGACAGCGGTCGAGGCCCGTGGCGCGCGTCTCGGCCGGCCGGTTTTGGTTGTTCTGATTGTCAGTACGCTGGCGGTGATCGGAATTTTGTCCCTGATTTTGTATGACCACTTCGGCTAGGGAGATTTTGGGGCAAGTGCTGGGCTCGCTCGACGGCCGGAGCCTTTTCTCGCTGGCCTAGCCTTTCGACCGCCGCCGTCGGCCTCAGCCTGGCCGCGTTATTGGCGAGGGGAAACGACCACCGCGCGACCGTCGTTATGTTTCCGCAGTGGCGTCCCGCGCGCGTCATGTCGGGGTGGCCGGTGGCGTAGTATTGTTAGCGGCTCGTCTGCACGATCAGCGCGGCGATTGCGGCCGCGAACAAGTGCGGTACTCAAGGCCTGAGAAGGCGAGGCCTGAGAAGGCGAGGCCGTCGACTTGTCCGCTGGCGGGGGCGGAGCGCTCGCGGACGCCAGGGCGATGGCCGCTGTCAGCTCTAGGCCCGCCAGCGCAACCGGTTGGGGCGCTTGTGGTCCCCCCGGCTTATCCGGGGACGCCGACACAAATTTGAACATGACGGCAAAGAACAACACCGCCACCCAAGCGGCAAATTGGCGTGCAGACATGGCCCCCACCCTCTCAAGGGTTGCAACCAACTCCCAATGCCTATCTGCTGTCAAGTTCTGCGAGCCAGCGGATGAATGAGCCGGTCCCGGAAATCTGCACAGGGCGATAAGTGGAGTTTCTGCCTGACAGCGGGCACGCTGTGCCCAGCGAATCGCCGATATCTCGCAGTCCGATCGTGGCTGCGATTGGTGAACAGCCGCACAGCCGATCCGTCGCGGCGAACGATCAGCCGGTATCCGTCATGCTTGATTTCGTGCACCCAACCCTCTCCCTCGGGCGCTTTTACGGCGCGGATGGGAACGCAGAGGTCGACGAAGCCATCGGTGCGAGGGCCGTGGTCGGAGCGCGAATGTCGCCGAGAGCCAGCGAGAAGTCGAATGAAGGCGCGCGCTCGGTTCAGGATGATGGGCCACTATGACGCTGAAGGATTTGATTGATGAACGAGCCGCGGGTGATCGCCTTCGGCTCATCGGGTCTCTCTTCCGTTTCTTGATATCTGAATACGTGGAGGTCACTCAATACGGGGCTGTATTGCCAAACAAAATCCAATGTTCGCCGCCACCCGAAAGTGTCATCATATACTAAGAGGCCGTAAAACCAAAAAGTGTTAAAAAGTTCTTCTATAGCGACGACGTCGTTGGCCGTCAGTCTCGGCAAATCGATAACCTGTATTGGCGGCGTTTTCTCGCCTGCGCCGAGAATATGAACGGGCAAGTGAGAGACGGTCTCGTATCTTGGGTTGTCTGGAGGATTGGGTGCGACAATGACACCGTGCCTTATCTCCCGGATCATGGCGGGCGTTTTTCCATGATTTTTCAAAGCATATGAAAGACGCGGTGCGGGCGACTTTTCTTTTGGCAAGGAGGCGCCCTTCGATGCCTGCGAAATTGTACTGACGATATTTTCGATTTCGATTTGAACGAAAAGATGAGCTCTTTCGGCGCCGACAGCCACTCGGGAATTGAGCTTGGCAGCATTGGCAGCGATTTCCGTGGAACGGGCGAGACTGATTGTAAAAATGCCGAGAATGGTGGTAAAAGTGGCAATTACTAGAATGCCTATGGCGGTCCACACCTCAGGCTTCCAGCTCGTAAGAACTTTGAGTCCTTCGACGATAACTCCGCTTTCATAGGGGCATCGACTGCTGGCGGAGCCCTGTGGACAGGGGTGCACAAATGACGATGACGCCCATTCAATAAAAAATAGAACAAGTAATATTATCAAGGCTGCGGTTAGTGTTCGTCTTAGCATTCGATGATCGCCGTTCCGAAGTTGCCCACGTTCTCCCGGTTATTGTAGCGGTGTCGAGCCCGCGAGTCCCGGGGCACGTGGGCGTTGTTTGTCGGGGCTTCGGCGGCCATAATTGCCGTTTGGCGACCATGGGCTTCAACGAACCGATCGAGCCGCTGACGCTTCGAACAGCGCGGTCTTCGTCGATCTGGCGAGGCTGGGCGCGCTCGTCGCTTGGTGCTAAGGTCTGGCACGCCGCCGCTATGCGAGCCCGCTCAAGGGCCTCGATGCCCGCGCTGCGGTGATCGAGCGGCTCAGCTATGAACTCGGCCACGCTGCCGACATGAATGTCTACGTGGCGCTCCAAATTCTCCAAGGAGCGACCGTGCAGTATCTCACCCGCTCGAGCGCGGATTTGGCGCGGACCGCAACTGCGCCGCTATCCCTGCCGGCGACATGGCGAGCGACATGGCTTGGTTCGCCCGCCGTCGATCTCGCCCTTCGCAATGAGACGTTGCACCCGGCCTCGATGACCGATCTGGTCCCGGACACCGCGAGCATTCCGGCAGTGGCCGGTCTCCTGGTCGGCGCCCGTGGCCCAGTCCGCCGGCCACTTTCCCAGTGACGGAAATCACATGCGTGGACTTCATGTCGCATCGCGGCGAACATCAACCGGGCTGCGAAACAGGTCTGAGGGAAATCGCCGCCGAATACGCGCGGCTGTCGCGCCGCTGGGAGAACCGATTTTGGCGCGGCTAGTCGTCGTTTCCAACCGAGTGAGCATTCCCAGTGGCGACAGTGCCAAGCGTGCCGGCGGCCTCGAAGTCGCCCTGCGCCCGCCGTTGGAGCGACACGGAGGCGTGTGGTTCGGATGGAGCGGCAAGACGACGCCGCGCGCCGATGTCGAGATGCACATGGTCCGCCACAAGAACGTGACCTACGTGGTCACCGATCTCTCCAAGGAGGACCAACAGGAATGCTACAACGGCTTCGCCAACCGGGTGCTGTGGCCGATCCTGCATTTTGCGCCATAGCGCTGGGTGAGGTGCGACTTGCAGACGAAATCGCTCGGCAAAAAGCGCCACGTTTCGGCATTCCAGTGCAGTCCGCCGCCACCCACCCCGTTGCCGAGCATGAAGGCGCCCCAGCTGCGCACCGGCAGCGCAGTCTGACCGGCATTGTTGCGAAACGTCACCGAGGTCTGCGACGGCCGCAGAAACAGATCGTGCCGGATGCGGAAGCGCAATTCGTCCTGCGCCATGGTTGGTGTGAATTCCGCCGTTGGGTCACGCCAGGGCCCCCGCTCGATCGCGGCAACGCTCAGACCTGCGTCGCACAATTCGTTGGCAAGAATCGAACCAGTCCACCCGAGCCCGATGATGACGGCATCCTTCGGAGGCAATTTCTTCGCCATGTGGGCCCCTCCGCGCCGGTGGCGCTAACGCGACGAGTTCGAATGATCCTTCATGGAAACGGGCGGTAAAGTGACCGTCTCGTTAGGCCGCTCAAGCCATTCGCGATAATCGTAATGCGTGCCCGGAAAGCCGATCATCTTCCACGCCGCCATGTCCTTGTTGCCGCCGTAGATCGGATCGGCGAAGAACCCCTGCTGGGTGTCGTTGAGAACCTGTTTGAAAAAGTCTTTCCCGTTAGATCTCGCCGAGCTTGAGCTTGTCGTCTTCGAGGTCCTTGATGACTTGGTCTTTCCGATCGTTGGACAAATTGGCGAACTGCATGCCGAACGCCTGGCGGCAGTGATCGTCCAACGCGGCGAGCGCCTTGCGATAGCGTTCCGCGAACGTGACGTTGGACTGCTCGCCCTGTTGCGGAGTGCCCCGCTGAAACGGTCCTTTCAGTGTAGTAGCCGCCAAAATGCCCGTAGGGGCCGGCGAGCTGTCGATCGATGTAGACTGCGCAACCGACATCCTTGCCGCCAGCCGACAGTGTGTCAGCCGGAATGAGACGATCGACAATCGCTTCGACGGCTGTTGCTTCCTCAGGTGTGAAAAATTGCCACGCGCCGGGCGAAGCACCATCCGGCGGGTTGGTGCCGCCGGGCCGAAAAGGAAGCGTACCTTTGACCAAGGCTGCCTGCGCCGCCCCCGAACTCGAGCACAAGCGCTGAAGCCGAGGCGGCAATGACCTCGCGACGATTTAGAGGCGGAGCCAAGGGACCCTCCCAATCAGGTTCCAAGTAGTTAAACTAACGGGTAAAGCCAAGTTCTTCAAGGCGGTGCCCGTTGACAGAATCATCCCGGACTGGCCAGCGGCGCTTTTGGGGCCGGCCAAGGCCCGCCGCGGGGCGGTTGCGGGAGCGGCCAAAGAGGAGCGCTTCATCGCGGACGCGCAGGTCAAGGCTGCGGCGGCCGCACTCGGCGTACTCGAGCGGCGGCTGGAGAAGACCACTCTGCGCGCGCCGGTCGATGGAGTGGTGAGCGTGATTGTCGCCGAAGTCGGAGAGAACGTCCGCGCTGGCGAGTCCGTATTGGCGTTCCCAGGAAACGGTGGCTCTCGTTCAACGCGCGAGAAGACCGGTTGCATGGCCTGGTGGGATCAAGGGTCGACGTAACCCGGGCAAGCGTTAACGAACCAACGGCCGCCGTTCTGACCGAGCTCGTGCCGCTCGGCACGTTCGCGAGTTGGCAAGCTGAGTGGCAGATCGGCGACACACGAGACCTCTTCGGGCGTCCGCGGCAACGACGGCGGGATCATGAGCACCGCCGGCACCCCCGTATTTCAAGGCCGCGGTAGCGGGAAGCTTTGGGTCGATGCTTCTGAAGTCGGTTCAGACCGGTAGCCACATTATGGCGGCCCCGATCACCTATCAGTCAACGGCGTGCAATACGTGGCGGTGCAGGTCGGCTACGGCGGAACGAATATTGCGGGCTACACTATCCCGCCAAGCAGCGCTGCTTCGAAGTACGAGAGTGTGAACCACATCATCGCCTTCAGGCTTGATTTCGCGAAGATTATAGGGTGCGGCGGCCTTGGCTATTTTCGACCTGATACGGCCTCCCTCCGCGGGATCTCGGCAGTTGTGGTACGGGGTCGCCCGGCTCCGGCCGTCTCCGCGTTCGGAACGTGCGAAACCGGGCCGCACACTCTCCATCCAAGGTATCGACGACCACTGTGCCGCCCACTTCACCGCGGGGTCGAGCAATGATAATCTCACGTCGTCCGCTCAAACGGGAGGTGGACATGCGATTTGTGGTGCTATTGGTTATGGTGGCCGCGTTGTTTGTGGTCGCGGGCCCGGTTCTGGTGATGCCGGCTGTCGCCGGTGACACTGATGTATGCGTGAAAGGGATAGGCGACGAGAAGATCGCGGCCTGCACACGTTCGATCAATTCGCGGTTTAACTGGCCAGTCTTACCTCCGAGGATTCACCCTTTGATGGCACTGTAGATACCTCGTTCGAATCGGCGGTAGAGTGAAAGGGAGGGCTTATCCGCGAAGGGCAAGACCTGCGTCATAAACACGGCGACGACACGTTTCGTCGGATCGATCCAGTAATAGGTGTTGAGGAGGCCTGCCCAAGTTAGGCTCTCCGCGCTGCGGCCGTCTGGCCCGGCGGTCATGTTGATCATGTGGCCAAAACCCCATTTGAGCGAAATGCCCGGAAAGAAATCGACGTTGTTCGACAGCGTGGGGTTCGTTGTGCTGAGAATCCCGGCTTCAATATTCCAGGCTGCCAGCGTTTCCGCGGCTAGGAAACGCGCGATGGCCATAGCCAGCAGCAGCGACGCGGCGATGCCGGCGACGTGGTCGCGCCAGGACATCAGCGAAATGCGGGTCGCACCATCGTTCGACCAGCGCAGGAAGCCAAAGACGGCTACACCGACGTACCAGACCTGCAGCAGGGATTGCATCGGTAATTGCGCGCGCGCAAACAACCAGATGTAAATGAGCGAACCGAAGCCGCCGGCGATCCAGCACCAGCGGTTGCGAGGAACGGCCAGGACCACATAGACGAGGCTCAAGAGCACGGCGAGTGCTTCAAGTGGCGACGTGGCCAGCAGACCCGCCCACAGTCGCGTCATCATTTGGCTGGCTCCGTCCATATGGTTGCCGACGATCTACGCCCTACCTGCTTTCGTCAGGGCGGTCACTGTTGACTGTCCCCACGGGAAAGTGTGCGCACGGTAGATCAGCAGCCCGGGCCGCCGCCAGCAAGGCGCCGAGGTCGCACCAAGAAAGCGTAAAGAATCCACCTCGATGGTGCCTCCTTGCGCGCCGATCAGAATCCGTTCCTTCGCGACATCAGTAGCCTGCGTCCGTGCGGCCGCTTGCCATACGATAATCACACGCCCCAATTCGGCTCCGATTTCAGATTCAATGCTGACGCATGGGCGGACGGGGCAGAGCAAAACCGGTAGCAAACGGCCACGCTGATGCCGCCAGGCAAGTTGTCATTTCCGAATGGGATAGATGGGCCTCTAAACATCTCTCGACGGGCTACAAGGCGAGTCGCGATGATGAAATGAGGTTCTTCAGCCACATGCAGAAAGTTTGTCCGCAGCTCTTGCCGGCGGGTAGCGTCGACCCATGGCAGACTGTGCATGGGTGGCTGCTGCTGGAGCGGCGAGTCGCCTCCGGCCCCGGCCGCCGCGCCAAGTCGCCCGCTGGGCTCGCCCGAGAACGAATCCGGTGAATGGCGGTGAACTTCGCCCGATTGCCGGGGCTCCTGGGCAACGCCGATCGCGGGTAAATCGGCCCCGCGGCTCTGCAAGGAAGCGCCCCGAGGCGCGAACTTGACCGCACAGATTCCGGCATGACCGGCGTGATCGGCTTCCGTCGCCCATCCAGGCGTTATTACGGTCCGGCCTTGTGCTGGTGCCTCATCACAACGGAGGGAGAGGCGTGCCTGCGGCGGCACCTGCCTGTGGCGCACCATCCAAACTCAGCAATCACGGCGAGGCATAGCCTCTCCGGGTCCAGTTCGCCGGCCTTCGCAAGCTCGACGATCTTCATGACAACGATTTCCGTCATCGGATCGTCCGCCTCGCAGTTGAGTTGCAGAACGTCGCAAACCCGGTGAAAGGCCGCCCGCATTGCTTCGATATGTTCGGGGATCGATGTCGTGCTTCGAAAATGGCATGGTCGCACCCATTGACATGTTCGAGCGTCAACCCGCTCGCGCCGCCATTTAGGATGGCGTGGGATGCTGTCAAGGGGTCACCCAAATCCGAATGGCCGGCCTCGGACGAAGCAGTCGAGCCGGCTGCAAAAGCCCTCGAAGCGCGGCCGGCTTGGCCGCAGCGCACAATGTCGTTAGAAGCACAAATGCCCTGGCGTGACACCATCCGACTGATGCTTCTGGCCGCACTCATAGCCGCTCTCGCCACTGCGGCCCTAAAGACCCTGGTTGACCAACTCTCGTGACCCGCATGCGAAAGCCAAACGCCACGTCTGTTCGCGTTGCCCGCCCCACCAGCAGGAAGGGCAGAGCCGAGAGTGCGCGCCGACGCGCCGCTGACCTCGGGCCGGTCATCAAGGCCGTGCAGGCGGCCGGCGTAACGTCGCTGAGAGGCATCGCGAAAGCGTTGAATGAACGCGGTGTCCCGACCGCGACCGGCAAAGGGAAATGGGAGGCCATGCAGGTCGGACGTGTGCTGGGAAGGCTCGCAGTTAGGTCGGCCTCTTTCGAAGCCGCCGAATTCAATGCGGCCGATCCGGGATCGTGATCATGCCGCGCTTCGGACGGTGCGTCCCGCTAGGCCGATGCTGATGTCTTGTTCGGTTCTAGTGTTCTGACTCATTCATTTAGTACCCGCCGCGAGATGTTCTTCCAGCGCCCGCCTGCCGCGTGCATTCTTCTCCAGGATGATATTGGCTTTGGCGGTCCACTTGAAGGGCTTCGGTTTGGCGTTGCGCTCGGTGAGCCAGATCTCGATGGCAGCCTCGAGTTCGGCGACGCTCTTGAAGACGCCGCGGCGGATTTGCTGGGGAGTGATTTCGGCAAACAGCCGCTCGACCAGGTTGATCCAGGAGGATGATGTTGGCGTGAAGTGCAGCTTGAAGCGCGGGTGCTTGACGAGCCAAGCCTGGACCTCCTGGGTCTTGTGGGTCGTGTAGTTGTCGCAGATCGCGTGCACGTCGAGGTGCTTTTCTACGGCCCGATCGATCTTTTTCAGGAAACGGATGAACTCTTTGGCGCGGTGACGCGGCAGGCACTCGCCGATGACTTTGCCAGTCTTAACGTCGAGTGCCGCAAACAACGTCGTCGTGCCATTGCGTTTGTAGTCGTGCGTCATCGTCTGAGCACGGCCCTTCTTCATCGGCAGGCCCGGTTGCGTGCGATCAAGCGCCTGAATTTGGCTTTTCTCGTCGACGCAGAGCACAACCGCCTTGTCGGGCGGGTTGAGGTAGAGCCCGACAATGTCGACCACTTTCTCAGCGAATTTGGGATCGTTCGATAGCTTGAATGGGCGCGAAAGATGTGGCTTGAGGCCATGCTCCTTCCAGATGCGCTGCACGGTCGTGTGGCCGACTGCGGATTCCGACGATTGCGGCCAGGGATTCCGATTGAACGCGGCCACGCGTTCCGATCGAAGGCGGCCACCTGTTCCGACGAAGGCGGCCGGGGTGTGGTTGCCGGCATGGTGAGTTGATTCAGGTTTTCTTGGTGGCGTCAAGATTGGAACGTTGGGCGGCGATCTTTCGCATGCTGTCTCCCTTGAGGGCGAGGCGGTGGGCGTTGTGGACGAGGCGGTCCAGGACGGCGTCGGCGATGGTGGGGTCGGCGATGACCTCGTGCCAATGCTCGATCGGCACCTGACTGGTGATGATGGTCGATCCGCGCTGGTGGCGATCGTCGACGACTTCGAGGAGATCGCGACGCTGGTCGCCGGTGAGCGGGGCAAGGCCCCAGTCGTCGAGGATGAGCAGGTCGACCCTCGACAGCATCTTGAGGAGCCGTGCATAGCGTCCATCGCCGCGGGCGAGCGCCAGAGCTTCGAACAGCCGTGGCAGCCGATGGTAGAGGACGGAACGGTTGTCGCGGCATGCCTTGTGGCCGAGCGCGCAGGCGATCCAACTCTTGCCGACGCCGGTTGGGCCGGTGATGAGCAAGTTTTGCTTGCGACCGATCCAATCGCCATCGACGAGCTTGGCGAAGAAGGCACGATCGATGCCCCGGGGAGCGCGCAGATCGGCATCTTCGACGATTGCAGCTTGGCGCAGTGAGGCGAACTTCAGGCGCACGACGAGCCGTTTGTTCTCCCGCTCGGTCGCTTCGCGATCGATCATCAGGCCGAGCCGCTGCTCAAAGGTGAGCGCGGTGACGTCGGGTTGACGTTGCTGGTCGTCGAAGGCCTTGGCCATGCCGGCGAGCCCCAGGGCGACGAGACGTTCTTGGGTATGATTGATGAGCATAGGATCTCCTTCTTGGTGGTCAGTGGTAGTAGCTGCGGCCACGGATGTTGCCGTGCCGGATGGGCTCGGCGTCGGGGCTGGTGTCGGGCAGGAAGGCCTTGTCGAGGCCGGTCTGGAGGATCGAAGCGATCGACCGATAGCTCGCTGCGCCAATGCTGATGCCACGGCGACATGCAGCTTCGAGGCGCTGCGCCCCATAGGTCTTCTCCATCCGCAGAATGCCGAGGCAGGATCGGAAGCCCTGCTCGGGATGGGGCTTTGTCCGCATGATCGTCTCGCACAGCGCGACCGTGGACGGGCCGATCTTCTCGGCGGCGGCCAGCAGACGGGCCGGCGTCCAGAAGGCGTATCGGCGATGCGCGCTCGGCATGTGCTCGGGGATCGTAGTGTGGCGGCGCTTCACGGCAGAGCGCGCGTGGCTCGCGATGCGGCTACCGCGATGGAACACCTCGATGGTGGCCTCGGTGGCCCGCACCTCGACGACCTGGCGGATCATGCGGGACGGCACGGAGTAGAAGTGGCCCGCAACTTCGACATGGTAATCCGGCGCCACGCGGGCTCGACGCCATTCGGCATACTGGTAGGGCTCGGCCGGCAGCGGCATCAGGGCAGGCCGGTCGATGGTATCGAAGAACTCGCGGCGGCTGGCACCGAGCCTGCGCATCAGGCGGGCGTTGAGTTCGTCGACCAGCGTGCGGATGGCGACGTTCAACTCGGCGAGCGAGAAGAAGCGGCGGTTGCGCAGCCGCGCCAATACCCACCGTTGGACGATCAGAACCGCCGTCTCCACCTTGGCCTTGTCACGCGGCTTGCGTGGCCGCGCCGGCATGATGGTGGTGCCGTAATGGGCGGCAAGGTCCTGGTAGGTCCGGTTGACACCCGGCTCGTAGCGGCTCGCCACGGTGACCCCGGCCTTGAGATTGTCGCAGACGAGCGCCTTCGGCACCCCGCCCAGGAAGGCGAGCGCATCGACATGGGCGCCGATCCAATCGGGCAGCGCCTCGCTGAAGCGGGCTTGGGCGAAGGTGTAGTTCGATGCCCCCAGGACCGCGACGAAGATCTTGGCAACACGCACCTCCCCGGTGAGCCCGTCGAACACCGGCACGGTATCGCCAGCGAAGTCCACGAACAGCTTCTCGCCGGCCGCGTGAGTCTGCCGCATGGTCGCGGTGATGCCGTGGCGCCATTCGACGTAGAGGTCGCAGAACCGGCTGTAGCCGTAGCCGTCGGGATGATGGCCCCGGTATTCCTCCCACAGCAGCGCCAGCGTCACGCCGCGGCGGCGCAACTCGGCATGGATATGCCCCCATTCCGGCAGCGGCTTCGATCGCGGAGGGTTGTATCCCGCAGGCGCGAACAGCTTGCGTTCCAGCGCCGCGTCGTCGAGCTCTTCGGGCACCGGCCAGGTGATGCCGATCACGGCGGCGCGGCGAACGTATTCACCGATCGCCGTGCGGCCGATCCCGACCGATCGGGCGATCACACGCTCGCTCGCCCCACAGGCGTACTTCAGGCGCAGAACTTCTCGAACCTTCCGCATCGACAATCTCTCGGCGGGCATCGGACCTCCAGTTGCGCGAATCGCAAAAGGAGGACCTTGCCCAGCTCAGATCGCCGACACGCTCCCCGCCTCACCCTGTCAACAGGGTGGCCGCCTTCGTTCGGATCAGGTGGCCGCTTTCGATCGGATTGGGTGGCCGCTTTCCGTCGGAATCGGTGGCCGCATTCCCTCGGAATCCGCAGCCGACGCCAATCTCCTCGGCCAACATCCGTGCGCTCCAGTGCGTTGCATGCTTGGGCTTCTCCTTAGCCGTCCGCGTCACGATCGCGAGCCGCACTTCGGCACTGATAGGCTTCTTGCCCGCGCGTGGCCCCTTGCCCCTATCCTTGAGCAGTCGCTCGACGCCGCCGTCCATGTAGGCTTTCTGCCAGCGCCAAATAAATTGGCCGATGCCAATCTAACGCAGGACGCAAAAAGCTACCGTCACTGCGCCGAAGAGTGCGAGCGGTTGGCGAAAACACCAAAGCCCCAACCGGATGAGGGCTGAGGCTTTGGGATCCGCCGGCGGAGGCGAGGGCCGAAGGGGATTTTTCGGGATTATCTACCGATCAAAAGGGAGCCTCCAGGCTACGGAATAGGCGGAGATTTCGGGCCCCCATCTGCGTCATCAGCCGCGGACAGTTTCTTCCCGCCGGGCAATTCGACGACGCGGGCCGCTGCCGTCATTGGCTCTGACTTTGCTTTGAAAGCTTCAACCGTAATCTGATCCCCAACCTTCAGGGTGTCTCGCGACCATCCCTTTCGCGCGAGGTCGCCAGTGCTGGCCGCTTCCAAGGTCCAGTTCTGATTTCCGTTGGCGGCGGTCGCGGTCATGTGGATCATCACATGTGGGTTGCCCCAATCAACCTGCGTGACCTTCCCCTGAAGGCCCACGGGCGAATTAACGTCAAATTCGTCCGAGAAGGGGTGATGAGCAAATGCCGGGCCTGCGACGAGCAAAGCTCCTACCACAATAATCATGGAAATTCTCATGTTAGAACATCCTTTTGGTTATTGAAGTCGTGTCCCCAACGAACGGCAGGTCCGGAAGTTCCGTTTCGGATGGCAGCTAGGCGGCGGCAACGAAATGACGCCGGCAACATGCAGGCCAATCGCCCGCTGTTTTAGAGACGAGGCCGCTACCCGTCAGTCTGGGCTCAGCGCGCGGCGCCGTCCAGCCCCGGGAGCCGGCAGACGCCTTCCAGAGGCGCTTGCTCCCGCTGCACGTCAGCAGCGGGAGCGGGAGACCGGTGCGTGGTAGAGCATCGCATCGGGGAATGACGATTGCCTCCTGTCCGACGCGCCGTGTTTGGGCTGTTGGTCGGCCCAGGCAGTGCACTACTTCAATGCAGAACTATTGCAAGTCACACATCGAATATCTTGCCCGGCTCCGGGGCGCAGTTCCACCGCGCCGAACCCACCCGACACGCTATCTACGCGGAGACCTGGCGCTGCCCGTCCTTCCAAGCCGCCTTCAGAAACAGTGGCCGTTCCAACCCGCCCGCAATGCGGGCAGCAAAGCGCAACGGGCCAAGCGTTTGACGCGTTCATTGTTGGATCATTCGATTGCGGCCCATGACAGAATTGTGCGGCCTCAGCCGCCACTTATTGTCCGCTGAGTACTCCTGCAAAGTCTGTTCAAAATTGTACACTTCGCTACGGGAGGCCGGCACAGCGGTCACGGCGTCCAATTAAGCGCCACCCCGCAAGCGATCCACTCGCTGGCGTTGAAGGGTGTGCCGTGCATCGCGCCGGGGCGTATGCCCGATTGGCGTACCATGGCTTGCACAATCACCTGCGGGGCGCCCGTGTCATCCGGCGACGGCGCGGTCGTCAGCCTACCGCAGCACCCGATAGACCGATGCCCGGCCGATCTTGAGCGCTTTCGCGATCTCCGAGGCGCCCAAGCCCCTGCGCCTTCATTGCGCGCACCCCGGCGGCATCTATCGAAGCGGGGCGGCCTTTGTAGACGCCGGCGGCCTTGGCCTTCGCTATCCCTTCGAGCTGGCGCTCCCCGGCGCAGGTTCGTCTCGAATTCGGCGAGGACGCCGAGCATGTCAAGCACTTGGTACCGTAGGGCTCCTCAGTATCTCGATACTTCGGCTCGAACCTCGCGAGTGTTGTCGGTTTGCAACTCGGCCTGCGGAAATTCGTCATGCTGATTTTTTGCTCATTACAAAACTGTAATCTTCAATAAGTTGGCCTTCGGCGCTCCCATCATACTTCCCCGATGGAAGTGGCCCTGTACACCGGGACCCCAGCCTTTTCCTTCCGTTCAGGCTGGGGTTTTCCGTCAGAGGCCTCCGTGAAGTCGACTGTCGGAATTGCCGACGCCATGACCGCGCGGTTTTCGAAAAACACCTTGCCGCCAACTCCACCGCGGGGCTAAAGCGTCGCGCGGAGACGGCCGGAAGAGAGCGCCGGGAGGAAGTCCCTTATAGCGACATGAGCACATAGGCGCCCGCGGCCGTCTCCGACCTAGCGAAGCTCCGCACGCGTATGCGCCTGGAGGCGCGCTTGGCCGACCCGAGGGTTACTTACCGGCCGTCGGGAGCTGCGAGGAAATCCCGGTGAAGGTGGCTTTAAGCTGTGAGCCCAATCTGTTGACCACGGTGATAATGGCAATCGAAACGCCGGCCGCGATCAGGCCGTATTCATCGCAGTGGCCCCGGATTCGTCACTTACGAACGCCACCAAAAGTTTTTTCATGCTGGGCCCCTTCATCGAATTTCCAGAGGCAATTTAAAGGCGAAGCCGTTTCACGGGCATTAACGTGGTCACCGACAAGGCGACGGAGCCCCTGCGAATTTGCCGACCCGCCTGTAGCTTGAGTTCCGCGATCGCGCTGCCTTTCATAGTCCAGCGCCAGGGCCGCTTCGCCCGGGCCGGGAAGGTGCTACGTTCCTCCATTACCCCACCCTTTCCGAGGAGCAGTCCGTGACCGCACCCACCAATCCTTTTGGTAGTTTCTTCCCGTTCTTATCGCCGTGGCAATCTGAGCCGCAGTCGTTTAGCCAGCCGATTTTGCCGGGCTGGACGTTCGGCAACATCATCGTCAACGAGAACAACTCATCAGCGCCTGCGACCGAACTCGCAATCGTCGCCGAGGAAAGTTATGGCCGCCAGATCGGCAAACTTCTTGATGCCGTTGCCGCGCTGATTGAAAAGCCGGGCGGTGCAAAGCCGACGAAGGCGTTCGCCGACCTCATTAATCTCCAGAAAAAGGTCGAGAAAATCAAAGTGGAATCGGCCAGGCGGTCGGTTGAGCAGATCGCGCGGGATTTGCAAAGACTGAACGACAACGATCTCCCTGCGTACAACGAGGAGGTCGCGGCATTGAGACGGTTGCTGCCGCCACCCTGACAACGGCTCCGCCTTCGCCACCCCAATAACGGGCGCCTCACGGGTCGGCTGCGCTCGGTTCAATCCAATTGTCCTCGCGCGGCCGCCAATTCCCTCAGCCGACGGCGCTTCTCGTTCGAAGCCTGGCAGCCAAGGCCGGAAATGAGAAGCGGCGCCGGCTGCGGGAGGCTGCGGAGGCACGGCGGCGGTCGGCGGACTCCACGCCGGTTTCCTCGCCGATCGGGAGGGGCACTCGATCCGACGTGAATGATCTTGTGCTGCCGAGCGCGCGCGTCGAACATTTCGCGCAGCGGGCGGACGAGAAGCTGACGCGCGGCGCTGCCCGGGATCGAATTGACGAGAGCTCTCGGCGTTTCTCGGGGTCTTTGTGCGGCACTGATCCCCGCAACCCGGCAAGCCGAGCATATCGGATCAACGTCGACCCCGCGAGGCGTTAGGTCCGCGCACCTGTGCCGATTGATCCGGAGCAGTCGCTGAAACCCGCGGGCCGGACCTTTGGGAGGCGGCGCAAGAAAGTAGCTTTGATTTCCGGCCAGTTGCTGCGAAACCTTGTCCTGTCGCGCCATCCCTGAGAGCATCAAAGGAGACCCGCCGTGCGTTTCATCCGTCTCTTCTGGTTACCACTATTGCTGCTCGCCACATCGGCAGCAGCCCAACCGACCAGCTATACGGCGCCCGAGGAATTCATGGACCTCTTCTTCGATTTCACCGGGAGCAACGAGCCGGATTATCCGGCCGGCCGGCCGACCCTCGGCCAGATGCTCACACAGTCCGTGGTCGCCAGGGAATCGGGCGCGCCGGGCCCACTGGTGCTGGTCGTGGGTTCAAAAATCTACGTTTACAACTCGGCCAACGGTGCTCGGCTGAGCGAGGAGCAGTTCCGCGCCGACCGCGCCAGTGGATTCTTTGAGATGACGGCGATCAGCCATATCGGGCCGGCCCTCGCATATCTCGCCCAGATCAAGGCTAACGGTGATGCCCGCTGGAGGGAGCGTCTGGTCTCATTGCGGATGCATACGGCGGAGGTGCGCGCGCTCAACCAGCGCGCCGCGGGCAACTGGCTTGATCTCTTGAACGAACCGGCCTGGAGCACGCACAAAACACAAATTCGCGCCATGGTGGATTATGCATGCGCCCGCACATTGAATTACATCAACTCTCTCGGCGACGGCGACGGATTCACCGTCGCCAGCGTGAACGGGGATTTCTTCAACGGCACCTCCGCCGACCACCCGATTCCATTCGTCAACGTGATGATCGGCACCTTCATGCTCGAAGCGCTGCGCGGCGCCAGCGAGGTTCGCGACGCGCTCGCTGGCCTCAAGCTCGACTGGCCGCGTGCGATGGTACTGGTAAGCAGCCGTGCAGGTGGCAACGTGTCGGCCGGCCTTACAGAAGGCACCAATTGGCTGGTGATGTTCCTCAAAGCCGTGTCCGGTTTCATCTTGCCCGACGACCGTATCAAAATCGTTCCTTATGCCGAAGTGCAGCCATCGCTCGGGCAGGCGCAACTGGCGCCGGCGGACCTTGCCTATTACGTCCAGCGCGTATGGGGACCGCTGTTCTATCGCAAGGTCGTTTCCGACCAGGTGTTCGCGAGCATTCCGACAATCTACCTGCCGGACCGCCCACCGCTGCCGGGCGACTACTTTGTGACCCCGGCGGGTGCAATCGATGAGTTCATGATCCGGATGAAGCATTCGCTGCGCGATGCGCGCGAGATGCTGTCCAACACGGTCGCATTCTGGATGGTACAGGAACTCGCTCGCAGGAACTGGGACGCTGGCACAGTCGATATTCCCGGCCTGACTACCGGCTTTCCGGCCGGAGTCAGCGGTTATCCTGCCGTGACGCCGAAATGACGGGCGACCGCCTCGGCCAGCGACAGACCGATTGGCGGCTGATGTCTTTTTCGGTACCGTCGGATGTGCTGTCTCACAATTCGAAAGTCGACCCTATTAAGCCTCAAAATCTGTCTCATGGAGCCAGCTCTGCCGGGTAGGCCCTTCCAAGACAGACCCTACGCCGATTGGTGGCCGCAGTACTCGGACCGAAACCTACCGAACCCGGCCGGGTTTTGGTTTCAATGCGCGGCCATTGCCAACGAACTCAATGCGTGCGGTATTCCCGCTCAAGTTCCGTGCTCCGACTTCGCGCCCGCATTGTCGAACTCACCTCAGGCCCACTGAGTCGCCTCGAACGAGGTCGTTCGCTTGTCATCGGCTGCCCCTACCGATTGAACGTCGCCCCTGTTACGATGCTGGCAAACCTCGACCCGCGACGCCGGTTCCGCTGACGTGTCGCCTTTTCCATGCGTAACCGTGTAGGCAGGTGATGACCGCTTCTGCCGTGCTGTTGGGCGATATCGGGGCCACAAACGCCAGATTTGCCCTGCTGACTGATGGGTTGCTTGGGCCGGTCAAGTGGATCGCGGTGGCGCGCTATTTACAATTCGCTGACGCCATCGAGGATTTTCTGCAAGATCAGTTTCGCGAGAGGCTTATCGAAAATGCAAGGTTCGCGGTTGCTGGACCGGTGGAAGGGGAGCGTTGCAATTTTACCAACTGCTCTTGGACGGTTGATGGTGCAGAGATGCGGGATCGGTTTGATCTTCAGACTGTCCGAATTATCAACGACTTCGAAGCGACCGCGCTGTCCTTGCCACATCTGATGGAGGGAGATGTGCGCTCCCTCGGCGGTGGGCACGCGGTGGCGGGCGCCCCGATGGTCGTTCTCGGCCCCGGTTCCGGCCTTGGGGTCGCGGGACTGGTGGGGGATGATGCCCGCCGAATTGTTATCGCAAGCGAAGGTGGACATACGACATTGGCTGGGACTTCACGCCGCGAAGATGTCATTCTAGATCAACTGCGCCAACGCTTCGGCCACGTTTCCGCCGAACGAGTACTTTCAGGACCGGGCCTTGAAAATCTCTATCGCGCCATTGCGGCAGTCGATGAGGTTGATGTGCCTTTGCGCAGCGCATCAGAGATCACTCAAGCCGCGCTACAAGGAGCTTGTTCTGTTTCTCGTGCCGCGCTCGATATGTTTTGCGAGATGCTCGGGGGGTTCGCCGGAAATGTAGCACTTAGCTACGGTGCAAGAGGCGGGGTCTATATCGCGGGGGGGATCGCGCCCCGCATTTTCGATCATCTAGCCGTATCGGAATTCCGGGCGCGCTTCGTGCAGAAGGGACGCTTTCAAGCGTATCTCGAAGCAATTCCGTCGAAGGTAATTGTGCATCCCGCAGCCACTTTCCTTGGATTGATGTCTCTTTCGAGTGCGACCAATTCTTGAAGGTGATGGTGCCGAACGTCCTCCAAATCATGCTGAAGTGCTTCGATGTCAGCGAGTGTGGGTAAGCCCGCCTCGTTCCCAAGATGCTGGATTTTGTAGGCGGCCGCTGTGCGTGCAAAACAAAAATGGTCGTTCCAGGCCAGGTCCGGACGCGCTAGTTAGAAATGCACGTAAGCGCCGTGAAAGACGTCTCCAGCGCCGCTGGTATCAAGAATTCGGTGCGTGGGCACTGGAAGCGCGGTCAGCATGCGGACCAAGCCACTTTCGTCATACCACAGAGGCCCCTTTTCGCCCGATGTTACACCCCCAATCCGACAGCCGCGGGTTTTGAGGTAATCGAGCATTTGGTATGGTGTTAACTGCATCTGTTCGCAGAGTTTTTCGGCTACGACGGCAACGTCGATGAAGGCAAGCAGTTCGTGAGTGTTCGAACGAACTCCGCCTCCGTCGAGAGAGGTAAGAATTCCAGCAGCTCGGCAGCGCTTAGCATAATAAAGGGCCGCGTCAGGCTGGTGCCCGTGGACATGAAGGGCACAGCACCCAGTTAGATCAAGGATCGGATATGGGCCGAGGTAGACGTCATCTCTGCAGCGCACAATTGCGCGCTTACCGTCATTCCGACCGCATCATCTGGAGCGCAAGGCGCTGCTTTATGTGCGGCAATCCTCGGCCCATCAGGTGCTGCACAACCGCGAGAGCAGCGCGCTGCAGTACGCCATGCGGGACCGCCTGACGGCGCTCGGCTGGTCGGAGATCGAGGTGATCGATGACGATCTTGGCCGCTCCGCGGCCGGCGGCGTGCAGCGCGCCGGCTTCGAGCGCATGGTTGCCGAAGTCTGCCTCGGCAAGGTCGGCGCCGTCTGCGCACGCGAGGTCTCGCGCTTCGCCCGCAACAGCCGGGACTGGCAACAACTGATCGAGATGTGCCGCGTGGTCGACACCGTGCTGGTCGATCAGGAGACGATCTATGCGCCGAGGCACGGCAATGACCGGCTGCTCCTCGGGCTGAAGGGCAGCCTCAACGAATACGAGCTCGATCTGCTACGCCAGCGCTCGCTGTCCGCCCGCTACGAGAAGGCGCGCCGAGGCGAGCTCGTCGTCAGCGCGCCGGTCGGCTTCGTGAAGGTCGGCGACCGCTATGAGAAGGATCCGGACCGGCGTGTGCAGGAGGCGATCACGCTGGTCTTCGACAAGGTGCAGGAGCTTGGCAGTGCGCGGCAGGCGCTGTGTTGGTTCCATGAGCACGATCTCGATTTGCCGGTGAAGCAGAACAACGGGGACACGACCTGGCGGCGTCCCAACTACGCCACCATCCACCGGATGATCGACAACCCGATCTACGGCGGGGCCTATGCCTATGGTAAGACTGCCGCAGCATCGGGATACAGCGCCGATGGCGTCAGCGTGAAGATGCGTCGCAAGGCGCGGACTGATTGGCTGGCGCTGATGCCGAATGCGCACGAAGGATACGTAAGCTGGGAGAGGGCGGAAGCGATCCGCAAAATGGTCAGCAGCAACGTTCCCACCGGCCAACATCACGGCGCGCCCAAGCATGGCGACGCGCTCCTCGCCGGGCTGATCCGCTGCAAGCGCTGCGGGCGCAAGCTGACGCTGAAGTACACAGGCGCCAAGCACGGCATCCCGCGCTACAGCTGCAGCCGGGCCTGGATGGACAATGGCGCCCCTCACTGCATCGCCTTCGGCGGGCTGCGTGTTGACGACGCCATCGAGAATGCGTTGCTGACTGTGGTCGGTCCAGGCGCGATCGCCGCCGCCACAGCCGCCGAGAAGGAGGTGGGCCAGCGGCGGGATCAGGTGCGCGAGGCCCTCGGCCGCGACCTCGAAGCGGCGCGCTACGCCGTCGACCGAGCCTTCCGGCAATACGATGCTGCCGATCCAGCCAATCGGCTGGTCGCGGGCGAACTGGAGGCGCGTTGGAACAGGGCGCTCACGCATGTGGCGGAGGTCGAGGCCAAGATCGCGGCACATGATGCAGCCATGCCCGTTGCCGCCGTCGATCCTCTTGCGCTCGGTCTACTGGCATCGAACCTCAAGACCGTCTGGTCCGCACCGACGACCGATGCGCGGCTGAAGAAGCGCATCGTGCGCACCATCATCCATGAGGTGGTGGCCGATATCGACGATGCCGCCGCCGAGATTGTTCTCGTCGTTCACTGGATCGGCGGCGTGCACAGCGAGATGCGCCTGCCCAAGCGCCGCCGCGGTCAACGGAACAGCACATCGGCCGATGTGATCACCGCCGTGCGCCAGCTCGTGCTCATCGCTAATGACGACCTGATTGCCGGCATCCTCAACCGCAATGGCCTGAAGACCGGCAATGGCAACCGATGGACCCGCGAGCGTGTGACATCGATGCGGTCGAACTATCGTATCCCGGTGTTCAAGCCCGCCGAGGACGGGATAGAGCCATGGCTCAACCTGACCAACGCCGCGAAGCTTCTGCAGATTGCGCCCAAGACGCTGCGGCTTGCCGCGGAAGCCGGAGAGATCGAGGCAATCCATCCTCTCCCGGATGGACCATGGATCTTCGCCCGCGCCGCGCTCACGACATTAGCCGCCCGATCGATCACCGAACGCGCACGACAGAACCCGAGATACCCCGCGGGATCGCATCCCGATCAGCAAAACCTGTTCTCTTCAACAACATAGACAGATGGGTGTTGTAATGCAGGATTGTAGAAGTTGAGGTAGCGGCCGATCGAAGCACGTGCCTCGCTGACGCTGTCGTAGGCCCGCAGATAGACCTCCTCGTACTTGACGCTGCGCCACAGGCGTTCGACGAACACGTTGTCCCGCCAAGCGCCTTTGCCGTCCATGCTGATAGCAATGCCGTTGTCGGTGAGCGCACCAGTGAACGCCGCGCCGGTGAACTGCGAGCCCTGGTCCGTGTTGAAGATGTCCGGCTTGCCGTGACGGGCCAGAGCATCCTCCAGCGTCTCGACACAGAATGCCGCTTCCATCGTGATCGACACGCGCCACGACAACACGCGACGGCTAAACCAGTCGAGCACGACGGCCAGATAGACGAAGCCACGCGCCATCGGGATGTAAGTAATGTCCATCGCCCACACTTGGTTTGGCTGGACGATCTCCATCCCGCGCAGCAGATAGGGATAGATCTTGTGCCCCGGCTCGGGCTTCGTGGTCCGCGGACGACGATAGAGCGCCTCTATCCCCATCCGCTTCATCAGCGTCTTCACGTGACGCCGCCCGACCTTGCACCCCTCGGCGGCCAGCAGGCCTCGCAACATTCGCGAGCCGGCGAAGGGGAAATCCAGATGTAGCCGGTCGAGAACGCGCATGATCTCCAGATCGGTCGCCGACACCGGCCGCGGCAGGTAGTACACGCTGCCACGGCTGATCCGCAGGGCCTTCGCTTGCTTCGTGATGGACAGCTCATGCTCGCGCATGATCATCGCCTTGCGCTGAGCAAACCCGCTTTGCCGAGCGCGACTTCCAAAAAATCGTTCTCCAGCGTCAGCTCTCCAATCTTGGCATGGAGACATTTCACGTCGATGGGCGGAGTGTTGGCCCCAGTGCCTGCCGCAGACCCGAACACCCCGGCAGCCCCTTCCTGAAGCTGCGATTTCCATTGCGTGATCTGGTTGGGGTGAACGTCGAAATGCTGAGCCAGCTCGGCTATCGTGTTTTCGCCCCTGATGGCCGCCAAAGCCACCTTCGCCTTGAAGGCCGGTGTGTGGGTCCGGCGTGTACGTTTGCTGATCGTATCTCCTGATTCGCGGGCACCAGCGTGCCCGCTGTCAGG
>CAVVCE010000090.1:0-10800 GCA_963746235.1 uncultured Alphaproteobacteria bacterium
GCGGTCGATGCGGGTGCCGGCCGGCGCCCGCACGTGGAGCTGGATCTGGCCGCCGTCGATGGCCGGGAAGAAGTCGCGCCCGACATAGAAGAACAGCGTGCCGCCCAGTGCCAGCATGGCGACCGCCACGGCGGGGACGACCAGCCGCCGGGTCAAGAGGGTGGTGAGCACGTCGGAATAGCCGCGGCGCATGGTCTCGAAGCCGCGCTCGAAACCGCCGTGCAGGCGCGCGAACACGCCCTGCGGCAGGTGCGGATCGGGTGCCCGTGGTGCTCGCCCTTGAGCAGCAGGCCGATGGTGATCGGCGTCAGGGTCCTCGACAGGGCGTAGGAGGCGAGCATCGCGAACACGACGGCGAGGCCGAGCGGCGTGAACAGATACTTGGCGGGGCCGTGCAGGAACAGCACCGAGATGAACACGCAGCTTATCGCGAGCGTCGAGACCAGGGTCGGCACCGCGATCTCGGCGGCGCCGTGAAGGGTCGCATAGGGCAGCGGCTTGCCCTCTTCGGTGAGCAGGCGATGGGTGTTCTCGATGGTGACAGTGGAATCGTCGACCAGGATGCCGACCGCCAGCGCGAGGCCGCCCAGCGTCATGGTGTTGATGGTGTGCCCGAGAAAATACAGCACCACCAGCGATGACAGGATCGACAGCGGAATCGAGATGATGACGACCAGGGTGGATCGCCAGGATCCCAGGAACAGGATGATCATCAGCGCGGTCAGCACCGCGGCGATCGCGCCTTCGCGCAACACGCCGCTGATCGAGTCGCTGACGAACACCGATTGGTCGAACAGCTCGGTGATCTTGAGCCCCGGCGGCGCCGCGGCGCGGGCCACGTTGAGCGCCTCCTTGACCGCGTTGACGACGGCGAGCGTCGAGGCATTGCCGTTCTTGATGATGCTGAGCAGGACCGAGCGGCGGCCCTCGGTGCGGACCACGTTCTGCTGCACCAGGGAACCGTCGCGCACGTAGGCCACGTCCCTGAGGAAGACGGTGGCGCCGTTGGCGAACTTCACGGGAATGTTGTTGAGCTCGTCGAGCGCGAGCGGCGTCGCATTGGTGCGAACGGCATATTGGGTGTCGCCGATCTTGGCGGTGCCGGAGGGCAGGGTCAGGTTCTGGGTGTTGACGGCGTTGACCACGTCCAGCGGGGTCAGGCCCTTGGCCTGCAGCTTGGCCGGGTCGAGATCGACCATGATCTGGCGGTAGCGGCCGCCGGCCGGGGTCGGAAGCGTCACGCCGTGGATCGGTGCGAGGCGCTGGCGCAGCCGGTAGATGCCGTAGTCATAGAGCTGCTGCTCGTTGAGATTGTCCGAGCTCAGGCCGATCTGCAGCACCGGGACGCTCGACGCGTTGTACTGGACGATGATCGGCGCCTGGATGCCCGCCGGCATGATGCCGCGGACCGAGTTCGTGCCGGCAACGATTTGTGCAATCGCGAGGTCGAGATTGACGTCGGGCTGGAAGAAAATCTTCTGAATCGAGATCCCGTTCAGCGTCTGGGATTCGATGTCCTTGATGCCGTTGACGCTGGAGCTGATCGAAAACTCGCCATAGGTCGTGACCCGCTGCTCCATCTCGGGCGTGCTCAGCCCGTTATAGGTCCAGATCACCGTCACCACCGGGATGTCGATCTCGGGAAAGATGTCGGTGGGCATCGAGATGACGGCGGTGAGGCCGAGGAACGAGATCAGCAATGCCAGGACGTAGAAAGTATGCGGAAACCTCAAGGCGAAGCGCACAATTCCCATCAGGCATTCCCATCCACGGTGCTGCGGTGCTGCTTGCAGCGAGCGAAGACACGGCCAAGCCCGTCCCCCTAGCCGAATCTTATAAAGCGAAAATGGCAGCCGTCGATCAAAGCCGTGTGATCGCGTCGGCCCATTGCTTAGTTTTAATGCTGCGCGCTATGCGTTCGGATGTTCTCCCGCTCGGCCGCCCGGCTGCAAAAGAGAGCGAATGACGTGCAGCCGAAGGCACGGAAAAGCCTGCAATTGCTGCACCAAACAGCGGTCCCGTAAATCGAACATGCCGTGTAATTGCGCCATATACAGATGATGAAAAAAATACCGTATGCGCGCCGCGCGCGGCTGGAATGCGATGGCTTCGCGCCGAATCGCACCGCCTGAGTCGGTGGGTCGAGTCGATCTCGCGCGCGATCTTTTTTCGAAAACGCTGCAGCCTTCCGCGATCATGCCCTCGCGGCGAAGTTCAATCCTCGGCGGCGAGGATCGCACTCGCGGCGCCGACGGCGGCCGGAACCGCGAGGCACCAGAATCCGACCCAGGCATACAACCCGGCAGCGGCCGCGCAGCCGGCGGCGAACCAGACGATCGCCATGAGCATGCGGTGGAACCTGGCCCGCACCGCCGGCGCCTGGTCGGGAGCGGCGCCGCGCATCAGGTCGACCGCGTCGAGCACCACCTGGGTGGTGTTGCCGGTCATCAGCGTGCTCGGCGGGAGGCTGCCGAGATGAACGCGCTGGACGGCATTTTGGACCGCCATGGCGGCGACGCCGGCAAAACCGGTCGCCAGCGCCGCCGGCGCGTCGCTGTCGGGAAACGGCCCCAGCGACACCGCCAGCACGAAGAACGCGATCAGCAGCGCCACCTTCGCAATCAGCAGAAGCCGCACCGTGGGCCATCGCCGCGCCGTCAGGGCGGCGCCGGCCAATCGTGCGAGGGCGACCACCAGGACGAATTCCGGAAGCGCCAGCAGCTTGGCGACGACGCCGTGCGTCCCGAGCACCAGCGTGGCGCCGAGCGTCACGAAATTTCCCGTCACGTGCGCGGTGAAGAGGCCTTGCAGGCCGAGGAAGCCCGCGGTGTCGACGAACCCGGCGACGAAACCGAGCAGCGCCGCGATGCGGTGGTTTTTCATGGCTGCACGGATCATATCGAAGGACGAGTTACGACTGCACGTCATTGCGCCATCTGGCAGCCAAGATTGCAATGGCAGCCAAGATGCAATGGCACCCAAGATGCAATGGCACCCAAGACGGTCGTCATGCTGCGATGTTTTCGCGAACGCGGCAACAATTCCACGCCGGTTCCATGCGCCGCGGACACGTGCGCCGCGACGCATCGAGCCGCGACGCATCGAATCGGCGCCGAGATTCGCTCTGCGTGGGGGCGCGGCAACAAGAGCGAGCGGATGGTTCCGCGCGCCCTCGCTCCAGGCGTTGATCCACTTCGGGGCGGCAGGCTTCCACGTCGTCCGACCGCGATCGTGTCGAGGCCATTGCGGGACTTGGGAAATCCCGCGACAGGTACGTGCCGAAGGTTCGCCCGTTTCGGCAATTTCGGTGGCAGGCCGGCCCGCATTTTTCGGCCGGCTGTGGCGCAAAAGGTACATCAAAGCGATGCCGCCGGGTTAAAATGGCGCTCAAGGGCCCAGGTGAACAAGTGAACAAGTTGATTGTTGGGGACGTTGCGATGGCGGCATTGGTGGTGTCGACTCGGCGGCTGGCGGGTTGCCGTCGGATTTCCGCGGCCATTCTGGCTTCGGCGGTGCTGGTACTGTGGTCGTCGGGAGCCATGGCGGCTACCAAATCGTGCCTCGGTGCGACCGGAGCATCGGTCACGACCACCGACCCGAAGCTCTTCAATCTCCAATGCCTTCAGCAGGTCCAGATTCCTGGCAAGCCGCTGCAGACCTTCGGCGGCAGCACGTTCTTGCGCACGACCTCGACGACGGCGTCTTACCTGTTGGCAGACCGGTCGAACCTCGGGGTCGACGTCATCAACGGCTCCACCTTGGTATTCAGCAAGCTTCTCACCGCGAAAGACGCGGTCGGCGGGTTCGTGGGCCAATTGATTTGGTCCAATGGACCGGCCACCACCAATACCGCCAGGCCAGGCACTTCGGACGAATCCCATTCCGGCCCGAACGGGCTGGCGGTCTACATCAATGCCGCCGATACCACCCATAGCGGCCGGTGGCTTTACGTCGCCGACGGCGGCTGCAACACCGATATCAACGCGGCATCCTACGCAAACCCGGCCGCGGCCGGCAGCATGGGCGCCTGCGGCACTCCGGCAGATGCCTCGACGGTGCCGAATCCGCTGTATACCCACGCCAACTGCATCAATCCCGGGGCGGCCACGCTGCCGACCACCACCGTTTGCTACCCGAACCAGCATCAGCCCAACGTCAAGCTGTTCGATCTCAAGTCCAACACCTGGGTCGCATCGTTCCCCACCGGCGGTGGATGCAATGCGAATTCCGTCGGTACCCCGACGCCGCCGGTGGCCGGCACCAGCCAGACCGCGCCGCCGCCTTGTACCGCTCCGCTCGGCAATTATGCGCCCGGCACCAATCTCCAAGGCTACTTCGGTGCCTCCAAGGCCGGTACGATTGCGATCGGCGTGGATACCAATGACGGCAATGTCTACGTCCTGGTCACCAGCCCCAACGAGCCGTTCCAGCGAAACGATACCGCAGGCGTGGGATCGACGGCCAAGAGCGCTACGTGCAGCACGCTGGCCGGCCAGCCCTGGACCGAGCCTGGCACTGGAACTGCGAAGGGGACGACCTCGTATCCCTATATGACGTTGTTCACCATGAACACCACGACCGGCCATCTTACCTACCAGGCCACCATCAAGGTCGATGACCGTAACCAGATCAGTACCGACATCACAACGGCCGGATTCTTCGGTTGCGACGCCCGCGGGAAACGACCACCCAATTCGTTCGGCAACGTTCACTGGGATCCGCATGCGGGAGTGGGCGGGGCTTTCTTCGTTGCCCTCCCCAACGTGCTCAACAACCCCCCGATTTGCTATACGACGGTCGCGACCCAGCCGTGCACGACCACCGCCGGCACGCCGCCCGGCCCCGTCGCCACCTTTACCGGCCAGAATGCGATCCCGGGACCTTACGAAGCCGCCAACTCTTTCGATGGCATTCCCGGATTCGGTGGATGCTATTTCCCGGAATCAGGGGGCGTCGCGGCCCAGAACAACCCCGCACCCCCCGATTTCTGGGACTGCGACGGCGGATTGCTCACGATCGATCCGGTCTACGTCAACAAGGGCGCGATGCAGCCCAACTTCATGACGGCTTACCCGCAAACGACGATACCCCTGGGCCAGCCGGTTACCCCGGTTACCCCGACCGCGGCGGGGGGCAATGTCGGCGGCGTGATCAATCTTCCCTATTGCTCGCCGGGGCTCGTAACCGCCGGCCCCAATGACGTGCCCGGTCTTCCCGGCAGCGTCAGCACGCTCACCAGCACGACCGGGACGTTCGACAATCTCTTGCTCGGGTGCAATCCGCGATTTAACGGCAATACCGCCGGCACTACGCAGTTGGGACTGTCCAACACGGTGAACATTGCGGAGACGTATTCTCTCGCCCTCAATGCGATCGGTGCCGCGGGCTCCGGCGGGGCTACCCCGTTCGCCGCCTTTACCTTGCCGGGACCTTATCCGGCGGTGGACCCGGTTACCCGTTTCGCCTCCACCAACCCCAACGGCAATACCCCTCAGCCTCCCGGATGCATCTCCCAGACCCCGGCTTCGGGCGGTTTCGGCGGCACCTGCGGCGGTCCGTCGCCCGGTTTCGGCCTTGCCTCCCGACACCACCGGAAATCAGGTCTTGGGCGGACAAATCCTCGGCTACCCCACCACCAGCAATGTTCTCCTCAACGGGGCCACAGCCGCAAGGTTGAACGTGACGAACATCACGAAGGATCCCCACTGGTACGTTGCGGTCGGCGGCGACGGTTTTTCGGCCGGGAACGTCTCCACCCTCGCTTCCAGGCAGCCGGTGATCGGCTATGTCGACGCGCTCACCAATTCAGTGATCGAATACATCCCGACGTCCTCCGGCTCGAATTCCCTGGGGCTCGATGAGACGAATTATGTCGCCTTCCTTCCGGTGAACGGCGTCGCCACGCCTCAGCTTCCTGCCGGCGACTACACCGGAAACGGCGTCAAATTGTGTGGCAATGCCGTCGTTAATCTCGACGGCGCCGTGAGCGGCCGCGGATGCGTGATCGTGTTCCGGCAACAATATCTCAGTAAGGCGAAGTGAACGCTGGTGCGGGCGACCGGGCCAGTCCCGGGCGTTCATTGTCCGCTGCCATCAGCCGACCACTTTCTGTCGACGGGCCTGCGCGTTTTTCGGAGACCTGTGGCGGAATGGTTACATCAAAGCGATGCTGGAGCGTTAGAATGGCTTCGCAAAACATCGGACAGGCGACGGGTGCCCATGTGAACAAGCTTATTGTTGCGAGCATTGTGATCGCGGCAGTCGCGTTGTCTGCTCCCGTGCGTGCGGCTGATTTTCCTCCCTATTCCGTCGCCAAGGGCCCGATCATCGGAAGCTTCGACTGGGAAGGTTTCTATGTCGGCGGCCATATCGGCAGCGCGACGGACAATACCAACTTCAGCCAGACGAATGTGAGCTGGTCCAGCTTGCCGGGCGGGCTCTGTTGCGGATTCTCGCCCTCCGGGACGTCGAGCTTTTCCACGGGCGAGTCCGGCTCGCTCGGCTCCACCAATGTCACTGGTGGCCTGCAGGTGGGCTATAACTGGCTGATTCCTGGGTCCTACCTGGTCGGCATCGAGGCCGATATCTCCGGTACCGGATTGAGCTCGACCACGCTGACCTCGCCGCCGGGAGATTCCGCGGCCGTGGCTTCGTGGACCGAGAAGCTCGACGTGTACGGTTCGGTCCGCGCCCGGCTCGGCTGGGTCGCCAACGACTGGTTGTTCTACGGCACCGGAGGTTTCGGCTGGGCCTATGACAAGTTCACGCGGAACCAACTGACGGCGCCGCTCGACCCGGTCAATGCGCCGTTCGTCGACCCCCGTGCACTTCAGGCCGGGTCCACCGTCACCAGTTCGCATTTCAGGCCGGGTTGGGTGGTCGGCGCCGGGGTCGAATGGGCAGTGGCCCGTACCTGGACGGTCAAGCTCGAATATCTGCATTTCGACACTACCTCGGAGACCCTCAGCAGCGGCCATTTCAGCCTCCTGGGCCCGGGGGCGAATAACGGGACCTCCGCGTCGGTGACCGCAAACCAGGGCAATCTCACCATCGATACGGTGCGGGTGGGCTTCAATCACACCTTCAATTGACGTTGTCACCCAACTGACGTTGTCGCGTTCGACCGAGCTGGTCGCGCGGCCGGGCCGGTCTTGAAGCGAGGACGCGGTGATCGGGCAGCCCGACGAATCGGAGAGCGCCGCGAGGCGATCGAGCGGCCGAACGCCGGGGATGCGCCATCACGTGGGTCATCGGCAGGTTGCCGTCGCCGGGCCCTCGACGGCTGGTGTGAATCCTGCTTGAGACAGTGCGCCGGAATCAGGCCGCTGCCCATCGCCTCTTTGCGGGCTCCAGCCGATTGCGTTCAGAGGCCTTTCGTTCGACCTCCGCGACTTCGCGGGTGAGAAAATCCGCGATCTCTTCGATGTCGCCCCCACAGGCAAGAGCGCTATCCAGGTCGAATAAGTCGTCTTCGGTCCAAGGCTTCTGGCCGACGCGATCTAGCTTCATCGGGGCTCCCCATAACTCAAGATTAGTCTATTTATTAAATAGACAAACTAAAAAAGGTTGCCCGTGTCAAGTTGGCATCGACACAATAAGGCGGGGCCCCCCGAGAGCCTGCTCGTGAGTCACCTCGCGGCCCTCTCTCGATAAAGGTGCCCCGGCGGCGCCTTAGCTAGGGGAGACAGGCTGCCAGCCGGGACAAGGTGGGGAGGAACAGGACGACCATACTCACCTTCCGCTTGGGTCCGCGTGATGTAGATCACATTCGACATGGCCCAATTGCGACATGGCCTAATTGCGGACGCTCGGCGTGGTGAGCCCGGCGCATCATTTCGGGACGCCGGGTACGCGGACATTCGAAACCGTCCGCTGCTTTAACTCCGGGTTAAACCTGACGCGCGAATCACGAGAAGCCGTGCCGCGGCGGCAACTCCGGTCTCATAGACTGTCCGTATCGTAGGATCGCAAGCCCGGCTTCGACCTGCAGCGATCGAGCCGGCGGCCGTAGGCATGGTCGATCGGAGCAGTCGTGGTGGTGACGTCGATGGGGATCCGCGCGCAGCTGCTGGGATTGGTGGCGGCGGCCGTGCTGCCGTTCCTGGTCTTGCTCGGCGTCGGTCTGTGGAAACAATCCCGCACCGAGGAGGCCGAGGCCTTCGAGTCGTGCGCTCGGCGACGCCCGCGTCCTCGCGGCTCAGGTCGACGACCACCTCGGCAATCTCGAAAATCTCATGATCGGCCTCGGCCATGCGGTCTCCACCAACCCCGCCGACACGGCGGCGAACGACACGCTGCTGCGCAGCCTGAAGGCGGAACTGCCCGATTTCATCGCCGACATCACCGTGGCGACGCCCGGAGGCCAGAACATCGGTTCTGCGTCGGGGCAGCGCTACCGCGTCGGCGACCGCACCTTTTTCAAGCAGGTCCTGGCGGGCGAACCGGGCACGGTCGGCGATCCCCTGCGTAGCCGGGTGGACGGCCGCTGGGTCTTCCCGGTGGCGCGAGCCATCAGGAATTCGGCGGGCGAACTGCAGGCCGTGCTGATCGTCGGAACTTTGATCGAAAGCTTCCGGGAAGCGGTGCGGCTCGACCATCTTCCGGCCGGCAGCATCGTCCGGATCGTCAACCAACGAGGGATTGCCGTCGCGGCCATTCCGGAAGTTCCCGATTGGGTCGGCGTCGACTTCTCGAAATTGAACAACGTGGTCGACCATTTGCGCGCGAGGGAGGGGAGCGAACTCACCACCTGGCGAGACAAGGTCACCCGCGTCACCGGCTATTCGACCACATACCGCGCACCATGGCTGGTGGCGGTCGGCATCCCGACGGAGGTGCCTCATATGGCGGTCGCCACCAAGCTGAAATGGAGCGCCCTGTTCGGCCTCTTCGCCATCACCGTCGGATCGATCATCGCCTGGATGCTGTCGGGCCGCATCATTCGCCCGCTGCGCCAGTTGGAGCGCGATGCCGCGATCCTGGCGTCCGGCGAATTGAGCCACCGCACCTCGATCTCGGCGGCCGGCGAATTCGGCAAGCTGGCCGACGCCTTCAATCGGATGGCGTCCTCGCTGGAGTGGCGCCGCGATGCGGGGGTCGCGCATGCCAACGAGCTGCGCCAAGCGAGGAATACGCTCGACGCCGTGGTCGACGCGTCGCCGGTCGCGATCGCCTGCTCGGATCTCGATCGCAAGCTGTTCGTATGGAATCGCGCGGCTGAGGACATCTACGGCTACACCGGAGCGGAAGTCCTCGGTCAAACGGTCAGGATCATTCCGCCGGAAATGGCGGACGCGGGGGAGGCACTCCATCGGCGCGCCCGCGGCGGAGAAATCGTCCGCGGCTTCGAGACCAGGAGAATTCGCAAAGACGGTACCTCCGTCGAGGTCCGCCTCGCGGCCGCGCCGCTGTTCGCCGAGGATGGCGCCTTGCGCGGCGTCGCCTTCGTGCACGAGGACATCACCGCCCGCAAGAAGGCCGAAGAGCAGTTGCGCCAGTTCGCACATTTCGATCAGCTCACCGGGCTCGCCAACCGCCTGACGATGACCGAGACGCTGGAACGCCTGTTGCAGGATGGCGACCGGCAGACTTCGATTGCGATCCTCGATCTCGACGGCTTCAAGGACGTGAATGACACCCTCGGCCACTCGACCGGCGACCAATTGCTCATCGAGGTCGCCGGCCGCGTGAAGTCCGCGGTCGCGAGGCGCGCGCCCGATGCGCTGGCGTGCCGGCTCGGCGGCGACGAATTCGTCATCGTCGTTCCCGATTGCGGCTCTCCGCTGCTCGTCGCCGAAGTCGTCGGCGAGGTGCTGACGCGGCTGTCGGAACCTTACGCCGTCAGCGAGCAGGTGCTTCAGCTCGGCGGCAGCGCCGGGATCGCGATCGCGCCGCTGCACGGCTGCGGCGTCGACGAGCTGTTGTCGAATGCCGATCTCGCGCTCTACAAGGCGAAGCAGACCGGCGGCCGCGCCTACCGCTTCTTCACGCCGTCGTTGCGGGCCAATGCGCAATCGCGACGCGTGCTCGATTCGCAACTGCGGCACGCGTTCGCCAATGGCGAATTCGAGCTCCATTACCAACCGCAGGTCCGGCTTTCGGATGGCGCCGTCACCGGTGCCGAAGCCTTGCTGCGGTGGCGGCATCCGGAGCGCGGCCTGCTCGGCCCCCCCGCCTTCATCGACGCGCTCGCGGAGAGCCCGCTCGCGCTCGATGTCGGCAGGTGGATTCTCGGAACGGCCTGCGCGCAGGCGGCCGCGTGGCGGAGCCAGGGATTTTCCCTCGCGCGCATCGCCGTCAATCTGTTTCCGAAGCAGTTGTGCCACCATTCGCTGATCGCCGACGTGGAGGCGGCGCTCCGTGACGGCGGTCTTCCGTCCGACCTGCTCGAGCTGGAGATCACCGAGAACATCGCGCTCAATCACGAGGAAGTCGCCAAGCCGCTGGCGCGGCTTCGGGAGCAGGGCGTAAACATCGCCTTCGACGATTTCGGCACCGGCTATGCGTCGCTGCGCTGCCTGACCTTGTTCCCGGTGTCTCGGATCAAGATCGACCGCGGTTTCGTGCACGAGATCGCCAGCGGCGCGAAATCCGCGGCCGTCGTCCGCTCGCTGATCGGCATGGCGCAGAGTCTCGGCCTCGAAGTCATCGCCGAAGGCGTGGAGACCAGCGCCCAGGCGGCATTCCTGAGGAACGAGCGATGCGAGGAAGCCCAGGGCCACCTCTATGGCAAGGCGCTTTCCGCCGCCGATTTCGCGGTCTACATGAGCGTCGCGCGCCTCGTCGCGGCGGCTCCGGATC
>CAVVCE010000091.1:0-21687 GCA_963746235.1 uncultured Alphaproteobacteria bacterium
GGGCGCAATCGTCCGTGCTGCAGCATGCGGTCTACGTGATCGGCGAAAATCCGGTCACTGGATTGTCGTTCGGCCTGTTCGTCATCATCGTCCTGTGCGCGATCTTCGGCCCGATCCTCGCCCCCTACGATCCGCTGGCTAGCGACACCGCGGCGGCGCTGCAGGCGCCGTCATCGGCGCATTGGTTCGGCACCGATCAACTAGGCCGCGATATCCTCAGCCGCGTCATCACCGCGACGCGGCTCGATCTCGGCATCGCCGTGTTTTCGGTGGCGCTGGTGTTCGTGCTCGGCGGATTGTCGGGCGTTGCCGCCGGCTTCTTCGGCGGGTGGACCGACCGCATCGTCGGCCGCATCGCCGACACCATCATGGCGTTCCCGCTGTTCGTGCTGGCCATGGGCATCGTCGCCGCGCTCGGCAACACCGTGACCAATATCGTGATCGCCACTGCGATCATCAATTATCCGCTCTATGTCCGCGTCGCCCGCGCCGAGGCGAATGTGCGCCGCGACGCCGGCTTCGTCCAGGCGGCGCGCCTGTGCGGCAACGGCGAAGCGCGCATCGTGCTGACGCAGATCCTGCCCAATGTGATGCCGATCATGGTCGTGCAGATGTCGCTCACCATGGGCTACGCCATCCTCAACGCGGCGGGACTGTCGTTCATCGGGCTCGGCGTGCGGCCGCCGATGGCGGAGTGGGGCATCATGGTGGCCGAAGGCGCCACCTTCATGGTGTCGGGCGAGTGGTGGATCGCGCTCTTCCCGGGCGCCGCGCTCATGGTCGCGGTGTTCTGCTTCAACCTGCTCGGCGACGGCTTGCGCGACATCGTCGATCCGCAGCGCCGAACGTGAGCACGGGCATGACGACTGCGGGCGCGGAAGCGGTTCCCCTCCTCGATATCGAAGACCTGACCGTCGAGTTCGCCACCCGGCGCGGCATCGTGCGGGCGGTGCAGCACGTCACCGTCAAGGTGGCGAAGGGCGAGACCGTCGGCATCGTCGGCGAGTCCGGTTCGGGGAAATCGGTCACCTCCTACGCCGTGATGCGGATTCTCGATCGCGCCGGACGGATCGCCGACGGCGCCATCGTGTTCGGCGGCGTCGACGTGCGCAACGCCACGGAGACCGAGGTCCGCAATCTGCGCGGGCGCGAAATCTCGATGATCTTCCAGAACCCGCGGGCGGCGCTCAATCCGATCCGCAAGGTCGGCAAGCAGATCGAGGACATATTGCTCGAGCACGTCCAGGCCGTGCCTTCCGACGTGAAGGAAAAGGCGATCGAAACGCTGCGCCGGGTGCGGATTTCCCAGCCCGAGGAGCGCTACCACGCCTATCCCTTCGAATTGTCCGGCGGCATGTGCCAGCGCGTGGTGATCGCGCTCGCGCTCGCCTGCCGGCCGCAGCTCCTGATCGCGGACGAGCCCACCACCGGCCTCGATGTCACCACCCAGAAGGCGGTGATGGACCTCGTGGTCGAATTGACCCGCGAGCGCGGCATGTCGACCATCCTCATCACCCATGATCTCGGCCTCGCGGCCGCCTATTGCGACCGCGTCGTGGTGATGGAAAAGGGCAGGGTGGTGGAGACCGCGCCCTCCCAGCAGATCTTCTCGGCGCCCGGGCATCCCTATACCCGCAAGCTGATGCAGGCGACGCCGCGCCTCGGCATCGGGCTGCGCGACCTGCTGCCGGCGGACACCGGCCACGCGCCGATCCCGGTGCAGGCCGCGGTTGAAACCGGCGCGCCGCTGCTCACCGTCACGGACCTGGTCAAGGAGTACCGGCGCAACGCCGTGCCGACCTCGCTCGCCAAACTGTTCGGCCGCAAGGATGCCGAGGCGGCAAAGCCGTTCCGCGCCGTCGGCGGCATCAGCTTCGAGGTCAAGCGCGGCGAGAGCGTCGGCCTCGTCGGCAAGTCCGGCTGCGGCAAGTCGACGACCTCGATGATGGTGATGCGCCTGATCGACAAGACCAGCGGCACCATCGCGTTCGGCGGTGAGGACATCGGCGCGATCCCGGCCAAGCAGTTCGCGGTGCTGCCGGCGCGCAAGCGCATCCAGATGGTGTTCCAGGACCCGACCGACAGCCTCAACCCGCGCTTTACCGCGGTGCGCGCCATCGCCGACCCGCTGATGCGGCTCGGTGACGTGCACGGCAGCGATGCGTTGCGGGCGAAATGCGAAGACCTCGCCACCCAGGTCGGCCTGCCGCTGGAGCTGCTCGACCGCTTCCCTCACCAACTGTCCGGCGGCCAGAAGGCGAGGGTGGGCATCGCCCGCGCGATTGCCTTGAGGCCGGAACTCGTTATTCTGGATGAGCCGACCGCCGCACTCGACGTTTCGGTGCAGGCGGTGGTGCTCAATCTTCTCGCGGACCTCAAGGCATTGCTGGGCATGAGCTATCTGTTCGTTTCCCACGATCTCAACGTGGTGCGGCTGTTGTGCGATCGGGTCATCGTCATGCGCGCCGGCGAGATCGTGGAGCAGGGCACCTCGCAGGAGGTTCTCGGCGCGCCGAAAACCGACTATACCCGCGAATTGCTCTCGGCCATTCCGCACCCGCCGATGTGAGCGCGCAAGAGAACACCGATGGTTTCCGAGCACCGATGACGTCCGAGGATGAGTGGAACGAGTTTATCGCGGCCTCCGCGCGCGCCCTGGCGCTGCCGGTCGCGCCGGCGTGGTATCCGGCGGTACGCTTCAACCTCGCGGTCACGTGGAAGCTCGCCGCCCTGGTGGCCCAATTCGAGTTGCCCGATGACGCCGAGCCGGCGCCCGTGTTTCGGGCCTAGCGCGACATGATCGACCCTGAAACGTCGGCGCTCGACATTTCGCGCGCCGTGGCGAGCGGCGAAACCTCGGCGCTCGCCGTCACCGAGGCGGCGCTGGCGCGCATCGCGAAGCTCAATCCGCTCCTCAATGCCTTCACCGACATGACCGCCGCGCGAGCGCGGAAGCGCGCGGCCGCTCTCGATGCGCAGCGCGCGGCCGGGGCCACGGTCGGCCCGCTCGCCGGCGTCCCATTCGCGGTGAAGAACCTGTTCGATGTCGCCGGGCTGCCGACCCGCGCCGGCTCCGCGATCAATCGCGAGCTGCCGCCGGCGGAGCGGGATTGCCCGCTGATCGCGCGGCTGGAAGCCGCCGGCGCGGTGCTGGTCGGCGCGCTCAACATGGGCGAATACGCCTACGACTTCACCGGCGAGAACGTCCATGACGGTCCCTCGCGCAATCCCCATGACACGACGCGCATGACCGGCGGCTCGTCCGGCGGCTCCGGCGGCGCGGTGGCGGGGCGGCTGGTGCCGCTCGCGCTCGGCTCCGACACCAACGGCTCGATCCGGGTGCCGTCCTCGCTGTGCGGGATATTCGGATTGAAGCCGACCTATGGCCGGCTGCCGCGGACGGGGAGTTTTCCGTTCGTGACGAGCCTCGATCATCTCGGGCCGTTGGCGCGGTGCGTCGCCGACCTCGCCGCCGGCTACGACGCCATGCAGGGCCCCGATCGCCGCCGATCCCGTATGCGCCCAGCGCCCGGCGGAGCCGACGCTGCCGCTGATCGAACGCAGGCACGAAGGGCTGCGCGTCGCGATCGCCGGCGGTTATTTCCGCGACGGGGTGCCGGTGGAAGCGGCCGCGGCGGTGGTGAAAGTCGCGATCACGCTCGGCGCATCGCGCGAAATCGAGCTGCCGGAAGCCGCGCGGGCGCGGGCCGCCGCCTACGTCATCACCGCGGCGGAGGGCGCGGCCCTGCATCTCGACCGGCTGCGCCGCCGTGCCGGGGACTACGATCCCGCCGTCCGCGACCGCCTCATTGCGGGCGCGATGATGCCCGCCGCCTTGGTCGAGAGCGCACAGAAATTCCGCCGCTGGTATCGCGACCGCGTGCTCGCGCTGTTCGATGAGGTCGACGCGATCCTGGCGCCGGCGACGCCGTGCACGGCGCCGCTGCTGGGGCAGGAGACCTTCGTCGCCAACGGCGTCGAGATGCCGGTGCGCGCCAATCTCGGGCTCTACACCCAGCCGATCTCCTTCATCGGGCTGCCGGTCGTCGTCGTGCCGGTGCCGCTGTCGCCGCTGCCGATCGGGGTCCAGATCATCGCCGCGCCATGGCGCGAGGACATCGCCTTGCGCATCGCCCGTGCCCTCGAGGCGGCCGGCGCGGTCGCCGCGCCGCGCCTGGCGATGTAGAGGAGCCCCATGGAAATCGATCTGCCGGATGTCGTCGCCGAGGTTTGGGGGGCGTTCGACCGCTACGAGCGGGCGCTGGTGTCGAACGACGTCGCGGCGCTCGATGCGCTGTTTCGCGATGATCCCCGCACCATCAGGTTCGGCGGCACCGAGAACCTGTTCGGCTCCGACCAGATCAAGGCGTTTCGCGCCGCGCGTTCCCCGGCCGGGCTGGCGCGGACGCTGGCGAACACCGTCATCACCACCTATGGCCGCGATTTCGCGATCGCCTCGACCCTGTTCCACCGCGCCACCATGCCGGGTAAGGTCGGCCGGCAAATGCAGACCTGGGTCCGCTTCCCCGACGGCTGGTTCGTGGTCGCCGCCCATGTAAGCGTGATCGACGCAGCGTGATCGACGTGCGCGTGATCGCCGAGGGATGATCCGTCGCCGCGGTCGCCTTCAAGTCGTCGTGTTGGTTGTGCTGCTGGGAGGAGATCATGCCCGATCCGGAGATCGACGCCATTCGCGCGATCCTGGCCGCGAGCCCGCGCCCGTCCGGCGTGGCGGAGCGTCGCGCGCGGCTCGACGGCCTCGGCAGGCATTATCGAACCCCTGCGGAGTTTCGCCTCGAACCGGTCGACGCCAACGGGGTCCCGGCGGAATGGTCCACCTCGCCGGCGGCCGATCCTTCGCGCGCGATCCTGTTCTTGCACGGCGGCGGATACATCTCGGGATCGATCGAAAGTCATCGGCCGCTGGCGACCGCCATCGGACGCGCGGCGGGCGCGCGCACGCTCGCGCTGGGTTATCGCCGCGCGCCGGAGCATCAATTTCCCGCGGCGGTGGAGGATGTGATTTCCGGCTATCGCTTCCTGCTCGAACAGGGCCTGGCGCCCGGCCGCATCGCGATCGCCGGCGACAGCGCGGGCGGCGGCCTTACCGTCGCATTGATGGTTGCAGCCCGCGACCGGGGGCTGCCATTGCCGTCATGCGGCTGGTGCATCTCGCCATGGGTCGATCTCGAGAACACGGGGGCGACGATGTCGACCAAGGCGGCGGTCGACCCGCTGATCCAGAAGCCCTATCTCATGGAACTCGCCAACAGCTATCTCGGCGCTGCTTCGCCGCGCGCGCCGCTGGCGTCGCCGCTGTTTGCAGACCTCAGGGGATTGCCGCCGGTATTGATCCAGGTCGGGTCCGCCGAAACCCTGCTCGATGATTCCGTCCGCCTCGCCGGCGCGCTCGGATGCGCCGACGTGTTCGTCACGCTGGAGGTCTGGCCCGACATGATCCACGCGTTCCCGCTGTTTCATCAAGAGGTCACGGCGGCGCGCCGTGCCATCGAGCGGGCGGGCTCATTTATCAGGTCCGTGCAGTCAGCAACGTGGCGACGATGCTTTACTTCGGCTGGGCGACGAAATTCCGCCAGCCGCCGAAATCCGAAATATCGCGGGCGCCGTCGGTCGCCTCGGCTTCGACCAGGAAGCCCTTCACCATCCGTCCGTCGGCGAGCTTGATCGAGCCGATCGACAGCGGCGGCGGCACCGCGGCGACGAAGCGGCCGAACGGCTCGGCCGGCATCGCCCACACCTCGACCTCGATGGCGTTGCCGCTTTCCGCGGCCACCCGCAGCAGGCCCGGCTTCGGCGGGGTGGTGCCGGCCAGCGCATAGAGCCGGTAGTCGGGCGCGGTCGCGATCGTCTCGACGAACTGCGCCTGATGGCTTTGCAGCTCGTGATTGAGCGGCATGCCGGAGAGATGCGCGCCGACCACGGCAAGCGCGACCGTGCGTGCCCGTTGGCCCCACGCTTGCGCCAGCGGCGCCAGCGCCGGCTGCGGCCGGCCGAGCGCGCCGAGCGGAAGGCCGGTGTCGGCGTGAAAGCGCCGGCCGATGGTGGCGAGGAGGCCGTCCTGGCCGCCGGGCGCGAGCAGCGTGATACCGAACGGCGTGCCGCCCGCATGCAGGGCCGCCGGCAACGCCAACCCGCAGAGATCGAGCAGGTTGACGAAATTGGTGTAGGTGCCGAGCCGGCTGTTGAGCTGGATCGGATCGGCGAGCACCTGGGCGACGGTGTAGACGGTCGGCGCCGTCGGCAGCGCCAGCACGTCGACCTCGAGGAAGGTCTCCTGCGCGGCGCGACGCAAGGCCTCGAGCCGGTAGAACGCGCCGAACGCATCGACCGCGGTGGGGCGCGCGCCGCCCAGGATGATTTCGCGCGTGACCGGATGCATGGATTCCGGCGCGGAGGCGATCAGCGAGCGCGTCGCGGCATAGCGCTCGGCGACCCAGGGACCTTCGTACAACAGGCGAGCCGCCTCGTAGAACGGCTCGATATCGATCTCCTCGACATCGGCGCCGAGCCGCGCCAGCCGATCGAGCGCATCGGAATAATCGGCGGCCGAACGCTTGTCGCCGAAGAAAACCCGCTGGCCCGGGCGCGGCACGCCGATGCGGACATGGGCGGGCAGCGCGCCCGGCCGGGACAGCGGCCGCTGCCGGCAGAACGGGTCCTTCGCATCGTATCCAGCGATCACGGAGAGCACCGCCGAGGCGTCGTCGGTGGTGAGCGCGAACACCGATATGCAGTCGAGCGTGCGGCACGCCGGCACCAGGCCGGAATTGGAGACGAGCCCGAGGCTCGGCTTGAGGCCGACGATGTTGTTGAACATCGCCGGCACGCGGCCCGATCCCGCGGTGTCGGTGCCGAGCGTCACCGGGACGAGGCCGGTCGCGACCGCGACCCCCGAGCCCGAGCTCGACCCGCCGGGGATCAGCGCGGGATCGAGCGAATTGCGCGGCACTCCATAGGGCGAGCGCACGCCGACGAGGCCGGTCGCGAACTGGTCGAGATTGGTCTTGCCGATGATGATCGCGCCGGCCAGGCGCAGCCGCGCCACGGCGGTCGCGTCCCGGCCCGGACGATAGGAGAACGCCGGGCAGGCGGCGGTGGTCGGCAGGCCCAGGACGTCGATATTGTCCTTCACCGCGACCGGAATGCCGTAGAGCGGCCGATCGGCGTGGCCCTGCTCGGCGAGCGTACGGGCCTCCGCCAGCGCGTCGCCCTCGTCGCGCAGCGAGATGAACACCGCCGAATCGTTCAACGCCCGGATCCGCGCATAGCTGCGCGCGACGATCTGCGCCGGGTCGGCCGCGCCGGTGCGGTAGGCGGCCAAAATCTCTGCAACGGTCTCGGGCAACACTCGCTCTACGTCGTGGGTTTACTGGCGGGTTTGCTGGATTGCCAGGTCGAGCCGGGCGATGACAGCGAAGTGTGTGTGATCGCTACACCGGGACGCCGGCGGGCTCAATCATCACATCGTTCATCGTCGTGTCGTTCAAACGCCGAACGCCGGCCGCGATGCGGCCGGCGTGGCAAAGGTTCGAAACAGCGCTCGGATCAATCCTGCGGCTCGAGCTTCACGATCGAGGCGCCGTGATTGCTGCCGGTCCAGAACGTGACCGGGGTCGTCGTGTTGTCCACGAACACGCGGCGGATGTTGGTGTCCTTGGGCAGCATGTATTCGACCGTCTTGTTGGTCTTGGGGTCGAGACGCACCACGCGGTCGGTGGTCATGCCGCCGGTCCAGATCTCGCCGTTGCGGTCGACGATGGGATAGTAGGGGCCGGTCCACGGCGTCGGCAGCGGCCATTCCTTGAAGGCCTCCTCCTTGGTGTCGAACATGCCGATCTTGTTGCCGCGGTATTCCGCGAACCACAGGCGATCTTGCTCGTCCATGACGCCGCGGCGGTTGCGGGAGCGCTCGGTCGGGGCGCGGAAAAAGCTGAGCGCGCCGGACTTGGCATCGATCCGGCCGATGTAGTTGTCCTGGAATTCCATGAACCAGAGATTGTTCTTGGAGTCCGATGCGATGCCGTAGATCGAGTGATTGCCGGGCGTCGCGATCTGTTTCATCGGCGCCCAGGTTTCATATTTTCCGGAGGCGAGATCGATGCGATAGACCTCCTGGTTGCCGGCATTGTTGGTCCAGATCTTGCCGTCGACCTGGTGCTCCAGGCCCAGCATGTTGAGCTGGGTGACGTTGTTGTTCTGGTCCTTGGGCATCGGATAATATTTGAGCTGCTCGGTCTTCGGATCGAACTTGGCGATCGCGCCCTGGAACATCATGCCGATCCAGAGGTCGCCGCCCTTGTCGATGCCGATATCCAGCGTGCCCACGGGATAGCCGGGCTTGAATTCCTTCAGGGCGATTTCCGAAGTGGCGCCGGTTTTCTGGTCGAGCTTGCCGAGGTACAGCTCGCCGAAGTTGGTGTACCAGACTTGGCCCTTGCTATCGAGGATCACGTCGTGCGGCTCGATGGTCGGGCGCGGCAGGTCGTATTCGGTGATCAGCATCTTGGTCGAGCGGCCGGTCGGGCGATCGAAGGTCTTGAGCGGATACTCCCATTGGGAGGCTTCGCTCAGATTGATGGACGCGAGGAATTCCGCCGACTTGCGGAACGTCTCGGGCTTGGCCGCCCATTCCGGATCCATGCGCTTCTGCGGCTTGATCGGCTGGCTCACCTGGGCGTAGTTCATCATGCGGTTGATGACCTGCATCCATTCGTTGACGTCGTGGGTGGAGCGCACGACGCGCTCCAGCGTGTGACAGCCGACGCAGTTGAGCAGGAAGGCCTTCTGGTCCTCGGTGCCGGGCATGCTCGAGAGCCACTCGGCATTGGTGAGCTGCGAGGGCAGATTGCGCGTCTTCTTCAGCTTGAGATCGGCGGTGGTGCTCTTCTGGGCGTCGACGGTGGCAGTGCTGGGCGCCGTCGAGGTCATAGCCGGTGGCGCGGATGCTCAGCTTGTATTCGCCGGGGTCGATCTTGGCGGAGGGGAAGCTGTAATGGCCCTTGTCGTCGGAGGCGACCGTATAGGCGATGGTCGAGCCGGCCTTCTTGGCGGTGACGAGAACGCCTTCCAGCGGGCCTTGCGCAGAGGTGACCTGCCCGGACAAGGCCTGGGCATGCGCGCGGACCGCGCCGGGTCCCGCCGTCAACAGCGCGACCGCGAGACCCACGGCCGTCGACAGCAACAGGTTTTCCTTACGCATCGCGATTTCTCCCTTGATGATGCTCGAACCTAAAGACGACATGAACCCGATCATTTCCGGCGCGGCCGAATAAATGAGCAGGCGAGGATTCTGCGCACATTCTGCTCTATTTTGCCCCGCCGATCCATAGGGTTGGGACGCGATCAGCGCTGAAATCACGAGGTTATCGACTGCGCACCGGCCGCAGGTCGTACCCGGCAGCCGTAGGGCGCAATAGCCCGTAGCGCGGAATAGCGTAGCGTATTCCGCCAGCCCGCCGGCGGCGCAATACGCTCCGCTATGGTACGCCCTGCGTTACCGGCCGGAGCCTGCGGGCAAGCCCCCCTATTTCCCGAAATACTTGAGGCTGGGGGCCGGCTGGCCCTTCTTGGCCGGCATCAGGAAGCCGTCGGCGCTGCGCATGTAGACGGCATCGCCGATCTTGAGGTGGTCGTTGTTCTCCTGGCAGATCGATTCGACCCAGATCTCGTTGCGCACGCGATTGTAGTTCTTGACCACGGTCCACGGCCGCGTCAGCGCGTGGTCGATGGTGGTGACCTCATCGTGGAGGATGTCGGGATTGGCCTTGTCGGCGTAAATCCTTTCTTTGATGACCGTCTCGGCATCGGCATGCAGCGGAATGCCGCTGGAATCGAATGCGCGGGGGTTCTTCAGGTCGCGGGTCTCGATCTCGAGCTGGTCGTAGCGGCCGTCGCCGTCGGTGTCGACCCAATGGCCGATCGAGTAGCCCATGAAGGAGGATGGAAACTCCATGGGGAAGTCGCGGCCGTCGGTATAGATCCGGCGCAGCATGGTCAGGTATTCGATCAGGATGTAGGTGGTCTTGGGCATGATGACGATCTCCATGGGGAAGATCACGTTCATCGCCCGCGGCATGCCGTCGGGAATGCAGGTATAGGTCGGGTCGGTGCCCATGCCGCCCGCGTCCTGATCCCTGAGATTGGCGTCGTAGATCGCCTGGTACTCCGGCGTCAGCGGCGCTTCCTCCTTGAGGCGGGGCTTGCCCTGATCCCATTGATTGTTGACCCCGGGCGGCCGTCGCCACTGGCCGTTCCAGTCGGGGTATTTGGAGTCGTCGAACGCCTGGGCAACGCCGATCGTCATCACCAGCGCCGACGCCAGTGCGAGGGCGCCGACGGTCTTGCGGTAAAGCATGAAGTTTCTCCGGTATTTTTTCTTTGCCGGCGGCCGGGCTGGTTGGTTGCCGGTCGGTCGGTTACTTGCTGCTCGCCTTGAAGTACGTCAGATCCGGCGGCTTCTGGTCCTTCTTGGCCGGCATCAGATAGCCATCCGAGCTCAGCATATAGGGCTGGTCCTCGATCACGACGTGCTGGTTGCCCTCGGCGCAGACCAACTCGCCCCAGACCGGTTTGCGGTTGGGACCGCGGACATATTTCTTGGTCGTCGTCCACGGCCGGGTCAGCGCGTTGTCGATCACGGTGATCTCGTCATAAAGCGTGTTGCTGTTGGCCTTGTCGAGATAGATGCGCTCCTTGACAATGGTCTGGTTGTCCTTGTGGAAGGGGATGCCGGTGCTGTCATAGGAGCGCGGGCCCCGCAAGGCGCGGGTCTCGACCACGAGCACGTCGTAACGGCCGTCGCCGTCCTCATCGACCCATTTGCCGATCGAGTAGCCGGCAAAGCTCGGATCGATGTCGGCGGGCCAGTCGCGGCCGTCGGTCAGGATGCGGCGCGAATCGTGGATGTGATCCATCAGGAAGTGGGTCGACTGCGGCGTGACCACGATCTCGAACGGCTCGTAGGCGTTCATCACCCGCGGCATTCCGGGCGAGATGCACGTGAAGGTCGGCGTTTCGCCCTGGCCGCCCTCGGCCTGGTCCTTTACGTTCGCCTCGAAAATGGCGCGGTATTCCGGCGTGAGCGGCGCCTTGCTCGCGTCCTCCCAGCGCGGCGCGGTGGTTCGATCCCACTGGCCCTTGAGATCGGGGTATTTGGTTTCGTCGAACGCATGGGCGACGCCCAGCATGCCCGCCATGAGCGCACACAACGCGATCGAACCCCGGAGCATGTTTCCCTCCCGATGTTTCCATGGCGCCGGTCGGCTGCCGCTGGCTGGTTTGCAGGCCTCGTTCCTCCGGGACCGCCACGCTGGCCAGTGCCGGGGAGCGCCGAACCGGAAGACAGACGCATCGCCTCGCCGGCTCATGATGACACGCGCCAAGATAGCACAGGCGCGACGCCGCGATAGTGGTCCGGCGGCCGTCGTTGTCGCAGGAGGCGCGCACCGCGCTCGCGCTCCGCCGAGTGCGCGCATCGGTTTTCGCGCAGCGGGCGCGCTTTGCTCGCTTTGCGATTTCTCCGCGAGCGTCGGGGGGGCGGTCACCGCGGCGGCAGGTTCAGGCTCCCGGCGAGGAACCGCACGGCTTCGCCGATCGAGGCCTTGTCGGTGTCGCGGTCGAGCATGAAATTGGCTTGCCGCATTTTCTCCACGGAGACGGCGCCGATGAGCGGTGCCAGCGCGCGGCGCAGCCCTTCGTCGTTGCCGCGCTTCGGCGATATCAGGATCACCGCGTCATAGGAGGGAATGGCGCGTTTTGCGTCCTCCAGCACCACCAGGGTGTCCCCGGCCAGCCGGCCGTCGCTCGAGAACGCGGAGATCACGTCGGCCTGGCCGTCTTCGATCGCCCGGTACATGAAGGTCGGGCTGAACGATTTCTCCTGGCCGAACGTCAATCCATAGGCTTGCTTCAGCGCCGCCCATTCCGGCCGGCTGAGGAACTCGAGGTCGCTGCCGAGCGTAAGACGCGGCGTCAGCGGCGCGAGATCGGCGATGGTGCGGACGCCGAGCGCCTCGGCGCGGTCGCGGCGCATGGCGAGCGCATAGGCGTTCTCGAAGCCGAGCGCGCCGAGCACCGTCACGCCGTAGCGCTCGCGCATGAACCGCGTCAGCTCCGCCAGCAGCGCTTCGCGCGGCGGCACGTCGCGGCGCTCCAGCACGTTGGTCCACAGCGTGCCGGAATAGTCGACATAGGCGTCGATCTCGTTGCCGGCGAGCGCGCGGAAGATCACGGCGGAGCCGAGCCCTTCCTTGCGGGCGACGGTGCGGCCGCCCTGTTCGATGCGCCCGGCCATCAAGCCCGCGAGGATGTACTGCTCGGAGAAATTCTTGGCGCCGACCACGTAGTCGGCGCCGCGCCCGCCCAGCGAGCGGCGCCGCGGCCACGGCGGTGCCGAGCGAGAGCGCGGCAAACCCGATGGCGATGCGCCGGCCGTCGCGGCGGACCGCGCCGGTTTCGATCAGGCCGAGCAGCTGGTCGACGAGCAGCGCCAGGATCGCCGCCGCGATGCAGCCGGACAGCACGTAGACCCAGTTCTCGGTCTGCAGCCCGGAGAAGATGAAGTTGCCGAGGCTGGTCTGGCCCACCGCGGTGCTCAGCGTCGCGATCCCGATGGTCCACACCGCCGCGGTGCGGATGCCGGCCATGATCACCGGCGCGGCCAGCGGCAGCTCGACCCGAAACAGGCGCTGCCGCGGCGTCATGCCGACGCCGTCGGCCGCCTCGACATAGGCCGGGTCGACGCCGATCAGGCCGGTGACGCCGTTGCGCAGGATCGGCAGCATCGAATAGAGCGTCAGCGCCAGCAGCGACGGCAGGAAGCCGAGCGCCGGCACGCCGAAGCCGAACAGGCGGGTGGTCAGCGCCGAGAGCGCCAGCAGCAGCGGATAGAACAGGGCCAGCAGCGCGAGGCTCGGGATGGTCTGCACCAGGCTGGCGACCGCGAGCGCGGCCCAGCGCAGCCGCGGGCGGCGCGCCGCCACGATCGCCAGCGGCAGGCTGATCGCGACGCCGAGCGCCAGCGCCGTCATGCTCAGCAGCACGTGCTGGGCGGCATAGCCCGGCAGCAGGCCCAGCGCGGCGGCGAGGCGGTCATCCATGGGCGGCGTCCGCGGTCAGCGCACTGATGCGCTCGGCCTGGCGCCGCGGCGTCGCCATCAGCGCGGCGACCTCAGGCGGGTGCCCGGCAGCGCGAGCAGCGGTCCCGGCGCGTCCTCGGCAAGAATGCGGCCGCCGCCCATCACCACGATCCGGTCGGCGAGCAGCACCGCCTCCTGCACGTCGTGGGTGACCATGATCGTGGTGAGGCCGAGCCGGTCGTGGATCGCGCGGTAGGCGGTCCCCAGCGCATCGCGGGTGATCGGATCGAGCGCGCCGAACGGCTCGTCCATCAGCATCACGCGCGGCCGCGCCGCGATGGCGCGGGCGACGCCGGCACGCTGGCGCTGGCCGCCCGACAGCGCGTGGGGCAGGCGGCCCGCATAGTCCCGCGGCAATTCGACGAGATCGAGGAGTTCCGCCACGCGCGGCGTCGATCTCGGGGCGCGGCCATCCCAACAGCCGCGGCGTGATGGCGATGTTCTCCGCGATCGTCATGTGGGGGAACAGGCCGACGCCCTGGAACACATAGCCGATCCGCCGGCGCAGCGGCGGTGCATCGAGGCTCTGCACCGGGCTGCCTTCGAGGCGCACCTCGCCGGCGTCCGGTTCCAGCAGCCGGTTGATCAGCTTCATGGCGGTGGTCTTGCCGGAGCCCGACGCCCCCACCAGCGCGATGAAGGCGCCCGCCTCCACCGTCAGCGACACCTCGCGCAACGCGAAGCTGCGTCCGCCATCGAACGACTTGCTGACCTGGTCCAGTTCGATGAGCGGTCCGGCGGCCATGAAGGATGATTTGCTCCCGTGTCGCCGGTTGCGGCTGCCTTGCCCACTGCTTGGCGCATCGCCCGAGATCGGCCGGTGGCCACGGCGACGCCGTATGAGGGGAAGGCGCCCCCGACGGCGATCCGTGGAGATTTACACCTCGCGCGAAGGTTGCCAATCGGCAAGTTGAATAGCCGTGAAAGCCGTTTGGACGCTGTAATGGACGCAGCAATGACTTTGATTCGAACGAACGAAGTCGTCGGGCGAGCTTGCGTTCGCCGAACGCCCGCTTTGACCGCAACAGACGCACCTTGAATTCCGGAGGTCACAATGAAGGCTTCGTCTTTGAGCTTCCAAGCCGCCGTGGTGCTGGTCGTTGCCGGCATGATCTGGGGCATCGTGATGGCAGCCTCGGGGGATCATTCGGCAATGCCCGCGCACGCGCACCTCAATCTGCTGGGCTGGGTATCGCTGTTCCTGTTCGGCATCTTCTATCATCTGCATCCCGCTCTCGACCGCAGCCGAACCGCAATGGTGCAGGTCTGGATTTGGATCGCCGCCACGGTGATCCTCACCATCGGCGTGGGCCTGGTGCACACCGGACACGAAATCGGCGATCCGATTGCGGCGGTGTCTTCGCTGGTCGTTCTCGCCGACACGCTGCTGTTCGGCTGGCTGGTGTACCGGCGCGAGGCCGCGGAGCAGGCGGCGGTCGAACGGCGATCCCTGCGGAGTGAGCATGCAGCGTTCGTGCCTGCGGCAACGTGCCGTGTTGCAGCCGTCGGGTGGGCATTGTCGAATTGGCGTCGTTGAATTGGCATTGAGCGGCGCCCGGACGCACGGGTCGGGGGGGCGGTCCCGGTGCTGCAGCGTGACGAAGCGGCCAGAATTCTTACGGCGAAGGATAGCTTATTGCCGCATGCCTTCGGCGGCGCCGTCGCTCAACGCGGTGTCGAGGCAGGTGATCAAGCTTTCTTCGGTGAACGGCTTGCTCAGATAGCCGATCGCCCCGGCGGTCAGCACGCGCGCCCGAATCTTCTCGTCGGGAAACGCGGTGACGAAGATGGTGGGCATGCAGCGCCCTTGGGATATCAGACGATGCTGCAGGTCGGCGCCGCTGAGGCCCGGCATTTGCATGTCCGTAATCAGGCAAGAGGTGCGATGCACGAGGTCCGAACTCAGGAATTCTTCCGCAGAGGAAAACGTGGCCGCGTGATAGCCGAGCGATCTCACAAGTCCCTTGGTTGCCTCTCGCATCGATTCATCGTCGTCTACGATCGAAATCAGGAGGGTTCTGCGCAAGTCGGCGCTCCTTGGTCGTTTCTATTCTGACGACTTGAGGCCGGTGCCCCACCGGCGCCCCTGGTAGCGACGCGAGAATTCAACATCAGGGATGGTCAGGGATACTATACATTGGTTTAGGGCCACTATGGTTGTGCCCTACGTATCCCCAGGATATCTGCCATCCTCACCAGATCGGCCAGCGACCTCGCGCCCATTTTGCGCATGACGTTGCCGCGATGGACCTTCACGGTGATTTCGCTGACGCCCAGTTTCGCCGCAATCTGCTTGTTCATCAGGCCGGCGGTCACGAATCCCATGACCTCCTGCTCGCGCGGCGTCAGCGATTCGAAGTGGATCTTGACGTCGTGGACGGTGCTGTCCTGCTCGCGCCGCGTGCGGTCGCGCTCGAGCGCGACACCGACGGAGTTGAGCAGCTCCTGGTCGCGAAACGGCTTGGTGAGGAACTCCACCGCACCCGCTTTCATCGCCCGCACGGTCATCGGGATGTCGCCGTGCCCGGTGATGAAGATGATGGGAATGTGGACGTTGGCCTTGGCGAGTTCGGTTTGAAAATCGAGCCCGCTCACCCCCGGCAGCCTGACGTCGAGCACCAAACAACTGGGCGCGTCCGGCAGCTTGCTCTTGAGGAACTCCGACGCCGCGCCGAACAGTTCGACGCGCAGCCCCACTGATCGCAGAAGGCTCTTGAGCGCCTCGCGAATCAATTCGTCATCGTCGATGACGAAGACGATCGGCTGCGCGTCAGATGGCCCCTTCATGTGTCAAACCCCAACCCGATTGAAAAAGCTTGGAAATCTACAAAAAAACGGGCGCTCTGGCGAGCCTGAAAAGATGGGCCGGAAAGGCGGGACGCCCTGCCATGAAAAGGCCGCGCCAGCGCCACGCATGGGGCGAAACTGGACGGTCGGCCGGCCTCGGCCACGGGACGTCCGGCGGCACCGTATTGAACCAAAGGATAGTGTCACGGCACCAAAGGACAATGACTCTGTACCTTGGATCAATTTTGAATCGCGGGCTCCGGTGACAATATCGCGCTCATAGGCAGCCACCAAGGACATGGCTCTGGAGTTGGTGGCAGCCGAGTTAAGTTGTGTTTGCGTAATCCAACGTGTTTGCCGCCGGCGTCGCCGACGGTGCGGGGCATGAGCGTTTCATGCATGTCTCGCAAGCACCGTACCAATTACCATCGGCTGAGGATACCCCCCACCCCCCACCCCAACCTCGTCGATGGTCGCGCGCGCCCCAGAGGCGCGCGCCCTTTTTTGGGCTTGCGCATCCTTAGGTTTGCGCATCGTCTCCGCCGGGCTCGGCCGTATAAGAGCGCGATCCGTTCAATCGGATTGCGCTCTTTGGCTTTACGCGCACTCCTGCCGGCCTGCGCATGCCTTGACGATGCAGCTTCGCGCGCGGCCGGCGCTCCGGGATCGCCGCGGAGAGCCTCGGGACGATGAGGCGTGCCGGCGCCAACCTCAGCGCGGCGCCATCTCCACGGTGCGACGACTGCCGGCGGCGGCCGGCGCGGCACGGTCCGTGCCGGGCTCCTGGATCGGCAGGATCACTTGAAAGACCGAGCCGTAGGGATGGCCGTGGGACGCCGTCAGCCGTCCGCCATGGGCTTCGACGATCGACCGGCAGATCGACAGCCCCATTCCCATTCCCGTGCGGTTTGGTGGTGAAGAAGGGCTCGAAAATGCGGTCCATGTCCCGCTTGCCGATTCCGGTTCCGGAATCCTGCACCGACACCATGATGCCGCCGGGCTCGTGCCGCTCCGTTCTCAGCCGCAGCACGCGTGCGCGGCCGTCCACGGACGCCATCGCGTCGCGGGCGTTCATGATCAAATTCAAGATGACCTGCTGCAACTGGACGCGGTCCACCAGAACCTGCGGGAGTTGCTCCAGTTCGGTCCGCACCGACACCCTGCGATTGTCCAGTTCGCCGCGAACCAGCGCCAGCACCTCCCGCACGAGATCGTTGACGTCGACGGCGGTATTTCCCTGGCTGTTCTTCTTGAACATCGTGCGCAGGCCGCTGATCACCCGGCCCGCCCGGTGACCGTCGCTGACGATGCGCTTCAATGTGGCGCGCACCTCGTCGATGTCGGGCGTCGTATTGGCGAGCCACCGCAGCCCGGCATTGCCGTTCGCGACGATGGCCGCCAAGGGTTGATTGATCTCATGGGCGATGGACGCGGTCATTTCGCCCATGGTCGTCAGCCGGGCGACCTGCGCGAGCTCCGACTGGGCGATTCGCATGGCGTCTTCGGCAAGCTTGCGGGCGGTGATGTCGATCGTGGTCGCGATGAAGAGCCGGGGCTTGGCGTCATCGCCCGGGATCGTCGACAAATAGATGTGGCCCCATACCGGCGCGGCGTTCCTGCCCTGGAACTGCTTCACCGCGTCGTAGTGGCGTCGCGTGCCCTGCCGGAGCTCGTCCACGAGCTGCCGCGATGATTCGCGCTCGTCCGCGACGCTGAGATCGACGAGCGAGAGGCCGCGCAATTCCTCGTCGGGGTATCCGACCATGGACTGGAAGGCGGCATTCGTCGCGACGAACGAGGCATTGCCGTCCATCACCGCCACGCCGGCCGCCGAGGTCTCGAACACCGAGCGCCACCGCTCCTCGCTCTCCTTCAGGGAGCCTTCGGCGCGCCTGCGCCTGAGAAACTGGATCAGGAGGGCCGCGATCAACGCGGACTCGAAGGCGATGACGGCGATGGCCGAGAGGATCAGCCCGAGGTGCTGCTCCCACAGTGTCGGCTCCTTGAAGGAGACGATGGTGTCCGGCGGAAGATTCGTCTCGGACAGTTGCCAGCGCTCGAGCTGCACGCGCATCGACCCGGAACGCATTGGTGTTGGTCGGCCGCGGTGCCATCGCGTTCGCATCCGCGCCGGCGAGAACCTCGATGGCGAGGTCGGCAGCCGCGATCCCCGAGTTCTCGTAAGTGTCCATATATCCGCCGACGACACCTTGACCGAGATAGGTATCGAACGGTGCATAGATCGGGGCTCCGGAGACCTTCGCGAGGGATCCGGCGACTTGCGCCGGCACGAAAATCGCGCCGGTATCGTCGGCGAAGACGGATGCATAAATGACGATCGTTCCGCGCGTCAATTTCGACGTCCGCTCGAGCAGGCTCGCGTGCGGAACGCCGATCCAATATTTCGTATCGAAGCGTCGTTCGTATGGCTCGAGCTGCTTGCGGACCTGCGCCAGCAATTGCCGGTCGAATTCCGCCGCGCCGGAAATCACGACGAGATCGCGGGCCTCGGGCTGAAGGCGCTGGGCCAGGATCAAAGTCTTGGCAAGATCAAGCTCGCCGTACACGCCGGTGGTGTTGCGCGGCAGGTCGGCTGCGAGATCGGTGGCCGTTCCGCAACAAAACACGATCGGCACGTCGGGCGCGATGATCTGACGAAATTTGCCTGCGAAGCGTTGCCCGCCGACGCCGAGCGGCATCAAGACGTCGAGCGCGGTGCCGGCGTATTTCTCGGTCAGATAGTGCGCCGTGCGCAACTGGTCGGCCTCGTCGGGGAATCGCGAGAGGTCGAGGAAATCCACATAGAACTCGATCGGTGCGGGCGAGCGTTCCTGCAGCCGCTTCCTGATGGCGGCGCCGGCAATCATGGTCGAGGGGAGCATGTTGTCGTAGGGATAAAGCAGAAGCACGCGCCGCACCCGTTGCTGCGCGCGCCCATCGGCACAGCCGAGGCACAGCGCCAGCGCGACCACGAGGTACGTCAACGGCCTTGAGCGAACCGGCTGCGGCGCGGATAGCAATGTCCGGACCAGAGCCACCGTGCGCCTCCTCCCATCCTGCGGCGCGCAGCCTATCCGATGATCAGCGCGCTTCCAATGGTGCTCGCCGACCTGGAGGGATCACAGAGGATTTCAAACTGCTACCGCGCGCAATCGACCAAGCGGGTGTGCGCGTCGCGATTGCGCGCAAGAAGGGAGGCGGCGGTCCGCAACCTTGGTCAGAAGGCGACGGCACAGCACGATGACGCCGTGCGGGGTTGGCCGCCGTGCAGAGTTGGCCGCCGCGCAAAGTTGGCATCGCTCCATCGTGCGGCCGGCGATCGCGGGCACGCCGGATCCGCAATTCGACCGGCCTCAGCGAATGGCCGCGTCGTTGCGGGTCGAATAGAGCGCGGGCTTGCCGGCTTTTAGCGCCGGGCCGCCGGCCTTCGCAGTCATGTTGCCGGCGCCCAAATCGTCCAGGCGGCCGGCGAGTTCGACGGTGGTCACGAGCGCGGCGGCGATCAGCGCGACGGCCACGATCTTGAGGTGGGTGGTGCGGCCGCACGTCAACATCGAATGGTTCATGGCAGGCTCCTCAGGCTGCGGCGCAAGGTGCATGGGGCGACGGCGTCAGTGGAGCGAAGGAATCGATGTGCGGTTGGCGGCCACGGACAGCGCGGATGCCGAGCGGGCGCGCCCGTAAGCATCGGCTCCGCGTTCGGCAGGCAGCACCACCACCTTCGCACCGACATTGACGCGGCCATAGAGATCGATGACATCGTCATTCACCATGCGGATGCAGCCGCTCGACACCTGCCCGCCGATGGTCGAGGGCTGATTGGTGCCGTGGATGCGATAGATGGTGCCGCCGAGATACATGGCGCGGGCGCCGAGCGGATTGCCGGGGCCGCCGGCCATGAAGCGCGGCAGGTAGGGCTGGCGCTGGAGCATTTCGGCGGGCGGGATCCAGTCCGGCCACTCGGCCTTGCGCGCGACCGTCTGCACGCCCGACCAGGTGAAGCCTTCGCGGCCCACGCCGATGCCGTAGCGGATCGCCTTGCCGCCGCCGAGCACGTAGTAGAGATAGGTGTTCGGCGTATCGATGATGACCGTGCCGGCCGCCTCGGCGGTCCGGAAGTCGACGACCTGGCGACGCAGATGCGCCGGCAGCTCGGCGCCGTCCTGGGCGCTTGTCTGGGCGCTCGCGGCGGACCGTTGCGGGGTTGCCGGCTCGCGCAGCACCCGATCGAAAATCGAAAACCCGCCGCTCGGCGCAGCGAGCGCCAGCGGTTCGGCCTGCGCGGGGTTTGCCAGAAACGAACCGGTGACGGCGGCGATCGTGGCGAAGCCGCCGAGCGCGATATTCAATCCGGCGATTCTTATTTTGTTGAAATTCGCCATGATGATTTTCTCCCCACCTTTTCCCAGACGAATCACTCGCCCAATCGAATCACTTGCCCAATCGAATCACTCGAACACCGCGGGCTCGGCCGTGAGCTGGCCGGCGGAGGCGAATTCCACCTCCTGCAGCGCGCCGGAAGGCCGGATGCCGTCATCGAGACAGGCGCTGTAGGAGTTGGGCCACGCGAATGCAGGGCACCCTGCCGGCGAGCGGATGTCGAGGCGCTCCTCGGTCGCTCCCGAGAACAGCACCAGCGCGCCGAACAGGGCGCCCGCAGCCGTGATGAATTTGAATGTCGTGGACATGCCGTACCCCCCGTACCCTCGTGCGACGTGCGCGATTGGGGCGAGCATAAGTTGGTTAATAAAGTCTCTAAATTGTACGTTCGTAAATCAGAGATGTCCGAACAGATCGGTGCTCTATACCTTGGTTTAGGGCAGGTTCCGCTGAAATCGACGCGCCAGCACGCGTCATCCGGCACTGACCCGGCGATGACGTCATTGCGGGTGAGCGAACAAGTGCCGTAGTTGGTCCGGCGCGCGCCAGTCGGTAGCCCGGATCGAGCGCAGCGAAATGCCGGGACAAGCCCGTCCCGCATTTCGACTGCGCTCAATGCGGGCTACGCGCGGGTGCGAGGAGCCTTGGCTGCGATCGGCAGGTGTTTCTCGATCGGGAGCCGGGCGGACAATTCAGGTCGATTCGCGTGCGAATCGGTATCCTGCCGCTCTCACCGGTTCGTCATCGTCACGCCCAGGCGTGTTCGATCCCGACCTGGTTGAGCATCTGCGCCAGGCGGCTGCGCGCATAGAACATGCGGGTCTTGACGGTGGCGGCCTGGACTCCGACGATTTGCGCGACCTCTTCGACCGACTTGTGGTGGTAGTAGACGAGGTCGATGACTTCGCGCTGCGCGGCCGGGAGCTTGGTCAGGCATTCCTGCAGCAGCGCGCCGCGCTCCTTCTTGCTCCAGGTCGCCTCCGGATTGTCCGCGGGATCCTCGATGGCGGCCGCGTCGTCGTCGCTGAGATATTCATGCCGACGGCGCTGCAGCGCGTCCTTCGCCTTGTTGTGGGCGATCGCCAGCAGCCAGGTCGAGACCTTGGACTTCGACTGGAAGTTCTTGGCGCCCCGCCACGCGTGGAGGAACACCTCGCTGACGACATCCTCGGCCAGCGCTTCATCGCGGGTCAGGCGCAGTGCGAAGCGGTAGACCCGCACATTGTGCCGCGCATACAGAACCTTCAGGGCGAGCTTGTCGCCCTTGGCGATGGCCGAGATCAGGGAGTCGTCGGAACGCTCCGCCGCATCGGTCACGACGCGACGGGTGGCAATGTTTGCCAGCGCACAATCGATTTGCATG
>CAVVCE010000092.1:0-13585 GCA_963746235.1 uncultured Alphaproteobacteria bacterium
GGGAGAGGTGCACGCACGGAAACGTGTGATCCCAATAGCTCCCACCGTGAGTGACGCGGCCTTCCCCTATCTGCGCATCCGAGGGCCGGCGGCGCTGATCGGCGTCTCGACGGCGGTGCCGACGCCGCAATTCCTGGCGACGGGCAGGCTCGGCGCGCCCCAGATCGCGCGCATGGCGGCGCTGCTGGCCGGGGCCGCTGCGCAGTTCCGCGTCGTCCTCATTCATCATCCCCCGCATGTGGTGCCGCGATCGCGCCTCAAGCGCCTCATCGATGCCGCCGCGTTTCGCGAGGCGATCGTGACGGCCGGCGCGGAGCTCGTGATCCACGGCCACGATCACCGGGGGTCGCTGGCCTGGATCGACGGCCCGTGCGGCCGCGTGCCGGTGATCGGGGTGCCATCGGCATCGGCGGCCTTCGGCACCGACCATGATGCAGCCGGCTACAATCTCTACCGGATCGGCGGGCGCCCCGGCGACTGGACCTGCGAGGTCGCGCGTCGCGGTCTCGGCGCAGACGGCGCCGTCTCCGAAACCGAGCGGTTCGCGGTGTGAAGACTTGTAGGGTGGGCAAAGCGGAGCGTGCCCGCCATCGTCGTATCCGCGTGGGCACGGCGCGAAGAGCGCGCCTTTGCCCACCCTACTGATTGGTTTCACGGAATCGATCCGCCAGGTTCGCCGCACCAGCCGGTCAAACCGGCGTGGCCGCGCCTGCGCCACAATAGGCGTTGCTGGCGAGCGCGGGGTCCTCTAAGACGCTTCGGAGCGGGCACACTTTTTGAGGTGCATCATGTACCCGAACGTCAATCTTTTCATCGATGGCGCATGGAAACCGGCGGCGAGCGGCAAGACGCTCACCGTGCTCAACCCCGCGACCGCCGAAGCGATCGGCACCGTCGCCCATGCCGAGAAGGCCGATCTCGACGCCGCGCTCGCCGCCGCGCAGAAGGGCTTCGAGACCTGGAGCAAGGTCTCGGCCTATGACCGCTACAGCTCATGCGCAAGGCCGCCGACATCCTGCGCGGCCGCGCCGAGCGAGATCGCCACGCTGATGACCATGGAGCAGGGCAAGCCGCTCGCGCGAATCGACCGGCGAGACGCTGGCCGGCGCCGACGTGATCGACTGGTTCGCCGAGGAGGGCCGCCGCAGCTATGGCCGCATCATCCCGCCGCGCGCCGACGGCGTCTGGCAGATCGTGGTGAAGGAGCCGGTCGGCCCGGTCGCCGCCTTCACGCCGTGGAATTTCCCGATCAACCAGGCGGTGCGCAAGGTCTCCGGCGCGCTCGCCGCCGGCTGCTCGATCATCCTCAAGGGGCCCGAGGAGACGCCGGCTTCCTGCGCCGCGCTGGTCGACGCCTTCGTCGATGCCGGCGTGCCGGCCGGGCGTGATCAATCTCGTGTTCGGCGTGCCGGCGGAGATCTCGGCATATCTCATTCCGCATCCGGTCATCCGCAAGATCTCCTTCACCGGCTCGACCGCGGTCGGCAAGCAGCTCGCCGCGCTGGCGGGTGCGCACATGAAGCGCGTCACGATGGAGCTCGGCGGCCATGCGCCGGCGATCGTGTTCGACGATGCCGATGTCGACGCCGCGGCCAAGATCCTCGGCGCCAACAAGTTCCGCAACGCCGGCCAGGTCTGCGTCGCGCCGACCCGCTTCCTGGTGCAGGAGCCGGTGTACGAGCAATTCGTCGAGCAGTTCGTCACCGCCGCGAAGGCCCTGAAGGTCGGCGACGGGCTGCAGGCGGACACGCGGATGGGGCCGCTCGCCCACAGCCGCCGCCTCGATGCCATGGAGGCGTTCGTCGCCGACGCCGTCGCCAAGGGCGCCAAGGTCGAGACCGGCGGCCAGCGCATCGGCAACAAGGGCTATTTCTTCGAGCCGACGGTGCTGACCGACGTGCCGCGCGACGCCCGCATCATGAACGAGGAGCCGTTCGGCCCGCTGGCGATCATCAATCCCTTCGACGGCTTCGACGAGGTGGTGGCCGAGGCCAACCGCCTGCCCTACGGCCTCGCCGCCTACGCCTACACCCGCTCCGCCAAGACCGCGCGCCGCCATCGGCCACGCCATCGAGAGCGGCATGGTGTCGATCAACCACCACGGCCTGGCGCTGCCCGAAGTGCCGTTCGGCGGCATCAAGGATTCCGGCTATGGCAGCGAAGGCGGCGCCGAGGCGCTGGAGGCGTATCTCAACACGAAGTTCATCACGCAATTGAATGGGTGACGCGCCGTCATTCCGGGGCCGCCGCAGGCGGAACCGCGGATTCCAGACCGCGGTCCGAGAGGTGATGCCTCTGGATTCCGGGTTCGCGCGAAGGCGCGCGCCCCGGAATGACGGCTCCTCACATCCGCAACGCCTGCTCGGCCGGCACGTAGGGCAGCTTCAGCGCGTCGGCGACCGCGCGGTAGGTGATGGCGCCTTCGTAGACGTTGAGCCCCGCGCGCAAATGCGGGTCCTGGCCGAGCGCGACGCGATAGCCGTTGTCGGCCAGCGCGAGGACGAACGGCAAGGTCATGTTGTTGAGCGCGAAGGTCGAGGTGCGCGCCACCGCGCCGGGCATGTTGGCGACGCAGTAGTGCACGACATCGTCGACGATGTAGGTCGGATGGGAATGGGTGGTCGGCCGCGATGTCTCCGCGCAGCCGCCCTGGTCGATGGAAACGTCGACGATGACCGAGCCCGGCTTCATCGCCCTCACCGTCTCGGCGGTGATCAGCTTGGGCGCCTTGGCACCGGGGATGAGCACGGTGCCGATGACGAGATCGGCGCGCCGGCACAGGGTCTCGACCGCATCGCGGGTGGAGAACACCGTGCGTACGGCGCCGCCAAAGGCGTTGTCGATGCGCCGCAGTGCGTCGGGACTGCGGTCGACCACGGTGACGTCGGCGCCCATCCCGGCGGCGATCCGCGCCGCATTGGCGCCCACGGTGCCGCCGCCGAGCACCAGCACATCGGCCGCCGGCACGCCGGGGACCCCGCCCAGCAGCACGCCGCGCCCGCCATTCTCCTTTTCCAGGCAGTGAGCGCCGGCCTGCGGCGCCATGCGGCCCGCCACTTCCGACATCGGCACCAGCAGCGGCAGGCCGCCCTGCGGGCTCGTCACCGTCTCATAGGCGATGGCGATCACGCCGGACGCCAGCAGGCCCTCGGCCTGCTCGCGATCGGCCGCGAGGTGCAGATATGTGAACAGCACCTGTCCGCGCCGCAGCTTCGCGCGTTCGGCGGCGAGCGGTTCCTTGACCTTGACGATCAATTCCGCCTCGGCGAACACCCGATCGGCGTCGCCGGCGATCTCCGCGCCCGCCGCGACATAGGCGTCATCAGAAAGGCCGGCCCCGACACCGGCATCCTTTTGCATGAGGACCCGGTGGCCCCGCAGCGTCAACTCGCGCACCGTGGAAGGCACCAGGCCGACCCGGTATTCGCTGTCCTTGATCTCCTTCGGCACGCCGATGAGCATGGTTCGCCTCACGTTCAGGACGCCCTCGGCGTCATAGGAAAAGCCAATAGCGCGAAAAGGAAAAACCTCGGAAGCCAAGGTCGATGAAGCATGTATGCTGCGCCACCCCTGACGGCCATGGGTTCTTGCGCCTTACCACGGCGGGCCATTCAAATACGCGCAAACGAAACGCAAACGAAACGGAGGAGAGCGAATGTCGGGGGGCGCAGGAGCATCGCCGCAAGGACGATCAGACCGTGGCTTAGGCGATAGCATAGGCGACACTCGGCATGTCGTGCGAGGGATTTTGCCGCTGCGGGCGTCGCTCGTCCCGGTGCTCTGCCTCGTTGCCTCGCTGGTCACCTGCCTGGTCGCTTCCTCGGTCACCTCCGCCATCGCGGCCGATCGTATCCGCATCGCGGCGCAAAAGACCGGCACCCTCGCCTGGGAGCTCGACATCATCCGCACCCATGGCCTCGACAAGCAGGCCGGTCTTGACATCCAGGTGGTCGAACTCGCCTCCACCGAGGCCGGCCGGATCGCGCTCGCCAGCGGCTCGGCGGACCTGATCGTCTCGGACTGGCTGTGGGTCGCACGCGAGCGCTCGCTCGGCGCCAAGCTGGTCTACTACCCTTATTCGAGCACGCTCGGCGCGGTGATGGCTCCCGCGACATCGGGCATCGCCGGCATCGCCGACCTCAAGGGCAAGAAGCTTGCGATCGCCGGTGGGCCGCTCGACAAGAGCTGGCTGATGCTCCAGGCGGTCGCGCGCCGCAGCGGCCTCGATCTCAAGAACCAGGCGAACATCGTCTTTGGCGCCCCTCCCTTGCTGTCGCAAAAGGCGCTGCAGGGCGAGCTTGAGGCCACGCTGACGTTCTGGAATTTCTGCGCCGAGCTCGAGGGCAAGGGATTCAAGCGCGCCATCGACATGGAGGAGATCGAAAAGCAGCTCGGCGCCACCGGCCCGGTGGCGTTGATCGGCTATGCGTTCGACGGCGACTGGGCGGCCAAGAACAAATCGGCCGTCGACCGCTTCCTCCAGACCGCCGCCAAGGCGAAGGACATCCTCGCCACCTCGGAGGCGGAATGGCAGCGGCTCGCCCCGCGCATCGGCGTCTCCGACAAGGCCGCGCTCGAGATCTATCGCAAGCGCTACAGCGAGGGCATTCCCCGCCGTCCGGTCGCGGACGAGGAACGCGACTCCCGCGCGCTCTACCAGGTGCTCGCCGAGATCGGCGGCACCAACCTCGTCGGCACCGCCCGCGAGATGGACAAGGGCACGTTCTACGATCCGGGAAAGACCGATTGAACCTCGTTCCGAGACTGGCCTCGCTGGGTCTCCTGCTGGTCGCCTGGTATGTGGGCTCGCAGATCGCCGGGCCGCGGATGCTGCCGGGCCCGCAGGCCGTGGCGCTCGCCTTGTGGACCGAGGCGCGGTCGGGCGACCTCGCCTTTCAGCTCGGCGTCACCCTGGCGCGGGTCGCGATTTCCTTCACCATCGCCATGGCGCTCGGCACCGTGCTGGGCGTGATGATGGGGCGCTGGCGCCTCGCCGACCGGCTGGCCGATCCCTGGCTGGTGGTGCTGCTCAATCTGCCGGCGCTGGTCATCATCGTGCTCGCCTATGTATGGGCCGGCCTCACCGAGACGGCGGCGATCGCGGCCGTCGCGCTCAACAAGCTCCCCAACGCGACGGTGACCGTGCGCGAGGGCGCCCGCTCCTTCGACCGCCAGCTCGACGAGATGGCGGATGTGTTCCACATGGGAAACTGGACGCGGCTGCGCCACGTGCTGATTCCCCAGCTCGCGCCCTACCTCGCCGCGGCCGCGCGCTCGGGTCTGTCGCTGGTGTGGAAGATCGTCCTCATCGTCGAGCTGCTGGGACGGCCGAACGGCGTCGGCTTCGAGATCGGGATCGCGTTCCAACTGTTCGACGTCACCCGCATCCTCGCCTATGCTATTGCCTTCGTCGTCGTCATGCTGGCGATCGAAACATTCCTGGTGCAGCCGATTGAACGACATGTCTCCCGCTGGCGTCCCCGCCCAGCTTGATGTCAGAATCGAAAGCAAATCCTACCGGGCGGCGTCGGGCGGTCGGCTCGACGTGCTGCGGGGGCTGAAATTCGCCCTCCCCGCCGGGGCGGTGGCCGCCCTCGTGGGTCCCTCCGGCTGCGGCAAGACGACGCTGCTTCGCATCATCACCGGCCTCGACCGCGACTATTCCGGGGTGGTGAGCCTGCCCGATCACGGCAAGCTCGGCATGGTGTTCCAGGAACCGCGCCTGCTGCCCTGGCGCACCGTGGAGCAGAACGTGCGGCTCGGCGCGCCGGAGGCGACCGACGCCGATCTCGACGTGCTGTTCGCCGCGCTCGGGCTCACCGCCCATCGCGCGCATTTTCCCGGCGAGCTGTCGCTCGGCCAGGCGCGCCGCGTCGCCCTTGCGCGCGCCTTCGCGGTCAAGCCCGACCTGCTGGTGCTCGACGAACCCTTCGTGTCCCTCGACGACGCCCTCGCGGAACGCCTGCGCGACGAGCTGGCCGCCCTGGTGACGAGCCGGCGGGTCACCACCCTTCTCGTCACCCACAACATCGACGAGGCGATCGGGCTGGCCGACCGCCTGTTCCTGCTGTCATCGACCCCGACGCGCGTCGTCGCCGAAGTGCCGATCGCGCGCCCGCGCGGATCGCACTCGGCGAACGAGCGTGCGGAGATCCGCGCCGAGATCGCGCGCCGGTTGGGCAAGCCGGTGGTGTAGGAGGGCTTCTTACGACCTCATCCTGAGGAGCGCGCTCTTGCGCGCGTCTCGAAGGATGGCAGCAAGCGCGGCATGCGTAACTCCTTGCTACGGAAGTACCTGTGGCCATCCTTCGAGACGCCGTGCTTGGCACGGCTCCTCTGGATGAGGTCGCGAAAATAAGAAAGCCCGTCGCGTCACGCCGGCTGCGGCGCGCCCCGCCGGATCATGCCGCGCTGGGGATTGTAGCCGATCACCGCCAGCGCGAAGAAGATCACGGTGGAGCCGACGACGACGGCGGCCGCGATCGGCTCGAACTCGCCATAGAGCGCGAAGCGGATCAGTTCGACCGCATGGGTGAACGGATTGGCGAGCGAGATGTAATATAGCGCCTCCGAGCCGCCTTCGCGCAGCTTCCACAGCGGATAGAGCGCGGAGGAGAAGAAGAACATCGGGAACATCACGAAGTTCATGGCGCCGGCGAAATTCTCGAGCTGCTTGATGTGCACCGACAGGAACAGCCACAGCGCCCCCAGCATCATGCCGGATATGATCAGCGCCGGCAGCACGCTGAGCCAGCCGCTCGGCTCGAAGGTCACGTCGAACAGGATGCAGATGGCGAGAAAGACGTAGCAGGTGAGCACCGACAGCACGGTTCCCGCCATCAGCTTGCACACCAGCAGCACCCAGCGCGGCAGCGGCGCGGTGAGCAGCAGCCGCATCACGCCCATCTCGCGGTCATAGACCATCGAGAGCGAGGATTGCATGCCGTGGAACAAGAGGATGATGCCGAGCAGGCCCGGGACGATATAGACTTGGTAGGTGATGTAGGTCTTGTAGGGCGGAATGATCGAGACGCCGAACACGTTGTAGAAACCGGCTGCGAACACCGCGAGCCACATCAGCGGCCGCACCAGCGCCGACAGCAACCGCCCGCGCTGCTGGGTGAACTTGGTGATTTCGCGCATGGTGACGGCGGTGAGCGCGCGGCCGGCGTGAGCGAGTTGCATGGCGCCTACTTGTTGAGGTGGCAGGGGGTTTCCGGCTCGTCGTCGCCGAGCGTGTCGAGGTCGTTGATGCGGTGCAGGAAGCCCTCCACCGGGGCGCTCGCGACCACCGTGTAGGGCGCCGCGAGAAGCACCGCCTGGCGCAACTGGTGGTCCCACGGCCGCACCCCTACGGGCAAGCCCTTGTCGCCGTCGAAACCGGCATCGCCGAGAATGAAATCGCGCTGCTTGGCGAAGTCGGCCGAGCGCGTGCGCAGCGCCGACTGCACGATCATCTTCACCGCGATCCAGGCCGCCCAGTCGGCGCTTTCCATGCGGCGGCCGCCGGATTTCTTGTCGAAGCGGGAATTGACCTGCGGGGCGCCGTTGTGCTCCCAGGTCCAGTGCCAGGCCACCGGCTCCAAATCGATGCTGCCGACCACCGGGCGCGGGCGCACGGTGTGGTAGGGCACCGTGCGCACGAAGTCGAAGGCGTCATCGGCGACGAACACCACGTCATAGTCGCGGTTGACGGCGCTGAGCAAAGCGGGATTGTTCTGCTCGCGGTCGCGCGGATCGGTGCCGGCCTTGAAATGTTGGCGGGCGACGATGCGGGCGCCGAACTTCTGCGCCGAACGCACGAACGCGTCGGTGCGCTGGGCATCGACCGGCAGCGGCCCCTCGAACACCAGCAAGTCCCGCCACTTGTGCGACAGGAGATACTGCATCAGGGCATCCATGCTCATGGCAAGGCTCGGGATGGTGTGCACCATCTCGCGCGCGCACACGTCGCGGCGCAGCGAATCGTCGGGCGCCGACACGTTGAACAGCAGCACGTCGCGGCCCTTGACCGCCGCCGCCAGCGGCTTGAACGCCTCGGCCGGCGCATCGATGAGGAAGAACTTGATGCCGCGCTCCGCCATCGCCTGGGTGACGGCGCCCGCCACCTCATCGGGCGCCTTCACGGTGATGCGCTCCAGGGCGAAATCGGTGTTGAGCACCCGCACCAGCGCCTGGGCCTCGTCGACGCCGACCTGCGCGCCGGGGAACGGATGATCGCGGGTCTTCAATATCAGCCGCTCATAGGCGCGCACCGGCTCATAGCGCGGGTCGCCCTCGATATCGACGTAGCCGATCACGATGCGCTGCCGCGCGGCGCCGCGGCTGCCGGAGGCGGCGCCGCAGGTGCCGCGGAGCGCGGCTGGGCAGGCGCCTTCTCTGCGACGCCGGCCAGCGCGAGCGCGAGCAACAACGGCGCGGCGCCTCGCGCGCAACCTGTAGGGTGGACAAAGGCGCGCAGCGCCGTGCCCACGTGGAACGCAGAACATGGGCACGGCGCAAAGAGCGCCTTTGCCCACCGCTACGAATGAGTGGAAATTGCGCACTAGTCATCGATCACCACGCCCCAGGGAATGCGGCCGACCGGAATCGATATGGTGGCCTTGCGGGTATTCGAGGTCGATGATGGTCACGTCGTCGCCGAAGCCATTGGCCACGTAGAGCGTCTTCTCGTCGCGCGACAGGCCGAGGCCCCAGGACCGCTTGCCGACCAGGATGTAGCTCAAGACCTTGCGGGTGGCGACATCGACCACCGCGACATGGGCGGCATGGCCGAGGGTGACATAGGCGGTCTTGCCGTCCTTGGTGATCCGCAGGTCGACCGGGGTCACGTCGCTCTTGCGCATTCCCGGCGGCAGGAAATCGATCTTGCCTGTCGACGGTGAAGCTCTTGCGGTCGATGATGTAGACCTCGCCGGACAATTCGGTCGAGACCCAGAGTTCCTTGCCGTCGGGCGTCGCGGCGAAGCGCCGCGGACGCGTGCCCACCACCACGTCCTGCACCACGTTGCCGCTGTCGGCATCGATGAGATGGACGAGGTCGCCGACCTCGGAGGTCACATAGACGAAATGGCCGTCCTCGCTGACGAACACCCCTTCGGGCTCGGCGCCGGTCGGAATCTCGTGGATGATGATGTTCTGGTCGATGTCGATGACCGACAGGGAGGAGCCTTCCTCGTTGGAAACATAGATGCGGCGCCGCTTCTCGTCGATGCCGAAGGTCTCGGGGCTCGATCCGGTCGTGAGCTTGCCGATCACTTCGAGCTTGGCGACGTCGATGATGTCGATCACGTCGTCGTCGCCGCAGGCGACGTAGAGCTTGGTGTGGTCGGCGCTGAAATGCATGTCGCGCGGCCGCCGCGACACTTTGAGATCCTTGACGATCTTGTAGGTCTTCGGATCGATGATGATGAGGTTGTTGGTTTTCTCGTTGCTGACGAAGATCAGGCCGGTGTCCTTGGCGCCCGCGCCGGAGCACGGGCCGGCCAGGAACGCGGCGACGAGGCCGAGGGCCAGCAGGGGTCGCAAGACGGGACGCCAAAGGAGACTTGGGGCACGGTGGTTCTCTTCACTTGCGCTTGCGGAGATGGTTGCGCGGCAGCGTACGACTTATCGAAGCGCCGGGGCAAGACGTGAGCCGAATGGCTTCGCCGGGCCGCGCGATAGAACCTGCCGCGCGGGAGGGAACTTGCTGATGGACGAACGCTCGCGCGGGCCGACACCGCGCCTGCCCTGCTGCTGGACAATGTCGTCAAGACCTACGGACCGGTGCGCGCGGTCGACGGCGTCGAGCTTCTACCGCGCAGCCCGGCGAGTTCATCGCGCTGCTCGGGCCCAACGGCGCCGGCAAATCGACGCTGTTCCAGCTGCTGTCCGGCCTGTTCGTGCCGGATTCCGGACGCATCGAGGTCATGGGCCACGACATGACGCGCAAGCCGGTGCCGGCGCTGGCCCGGCTCGGCATCGTGTTCCAGCAGCCGACCCTCGACCTCGAATTGTCGGTCACCTCCAACCTGCTGTTCCATGCCGGCCTGCACGGCATTCCCCGCGCCGTCGCCAAGACGCGGATCGAGAAGGAGCTGGCGCGGCTCGGGCTCGCCGACCGCGCCCATGACAAAACCGCAACGCTGAGCGGCGGAAATCGCCGGCGGGTCGAGCTCGCGCGCGCGCTGCTTCACGAGCCGCGCGTGCTGCTGATGGACGAGGCGACCGTCGGGCTCGATCCGGCGAGCCGCAGCGAGCTGCTGCAAGCTCCTGCTGGCCATGCGCCGCGAGCGCGCGGTCGCCGTGCTGTGGGCGACGCATCTGTGCGACGAGGTCGCCGATGCCGACCGGGTGATCGTGATGCACCGCGGCAAAGTGCTGAGCGACACCACGCCGGCCGAGCTCCTGGTCGCCACCGGCACCGCGACCATCGAGCAGGCGTTCCTGGCGATGACGGGCGCGCCGGAGCGGGTGGAGGAGCGTTCCTCCGATCCACAAGCGTGTCATTGCCCGGCTTGACCGGGCAATCCAGTAACCCCTGTGCCATCGGTGTTACTGAGCCCCAGAGCGCCAGTGGTACTGGATGCCCGGCAAGCGGGCGACACGGCTGTCGGAAATGGGCGCATCGCGCCGCGCGCGGCCCTATTTCGCCGGGCAGCGCGGGGCCGGACAGCGGCCTGAACTCGACCTGCTGGGCCTGCTTGACCAGCATGTCGAGGTCGATATTGCCCGTCCCGAGGTCGTTTCGGTTCGGGCCGTTGAGCTGCTCGGCCTGCTGCTCGGCGTTTTGGTCTTGACTCCTCGGCCTCCATGTCGTTGGCGGTGCCCTCCTGGGGATTGCCGGCCATGATCTCGTCGCGCGCCTTGAGCGAGCGTTCGGCGAGCGGCGGCGTGTAGCGGATGCCGGTAGGAGCGCGGCACGCCGCTCGGCACGTTGTTCTCGTCGAGTTCCTCGACCCAGAGATAGATCGCGCCGGGATCGCGGATCTTCGGGTCGGGCTCGACCACCCGGGTCCACAACAGTTGGAACCGCGGCGGCAGCTGCTCCGGTGCCGGGCCAGCCGAGCAGGCTCTTGGTCGAGAAGAACACCTCGATGAAGAAGCCGCAGGTCACCACGATGGCCATCGCCTTCACCCACCACGCGAACCGCGAGGTGAGGCCCATGTTGAGCAGCAGCACGCCGATGACGACATAGGCGAGCCGATATGGCGAGCACGGTCCCGGTCATCACCCCTGCTTTGCGTGGCTGCCACGCGCGTCACTTGGCCGACGTCGAGCGGCGGACGCTGCGGGTCAGTTGAATGAGAGACTTGTCGCGGTGGCTGACGTCGAGCACGTCGCCGTTGGCGGCGATCTTGAAGCGCGCCGCCGTCTTCTCCTGCCCCATGTGATCGAGCATGACGGTGTCGTAGGAGACCACCTCGACATGGGGATTGACCTTCTCGATCTTCACCGTCACCGGCACCGGGGTCGCCTGGGTGGCGAGATAGTAGTTGACGTTGACGGTGTATTCGCCGGCGATGATGCCGCGGATGCTGATCGTCTCCTGGCGGATCGGGTTCGCCACCTTGCGGCCGTTCACGGTGATCGAGTTGTTGAGGCCGCCGCGGTCGTCGCGGTCGAGCACCATGAAGCCAGCCTCGCGCTCGTGGTACCAGACGATGTTGCCGAGCGGGTCCTCGGCATAGAGGTCGATGTCGTCGGGATGGCTGTCGGGCCAGGTCAGCGTGATGATGTATTCCGCCTTGGTGTCGATCTTGCCTTCCTTGGTCTCCGGGTTCATCGCGAGCAGCGCGATGAAGAACAGGAAGGCAACGACCTGCAGCGCCTTGAACAGCATGACGCTGAAAGGATCGAACGGCCGTCTCGACGCGGATAGTTACCGAACGTGTCCATCCTGCCCTCGCTCGAGGACGGAGACCACGAACACTTCGGTCAGGTTGGTGGCGAGGGCGAACAGCTGCGCGGTCGCCTTGTCGAGCATGTAGTACTGGGTCTGCACCAGGATCGAGCCGATCAGGCCGGTCAGGGTGGTGTACATCGCCACCGCCATGCCGTCGCTCATCAGACCCATCGAGCTCTTGACCGAGGCGTGGTCGGACGGCATCGAGCCCGGCGATCGGCGCCAGCATCATGATGAAGCCGATGATGGTGCCGAGCAGGCCGAGCTTCATCAAGCGCATCGCTGGCGAACGAGCCGAGCTGGTTGGGGCCGCGCAAGCGCGTCGGCGAGTCCGCGCAGCAGCAGCGTCTGGTCGAGCCGATGCTCCTCGCCCTGCAGTCCGGCCTTGAGGATGAGATTGCGGATGTGGGTGGTGACCTCGCCGCGCGGCAGCTTGGCCCCAGTTCCGGTCACGACGTCCGCTCCTTCCACGCTGAAGCGGTGGGTTCCGCCGTCCACCAATGCGAGCACGCGGTGCGCCTTGTCGAGCTCCCGGGAGATCACGATGGTGCGCACCATGCAGTGCAGCGAAGCGGCGACGTAGAGCGCCAGGATGATCACCGAGATGTAGGTCTTGTCGCTGTTGAGCATCATGCGGACCAGGCCGAAATGCCAGGCCAGCACGAACCCGAACAGGCAGACGCCGGTGAAAATCATCCAGCGCAGCAGCGGCAAATGATCGGTCGGCAGGTGGATGTCGGCACGGAAGTCACTCGGGACTGCAGTTATGGCCATTGGGATCATCTTCTCACATGGACGACACCGGATAGTGCCGGTGGCGCGCTCGCTGTCAAGTTACCAAGCCGCTTTCCGGCCCGGTGGCGTCAAGGGCTGTTGCAGTAAGGGCGCGGCCGCGGCAGGGAGCGACCGGACGGGGCGGAGCGCCATTCATAGCATCACCCGCTTCCGCTGTCCTGTCGACCCGGCTATTCTCGGCGCAAACCAGGGAGAAAACAATGAAACTGCCCATTCACATATTGCTGGCGCTCATCACGACGGCTTCGAGCGCGTTCGCCGCCGACGGTCCGATCCGGTTCTGGAACCTGACCCACCACACCATCTCCGAATTCCGCCTGGCGCCCGCCGGCACCACCAAATGGGGCGACAACCAGTGCAAGAACGACAAGGACGGCACGGTGGACTCCGACGAACGGCTGCGCATCACCGCGACCGCGCCGGGTCTCTACGACGCGAGCCTCAAGGACACCTCGGGCCGGGCGTGCCTCGTCCGCAACATCAAGGTGGAGGCGGGCGAGATCTTCTCCATCGAGGAAAAGGATCTGACCTCCTGCCAGCCCTGAGCGGCGCACCGCTGCCGTTGGAGAAGTCGCCCATTTGAGAATATGGCGGGCGGCGCCGAAATGCTGCCCACCGCCGGCCCACTTCTCCCCGCTCGGCCGCACCGGCGTTGGGCCGGTGCCGCCGATGGCGCATGGCAGCCCGCGCGCGGCATGGAGATATATTGACCCTCCAACATGCCCCGCCTAGGGTGCCGGAAACGTGCCGGTTTGCCGATGCATTCGAAGCTTTCGCGCACCAAGTCCATGCCAGGAAACACGCCCGGCCCAAAGGGGAGAAATGCCATGAGGACCGCTTCTATCGCCGGCGCCTTTGCCGGCTCGCTGCTGGTGGCCACCGCGCTGACTCCGCTACGCGCC
>CAVVCE010000093.1:0-22920 GCA_963746235.1 uncultured Alphaproteobacteria bacterium
TGACCCGGTCAATTGCTTTTCAAAATTCTTCAGCGGCTTGAGCTCTAATGCCGGCACCTGCTGGACCTCACCGCCGCCGGCATCGACATTCAGCCGAGCAATGTCGAACCCTTGAGCCTGCGCCCACAGACTGAATTGCAACCCTTTCTCCAGCGATGGGAAAACATAGACCCCTTTCTGGTTCGTGAATACGCTCGTTACAAACGACTTGCCTTCGCCGCGAACCGAGACCACGACTCCTTCCATGGGTTGACCGTCCTGGGCTTTTACCGTCCCCCTCAACTTGGGTCCGCCGGGGGCGTATTGCGCAAAGGCGCTCGGCGCTCCGACGATGCCCGCGAGGATGCCGACGAGCGCGGTCATGCAATAAAGATTCTTGGACTTTTTCATCTTCTTCTCCCTTTTGGGATCAGCTCAATGTTTTCAAGTATGCGACGATGTCGTCGATTTCTTCCGCTGTCAGGCCATATTTCCAGGGCGGCATATAGGTCGGACCGCCGTTCAGAATGATGTCTCTGAAGGCTTTTTCCTGGTCAGGCGTGAGATTCTTGAACAGGCCGCTGAGATTGGGACCGAGCGAAGCAACGCAACAAAATTTGCTGCCGCCGGCGCCGAACGTCTTGGCCAGGTGGCAAAGCGAACAGCGTTGGATAAACACCCCGGCGCCTTTGGACTCCTGCTCCGTCAATTTCGTGCCGCTCGGATGCTGTAGGGGCAATGAGCGCGAAACGGTCTGGCCGGCAGCGGCTCCGCCCTCCTGTGCCGATACCGGCGTGGCGCGGCCTGCAAAAAGCGACACCGCTACGGCCAAACAAGCTAGCAAGCTTACCTGTAGGACGATGCTGGTCTTCGGCATAACTCGCCCTTCCTTGCTGGAATTAGCTTATTGGGATTTTCCATAACGATAGCCAATCCTGGTTCCGGACGCCAGCCCGTTGGGGCTAAATCCCTGCGTGCCGAAATGGGTTGACGCCCGCGCCGAAGTATCTACAATGTATCTACTTTTTTCCTCGAAGGCAAGTCGCAGAGAGGCAAGTTCGTGCGAGCCGAATTCCAAAAATGGGGGAACAGCTTGGCATTGCGCGTTCCCAGCGCATTCGCGAAAGAGATCGGCGCTGCCGAGGGCCAGGCCGTCGACATGACGATCGAAAACGGCGCGCTCATCGTAAAGATCACAACCCGCAAGCATCGCCGCTATGTATTGGAGCAATTGATTGGCGAGATCACCGAGGAGAACCGCCACGGCGAAACCGGTTGGGGGCCGCCCGTCGGCAATGAAGTCTGGTAGTCCCGACGCCGGCGATTTCATCTGGATCGATCTCGACCCGACCAAGGGTCATGAGCAGAGAGGCAGCCGGCCGGCCCTCGTCCTCAGTCCCCGCCTCTACAATGAGAGGACGGGTCTTTGCGTCGCCTGCCCGATCACCAATCAGGCCAAGGGATATCCGTTCGAAGTGCCGATTGGCCCCGGCCAGGCCGTTGCCGGTGCGGTGCTCTGCGACCAGTTGCGCTGCCTGTCATGGCCGGAACGCAACATCCGGATATGGGCACTGCTCCAGCCGAGGTGGTTGACGAGGTGCGCGCGAAGATCGCCGCGCTGATCGGTATCGAATAGAGCCGGCAGCGCCTTGATCGGCGCTACGCCGCCTTCTTCTCCAAATCCGCCGCCCACTGGCCGAGGCTGGCGAGGCCGTTCATGCGGGCGCGGTGGGCGAAGGCGCGCTGGGCCGCAGCGACGTTTTCGGGCGCGCCGCGCCAAGCCTTCTGCGGGGCGGCCTGCAACGCGCGGCCATAGGAGAAGGTCAGCTTCCAGGGCAGACCGCCGATGCGATTCATGGCGTCGAGATGGGCGGTGGCCTCCTCGTCGGATTGCCCGCCGGACAGGAAGGCGATGCCCGGCACCGCGCCCGGCACGCAGTTCTTCAACAGCCGCACGGTCATCTCCGCGACCTCCTCGACGCCGGCATGCTTGGTGCTCTTCTTGCCGGGAACCGCCATGTTCGGCTTGAGCACCATGCCTTCCAACGCGACCCGGTTGTAATACAGCTCCTGGAAGGTCTCCTTGAGCACCCATTCGGTCACGCCGTAGCAGCGGTCGATGTCATGATCGCCGTCCATGAGCACCTCGGGCTCCACGATCGGCACGATCTGCGCGGCCTGGCACAGCGCGGCATAGCGCGCGAGCGCATGGGCGTTGGCGCGCAAACAGGTGTAGGTCGGGATGCCGGCGCCGATGTCGATCACCGCGCGCCATTTCGCAAAACGCGCGCCCTGCGCGTAATATTTGGGCAGCCGCTCGCCGAGCTTGTCGAGACCGACGGTGACGACTTCGTTGGGGCAGCCGGGCAAGGGCTTGGTGCCCTCGTCGACCTTGATGCCGGGAATGACGCCGGCCTGCTCGATCACCTTGACCAGCGGCGTGCCGTCCTTGGCGTTCTGCCAGATGGTCTCGTCATAGAGGATGACGCCGGAGATATGGCTGCGCATCGCCTCGGTCGAGCGGAACATCAGTTCGCGGTAGTCGCGGCGGTTGTCCTCGCTGCATTCGGCGCCGATCGCGTCGAAGCGCTTCTTGATGGTGCCGGTCGACTCGTCGGCCGCCAGAAGGCCCTTGCCCGGGGCGACCATGGCGGTCGCGACCTTGTTCAACGCATCGAGGTCCATCGCACTCTCCTCCTGCTCATGGACCGCGCCGCCGGCGCCGCCGCTCATGTCGCCGTCGAAACCACCCGCGGGGCCGCCGCCGGGCCCCTCGCCTTGAGCACCTCGACCCCCGGCAATGGCTTGCCTTCCATCCACTCCAGGAAGGCGCCGCCGGCGGTCGAAACATAGGTGAAACGCTCGGTCGCGCCGGCGGCGTTGAGGGCGGCCACCGTGTCGCCGCCGCCGGCGACCGAGACCAGCCTTCCGGCCGCGGTCAATTCCGCCGCGGCCTCCGCCACCTCGTCGGTGCCGATGTCGAACGGCTCGATCTCGAACGCGCCGAACGGGCCGTTCCACACCAGCGTCTTGACCCGCGCCAGCACCGAGATCACGTGCTCCACCGTGCGCGGGCCGATATCGAGGATCATCTCGTCGGGGCCGACCGCGTCGAGGGCGACCGCCCGCGCCGGCGCGCCGGCCTTGAACGCCTTGGCGACCACCGCGTCGACCGGCAGCACCACCTCGCAGCGATGCGCCTTGGCGGTCGCGAGGATGTGCTGGGCGGTGGCGGCAAGGCCGCGCTCGCACAGCGACACGCCGACCGCCACGCCCTGTGCGGCGAGGAAGGTGTTGGCCATGCCCCCGCCGATGATCAGCACGTCGACCTTGGCGACGAGATTGTCCAGGAGATCGAGCTTGGTCGACACCTTGGCGCCGCCGACGACGGCGGCCACCGGGCGCTGCGGCGCCTCCAGCGCCTTGGCGAGCGCCTCGAGCTCGGCCTCCATGGTGCGGCCGGCATAGGCGGGAAGCACGTGGCCGAGGCCCTCGGTCGAGGCGTGGGCGCGGTGGGCGACGGAAAAGGCGTCGTTGACCCAGATGTCGCCGAGCGCGGCGAGCGCGGCGACGAAGCCCGGGTCGTTCATCTCCTCGCCGGGGTGGAAGCGGGTGTTCTCGAGGCAGAGGATGTCGCCGTCCTTCATCGCGGCGACGGCGGCGACCGCCGCCGGGCCGATGCAGTCGTCGGCGAAGGCGATGTCGCGCCGGAGCTGGCGGGCGAGCGCGGCGGCGACGGGCCTGAGCGAATCCTTCGCGTTGCGCCCCTTGGGACGGCCGAAATGGGACAGCAGGATCACCTTGCCGCCCTTGGCCGCGATCTCGGCGACGGTCGGCGCCATCCGCTCGATGCGGGTCGGATCGCCGACCTCGCCGTCGGCCATCGGCACGTTGAGGTCGACCCGCAGCAGCACCCGCTTGCCGCGGAGATCGACGTCGTCGAGGGTTCTAAAATGCGTCACGGCTCAGATCAGCTTGCCCATGGCCACGGCGGTATCCGCCATGCGGTTGGAGAAGCCCCATTCGTTGTCGTACCAGGACATCACCCGCACCAGCGTGCCGTCCATGACCTTGGTCTGGTCCATGTGGAAGATCGACGAGCGGGGATCGTGGTTGAAGTCGATCGAGACGTTGGGCTGGTCGGTGTAGCCGAGAATGCCCTTGAGCTGCTGCTCGGCGGCGCGCCGCACCGCGCCGTTGATCTCGTCCTTGGTGGTGCTGCGCTTGGCGACGAATTTGAGATCGACCACGGACACGTTCGGGGTCGGCACCCGGATCGAAACCCCGTCGAGCTTGCCGTCGAGCTCCGGCAGCACGAGGCCGACCGCCTTGGCGGCGCCGGTGGTGGTCGGGATCATCGACAGCGCCGCGGCCCGCGCGCGGTAGAGGTCCTTGTGGAACTGGTCATGGGAGGGCTGGTCGTTGGTGTAGGCGTGCACCGTCGTCATGAAGCCCTTCTCGATGCCGACCGCGTCGTTCATCACCTTGGCGAGCGGCGCCAGGCAATTGGTGGTGCAGGAGGCATTGGAGACCACGAGATGCTCGCGGGTCAGCTTGTCGTGGTTGACGCCGTAGACGACGGTGAGGTCGGCATTGTCGGCGGGCGCGGAGACGAGGACGCGCTTGGCGCCGGCCTCGAGGTGCGCCTTGGCCTTCTCCTTGGAGGTGAAGATGCCGGTGCATTCGAGCGCGATGTCGACGCCCAGCGCCTTCCAGGGCAGCTCGGCCGGGTTCTTGATCGCGGTCACCTTGATGGGCCCGGCACCGCAATCGATGGTGTCGCCGGACGACCACGACCTCGCCGGGAAAGCGGCCATGGATCGAATCGAAGCGCAGCAGATGGGCGTTGGTCTCGACCGGAGCGAGATCGTTGAGCGCCACCACCTCGATGTCCTCGCGGCCGGCCTCGATGATGGCGCGCAGGACATTGCGGCCGATGCGGCCAAACCCGTTGATGGCGACCCTCACTGACATCTCCTGCATCCTCCGTTCGACGGTTCACCGCCGGATGTCCGCCGGCCCCGTCGGTCGCATCGACCTCGGTGAACGACGAGGCGCCAGCGCGAGGCCGGGTGCTCAATTTTGCGGCGTTGATATCATAAGAGCCGCGGCGTTTCCAGCGCAGAATTCAGGCGGTAGACAGTTTGGTGAACGCCGCCTCGACGACGTGCTCTGGGGTAATGCCGAAATGGCGGTAAAGGTCCTTATATGGGGCGCTGGCGCCGAATCCGCTCATGCCGACGAACAGCCCGTCGGAGCCGATGATGGCGTCCCAGCCTTGGCGGATCGCCGCCTCGATCCCGATCCGGACCGGCGCGGTCCCGACCACGGCGCTTGGCTGCGGCGGCCGGCGCGGCGAGAAACAGCTCGAAGCACGGCACCGACACCACCCGGGCGGCGACCCCGCGGGCGGCGAGCAGCTTGCGCGCCTCGGCGGCAATGGCGACCTCGGAGCCGGACGCAAACAGCGACACCTGCGCGGCGCCGTTCGGCCGGCAGCAGCTCATAGGCGCCGGCGGCGCAGCGGTTCTCGGCGGCAACGCCCGTGCGGAGCTGGGGCAGGTTCTGCCGCGTCAGCGCCAGCGCGCTGGGCGACGTCCGGGCTTCGAGCGCGAGCTGCCAGCATTCGAGCGGTCTCGACCGTATCGCAGGGCCGGAACACCAGGAGGTTCGGGATCGCCCGCAGCGCGGCGAGGTGCTCGACCGGCTGGTGGGTCGGGCCGTCCTCGCCGAGGCCGATGGAGTCGTGGGTGATCACATGGATGACCCGCAGGCCCATCAGCGCCGCGAGCCGGATCGCCGGCCGCGCATAGTCGGAGAACACCAGGAAGGTGCCGGAATAGGGAATGATCGCCGCCGTGCAGCGCCATCCCGTTCATGGCCGCGGCCATGCCGTGCTCGCGGATGCCGTAATGGATGAAGCGGCCGGCCGGGTTCGCCGCCGTGAACGCCGCCATGCCCTTCGGCCGGGTGTTGTTGGAGCCGGTGAGGTCGGCCGATCCGCCGACCATTTCCGGCACCGCGGCGGTGAGCGCTTCGAGCGCCTGCTCGGAGGCGATGCGGGTCGCGATCTCCTTGGGCGCAGCCGCGAGCTTCTCCTTGACGCCGCGCACCGCGGCGGCCAGCGCGTCCTTGGGCAGGTCGCCGGCGAGCCGGCGGTCGAATTCGGCGCGCCGGTCCGGCGCAACGCCGGCCAGCCGCTGCTCCCAGGCGAGCCTGGTGGTGCGCGAACGCTCCCCGGCGGCGCGCCAGGCGCTGGCGATGTCCGCGGGCACCTCGAAGGGCGGCCAGTTCCAGCCCAGCCGCTCGCGGGCGCCTTTGATCTCGTCGGCCCCGAGCGGGGAGCCATGGGCCTTTTCGCTGCCCGCCTTGGTCGGCGCGCCGAAGCCGATGACGGTGCGGCAGGCGATCAGGCTCGGGCGGTCGGACGCTTGCGCCTGGCGCGATCGCGGCGGCGACCGCCTCGGGGTCGTGGCCGTCGACCCGCCACGCATTCCAGCCGCAGGCCTCGAACCGCTTGAGCTGGTCGACCGAATCCGACAGCGCCAGCGGCCCGTCGATGGAGATGCCGTTGTCGTCGAACAGCACGGTGAGCCGCGCCAGCCGCAGATGGCCGGCGAGCGCGATCGCCTCCTGGCTGATGCCTTCCATCAGGTCGCCGTCGGAGGCGATGACATAGGTGCGGTGATCGACGACATCGGCGCCGAATTCCGCCGCCAGATGGCGCTCGGCCATCGCCATGCCGACCGCGTTGGCGAGGCCCTGCCCGAGCGGTCCGGTGGTGGTCTCGACGCCGGGCACGTGGCCGTGCTCGGGGTGGCCGGCGGTGATCGCGCCGAACTGGCGGAAGCGCTTGATCTGGTCGATCGTCATCGCCTCGTAGCCGAGGAGATGAAGCAGCGCATAGAGCATCATCGAGCCATGGCCGGCGGACAGCACGAAGCGGTCGCGGTCGGGCCAGCTCGGGATCGGCGGCGTCGAATTTGAGGAAGCGCGTGAACAGCACGGTGGCGACATCGGCGGCGCCCATGGGCAGCCCGGGATGGCCGGATTTCGCCGCCTCGACCGCGTCCATCGCCAGCGCGCGAATGGCATTGGCGAGGCGGTCATGGGCGCCACGCGAAACGGCCGCGGTGGAATGGCTCGAAATGCCCGAGAAAATGCCCAAGAATTGCACCCCTGCAAAGCCCGCGATCGCGGCGAAACTCCGCCGTCCGGGGCTGCGGACTGATTAGGGATGTGGGCGCTGCGAGTCAACGCAAGCGGCAAAGCGCACTGTCCACACCTCGCATGGAGCGTGCGCGTTGACGCCAAACCGGCAATGCCCGTAAGCTTGCGAAGGGATCGACGGCCGCACGGGGACGAAGTGGCCGTAATCCCTGTCCGGCCGGCCCCGAGGAGGCGATGAGCGACACCCACGCGGTCGATCAGGCGGTCAGGCGCCTCAACGACGCGCTGGATGCGCTCGACGCGGTCATGGAGCTGCGGCTGGAGGCCGACCGCCGGCGCGGCATGCTGGCGGAAGAGGTTCACGACTTCAGCATGGACCGCTCGCGACTGGCGGCCGAGCTGGACGATGTGCACGCCCATTCGCGGGCGCTGGAGACGACCAACCGGGAGGCGGCGCGGCGCCTCGACGAGGCGATGAACGTGATCCGCGACATCATCGAGGCCAATCAGCGCTGATCGCGGCCGGCGTTGAAAGTCGTGTGGGTGTACGGCGTAACGAGACCTGGTCATGGCTCATGTCAGCGTAACCATCAGCGGCCGCCAATATCGCATGGCATGCGACGACGGCCAGGAGCACCATCTCGCCCGGCTCTCCCATGAACTCGACCAGCGCATCGCCCATCTGCGCACGACGTTCGGCGAGATCGGCGACATGCGGCTCACGGTCATGGCCGCGCTGATCCTCGCCGACGAATTGTCGGAAGCACGCCAGCGCATGCGCCGGGTCGAGGAGGAACTCGTCGGCATGCAGCAGCAGCGCGTCGCGGCGGCCGACCAGATCGAGGCCGCGCAGGCCGGCGTCGCCGCCGCCTTCAACGCCGCGGCGGAGCGCATCGAGAAGGTCGCGCGCCTGCTCGGCGACGAGACCGTCGACGGCCACCACATCGTGCTGGGCTGACGGCGGCGATGGCGGACCGCATCGCGCCTGATCTCGTCGCGCACTTATGGGCGCGGCTGCCCTGGGTGAAGCGCAAGGCGGCAAAGCTCTCCCATCGCAATGCGCTCCTGCGCCTCGCGGCCCAGGGCTTCGAGCCGGCGACCGTCTACGACATCGGCGCCTATCGCGGCGGCTGGACCCGTCTCGCGTCGCAGGTGTTTCCCGATGCGGCGTTCGTCCTGTTCGAGGCCAATGCGGACAATGCCGCATATCTGCGTGCCGCCGGGCTCTCCCACTTCACCGTGGCGCTGGCCGCCGAAGACGGCGAGCAGGCCTTGTTCCTGCCGCGCGCGGGCGACGCCACCGGCACCTCGCTCTACCGCGAAAATTCCTCCCATTACGGCAGCGACAATCTCGTCGTCCGCAGGGTCGCGACCGCGCGGCTCGATACGCTGGTGGCGGCGCAGCGCCTCGCCCCCGCCGCGCTCATCAAGATCGACGTCCAGGGCGCCGAGCTCGACGTCATCGCCGGGGCGAAGACGGCGCTCGCGCATTGCCAGGCGCTGATCGTGGAACTCTCCTTGGCGAGCTACAACAAGGACGCCCCGCTGATCGCCGAAACCCTGCCGGCGATCGCCCGGCACGGCTTGCGCTGCATCGACATCTGCGAACTGCACCGCTCGCCCGCCGGCGGCGTGCTGCAGGCCGATTTCCTGTTCGTGAAGCCGGACCTGTTCGACGCGCTGTGCGCGCAGGCGGGCCTGCGCGGATGACGGCGCGACGCGCGGCTCCAGTGGATCGATTCACGAAACCGATCGGATCGCACAACGTCGAATTCAATCCACGGACCTCATCCTGAGGAGCGCCGAAGGCGCGTCTCGAAGGATGGCCACACGCTGCGGCCTTGTCGCCGCCCTTCGAGACGCGCGCGACAGCGGCTTCGAACCCTCGGAAACGGGTACTGTGATCTCAGGAAAACCGGCCGGGCCGTAGCCCAGCCCGCGCCGACCGGAGCGGTACTGTACACCCCCGGCCCACCGCCGAAATCGCGGTGGCCCCAGCCGCCACGGCCGAAATCCCGGTGGCCCCAGCCGCCATGCCGACCGCCATGGAAGCCGTGACCGTGTCCCCGAGCCGATGCCGAGGTCGGAGCAAGCGCAGCGGTGCCGAGAGCGGCGGCCGCGACGAGAGCGAAGCCGATTTTGCGTAACATGATGATTTCTCCTCTGCCGGTGGATGAGCGTTCTGCTTCATCCTGCCCATGTGTCGAGGAGCGCGCTGCAATCGTTCACCGGAAACGGCTGTGCGGACAGAGCATTACCAACAATTCACGCCGCGGACAGCCGAGCTTAACCTATGCTCTTAATCCGGTGCCAAAACGCCATTGCCCGGACCGCCGGGCAATGGCGCCGCAAGTCGACGTAATCAGAAATGCTCAGCCGCCGCCGCTCAGCGCCGTGCTGGCGATGCCGCTGATCTGGATTTCGTAGCCGAGCGGATCGCTCGCCATGACGCTGGTCGCGCCGCTGTTGCGCACGTTGCTGGCTCCCAGCGCATTGAGTTCCGCCTTTACTTTCTCCTGGTTGAAATCGGCGATGGTGTAGCAGATGTGGTCGATCACCGCCTCCGATTTGGGCCGCGGCGCGGCGTTTGCCGGCGGGGCATTGAGATCGCGGGTGCGGATGATGAGATGCGTGAGCGGCACGTCCATCGCGTTCACGCCGTAGGGCGTCTCGCCCTTCTTCCCGAACGGCAAGGCGACGTCGTGGTCGGTGGCGCCGATCTGGTCCAGGTTGAAGGCTTTCGAGTACCAGTCCGCAGCCTGCTTGAAGTTGGGGCAGGTATAGGAGACGTGGTTGATCAGCGCCATCTTCAGGCCCGGCGAGTCCGCGGCCTTGGCGCTGCCGGCATAGGCCGTCGTTGCGGCGAGCGTGAGCGCTTCGATCAATCCGCGGCGACTGATCTTGCCGTTTGCGTAGTCATTGAGCTTGTGTGCGACGAACCCTTCCATGACGGTTCTCCCCTCAGCGCCTGAACGCGTTTTCAGTGGCCGCAGATGCGATCTGGACATAATAGTTGAACGGGTCGAGTAAATTGCGGTCGCCTGCGCGCCCGGATACCGTCGCACCCTTCGCCTTCAGGGCGCCGAGTATCTCCGCGTCGTCCCAGTTGGAAACCGTGTAGCAGACGTGGTCGACCACGGCCTGGGGCGGCGGCTTGGTTTCGGCGGCGGTATTGCGCACCACGATATACGAGCCGCCCTTGCCCGGCTCCGGGCCAAACATCAGGTTCGCTCGCTTCTCGGTCTCCCGGCCCGGTGCGACCTGCATGCCGAGCACCGAGGAATACCAATCGCGCGCCTTGATATAATCCGGGCACCGATACGAGATGTGGTTGATGCCGAGCACCTTGAACCCGCGCGCCGCCTGGGCGTTGGCGGATTCACCGGCGGCGTACACGACGGCCGCCAGCGCCACGGTTTGACAGAATTCGCGGCGATCCACTTTGCCGCTGTCGAAGTCCTTGACGAGATCAGCGATGAATTTTTCCATGCTGCATTCCTCCCTTTGACCGGCGGTCCAAAGAACAGCAACGATCGCCGTCGAGGCTAGCATTCCGTTATCCGGCGCGGAAGCCGGACGCGGCCGGACGCGGCGAACTTTGCGCACCGGGTCGCTCGGAGGTTACGATCGCATCGGCGGCGTGCCGGCCGAACCTCGGGACGCAAGGCTGCGTGGGCAGATCCTTCGACGGCCGAATTTGTCCCGCTCAGCGCGTCATCGTCTTCGACAGCTTCGGCTGCGGCAGATAGGCGCCGGCGGCGCGCAGCGCGAGAACGAGCTGCTCGGTGTCGAGGTCGCAGGCCGGCTCGCCGGTGCGGATCGACTGCACGGCGGCGGTCGCGGCGGCCTGGCCCATCATGTAGGCAGCCGACTGGGCGCGGATCGAGCCGTGGACCTTGGTGTCGCTCGAATGGCAGCGCCCCGCGACCCACAGATTGATCCAGCCCCTGGGCACCAGGATGCCGTAAGGGACGCCGAGGCAGTCGCCTTCGCCGAGGCCGTGGAAGCCCTCGAAGTCGTGCAGGAAGCGCTGATACTCCTTCTCCGAGGTGTCGGTCGGATGCACGTCGGTCGGCCGGTTGTAGACCGCGACCTGGTCCGGGAATTGGCGGGCGGACTCGAAGTCCGCGATGGTCAGCTCGAATTCGCCGACGATGCGGCGGGTGTCGCGCACCCCCATCACGGGCGCCGTGGTCACGAGCTCCAGTTCCTCGCAACCCGGCACATACTTGCGGAAGAACTCGAGATATTCGACCGCGAGCTTGCGCCCGGCCATCATGCCGTCGGACAGCGAGCGGCTCGACAGCCCGTTGAGATTGAAGACATGGCCGCCATTGAGCTGGGCGGCGTGCTTGCCGATCTTGTTCATGCCGGGCATGAACCGGTCGGGCTGGGAGAAGTGGCCGTCGACGATCGCCTGGTGAAGCTGCTTCTTGGAAAACGCCTTGACCTTGTCGATGCCGCGCCAGTCGTCGCCATAGGCCGGATCGTCCCAGTTCATCCCGGCGAACAGCGAGCACAAGGTGCTCGGCGCCACCGCCTCGATATCGCGCAGGATCACCTTGCAATCGGCGCCGGCGAGGTCCGCCAAAGCGGCATCGCCGGTGGCGTCGATGAAAACCTTGGCGCGGATGAAGCGGTAGCCTTCGACGTTGCTGATGACGGCGCCCTCGACGCGCTTGTCCTTCACCTCGGCGTCGATCACGCGGGTGAAGAAGCGCACCTCGACGCCGGCGTCCTGCGCCATCTCGTCGAGCAGGCGCTTGAGCGCCTCGGGCCGGAACGGCACCCAGCGGTTGAGCTGGCTGTGGAGGAATTCCGGCACCACATGCGGCCCCAGCGACCCGCGCTGGTGCATGGAGAGCACCAATTCGCGCATGAAGCCGCCGACCAGCATGCGCTTGCCGTCGGAGATCGGCCCGAACGTCGAAACCAGGCCCGACGTGCCCATGCCGCCGAGGCAGCCGGTCGCTTCGGCGAGCAGCACCTTGGCGCCGAGGCGCGCGGCGCATATGGCGGCGGCGCTGCCGGCCGGTCCGCCGCCGGCGACCAGGACGTCGAAATCCTCCTCGACCGGAATGTCGCGCGTGAGCCGGTAGGTCTGCATCGGCGGCCGAACTCCCATTGTGCGTCGATTACTGTGCCTCGATTACTGTGCTTCGATCCCGGCCTCGGCCGTGATCTTGCGGTAGCGCGCGAGGCTCGCCTTGATGACATCCGCGAACTGCTCGGGCGTACTGGTGACGACCTCGAAGCCGCTGTCCTCCAGCGCCTCGCGCGCCTTGGGCGTCGAGATCGCTGCGACCAGCTCCGCATTCATGCGCGCGACCAGCGCCGCCGACATCCTCGGCGGACCGAGAAAACCGATCCAGGACTGCGGCATCGCGTAGCCCGGCAAGCTTTCTGCGATGGTCGGAATGTCCGGCCGGCTGCGCGAGCGCCTGTCCTCGACCATGCCGATGACCTTGACGGCGCCGCTGTCGATGAACGGCATCGCGGTCGCAAGCGTGGCGAACAGGACCGGAATCTGCCCGGCCAGGAGATCGGTCATCGCGAGGCTGCCGCCCCGGTACGGCACATGAACCCAGTCGATGCCGGCATGCCGCTTGAAGAACTCACCGGCGATGTGATGGACCGTGTTCGGTCCGGAGCTTCCGAAAGAAAGCTTCCCCGGATGGGCTTTCGCATAGGCGATCAATTCGGTGACGTTGTTCACCGGCAGGGACTTGTTCACCACCAGGCACATCGGCAGTTCGGCCGCGAGCGCGAGCGGGGTCAAGCCGGCGACGAGATCCGTCGGAAAGTTCTTCGCCAGCACCGGCGCGACATTCAACGCGGCCGCCGTGCCGAGCAGCAGCGTGGTGCCGTCCGGCTCCGCCCGCGCGACCGTGACGGCCGCCAAGGTGCCCCCGCCGCCCGGCCGGTTGTCGATGATGACCGGCAGCCTGGTGGCGACGGAAAACGCCTCGCCGACCGCATGGCCGATGACGTCGACCGCACCGCCGGCCGCCAGCGCGGTCACGATTTTGATCGGCCGGGTCGGCCAATCCTGCGGCCATGCGCCGGACATGCCGGCGAGAAGCAGCGCCGCGACACCCAGACCGCCGGCCGCCGTCCAAATTCGTCTCATGTGCCAAATCCGGACTCAGAAATCCGGCTTGTCCGCCTGCGGGATGGGGAGGAGGCCCTGGTTGAAATGATCGCTGTTGTTCTCGGCGCAAACCATTTCGTGGAGCGGGACTTCCGCCGCTCGATGGTCGCGTCGGTAGCGCTGAACCGCGTTCCAGGGCATCGTAAAGGCCCCGGGGTCGTCGACGCGGACGTTGACTTCCAGCGCATCGCCGCCGTCGACGAGCTTGAAGCGCTCCACAACGTGGAGCCGGGTCGTGTGGGGCGTGCGATAATTGTCGACATAGGTCCTGTCATTCATGCCGATCGTGTCGACCACCAGGGTGTCGCCGTTCTCGTAATGGCCGACGGATTCGCCGTACCATGACGGCTTCGGATCGGCGCTGTGGGGTTCGTTCAGATACACGCGACGCAATTGGAAGTCCTGCCCCCAGACCATCAGAACCTGCTTCGCAGTCTGAATGAAGAATATGGGATGGACCGGATAGAGCAAGAAACCCGGAACGCCATGCGGCCAGCAGCGCGACCGGGCCGTGAATCCGACCTTCCCCGCAACCACCTCGTCATTGGCTTTTCTCATTTGCTCCACCACCCAGGGCTGCAGGATCGGGTTGGTGACATCCGCGATCTTGACCGTTTCCTGCGCCGCCACGGCATTGGAAATATAGGGGCGGGCGGGATCGAACCTGATGGGGCCGGGGCCAGAGCTTGGGGGGAGAAACTCGTCGCCGGGCGGTTTCAGCCAGCCGGTGACGCTATCCGGAGAAAAATTGGGGATCGGTTCGTCCGGTGCGGCGAATGCGGGCGATGGCGCCGCGACGGCGCATGCCAACGCCGCCGACGTAACCCACGCTCCAAACTGCCGTCGCAGGCAGTCGCCACTTGCATATTTGGCCATCGGGGCCTCCCTGAAGAACGAGCGACGGTACCACAAGTCAACGCCTATGGCGTACCACCCGTATGGTTGTCGCCGCTGCGTCGAATCTTGTGCGTCGAATTTTGCCGGTGGCTAAACCCGTCGGAGCGCATTACATTCCGATGGGCGGGGCTGCTGAGTGCGTCAGGAGCCAATTCCCCGGGGCCTTATCGATCCTGAAGGGAGCTGTCCCTGTCCGGGCTCGTGGGTCCGGGTACACGGCGCCCACCTACTAACGTAGGGAACCCGGGATCGCCGCTCCGACGGCTTTTGCGGCTCCGCACTTGGGGTTGCCCACTTAGGGGTTTCGCGCTTGGGGTTTCCCCACTTGGGGTTCATGTCAGACATCGATCACACCAGAGACCTCAAGGCCGAGCTTCGCCGCATGGCGATGGCGCGGCGCGAGGCGTTGCCGGCGACGGAACGGATCGAGGCGGCGCAAGCGATCGCCGCCCGCGGCCTGCCGGTAGCGGTCGCCGCCGGCATGGTCGTCTCCGGCTATTCGCCGCTCAAGAGCGAGATCAGCCCGATGCCGCTGCTGCGGCGCTGCGCCGATGCCGGCGCCGCATTGGCTCTGCCGGTGGTGGTCGGCCGCGGCAAGCCGCTGGTGATGCGGGCCTGGGCGTTCGGCGCGCCACTCGATTCCGGGGTATGGGGAATCCGCCAGCCGACACCGGCGGCCCCCGAAGCGTTCCCCGATATCCTCATCGTTCCCCTGCTCGCCTTCGATCGCCGCGGGCACCGGATCGGCTACGGCGCCGGCTATTACGACATGACGCTCGCCAGGCTGCGCGACATGAAGCCGGTCACCGCCATCGGCATCGCGTTTGCCGCCCAGGAAATCGACACGGTTCCGACAACGCCGCGCGACGCCCGCCTCGATCTCGTGCTAACGGAGCGCGAGATCATCGACTTGAGGGCGTAGACGGCGTGCGGATTTTGTTCATCGGCGACATATTGGGGCGCAGCGGCCGCGCCATCGTGCTGGAACGCCTGCCGGGACTGGTCCGCGACTGGAAGCTCGATTTCGTCGTCATCAACGGCGAAAACGCCGCCGGCGGCTTCGGCATCACCGAGACGATCTACCAGGACCTGACCGGCGCCGGCGCCGATGCCATCACGCTCGGCAACCATGCCTGGGACCAGAAGGAAGCCCTGGTCTTCATCGAGCGGGCGCCGCGCCTGATCCGTCCGGTCAACTATCCCAAGGGCACGCCGGGACGCGGCGCCGCGCTGCTCGACGCCCGCAACGGCGCGCGCGTGCTCGTCGTCAATGCGCTCGGCCGCATCTTCATGGACCCGCTCGACGATCCCTTCGCCGCGCTGGAGCGCGAGGTCGCGGCGTGCCCGCTCAAGACCGCCGCCGACGCCATCATCGTCGACATGCATGCGGAAGCCTCGAGCGAGAAGCAGGCGATGGGTCACTTCCTGGACGGCAAGGTCAGCCTCGTGGTCGGCACCCATACCCACGTGCCGACCGCGGATCACCAGGTGCTGAGCGGCGGCACCGCCTTCATGACCGATGTCGGCATGACCGGCGATTACGATTCCTGCATCGGCATGACCAAGGAGGAGCCGCTGTCGCGGTTCCTGCGCCGCATCCCCGGCGGCAAGTTCGAGCCGGCGATGGGACCGGCGACGTTGTGCGGGCTCGCGCTCGAGACCGATGACGCCACCGGCCTCGCCCGGCGCGTCGCCGCGGTGCGTCTCGGCGGCCGCCTCGAACCGGCACGGCCCGCCTTCTGGGGGTGAGCGCCACTCCATCAACGACGACGGCATCGCCCCACCAACGACGTCATCGACCGACCAACGACGTCATCGCCGGACTTGTTCCGGCGATCTCGATGGCGGTGGCACGGCCGTTCAATGAAGCGCGACACGCTCCGCCTTGACAATCGAGATCACCGGGACGAGCCCGGTGATGACGGCGTGATGTTTGTGGGTGGTCGTGGGCGGTTGCTACCCCGCCGCCGGAGCCATTGCGCGTTCCTGCATGCGGAAATGGTTGCCGTCGGGAACCAGGACCATGGTGCGGCGGTGGAAGGCTTCGAGCGACGCGCGGTGGCCGATCGAGACCAGGGTCGTGCGGGGCAGCTTCTCCGCCAGCAGGTGATAGAGCCGCGTTTCGGTCGCCTCGTCCAGCGACGCGGTCGCCTCGTCGAGGAAGAGATAGTCGGGCGCGAGCAGGACGGCGCGGGCGATGGCGACGCGCTGTTGCTCGCCGAGCGACAGCATCCGGTTCCAATGGGCCTCTTCGGCGAGCCGCGGCACCAGCTTGTCGAGGCCCACCGCCGTGAGCGCGGCGGCGACGGCGGGGGCGCCGAAGCGATCGGGCAACCCCGGGTAGCTCACCGCCGCGAGCAGGCTGCCGACCGGAAGATAGGGCCGCTGCGGCAGCAGCATCACGTGCGCGCCCTGCGGCACCGAGATGCGGCCGGCGCCGAACGGCCAGACGCCGGCGATGGCGCGGAACAGGGTCGATTTGCCCGAACCGGACGGGCCGTTGACCAGCACGTTCTGGCCGGCCGGAAAGTGCGACTCGCCGACCTCGACCAGCGGCGTGCCGTTGGGCAGCCGCACCTCGAGCGCGTTCATGGCGATGTCCCGGGCCGGCTGCGGCACCACCGTGATGTGGGGCGGTGCGATGGTCACCGCGCGCGCCGCGACGATCGCGGTCTCGAAACCGGACAGCCGGTCGACCACGGCGAGCCATTCGGCGATGGTGCGGTAGGAGGTGATGATGAACGACAGCGCCGTCTGCACGCTGGAGAACGCCGACGCCGTCTGCATCATGCCGCCCAGCGCCATGCGGCCGGCGAAATAGACCGGGCTCACGACCAGGAACGGAAACACGTTGGAGACCTGATTGTAGCCGGCGGTGAAGAAGGTCAATCGCTTCTGCCGCGTCATGATCGAGCGCCAGTTGTCGACGACGTGGGCGAAGCGCCCGAGCAGGCGGTCGTCCTCGGCGCGCTCGCCCGCGAGCAACGCGATCTGCTCGGAATTTTCGCGCACGCGAACGAGGTTGAAGCGGAAGTCCGCCTCGTAGCGCTGCTGGAAGAAATTGAGTTCGATCAGCGGCCGGCCGATGAGGTGCGCGAACACGGTGCCGAACACCGCGTAGAACAAGGCGGCCCAGACCAAGTAGCCCGGAACCGGCCACTCGCCGCCGAACAACATCAGCGGCGCGTCCGCCGACAGGTGCCACAGGATGACGACGAACGAACCCAGCGTGACGACCGAGGACAGCATGCCGACGCCGATGGAAAGCGTGCTGTCGACGAACAGCTTGAGATCGTCGGTGATGCGCTGGTCGGGATTGTCGGCGACGTCGCCCAGCAACTGCATGCGATAATGATTGCTGCCCTTGAGCCACTCGCCGAGAAACTGCACCGTCATCCAGCGCCGCCAGCGGATCTGCAGCCATTGATTGAGATAGAGCTGGTAGACGGCGGCGAGGATGTAGAGCACTGCGAGGACGCAGAAATACAGCAGCTCCTTGACGAAATTGTCCCAGTTGCGGTCCTGCAAGGCGTTGTAGAAGCGGTTGTTCCATTCGTTGAGGAGCACGTTGATGGCGACGAGACCGAGCTCGGCGGCGATCACCGCGGCCAGCAGCAGGCGTCCCGGCCAGCGGTCCTCGGAGCGAAAATAGGGAGCCGCCAGCCGCCAGATGGTGACGAGCGTCGAAACGATGCTTCTCGCAGGCATTCTGTTGTCCCTGTTGCCGGCCCCGGCAACGCCAGCTTAGCGGAAATTGCGCCGGAGCATGATCCCCGGCGGCTGCAGACTTTGAAAGGAGTGCGCAGTACACCGTTTCCAAAGTTCGAATTCGATATCGATATCATCAATCAACCTCGTCCTGAGGAGCGCGCTCTTGCGCGCGTCTCGAAGGACGGTCGCAGGCAAGGCCGTGCCGCAGCGTCCATCCTTCGAGACGCCATGCTTTGCATGGCTCCTCTGGATGAGGTCCGTGGGATTAAATGCGACGTCTTGCGAAGCGATCGGCCAAGCCCCCGCCACGACAAAGCCCGGCCACGACGATTTCGCATGAGCGGAACATGCACTAAAGTCCGCTCCCGCAAACCGGGCCCGCCCGGCTTACGCGTCTCATCCCGGCCCTGCGGAGGCCGATCTGCATCATGGAGCGCGCACTCTCCTCATGCCTTTTCTTCAGCAGATAGAAGGCGGCGACACTCATGACAAAAAAGGCACCGGTAAGCCAGCAGCCGGGCAGGACATGCGCCAAGCGATCCATGGCAGAGGGGTTAAAGACCATCTCCCAAAATTGGGTGATCACCGCGCGTGGACCCGTCGGAGAGTGCTCGATCTGGAATCCGGCAGGCGTCTGCATCCAAGAGCCCGCGATGACGATCCAGAGCGCGCTAAAATGGGCGCCCAGACAGACGCAGATCGTCGAAAAGTAGTGCAGCTTCGGACCGACGCGATCCCACCCAAAGAGCAGCACCCCCAGAAACCCCGACTCGAGAAAAAAGCGAAGGTCCCCTCGGCGGCCAGCGCACTGCCAAACACATCGCCCACAAAGCGAGAGAAGCGCGCCCAATTTGTTCCAAATGCAAATCCCTGCACCAGACCCGTCGCAACACCAATCGCAAAGACCAGCGCGAAGATCTTAATCCAAAAATGGGTCATCTCCCGATATTTGCGCTGCTTGGTCTTGAGATAGAGCCCCTCCATAATCACAAGCATGAGCCCAAGGCCAATACTCATTGGAGGGTAGAGGTAGTGAAACCCAATGTTGAGAGCAAACTGAATCCGCGAAAGGAGAACGACATCCATTCAAGAAACACTTTGTTCGTTGTCCTATTTTCCCGTCCAGCTGTTTCTCCTCGCTCTATTTTCTCATTGACGACACGGAGAAAAACCGTGCATAATCCGTGCTGATCCATGGACATCTTTCACTCAATTACTCCCTTCATTGAAGTTGCGTTGATCGCGATTGCGCTGAATTATCTGCTCTCCCTTTTTTGGAACACGAAGTCGATGGATCTCGTCTTGGGATTTTTTGCTTTTTTTCTCGTGTTAGAAGTGTCGAGCAGGCTCTATCTCCCCATTCTCCACAAGCTCATGGTCCTTGCAGGAAATGTCGTTGTCCTTGCTGCGCTCATCATCTTCCAACCCGAGCTCCGCACCGCGCTCTCGAAGCTGAATCTCAAAAGCCGCCGCAGCCGAGAGATCACTGAGTTTGATCAATTTCTCGACCAGCTGGCCTCCTCGGTCTATCGCATGTCAGAAAAGCGCATTGGCGCACTGATCGCCTTGGAGAAAGAGGACTCTTTGCGAGAGTACGCGCAGAGAGGCATCAGGCTCAATGCAGAGTGCTCTTCAGAATTATTAGAATCGATCTTCGCACCACACACTCCTCTCCACGATGGCGCCGTCCTCCTACACGACAAGATCATCCTGGCCGCAGCGGCCATTCTCCCCCTCTCCGACGATACCTCTGAGCTAGCCAAATCACTGGGCACACGTCATCGCGCTGGTTTGGGATTGAGCAACGCAACCGATGCTCTCGTCATCGTTATTTCAGAGGAAACGGGCAAAGTCTCGATCGCCCGCGAAGGCATCATCACACGGGGCGTGAAGATCGACCGCTTTAAAGGCGTCCTCCGCAGTATCTTCAACTCCCCCTCAAACATGAAGCCCAAGGAGAAATTCGCCTGGCTCAACTGGATCAGACGATGACCCACTGGCCACGCAAACTGCTCTCTCTGCTCCTAGCCATCTTGATCTGGGTCGTTGCGAACAACTCGATGACCACGACAAAAATTTTTAACAATATCCCCGTACGCGTGGTCAATTTGCCAAAGGAGAAGACAGTAGAAGATCTGCAGGTCAATGGAAGGCTGAATAGGCGGGTGATCTTGACGCTCACGGGAAATGAGGGGGCGTTGAATGAGTTGATGGGAAGAGATCTGGAAGTAGTGATCGATGCGCACGACACCCCCATCAATGGATTGCTACGGTAACCAAAAAGAATCTCCTCTGTTTAAACCAGAGCATCGATATCGCAAAAGTGGTCACCCGTGTCGCCCCTGTAGATCTTATTTTGAAGAAGAGCACGCTGATTACGGAGCGGATTCCCATCTCGATTGCCCCACCCACAGGGGAGGGACCCAAGAGGCTATCAGTTCCTCGATATCTTCCCCTATCAGCTCTACGTAACCGTAACGGGGCCGGAAGATGCGATACGCAAGCTGAAGGCGAAAGGGTTGACTCTCTCCTTTCATTTGAGCGATCTCTCGCGCGCCGACTTAGATGCGATCTGGTCAAAAACGGGGGGGGAGGAGGTGAGCCCGTTCCTAGCATGGAAAAGATCTCCCTTCCCTCGCTCTCTGATCTGCCCATCGAAATCGACGATCCCCAAGCGGCCTCTCTCCGCATCGATTTTCTACGACAGGAGCTCATCCCTCTTGAGGTCTCCGTTCCCATCACTATTTTTTTCCCTGCGAAATATAGCAACACAATCAACCCAGAAACATATAGCCTAGCTACAAATGAGCTAGTCATGAAAAAAAATGGGCTTGGACAACTCTCTTTGCCTCTCTATGACATGGAAGCGGATCGCCTCTTTGTCGATACGGTCCAAGATATGCTGCAAATCGTAATCATTGCCGCGCCCAAGAGCGAGCAGGAGAAGCTCTCCTGGAGCGCCCACTTTGCCTTTCCTCGCGAACTGGAAAATCGCTATATCGCCCGAATCCTTTCGGAATGCCGCAATGAGGGGGAGGGAGTCCTCCCTCGGCTCTATGAAAACTACCTGCGCAACCGCTTTCGCAACTACATGACCCGTTTTCGCCTCTACACCCAAAAAGATAAAAAGCTCTCTTTAAACATCGAGCTTCAAGCCAATACCATCTCCGTCTCCCGCCGTGAATAACCATGTGGCCATTCTAAAGGAACATCTTGCGCAGCAGGGAGGGTTGGAAAAGGCGACCTGCGCATCGCGCAGGGGTTTCGCACAAAGGGATGTAGGGTTTCTCTACTCACCGCTCCCACTTCGCTAAAGCGATGGCCTCGCTTTCTTCGCCTCGAACAGTATGACCGCTTTGTGCAGAGATGGGTAGAGGAGCAGAGGCCCGATCTGATCTTTGGCCTGGGACGCAACCGCGTTCAGACGCATCTACGCCTCGGGAATGGAGTCCACGCAGCCTATCTGCAGGCGCGAGGGCGGTATAAGCAGCTACTCGCTGCCTGTTCGCCTTTTCATAGAAAGCTCAAGGAGCTCGAGCGCGCAGCCTTCACCTATTCTGGGCTAAAAAAAATATTTGTTAATTCTCAGATGGTCAAGGGAGAGCTGCTCCACTATTACGGCGTGGATCCCACAAACATTTGCGTCATCCACAATGGCGTGGAGTGGGAGGAGATGCAGAGCGACTTTGCAGCGTGGCCTGAGCGGAGAGCAGAGAATGCAAGAATGTGTGATCTTGACCCCTCTCTCTTCCACTTTCTCTTCATCGGCAACGGCTATGCACGCAAGGGGTTGCAGCAGCTCCTATTTGCTCTTGCCCAGCTCAAGGAGCGTGGCTTTCACCTTTCTGTTCTTGGGAGGGAGAGCCATCTGGGGCATTATCGCGCATTAGCGGCGCGGCTCAACCTCGCTAAGCGGGTTACTTTTTTTGGTCCTCGACTCGATGTGCGGAAGTTTTATCAGCTCGCCGATCTCCTGCTGATCCCTTCGCTCTATGATCCCTTTGCGAATGTCACGGTAGAGGGTCTTGCCATGGGTCTCTTTGTCCTCTCATCGAAGAGCAACGGGGGGCATGAAATTCTCAACGAGGAAAATGGCGCTCTGATTCCCGACCTCTTTGACCGCGATTCGTTTGCAGAGACGCTCCGCTCTGCTTTAGAGCATCGAAAAACAGAGGCGCGCGCGACTGCTATTCGCCATAGTGTGCGCCACTTAGATTTTTCACTTCAGTTGCGCACTCTGATCGATGGCTGTTTGTGAAGGAGTGGATTGTCTATGTTTTGATTCGCATCTTGACCTATCCCCTCCGGTATCTCCCCTACTCTTGGCTCTACTTCCTCGGTAGGCTGCTTGGTAGGGTTGCGATCCCTTGATAAGAAGCTATCGAAAACGAGCTCTGAGCAATCTCGCCCTCGCATCTGACCTCAAGCTCTCGGAAGAGGGGCTGATTCGCATCGCAAAGGAGTCGTTTCAAAACCTGGCGATTAACATGCTCGAATATGTGCGCTTTGATCGTGAAACGGATTTTTCCCGGGTGATCCAGTGTGAAAATCCTGAAAGTGCCGACGCACTACACAGACAGGGCATTGGCATTGTCTTCTTCTGTGGGCACCAGTCCAATTGGGAGGCGCTCTTTCTCGACGGGACGAGCCGCATGCGAGGAACAACGGTTGGAAAGTCGATCGAAAATAGGCGGCTCTATCGCTGGGTCATCTCAATTCGCGAGAAAAAGGGTGGGAAGGTTTTCTCTCAGCGCAATGCGCTCAAGAGGGGCTTCGCGCGTTGCGAGAAGGCTCTTTTTTTGGGGATCGTCGGCGATCAAGGCGCGCCGAGTAGCGACCATCGCTTTCCTTTCCTCGGGCGGATGGCGCATACCTCTAGAGCGCCAGCCCTTCTCGCAGTGAGAACCCATTCGCCTCTGATCGTCGCGACGACGCGTCGCATCAAGGGGGGGTATCGCATCCACTATTCCGATCCTCGAGCAATACGAGAAATTAAATGTTTAAGCGTAGGC
>CAVVCE010000094.1:0-34451 GCA_963746235.1 uncultured Alphaproteobacteria bacterium
GATGCTTGACCAGCGTCATCTCGGTGACAAGATCGGCGGCCGCGATCAGCTCCGGTTTGGCGTTGCGGCCGGTGACGACGACATGCAGCCCGTCGCGGCGTGCGCTCAACGCGGCGACGACCGTCGGCGAGATCGAGGTATTCGTAACGCAAGGCGATGTTGAGCTCGTCGAGGATGACGAGGCCGAAGCTCGCGTCGGCGATGAGCTCGATCGACTTCGCCCAGGCCCGCTCGGCCGCCGCGATGTCGCGCTCACGGTCCTGGGTCTCCCAGGTGAAGCCCTCGCCCATGGTGTGCCACGACACTTGGTCACCGAAAGCGGCGAGCGCATCGCGCTCCGCCGTGTGCCACGCGCCCTTGATGAACTGCACGACGCCGACGCGATGGCCGCGGCCGAGCATGCGCAACGCAAGGCCGAAGGCGGCCGTCGATTTTCCCTTGCCCGCGCCGGTGTGCACGATCAGGAGACCCTTCTCGACCGTCTTTTCCGCGACCTCCGCGTCCTGCACCGCTTTACGCTTCGCCATCTTGGCGCGGTGGCGCTCGCTGTCTTCGACGATCTTGGTCATGCCTGTCCCTTTACGATCAGCGGCAGCCCGGCGACGACGAGGACGACGCGGTCCGCGCGGGCGGCGAGGCGCTGGTTGAGCCGACCCTGCAGGTCGCGAAACCGCCGTGCAAGCGCATTGTCGGGCACGATGCCCGAGCCGACCTCGTTGGAGACGAGCACCACCGGCGAAAGGCGAGCGGCGAGGGCGACTTCGAGATTGACGATTTCGGAATCGATGTCGGCACCGGCCAGCATGCGATTGCTGAGCCATAAGGTCAGGCAATCGACCAGAGTCGTACCTTCGTCCGCCGCGAGGACGGATGCAACGTCATGGGGCTCCTCGATGGTTCGCCAACCGGCGCCGCGCCGGGTCCGATGCGCCGCGATACGCTCCGCCATTTCGGCGTCATGCGGCTCCCCGGTCGCCAGATAAATCCAAGCCGGCGGCAAAGCCGTGGTCAGGCTTTCCGCATAGCGGCTTTTGCCTGAGCGCGCGCCGCCGAGAACCAGGGTGAGTTGGGGATCAGCAGCCATCAGGATGTCGAGCACTCCTAACGATCACATTGACAAACGGCGTGGACCCACCGCTAAGTGGCGCCACCGACGGCCTCTCGCAAGAGAGCGAACAGGGAATGCGGTGCGGAACCAAGGTTCCTATGCCGCAGCTGCCCCCGCAACTGTAAGCGGCGAGCCCATACCAGGCCACTGGGGTCGAACCCGGGAAGGCGGTTACGGGCACGGACCCGCGAGCCAGGAGACCTGCCGTCGTTTCGGGCGTGCGCTGGGCGGGGTGCCTCGGCGCCGATCGAGTTGATTGCGGCCGCCGCAAACCGGACCACTCCGCGCGCGGCGCATTTCTGCACCCGGGATCCAAGGCTCAGGCCTTCAGGAGCGCGCGGGTGACGTTGCGAGATTTCCAGCACAAAGACCTCACGCGGAACGGCGCGCAGGATGGCGTCGCCAGGGCGGACGCGGACGTTGCGGATCGCGCGACGTGGCGGCGGCCGTCGCGACCGCGACCACCATCTATGTCTGCATCACCTGCCGCGGCGGCGCCGATTTCGAGCCGATGCCGACGCCCGGCGCGGTGCTCGCCGATGCGACGATACGCGCCGCCGCGGGCACCGGGATCACCGTCCTGCGGGTGCGCTGCCTCGCCAATTGCAAGCGCGGGCTGAGCGCCGCGGTGCGGCGGAACCACGCCTGGACCTATCTGTTCGGCGGCCTCGACACCGCCGACGGCGCCGCCGCGCTCATCGACGGCGCCAGGCTGTTTTCCCACGCGACCGACGGCGTGATGCCGTGGCGCGGCCGTCCCGAAGCGCTCAAGCGCGGGCTGATCGCGCGCACGCCCCCCGTCGATTTTCCCGGAGATGCCTGATGACGGATTCGCTCGCGCGCGTGCCTTGCACCATCGTCACCGGCTTTCTCGGCGCCGGCAAGACGACGCTGATCCGCCACGTGCTCGCCAATGCCGGGGGCCGCCGGCTCGCCATCGTCGTCAACGAGTTCGGCGACGTCGGCATCGACGGCGAGATTTTGAAGGGCTGCGGCGATCGCATCCTGTCCGCAGGAGAACATCGTCGAGCTCGCCAATGGCTGCCTGTGCTGCACCGTGGCCGACGCATTCGTGCCGGCGCTCGACACCATCCTGTCGCTGCGGCCGGCGGTCGAGCATATCGTCATCGAAACCTCGGGCCTCGCCTTGCCCAAGCCGCTGGTCCAGGCGTTCCATTGGCCGGCGATCAAGAGCCGCGTCACCGTCGACGGTGTCGTCGCCGTGGTCGACGGGGCGGCGCTCGCGGACGGGCGCGTCGCCGCCGATATCGAGGCGCTGGCGCGCCAGCGCGCCGCCGACTCCTCGCTCGATCACGACGATCCCGTCGAGGAGGTGTTCGAGGACCAACTCGCCTGCGCCGATCTCGTCGTGCTCAACAAGCGCGACCTGCTCGACGCTGCGGGCATGGAAAGGGCACTCGCGGCCGTTGCGCGCCTGCTGCCGCGCGGGGTGAAGATCGTCACCGTCGCGGACGGCAAGGTCGATCCCGCGGCGCTGCTCGGCCTCGGCGTCGGCACCGAGGACGACATCGAGAACCGCCGCACCCGCCATGACGCGGAAGCCGGGCACGACCACGACGATTTCGACAGCTTCGTCGTGCCGCTGCCGGAAATCGCCGAGCCGGCGGCCTTCGCCGCCCGCGTCGCTGCGCTCGCCGATCTGCCACGACGTGTTTCGCGTCAAGGGATTTGCCGTGGTGACGGGCAAGCCGATGCGGCTCCTTGGTGCAGGCGGTCGGCGCCCGGGTGAGCCATCAATATGACCGTCCGTGGCACGCCGCCGATGCGCGCGAAGGCCGTCTGGTGGTGATCGGCCTCAAGGGGCTCGACCGCGCCGGCGTGACCCGCGCGCTGCTGGGCTGAGCGATGCATCTTCTCACCACCACGAGCACGAGCTTCGACGACATCGTCGAGCCGGTCGATCTCGGCCAGACGCCGGGCGACGTGGTGGTGCTGTCGTTTGCCGACAGCGATCTCGCCGCGCTCGCCGCCGCCTGGGCCGCGGAGCGCGACCTGCTGCCGAGCGTGCGGCTCGCCCATCTGCGCGACCTGCGCCATCCCATGTCGGTCGATCTGTGGATCGAGCGCGCCGGCGTCCATGCCAAGGTGATCCTGGTACGCCTCATCGGCGGCCTCGACTGGTGGCGCTACGGCGTCGAGCGGTTGGCCGCGACCGCGCGCGCGCGCGGGATCGCGCTGGCGGTGCTGCCGGGCGAGGACCGCGACGACCCCCGCCTCGCGGAGGCGTCGACGCTGCCGCCGGAGGAGCTCGGCATTCTCCTGCGTTTCTTCCGCGAGGGCGGGCCGGCGAATCTGCGGTGCGCTGCTGCGCCGGCTCGCGCGCCACGCCGGCGCCCGCCTCGACGTGCCGGAGCCGCAGCCGCTGCCCCGTCTCGCCGGCTATCTGCCCGGCATCGGCGCCGTCGCTCTCGATCGCCTCGCTGCGAGCCTTGCCTCCGGCCGGCCGGTGGTTCCCGTCATCTTCTATCGCGCGCTGCTGCTCGCAGCCGATACCGCCGCGATCGATGCGCTGTGCGAGGCGCTGGCGGCGCGCGGGCTCGCCGTCGGCGCCGCTCGTGATCACGAGCCTCAAGGAGCCCGCCGCCGCCGGCCTTCGTGCGCGACGCGCTGGCGCGGCTCGCGCCGGCGGCCATCATCACCACGACGGCGTTCGCCGCCGGCGGCGCGCCCGGCGAGCCGACGCCGCTCGACGGGCCGGATGTGCCGGTGTTCCAGGCGGTGCTCGCGACGACCAAGCGTGCCGCATGGCGCGACAGCCCGCGCGGCCTCGGCGCCGCCGACCTCGCCATGCATGTGGTGCTGCCCGAGCTCGACGGCCGCGTGCTCGCCGGCGCCGTCGCGTTCAAGGACGCGCTGCCGGCGCTGGAGGGGCTCGCCTTCACCGCCTTTGCCAACCGGCCCGAGCCGGACCGGATTGCCGCCGTCGCCGCACGCGTGGCGGCGCTGGTCGCATCTCGCCGCGACCCCCCGGGCAGAGCGCCGCGTCGCGGTGCTGATGCCGGATTATCCCGGTGCGCCCGGCCGCGCCGGCTATGCGGTCGGGCTCGACGTTCCGGCGAGCGTCGTCGCTTTGCTCGCCGATCTCGCCGCCGCCGGCTACTGCCGTCGACGACGCGCCGGACACGCCGAAGGCGCTGCTCGATGCGCTGAACGAATCCGACCGATCCGTCCAGTCCGTAGGATGGGTAGAGCGAAGCGAAACCCATCATGGGCCGACCGCGGGCGCCGATGATGGGTTTCGCAAGAGCTCTACCCATCCTACGGGTGACGACCACTGACCATTGGCGCGCCGCCACCCTGCCGCTCGACCACTATGCGCGGCTGTTCGCCGAACTTCCGGCGGAGCTGCAGGGCGCATGGGCGAGGCCTGGGGCGAACCGGCCGAACGATCCCGACGTGCGCGACGGCGCGTTCCGGTTCCGCGCCCGCCGGTTCGGCAACATCACCGTCGCGCTGCCGCCCGATCGCGGCCGCGCGGGCGAGCGGCGCGCCGACTATCACGATGCCGCGCTGCCGCCGCGCCATGCGCTGCTCGCCTTCGGGCTGTGGCTGCGCCAGGTCGCGAAGGTCGACGCGCTCGTGCACATGGGTGCCCATGGCACGCTGGAATGGCTGCCCGGCAAGGCCGTGGCGCTGACGGCCTGCTGCTTTCCCGAGGCGATGGTCGGGCCGCTGCCGGTGTTCTATCCGTTCATCGTCAGCAATCCCGGCGAGGCGGCGCAGGCCAAGCGCCGGATCGCTGCGGTGACCATCGGCCATCTGCCGCCGCCGCTGGTCGCGCGCGGAGCTCGTCGGCGATGCGCGCGACCTCGAGCGCCTGGTCGACGAATACGCCCAGGCCGATGGGCTCGACCGCCGCCGCCGCGAGCGCCTCGCCGGACTGATCGTCGAGAACGCGCGGCGCAGCGGCCTCGCGCGCGAGGCCGGCGTCGATGGCGAAGCCGATGACCGACGAGGTGCTGCGCCGGCATCGACGCCTGGCTGTGCGACCTCAAGGACCTCGCCATCAAGGACGGCCTGCACATCTATGGCCGTGCACCGCCGGCGGAGGGCGCCGATCCGGTCCTGGCAGGCGAGCGCCGACGCCGAGCGCGCCGCGCTGCTCGCTGCGCTCGACGGCCGGCGCGTGGCGCCGGGGCCGGCCGGCGCGCCCGCGCGCGGACGCCGCGACGTGCTGCCGACCGGCCGCAATCTCTTCACCGCCGATCCGCGCATGCTGCCGACGCCGACCGCGATGGACCTCGGCGCGCTCGCCGCCGACGAGGTGATCCGCAGCCACCTGCAGGCCCATGGCGAGATGCCGCGCGCGCTCGTGATCGACCTCTGGGGCAGCGCGACGCTGCGCACCGGCGGCGAGGAGATCGCCCACGGCCTCGCGCTGATGGGATGCCGGCCGGCGTGGGATCGGCGGCACCGGCCGCGTCACCGGCATCGAGGTGCTGCCGCCGGCCGCGGTCGGCCGCCCGCGCGTCGACGTGACGTGGCGCATCTCCGGCCTGTTCCGCGATCTGTTCCCGGCCCAGATCGCGCTGCTCGATGCCGCGGTGCGCGCGGTGGCGGCGCGCGAGGAAGCCGATGACGAAAATCCGCTCGCCGGCCGGCGCGCGCAAGGCCGGTGACGATCCGGCCGCTCGCGCGCATGTTCGGCACCGCGCCCGGCGCCTATGGCGCCGGCATCGGCGATGCTCGGCGAAGCGCCCGATCGCGCCGCGATCGGTGCGGCCTATCTCGCCGCGGCGTCCCATGCCTATGGCGGCGCCGAAGGCGGCGGCGACGCCGCGGCCCGGCGAATTCGCCGCCCGCGTCGCGGACGCCGACCTGCTCGTCCATGCGAGCGACGATCCCGGCCGCGATCTCCTGGAGGGCGCGGAGGACGCCGCCTTCGTCGGCGGCTTCGCGGCGGCGGCCGCCATGCTCGGCCGCTCGCCCGATCTCATCATGCTCGACATGACCGATCCCAGTCGTCCGCGCGCGCGGCCGCTCGGCCGCGCGCTGGCGCGCATCGTGCGGGCGCGCGCCATCAATCCGCGCTTCATCGCCGGGCAGATGCGCCACGGCCCGCGCGGCGCCGCCGAGCTTGCCGAGACCGTCGACCGGCTGGTCGACTTCGCAGCGATGACGATCGCGGTGCCGAGCACGCTGATCGATCTCGTCCACGACGCCTATCTCGGCGATCCCGCGGTGCGCGATTTCCTGGTGCGCGAGAATCCCGCCGCCGCGCGCGCCATCGCCGCGCGGCTCGACGCCGCCCGCCGCAACGGATGGTGGCATCCCCGCCGCAACGACATCGACGCCGCGCTCGCGGCGATGCTGGCGGAGCCGACATGAACGCCGCGCGCCTACGCTCTTGCGCCGCGGCGCATGCCCCGGCCTGTCGGCGCCGATGCCGACCGGAGACGGCCTGCTGGTGCGCCTCGTGCCCGCCGATTCGATTCCGCCCGATGCCTTCATCGCGCTGTGCGCCGCAGCGCGCGCCCACGGCAACGGCACCATGGAGGTCACCGCGCGTGGCAGCCTGCAGGTGCGGGGCTTGACGCCGGCCTCGGCGCCGCTGTTTGCGTCCGAGGTGGCCCGCCTCGACATTGCCGCGGCCGACGGCGTTGCGGTGCTCGCGGGCCCGCTGCGTGACCGATGCCGATGCCATCATCGAAGCGAGCGGACCTCGCCGCGGAACTGCGGCGGGCGATCGCGCAGGCGCGTCTCGCGTCTGGCGCCGAAGGTTTCGGTGGTCGTCGACGGCGGCGGCCGGCTGCATCTCGATGCTCTCACCGCCGACGTCAGGCTGCGCGCCGTCGGACCGGCCGCTAGCGTCCCGCCTCCTGTGGCGCTCGAACTGGGGCGCGCTGCGCGCCCCTCGAGGAGAGTTTCGGCAACGCCGGATGGGTTGCAGCCGATGGCTCGGCGTCGATTGCGCCGGAGCGGGCGGTCGATGTCGTGCTCGGCCTCCTGCGCGAGATCGCTGCGCAGGGGCCGGCCGCACGCGCGGCGGATGTGATTCGTGCCGGCGACATCGACGTGCTTCGTTCGCGGTTCGCCATCGAGCCGGCCGCGGCGCCGGTGCCGCGGCCGCCGGCGGAGATGGTGGGTCGGCATCGCCTGCGCGACGGTTCGCTGGCGCTGGGCGTTGCGCTCGCGTTCGGTCATGCCGAGGCCGATGCGCTGGCGCGAACTGGCCCGCCTCGCCGCCGGCCATGGCGCGCGGTCGATCCGCCCGGCGCCGGACCGCGCGCTGATGCTGATCGGCGTCACCCCCGGCAATGCGGCCGCGCTCGCCGCTGCGGCCGAGCGACTTGGTTTCGTCGTGCGCGCCGGCGATCCGCGCCGCCGCATCGCCGCCTGTCCGGGCGCGCCGGCCTGCGCGTCCGGCTTCATCGACGCACGCCGGCTGGCGGCAGAGCTCGCGCCGCAGCTCGCGGGGCTGCGCGGCGGCATCGCGGTCCACGTGTCCGGCTGCGCCAAGGGCTGTGCCCATCCGCGCGCCCGCTGCGCTGACCGTGGTCGGCGACGCGCAGGGCTGCGGCATCGTCCGCAACGGCACCGCGCGGATGATGCCGCGCTACCACGTCGCTCCGGCCGGTCTCGCCGCCGAGGTCGCGCGCATTTTTGCGCAAGGCGAGGCCGCGCTTGTTTTTCCGGACGGCGAGGCCGTCGATGGCTGAGCTCGCCTACATGCGCGACGGCACCGCGATCTACCAGCGCTCCTTCGCCATCATCCGCGCCGAGGCCGACCTCGAACGCTTTTCGCCGGACGAGGCCGAAGTGGCGGTGCGCATGATCCACGCCTGCGGCCTCGTCGAGGCCGCAGGCCACATCGAATTCGGCGATGGGCTGGTCGCGGCGGCACGCGCCGCGCTGGCGCAGGGCGCGCCGATCCTGTGCGACGCCGAAATGGTGGCGCATGGCATCACCCGGGCGCGGCTGCCCGCGAACAACGAGGTCGTCTGCACGCTGCGCGATCCGCGCGTGCCCGCGCTCGCCGACGCGCCTGGGCACCACCCGCTCCGCCGCCGCGCTCGAACTCTGGGGCGACACGCTCGCCGGCGCAGTCGTGGCCATCGGCAATGCGCCGACGGCGCTGTTCCGTCTCCTCGAAATGCTCGCTGGCGGCGCGCCGCGGCCGGCGGCGATCCTCGGCATCCCGGTCGGCTTCGTCGGCGCGGCCGAATCCAAGGACGCGCTGGCAACGCCGCAGTCACGGCGTGCCCTATCTCATCGTGCGCGGCCGCATCGGCGGCAGCGCGATGACCGCGGCGGCCGTCAACGCGCTGGCGAGGCCGGGGCTATGAGCGCCCCCGCGCGGCTGATCGGCGTCGGCGTCGGGCCCGGCGACCCCGAATTGATGACGCTCAAGGCATTGCGGGCGCTGCGCGAGGCCGACGTGGTCGCGCACTTCGCCAAGGCCGGCAATCCGAGCAAGGCGCGCACCATCGCCGCCGGCCATCTGCGGCCCGGCATTGCCGAGGTCGCGCTGCTCTATCCCGTGACCACCGAAATTCCCCGGCATGAGCCCGCCTATTGCAGCGGGATCGCGGCCTTCTACGACGGCTGCGCCGCCGCGCTCGCCGCTCATCTCGATGCGTGCCGCTGCGTCGCGGTGATCTGCGAGGGCGATCCGCTGTTCTACGGCTCCTACATGCACCTGCATGTGCGGCTCGCCTCGCGCTACCCGACCGAGGTGATCGCCGGGCGTCACCGGCATGTCGGGCTGCTGGTCCGCGGTGGGTGCGCCGATCGCCCAGGGCGACGACGTGTTCACCGTGCTTCCCGGCACCTTGCCGGAGGACGAGTTGGAGCGGCGGCTGCGCGATGCCGACGCCGCCGTGATCATGAAGCTCGGCCGCAACCTGCCCAAGGTGCGCCGCGCGCTGGCGCGCAGCGGCCACCTCGCCCGCGCCATGTATGTGGAACGCGGCACCATGACGGATGCGGTGGTGATGCCCCTCGCCGACAAGGCCGACGACTGCGCGCCCTATTTCGCCATCGTGCTGGTGCCGGGCTGGGAGGGGCGGTCATGAGCGGGCATCTCGCGGTGGTCGGTCTCGGCCCGGGCGATGCGCGCTGGCTGACCCCGGAGGCCGGCGCGCTGTTGGCGGCTGCCGACGCGGTCTACGGCTATGGCGCCTATCTCGACCGCGTTCCCGTGCGCGCGGGCCAGGCGCGCCATGCCTCGGACAACCGCGAGGAAGGCGCCCGCGCCGCCGCCGCGCTGCGCCATGCGGCACGAGGGTGCGAAGGTCGCCATCGTCTCCGGCGGCGATCCCGGCGTGTTCGCCATGGCGGCGGCGGTGTGCGCCGAGATCGAAGCGGGTCCCGACGCCTGGCGCGCGCTCGACCTCGCCATCGTCCCCGGCATCACCGCGATGCTTGCGGTGGCGGCCCGCGCCGGCGCGCCGCTGGGCCACGATTTCTGCGCGCTCTCGCTGTCCGACAATCTCAAGCCGTGGGAACTGATCGAGCGCCGGCTCGATGCCGCCGCGGCAGCCGGCTTCGTCATCGCGCTCTACAATCCGATCTCGCGGGCGCGGCCGTGGCAACTCGGCGCCGCGCTGGAGCGGTTGCGCCGCCATCTGCCGGCCGCGACTCCCGTGGTGTTCGGCCGCGCGGTCGGCCGCGCCGACGAGCGCGTCGCGGTGACGACGCTCGGCGACGCCGACCCGGCCAATGCCGACATGGCGACGCTCATCATCGTGGGATCGCGCGAGACCCGGATGGTGGCGCGACCCGGCGGCGCCCTGGTCTACACGCCGCGGACGGCCGCGGACGCCGAGCGCATGATCGAGCCGCACCAGCGCTTCCTCGACGCTCGCCGCCGCCGGCACCTGCGGCCGCGCCGGCCGCGCCAGCATGATGACCGGCAGGCCGAGGCCGCGCGCCGCCGCGATCTTGCCATAGGTCGCCGCACCGCCGCTGTTCTTGGCGACGACGACGTCGATGTGATGCCGTGCGAGAAGCGCGCGTTCGTCGGCTCCGTCGAACGGGCCGCGGCCGGTGAGATAGGCGGCGCGCGGCACCGCCAGCGGCGGCTCGACCGGATCGACGCTGCGGATGAGATAGAAGTGCTGCGGCGCTCGCCGCGAACGGCGCCAGCTCGTTGCGGCCGAGCGCGAGAAAAGCGCGGCGCGGCGTCGTTCCGAGCGCCTGCACGGCGCCTTGCATGTCGACGACCTCGGTCCAGCGGTCGCCGTCGACCGCGACCCAGGCCGGACGATCGAGCGCCAGCAGCGGGACCTGCGCGAGGGTCGCGGCGGCGGCTGCATTGGCGGAGATGCGGGCCGCATAGGGATGCGTCGCGTCGATCAGGAGCGTCGATCGCTTCCGCGCCGAGCCAGGCGCGCGAGACCCGCAGCGCCGCCGAAACCGCCGATCCGCACCGGGACCGGCTGCGGCGCCGGCGCAGCGGTGCGGCCGGCGAGCGACAGCGTCACCGCGAGATCGGCGCGCGGCGCCAGGCGCTCCGCGAGCTGCCGCGCTTCGCGTGGTGCCGCCGAGAATGAGGATGCGTTTCATGGCGCTCGCTGATCCGCGTGCCGCGTGACACTGCCGCATCGCCGGCGCTGGCTGTCCATCGTCGGCATCGGCGAGGACGGGGTCGACGGGCTGAGCGCGGTCGCGCGCGGGCTCGTGAGCGGCGCGGCGCATCGTGTTCGGCGGCAAGCGGCATCTGGCGCTGGCCGCGCCGCTGATCCGCGGCGCGGCGCGGCCGTGGCCGTCGCCGTTCGACCGCGCGGCGGACGAGGTGCTGGCGCAGCGCGGGCGTGCCGGTCTGCGTGCTCGCCTCCGGCGATCCGTTCATGCATGGCGTCGGCGCCGTGCTGGCGCGCCTCATCGATGCGCAGGAAATGCTGGTGATGCCGGCGCCGTCGGCCTTCAGCCTCGCCGCGGCCCGGCTCGGCTGGGCGCTGCAGGAGACGGCGCTGGTCTCGCTGCATGCCCGCGCGCTCGATCTCGTGCGCCCGCATCTGCAGCCCGGCGCGCGCGTGATCGCGCTGACCTCGGATGGCGCGGCGCCGGCGGCGCTGGCGCGCCTGCTCGACGACACCGGCTTCGGCGCCTCGCGCCTGATCGTGCTGGAAGCGCTCGGCGGCCCGCGCGAGCGCATCCGCGCCACGACCGCCGCGGCATTCGATCTGCGCGACGTCGATGCGCTCAATACCGTCGCGATCGAGGTCGCGGCGGCGCCCGGCGCGCGCGTCATCCCGCGCGCGGCCGGTCTGCGCCGATGAGCTGTTCGAGCATGACGGCCAGATCACCAAGCGCGAGATCCGCGCCGATGACGCTGTCGGCGCTGGCGCCGCGCCGCGGCGAGTTGCTGTGGGACATCGGCGCCGGCGCCGGCTCGGTCGCGATCGAATGGATGCTCGCCGATCCGTCGCTGCGCGCCATCGCCATCGAGGCGCGTGCCGACCGCGCCGCCCGCATCCGCCGCAACGCCGCTGCCTTCGGCGTGCCGGCGCTGGACGTCGTCGCGGGCGACGCGCCGGCGGCGCTCGCCGGTCTGCCCGGTCCGGACGCGGTCTTCATCGGCGGCGGCGCCAGCGATGCCGGCGTGCTCGATGCGGCCGTGACGGCGCTGCGTCCCGGCGGGCGGCTGGTCGTCAATGCGGTGACGCTGGCGACCGAAGGCGCTGCTGCTCGCGCGCCACGCGACGCTCGGCGGCGAGTTGATCCGGATCGCGGTGTCGCGCGCCGAGCCGGTCGGGCGATCGCCTCACGCGCAATCGCCGATGGCGTGGCGGCCGGCGATGCCGGTGACGCAATGGGTCGTGGATGCAAGCCATGATCGTCGCCGGCGTCGGATGCCGCAAGGGCACGGCCGCCGCGCGAGATCGAGGCGGCGATCGCGGCCGCGCTCGTGCGTGCCGGGCTGGGCATCGCGGCCGTCGCGCCTGATCGCGACATCGGCGGCCAAGGCCGACGAGCCCGGCATCGCCGCTGCGGCCGCGTCCTCGGCGTGCCGCTGGTTCTCGTCGCCCAGGCCGATCTTGCGGCGGCGGGCGCCCGCGCGGCGACGCGGTCGGAGCGTGTCCTCGCGCTTGCCGGCGTGCCGTCGGTCGCGGAAGCGGCGGCGCTCGCGGCCGGCGGGCCGGCGGCGCGGCTGCATCGCTGCCGCGCATTGCGGTCGGGCCGGCGACCTGCGCGCTCGCCGACAGCGGCAGCGGGCGTGCGAGGTGCCATGACCGTGCATTTCATCGGCGCCGGTCCGGGCGCGGCCGATCTCATCACCGTGCGCGGCCGCGACCTGCTCGCGCGCTGCCCGGTCTGCCTCTATGCCGGCTCGATCGTGCCGCCGGAGCTGCTCGCGCTGTGCCCGCCCGGCGCGCGCATCGTCGACACCGCGCCGCTGACCCTCGACGAGATCGAGGCGGAGTACGTGCGCGCCGACGCCGCCGGGCAGGATGTGGCGCGGCTGCATTCCGGCGACCTCTCGATCTACAGCGCGCTCGCCGAGCAGTTGCGCCGGCTGGAGCGGCACGGCATTCCCTACACGCTGACGCCCGGCGTGCCGGCCTTCGCCGCCGCCGCCGCCGCGCTCGGCAGCGAGCTGACCGTGCCGGAGGTGGCGCAGAGCGTGGTGCTGACCCGCATGCCCGGCCGCGCCTCGGCCATGCCCAAGGCGGAGCAGCTCGCGGCCTTCGCCGCCACCGGCGCGACGCTCGCGATCCATCTCGCGATCCACGCAGCATCGAGACGATCGTGCGCGAGCTGACGCCGTTCTACGGCGCCGATTGCCCGGCCGCCGTGGTGGTGCGGGCGAGCTGGCCGGAGGAGCTGATCCTGCGCGGCACGCTCGGCGACATCGCGGCGACAGGTCGCGGCGGCGCCGATCGAGCGCACCGCGCTGGTTCTGGTCGGCCGGGCGCTCGCCGCGAAGGATTTCCGCGACAGCGCGCTCTACGATCCCGACTATCGGCGCCGGTTCCGCGATGGAGACGCCTCGTGATCCGCGGCATACGGCGCACGGCCGAGCAGCATGCCGTCGCGGTCGAACACCGCGACCTCGACGGCGATGCCGCTGCCCCCGACCGCGGCCAGCGCCGTCTCCCGCGCGGCCGCGCGCGACCGCGTCGCCGAGCGCGATGCCCTCCGCCGCGGCGTGCGCGAAGGCTTCCGCCGCGGTGTTCGCCGCGGCGATGCGCGCGCGCCAGCGCTGCGGTGCCGCCGGCGGCTTCGGCCAGCGTCGGCGAGTGCGGCGAGATCGACCGTGCCGCGCTTCGAATGCAGGTCGAGCATGCCTTGGGCGAGCTTCGTCATCTTGGCGACGCCGCCGGCGATGGTGACCCGCGCCACCGGATGGCGGCTGAGGTATTTGAGCATGCCGCCGACGAAGTCGCCCATCTCGATCAGCGCGGTCTCCGGCAGGGCGTGGAGCTTCTGCACCGCGGCTTCCGAGCTGGCGCCGGTCGAGCCGGCGATGTGGGTGAGGCCGGCGGCGCGGGCGACGTCGATGCCGCGGTGGATCGAATGGATCCAGGCCGAGCAGGAATACGGCACGACGATGCCGGTGGTGCCGAGGATCGAGAGGCCGCCGACGATGCCGAGCCGGCCATTGAGCGTCTTGGCGGCGAGCGCCTCGCCGCCGGGGACCGCGATCTCGACCTCGACATCGCCGCTCGCCTGCGCCGCGGCCGCGACCTCGGCGATGGCGGTCGCGATCATCTGGCGCGGCACCGGATTGATCGCGGGCTCGCCCGGCGGGATCGCGAGCCCCGCCCGCGTCACGATGCCGACCCCTTCGCCGGCGCGGAAGATGACGCCGCTGCCCGGTATGCCCCGACGTACGGTCGCGAGGATGAGGGCGCCGTGGGTCACGTCGGGGTCGTCGCCGGCATCCTTGACGACGCCGGCGGTCGCGGAGCTTCGTACCCAGGCGGGTGACCGCCAGCGCGAAACTGGGACGCCGCGCCCTGCGGCAGCGTCACCTCGACCGGATCGGGGAACGTGCCGGTCAGCAGCGCCGCATAGGCCGCCTTGGCGGCCGCGGTGGCGCAGGTGCCGGTGGTCCAGCCGCGGCGGAGCTGAGGGCCTTGCTCGGTCATCTCGCCAGTGTAGCGGTTCTCGGCAGGATCGGTTCCGAGACCTGGTTACGCGTTGACGGGCCGGATGCGAGCGCCTCTCTCCGTGCGCATGTTGGAATCGCAAATCGTCGAGGCGGTTCGGCTTCCTCTCCCCGCGGCGGGGAGAGGTCGGCGCGCACTTGCGCGACGGGTGAGGGGGCCTGCCCCGACGACGTTCGAGCGCGTGGAGAGACCCCCTCACCCCGACCCTCTCCCCGCAAGCGGGGCGAGGGGGCAGGGAAGGGGGAGGCGTGCGCGCTGGAGCATCCCGGCGATGAATGGCTGGGCCGATCTCGCGGCGCGGCGCAGCGGCATTCCGGTGCTGGAGCCCGGCCATGTCTGGCTCACCGGGGCCGGGCCGGGCGATCCCGGGCTCTTGACCCTCGACGCGCTTGCCGGCCTGACGCAGGCCGACGTGATCGTCCATGACGCCCTGGTCGACCCGCGCGTGCTGGCGCTTGCCGGGCCGCGCGCGCGGCTCGAATTTGCCGGCAAGCGCGGCGGCAAGCCGTCGCCGCTCCAGGAGGACATTTCGCGCCGCCTCGTCGTGCTGGCCCAGGGCGGCGAGCGGGTGCTGCGGCTCAAGGGCGGCGACCCCTTCGTGTTCGCCCGCGGCGGCGAAGAAGCCGCGGCGCTGGCCGCGGCCGGGGTGCCGTTCCGGATCGTTCCCGGCGTCACCGCGGGGCTCGCGGCGCTGGCCGCGGCGCTGATCCCGGCGACGCTGCGCGGGGTCAACCGCGCCGTCATTTTCGCGGCGGGCTATGGCGCCGACGCCGATGGCGCTCCCGGACTGGGCGGCGCTGGCGCGCACCGGCGAGCCGATCGTGCTTTACATGGCCATGCGCAATCTCGCCGAGATCGCCGAGGCACTGATGGCGGGCGGGCTCGGGCCGCACACGCCCGCCGCCGTCATTGCCGCAGCGACCACGGCGCGACGAGCGCGTCGTCGTCTCCACGCTCGGCCGCATCGCTGCGGACGCGCAGGCCGATGGCATCGGGGCGCCGGCGATCGTGGTGATCGGCGACATCGTGACGGCGCGGGAAAAGCTGCGCGCGGCTGCCGCGGCAGGGCCGTCGCGGTGACGGCGCGCGGCCTCATCGTCGCGGCGCCGCGCTCGGGCTCGGGCAAGACCACCGTCACGCTGGGCCTGCTTGCCGCGCTCAGGCGGCGCGGCGTCGCCGTGCGCGCGGCCAAGGCGGGGCCGGACTACATCGATTCCGCTTTCCACGCGGCCGCGACCGGCGACCCCGAGCGTCAATCTCGATAGCTGGGCGATGGCGCCGGCGCTGCTCGACGCGCTCGCGCGCGAGGCCGCCGCAGCGGCCGAGATTTTCGTCATCGAAGGCGTCATGGGCCTGTTCGACGGTATCGCCGCGCGCGCCGGGCCGCCGCGGCGCCACCGCCGATCTCGCCGCGCGCTTCGGCCTGCCGGTGCTGCTCGTGCTCGATGTCTCCGGCCAGTCGCAGACGGCGGCCGCGGTGGCGCGCGGCCTCGCCGCCTACGACCCGGCCGTGCACGTCGCCGGCGTCGTGCTCAACCGCGTCGGCAGCGAGCGCCATCGCGGGCTCGTCGCCGATGCGATGGCGGCATGCGGGAATGGCGGTGTTCGGCGCGGTGCCGCGCGACGCGACGCTGGCGATGCCGGAACGCCATCTCGGCCTGGTGCAGGCCGGCGAGCACGCCGACCTTGCGGCCCGGCTCGACCGCCTCGCCGACATGGCGAGCGCCATCTCGATCTCGATGCGATCCTCGCCGCGGCCGCGCCGCTGGAGTTGGCCGGCACCGCGAGCATGCCGGCGCTGCCGCCGCCGGGGCAGCGGGTCGCGCTCGCGCGCGGATCGGGCCTTCTCGTTCGTCTATCCCCATGTGGTCGACGGCTGGCGCCGCTCGGGCGCCGAGATCGTGCCGTTCTCGCCGCTTGCCGACGAGCCGCCGCCGGCCGACTGCGACAGTTGCTGGCTGCCCGGCGGCTATCCGGAGCTTCATGCCGGCGCGCTCGCCAATGCGCGGCGGTTTCGCGACGGACTTGCAGGATTTGCGGCGACGCGGCCGGTGCATGGGGAGTGCGGCGGCTACATGGTGCTGGGCGCGGGGCTCGAGGATGCCGACGGCATGCGCCATGCCATGACCGGCCTGCTCGGACACGCCACGAGTTTTGCGGCCCGCAAGCTGCATCTCGGCTATCGCGCGGCGCGGCTCGTCGCGGCGGGCCCGCTCGGTCCGGCCGGCGCCTCGATACGCGGCCACGAATTTCACTATGCGTCGCTGGCCGCGCCGGGCGACGACGAGCCGCTGTGTCGATCTCATCGACGGGCAGGGACATGCGCTCGGCAAGGCCGGCGGCCGGCGCGGCCACGTCACCGGCGCCTTCTTCCACGCCATCGCGCGGGAGTAACGCATGGCGTTCACATATTCGAGGCGGGTCGTTGCGGAAGGCGCACACATCCGGCGCGATGCCTCTTCCCCCGTCCTCCTTTCAGCGGGAGGGGGCAGGAAGCTTGTTCGATACGCCGGCCTCGGCGAAGGTCGCCATGCCGGTGTGGCAGGCGAGGGCGGCGCGCAGGATCAGCGTCGCGACGGCCGCGCCGGAGGCCTCGCCGAGGCGCATGCCGAGATCGAGCAGCGGCGCGAGGCCGAGCGCTTCGAGGAGCGCGCGGTGCGCGGCTTCCGCCGATACGTGGGATGCCCAGGTGTGGGCGAGCGTGCCGGTGCCGAGCTTCGCCAGGGGCGCGACCGCGGCGGTGCAGACGAAGCCGTCGATCAGCACCGGGATGTTCTGCCGCCGGGCGGCGAGCGTCGCGCCGAGAATGGCGGCAAGCTCGCGGCCGCCCAATGCCGCGGCGACCCGCAAGGGATCGCCCAACAGCGGCCGGTGGCGGGCGAGCGCGGTGTCGATCGCCACGCGCTTGCGCGCAAGGCCCGCATCGTCGACGCCGGTGCCGCGGCCGGCCCAGCGCGCGCCGCCGCCGCCGAACAGGGCGGCGGCGATGGCGGCGGCCGCCGTCGTGTTGCCGATGCCCATTTCGCCGAGGCAGACGAGGTCCGCGGTCGGCACTGCGTCATAGCCGGCGGCGACGGCGGCGAGGAACGCGGCCTCGTCCATCGCCGGCTCCTGCGTGAAGTCTGCCGTGGCGCTCGTCGAGCGAAAGCGGGATGACGTGGAGGTTCGCCCCGGCCTCGGCGCAAGCTGGTTGATGGCGGCGCCCCCGGCGGCGAAATTCGCCACCATCTGCGCCGTGACCCCGGCCGGATAGGCCGACACGCCCTGCGCGACCACGCCGTGATTGCCGGCGAAGACCAGAACTTCGACGCGGTCGAGCCGCGGCACCGCGCGCCCCTGCCAGCGGGCGAGCCACACGACCACGTCTTCCAGCCGCCCGAGGCTGCCCGGCGGCTTGGTGAGCACGGCGTCGCGGCGCGCGGCGGTTGCGGCCGCCAGGTCATCGCCCGCGGGCAGATCGAGACATGCCGCCCGCAGGTCGGCGAAGGATGTAAAGCCAGTCATTGCACCATACCGTGGTCCCGAATTGGTCGCCGCGCGCCAAGTCCGAATGACACCAAACAGGGGCCGCGGTCAAAACCTCTTTGGGCCGATATTCCGGGCTCGTCATTCCGGGGCGCGGGCGAAGCCCGTGAACCCGGAATCCAGACGGCGGTGCCTCGGATTCCTGGATTCCGGGTATCGCCGCGGAGCCTGCCATCGGGCCGGCCGAAGGCCGGACCCGTTGGCGGCTCCCCGGAATGACGGGCGAAGGGCGCACCGATGACGCGCGTCCCCTGGCGCCGCCTCGCCACCGATCTCGCGGTGAGCATGATGTTCTGCACGCGGCTGCCGCTGGCGCCTTCCATCCCGGTCACGGGCGGCGACATCGCGCGGGCGGGCTGGGCGATGCCGGTCGCCGGCGCGGTGGTGGGTGCGCTCGGCGCGCTCGCCTATTGGACGGCGGTTCGTCTGGGGCTGCCGCCGCGGGTTGCCGCCGCGCTGGCCCTGGCGGCGGGCCTGGTCATGACCGGATGCCTGCACGAGGACGGCCTTGCCGATGCCGCCGACGGTCTCGGCGGCGTCGGCCGCGCGCGCAAGCTCGAGATCATGCGCGACAGCCGGCTCGGCACCTATGGCGCGTGCGCCCTCCTGGTGTCGCTCCTGCTGCGCTGGAGCGCGCTGGCGAGCATCGCCGATGCGCGCGCGGTGGCGCTGGCGCTGGTCGCGGCCCATGCGGCGGCGCGGGCGTCGTTGCCGGCCTTCATGACGTTGGTTCCGCCGGCCCGCAGCGACGGCCTCGCCGCTGCGGCCGGCCCGCCGCCGCATGCGGCGGCTGCCGCCGCCGGCCTGCTGGGGGCGATTGCGCTCGGGCTCTGCCTCGGTCCGATGGCGGCCATGGCCGCGCTCGTCCTGCTGGCGGGGGCGGCGGCGCTGGTGGCGCGGGCGAGCGTGAAGGCCATCGGCGGACACACCGGCGACGTGCTGGGGGCTCTGGAGCAGATCAACGAGATCGTGGTCCTGCTGGTCGCCACGGCATTCGCCAGACCTGGAGCGTCGGCATGAGCGAGCTTGCCCCCTTCGACGACGCGTTTCGTTCGCGGCTGCGCGAACTGTTCGTGTGGCGGCGCGACGTGCGGCGGTTCCGGCGCGAGCCGCTGCCCGCCGGCACGCTCGAACGCCTGATCGAGATCGCCTGCCTGTCGCCATCGGTGGGCCTGAGCCAGCCCTGGCGGTTCGTCATCGTCGACGATCCCGGCCGGCGGCAGGCGGTGCGCGACGAGTTCCGGGCGTCCAATGCCGAGGCGCTGCGGACCTATTCCGGCGACCTGGCGACGCGATACGCCGCGCTCAAGCTCGCCGGCCTCGAAGAGGCGCCGTGCCAGTTCGCCGTGTTCGCCGATGCCGCGACCGAGACCGGTCACCAGCTCGGCCGCAGGACGATGCCGGAAATGGCGGAATACTCCGTCGTTGCCGCGGTGAGCCTGATGTGGCTCGCCGCGCGCGCCGAAGGCATCGGCATGGGCTGGGTCTCGATCCTCGATCCCACCAAGATCAACGGCATTCTCGATGTGCCCGCGGCGTGGCGCTTCATCGGCTATTTCTGCCTCGGCTATCCCGAGACCGAGAGCGACCAGCCGGAGCTGGAGCGCGCCGGATGGGAACGCCGCCGCGCCACGCCGTCCTGCGTGCTGCGACGCTAGAGGACCAATTCCGTGAAACCAATCATATCGGAAGGGATGGAATTTGACCCAGCAGACCTCATCCTGAGGAGCCGTGCGTAGCACGGCGTCTCGAAGGATGGCCGTCAGCACGATCTCGCCTGTGGCCGTCCTTCGAGACGCGCGCAAGAGCGCGCTCCTCAGGACGAGGTCGAACGGTGATATCGATTTGATTCAAACTTCGGAAACGACGCTCTAGCCCGGACATCTCAACGCGGACGCGCAGCCCCCTGCCGGTGGTGCGAAAAGCTGGTAGGATGAGGAAAGTTCGAGCCGGGATGCGCAGGTCGAACGCCGAGAGCCTCCGCGCACACGGCCCGGGCAAAAAATATCAGGGGGAAATGATGGGGCCGCAGCACGGCGAGATGGATGGCTGCGATCGCGGCGATCCTCGTGGCTCAGGGGATCGGGCGCGAGGCGGTGGCGCAGGAGGCGGCTTCGGCCGGCGCCGGCCCCCAATCCAGTGCGCCGATCCGGGACAATTACCAGCGCTCGCTCGAAACCTACGAGTTCAAGAAAGCCGCCGCCAGCGGGCCGGAGCGCGGGCGGGAGATCTTCTATTACAAGTGCTGGTTCTGCCACAACGAATACACCAAACAGGCGCCGCAGCTCACCGGCTTGTTCAAGCGTGAAACTTTGCTGTCGGGATTGCCGGTGAACGACGACACCGTGAAGGACCGCATCCGCAACGGCGGCGCCGGAATGGCGGCCTACAAATACACCTTGAGCGAGGCCGACCTGAACGATCTCGTGAGCTTCGTGCGGGACAAGTGCTGCTGGGATTCCGACGCTCCGCCCGCCAATCCGCGCTACCGCGCGCGTTGAGACGGCGGCGGAGGAATTTCATGAACACGTTCCATCGGGAGAACATCATGGCGCTGATTTCAGGACATGGCCCAAGACGACATGCCCCAAGACGACGTGGCGGATCGGGCGTCGCCCGGTTGATGGCGGGCGTCGCGCTCGTTCTTTGGTCTGCGATGGCGCTGCCCGCACAGGCCGACGCCCGGTTGCAGGGCGGCCCCAAGGGCGTGGTCAAATCCAGCAAAGGCGAATTGCTGGAAGGCATGATGGTGCAGTTGATCGCGCAGAAGAACGCGGTCCGCACCACCGTCTACACCAATGCCGACGGGCGTTATGAATTTCCCGCGCTCGACGCGGGGAACTACACGCTGCGCATCGCCCTGCCGCGCGAGTTCAAGCCCTTCGTCAAGGAAGGGGTCGAGATCAAGGGCCCGGCCGCGCTCGCCGACATCACGCTGGAATACGTGACCAATTCCGACCTGCTGCCGCCGCGGCCGGAGATCGCGGCGCAGATGACGGGATCGGAATGGCTGCTCAGCCTGTCCGGCACCGGCGAGGAAAAGAAGCTGCTGACCAACAACTGCAACTGGTGCCACTCCTATCAGCAGATCTTCCGCAATCATTACGACGAGGCGGGCTGGGGCAAGATCGTCTACCGCATGACCCATGGCGCAGGCTCGCCGCTCATCAACATCAACGAGCGCGGCCGCTGGGACGGCAACGAGGAGGCGCGCCTCGTCAAATGGCTCGCGAGCGTGCGCGGCCCGGACTCGAAAGACCCCGCCTTCGTCACCCTGCCGCGGCCGCAAGGACGCCAGACCCGGGTCGTGATCACCGAATATGAATTGCCGCGCCTGGAGACCGCCACCCACGACGTGAGCGGCGATTCCAAGGGCAACCTCTGGTACTCGACCCACCGCAGTTCCTATGTCGGCCGGCTCGATCCGCGCACCGGCGCGGTGAAAGAGTTTCACGTCCCGCCGGTCGAAGCGGGCGCGCTGCCGGGCACCCATTGGATCTATGTGGACAAGAATGACATCGTGTGGGGCTCGGAAAACTGGGCGCACAACATCTGGCGGCTCGATCCCAAGACCGAGCAGTTCACCCGCATTCCCTGGAAGGTGCGCGAGCCCGCCAACACCCCGATGGGCGGCAACTACGCCGTCGATCCCGAGGGGTTCATCTGGAAGGCGCGCGAGCGCAAGGTCACCAAGGTCGCGGCCCTGACCGGCGAGCCGGTCATCGGCTACGTCCTCAAGAAGTTCGCGGGGACCTATGGCAGCGCCATGAGCCGGGACGGACGTTACTTCGGCGGCGGCGCCTGGCCGCGCGACGGCGTCGTGGTGGTGGACACCCAGACCGCCGAGGTGTTCGAGCCCGATACCTCGCCGCGTTCCGGTCCGGCGCGCGGCGAGTTCGATGCGCAGAACAATTACTGGTCCGGCGGCCGCGGCGGCATGCTGGTGAAGTTCGACACCAACGAGAAGCGCATCCACGAATACCGGCTGCCGACGCCTTACGCGTCGATGTATTCGGCGCAGGTCGACAAGAACGGCGAAGTCTGGGCCGGAGAAATGCATTCCGGGCGCTATCTCCGCTTCGATCCGAAAACCGTCGCCTTCACCGAATACGTGCTGCCGGAGCCCTATGGCATCGACCGCGAAACCTGGATCGACAATTCCACCGATCCGGTGACGGTGTGGTACGTCGACCATGAAGGCTGGCTGGTGCGCATTCAGCCGATGGATTGAAATGAAGAAGCAAAGTCGGCTCACGAGGGCCCTGCTCGAAACCGCAACGGACGTGCGGACCGGTGGAATCCTCGACGAGCCGCCTATAAAAAAATCGCCGTGCGCCACCGCGGGGAGATCGGCGCTCCCACGCAGGCCGCCGAGAGGAAAACCTTCCACATGACCCACGAAGAAGCAAAGCAGAAACTCATCCTCGCCGGCCGGGTGCTGGTGGCGGAAGGGCAGGACGATTTCACCCGCGGCCATGTGTCGGTGCGGGTTCCGGGCGAGCCGTCGCTGTTCTTCATGAAGCCGCACAGCGTCGGGCTCGACGAGATCACCTTTGAGAACATCCTCACCATCGATCTCGAAGGCAAGGTCGTCGCCGGCGGTTCGCGCCGCCACAGCGAGGTCTTCATCCATTCCGAGATCTTCAAGGCGCGCCCCGATGTGCATTGCGTCATCCACACCCACCCGCCCTATGCCGTCGCGCTTTCGGCGAGCGGCCGGCCGATGAAATGCCTGAGCCAGCCGGCGGCGCTGTTTTGCGGGGAACTCGGCGTCTATGCCGACACCATCAACCTGATTCGCACCTCCGAGATGGGGGCGGGCGTCGCCCGCGCGCTCGGCCCCCATCGCGCCGCGCTGTTGAAGAACCACGGCGTCGCCGTGGTGGGCGGATCGATCGAGGAAGCGGTCATCAATGCGATCATGCTGGAGAACGCCGCGATGATCCAGATGATCGCCGAGGCCGCCGGCGATACCGCCCCGGAATTTCCGCGCGAGGACATCGCGCAACTCAAGCACGACGTCTCGCGGCCGGACCAGTTCATCGTCAACTTCGACTACCTGGTCCGCCGGCTGCAGCGCCGCAGTTGATCGCGAACGCGGCCGCGCGCTGCCGCGGAGCCATACGTCATTTCGCCAGGCTCACGGGCCGTCCCAGCATCGATCGCGCGAACTTCTTTGCCGTCGCGGGCTTGCCGAGGAAAAACCCCTGCACCTTGTCGAAACCCATCTCGCGCACGGTGAGAAAATCCGCCTGGGTTTCGACGCCCTCGGCGACGGTGCGCGCGCCATAGCCGTCGGCGAGGTCGAGAATGCGGTGGCACACCGTCTGCTTCAGGCGGTCGGCCGCGCAGCCGGTGACGAATTTCCGATCGACCTTGATCTCGGCGAAGGGAAAGTCGGCAAGCCCGGCGAGCAGCGGCCATTCGGCGCCGAGATCGTCGATCGCGATGGCGATATTGTGGAACCGAAGCTGCCTTGCGAGCTCTTTTGCGAGCTCCAGGTTGCGAACGATTTCGGTGCCGTTGATCTCGATGGTCATCCCGTCGAAGGCCGGGTGATCCGGCATTTGCCGGCACAGGCTCTTCACCGATTCCGGATCTTGAAGAAACGCGATCGGCAGGTTGATCGCGATGTCGATGCCGCCGCCGTGCTGGGTCGACGAAGTAGCGCCAATCATCGATCGCCCGGCCGATGACGAACTCGGACAGCGCGCGGAAATGCGGGTCGCCATTGTCCGGTATGAAATACGCGGCCGGAACGACACCCCAGGTCGGATGCCGGATGCGGATCAGCGCTTCGGCGCGCCTGACCGCAAGCGTGCGCGCGTCGATCTCCGGCTGATACCACAATTCGAGCCAGCCGGAGCTCATGGCTTCGTCGACATGGATCGGAGGGTCCGGCGCATTTTCGACGGGAAGGAGCATGGCGACACTGTTGCGCAGGCCGCCTTCGCCGAACGGCGTATCGAGCTTGGGCAACATCGCAATTTCGAGGTTTTCGGCGAGTTCCTGGATGGCCGCCATAGCCGGGCAAGCCGGAGGACCGAGCAGCAGTATCTTGCCGTCGAAGGTCCGGGCCGCGAGCGTTTTCAACATTTCGCCGGCTTCGAGCGCGCCTGCCGACAAACCGAGGACGATGAGATCGGGCCGCTGGCCATCGACCACCGCGCCCAACTCCGCGGCGTGCCTGCATTCGCAAGTGACGAATCCAAGTTCTTCCAAGGCCTCGATGAGGAAGGTTCGAATGTGATCCCTGCCGTCGGCGACGCAGGCGCGGGGCCTGACTTTTCGTCGGCCGAACGTAGCGACGCTGGCGGCCGCTTCGGCGTCCTGATGTATCATGAGTGCGTCCCCCCTCGTTGTTCGAGAGGCGAATGCTCCAGCCTTCGATGGCCCAAAATGTGGCGTTCCGTATGCGAATGCTGCAACTTCGCATCAAGCTTAACCGGGACAATTAAGAGCAATTTCTAGCAATCGGTAAATCCGATGATGTAGCGTCTTCGCAGTGGATGCGAGACTCGCACGCAGGCGAGACTTGCACACCGGGAGGCGTGCCATGCGAACACCCGCAACGCGGCGCCCATGACCGCCGGCGCGACAACAGGACCCGCCCGGGCCTGGGGTCCCGCCTTCTCGCCCCACGAGGCCGAGATCCGCGACGCGGTGGCGCGGCTGTGCGCGCCGTTCGACGATGCCTATTGGCTCGCCAAGGACCGCGACGGCGGCTTTCCCGAGGACTTCTATCGCGCCTTCGCCAAGGCCGGCTGGCTCGGCATCTGCATTCCCGGGGAGCACGGCGGCAGCGGGCTCGGCGTCACCGAGGCCGCGATCATGATGCAGGCGGTCGCCGCATCCGGTGCGGGGCTCTCCGGCGCCTCGGCGCTGCACATGAACATCTTCGGGCTCAACCCGGTGGTGAGGTTCGGCACGGCGGAACAGAAGCGCCGCATGCTGCCGCCGCTGGTCGCCGGCGCCGACAAGGCGTGCTTTGCCGTGACCGAGCCCGATGCCGGCCTCGACACCCTCAACCTCAAGACCCGCGCCGTGCGCGACGGCGACATCTACGTGGTATCGGGCCAGAAGATCTGGATTTCCACCGCCCAGGTCGCGACCAAGATGCTGCTGCTCGCGCGCACCACGCCGCCCGACCGGCCGCGCAAGCGCACCGAGGGCCTCAGCCTGTTCTATACCGATCTCGACCGCCGCTACGTCGAAGTCCGCGAGATCGAGAAGATGGGGCGCAAGGCGGTCGACTCCAATGCGCTGTTCATCGACGCGCTGCCGGTGCCCGCCGCCGACCGCATCGGCGAAGAAGGCAAAGGCTTCGAATACATCCTCCACGGCATGAATCCCGAGCGCATCCTGATCGCGGCGGAAGCGGTCGGGCTCGGCCGCGCGGCGCTTGCGAAGGCGGTGGGCTATGCCAAGGAACGCGTCGTGTTCGGCCGCCCGATCGGCCAGAATCAGGCGATCCAGCATCCGCTCGCCACCTGCTGGATGGAGTTGGAAGCCGCCAATCTGATGCTGTTCCGCGCCGCCGCGCTCTACGACGCCGGCACGTCCTGTGCTGCCGAGGCCAATGCGGCGAAATACCTCGCCGCCGAGGCCGCGTTCAAAACCTGCGAGACCGCCGTGATGACGCCATGGCGGCATGGGCTATGCAAAGGAATTCCACGTCGAGCGCTATCTGCGCGAGGCGCTGATCATGCGGATCGCGCCGGTGACCCCTCACATGATCCTGAACTTCATCGGCGAGAAGGTGCTGGGCCTGCCGCGGTCGTATTGATTTCGGCGCAGCACCAGTTCCACCACCGGAACAGGGGTTACCGGAGGCCCCGCCGGCGCGGGGCATGACATCCAACGCATATGAGCCGCCTGCGTCATTATGCCGGCATTTGACGAAGCCCCTCATTGCCTGCTGAATTGACGCACCGGACGTCAGGAGACACAACCGATGCGGTGCTTTGTTGCTGCGGCTTTGGTCGCCCTCGCGCTCACCTCTCACGCCCACGCCCAGGACGCGTGGCCGCAGCGTGCGGTGACGCTGGTCGTCCCGTTCGGTGCCGGCGGCTCCGCCGACCTCACCGCGCGCATCCTGGCGACCCACCTGCAGGCGAAATTCGGCGTGCCCTTCGTGATCGACAACAAGGGCGGCGCCGGCGGCAGCATCGGCGCCGGCTTCGTCGCCAGGGCGGCGAATGACGGCTACACGCTGCTGGTCGGCACGGTGAGCTCGAATGCCATCAATGCGGCGCTCTATTCGAGGCTCACCTACGATCTCGACCGCGACTTCCAGCCGGTGTCGCGGCTGGTGCGGTTTCCCAATCTGCTGTTCGTCAGTTCGAGGATTCCGGCGCATTCGGTGAGCGACCTCGTCGCCTATCTCAGGGCCAATCCGGGCAAGGTGAATTACGGCTCTTCCGGCATCGGCACGTCGTCGCATCTGTCGGTGGTGATGTTCGCGCTCGCGACCGGCACGCAGATGACCCACATTCCGTTTCGCAGCACCGGCGAGGTGGTGAACAGCATGCTCGGCGGCAGCATCGATCTCGGTATCGACAGCATGACGACGACCATCTCCTTTGCCCAGTCGGGCGCGGTGCGCGCGCTTGCGGTGACGACGCCGCAGCGCAATCTCTCGGCTCCGGAACTCCCGACGATCGGAGAAACGCTGCCGGGATACGAGGCCACCGCATGGCAAGGCCTGTTCGCGCCGGCGGGAACGCCACGGCCGATCGTCGACCGGCTCGCCGGCGCCGTGAAAGCCATTCTCGAGCGGCCCGACGTGACGGCGCAGCTCACCGCGGTCGGCGCCGAGCCGGCACCGCTGCCGCCCGACGAATTCGTCGTCTTCGGCCGCGCGGAGCGGGCGAAGTGGAAGGAAGTGGTGCGGCTCTCCGGCGCCCGGATCGATTGAGACAAAAGTGCAGTAGCGTCGTAGCCCGGATAGAGCGAAGCGAAATCCGGGTCGGCATAATGCATTGTACATTGCCGGGTGGGCAACGCCGGCGACGCGGATTTCGCTGCGCTCTATCCGGGCTACGGCTCGCTACTTTGCAAGGGAGTCGTATTTTACAAAAAACGGCCCCGTCCCCCCATCCGTCGCTGACCGCGCGGTGAATTCGCGCTATGGTGGCCGAATCGCGCTCAATCGATTTGGGCTTTCTCAACGCTGGCGCGAGGGGCGGCGATGTGGCGGGGCATCATTTCGCACACCATCAATTCGCTCACCGTCATTGCGCCCGCTTGGGTCGCGCTGCTGGCGCTCCCGGCGCCTGCCCATTGCGGCGACGCCAGGGCGATCGGCGAGAATTCCGAATCCAAGGCCGCTTCCGACGCGTTTGAGAGCACCGTCAGCGGTGCCTTGATGTCGGACTATATTTACCGGGGGATCAGCCTGTCGGCCCGCGGCCCTTCGGTCTCCTCCGCCGTCGAGGTTGCGCGCGGCTGGTTCTATGTCGGCGGCCAAGCCTACGCCGTCAGGCTGCCCGGCGACCCGGCGGCCGAGCTGACGGTCACCGGCGGCATTCGTCGCGAGGTGGCGGGCGTCGAATTCGACCTCGCCGCGGAGTATTACTACTATCCCGGGGAGACGCCGGCCCCAGGCAGCAGCACGACCAATTATTGGCAATCCGGCATCAGCGCATCGCGCCGCATGTTCGATACGTTCGAGATCGTCGGCCGCGCGACCTATGCGCCGAACTCGTGGAATTCCGGCGCCTGGGGCGCGTACGGGTCCGGCGAAATCAAGATCGACCTGCCGAAATTCAAGCTGGCGGACCGCAAGGAGGTCACCTGGACGCTGGGCGCCGAGCTCGGGCACCAAAGCTTCGGCACCACCTCGCAGGGTTCCGTGCTGCCGTCCTATGCGCATTGGCGGCTCGGCACCGCCTTCAAGTACGACCTGCTGAGCTTCGATCTGAGCTACCACGACACCAATTTGAGCAAGGAGGACTGCTTCGTCCTCGCCGGTGATTCCGCCACGCCGGGCGTCGGGAGATTTGGCAGCAACCCCGGTGGGTTGCAGTCGAACCTGTGCGGCCGGGCGCTGGTCGCAACGCTGTCGTTCGAATTCAAGCCGTCCCGGCCGTAGCGGCGCGCTCCTCCCTCGCCCCGCGTGCGGGGAGAGGGTCGGGGTAGGGTCGGGGTGAGGGGGCCTTTCGACGATTCTGAGCGTAAATATCGACCGCTCAGACTCGCGGAGAGGCCCCCTCACCCGGATCGCTGCGCGATCCGACCTCTCCCCGCACGCGGGGCGAGGTAGAGCCGTGCCGGTGGTGGCCCCGGAATGACAAGGGAGAATGCGCCCTATGCCCGTTCCTTTTCATTCACCGCCTCGACACCGCCGTCGGCCTTCTTCCAGGCGTCGAGGCCGCCTTCGATGTGGCAGGCGGGGAGGCCCGCGTCTTGCGCCGCGCGCACCGCCATCGCCGAGCGCTCGCCGAACGCGCAATAGAACACCAGGCGCTTGCCGGCGGAGGCGAGCGCATTGAGCACGCCGCCCTGGCCGATGCCCGCCACCAGGTCGCCATAGGGCGCGTGGATCGAGCCGGGGATGACGCCGTGGCGGTCGCGCTCGCGCCGCTCGCGCAAATCGATCAAGGCGGTGTCGCCGCGGCCGACCGCCTGCTCTGGCCTGCGCTGGGCTCAGCGCCCAGCCGTGCCGCGCGATCTCCTCCTGCGCCAGCCCGACCCGGATGTTGGCCGGGATCGCCACGTCCATCATCTTGGGATTGGCGAGCTTGAGGTTGTTCATGAGGTCGGCATATTCGTCGATCGATTTCACCCGCAGGCGCGGATTGAACGCCCTTTCCTCGCCGATGGTCGAGACGGTGTCGCCCTTGTAGTCATGGGCGGGATAGACCAGCGTCTGGTCCGGCAGCTTGAGCAGGCGCCCGAAGATCGATTCGTATTGCGCGCGCGGGTCGCCGTTCTGGAAATCGGTGCGGCCGGTGCCGCGGATCAGCAGCGTGTCGCCGGTGAAGACGCGGTCGCTCATGACGAAGCTGTAGGAATTGTCGGTGTGGCCCGGCGTGTAGATCACGTTGAGGGCGGTGCCCTCGATCTCGAGCATCTCGCCGTCGGCGACGCGCATCGACACCACGTCGGCCTTGGTCTGCTCGCCCATCACGGTGATGCAGCGGGTGCGGTCGCGCAGCGCCCCGAGCCCGGTGATGTGGTCGGCATGGAGGTGGGTGTCGACCGCCTTGACCAGCCGCAGGTCGAGTTCGGTCAGGAGCTGGATGTAGCGCTCCACCTTTTCGAGCACGGGATCGATGATCAGCGCCTCGGCCCCGCGCCGGCTGGCGATGAGATAGCTGTAGGTGCTGGACACGCTGTCGAACAACTGGCGAAAGATCATCGACGGCCTCTCCTGGCGGTTGCTTCCAATGATCGTTGCGGTCCATCCCCCCGTTCAAGGCTTTTTCAAGGGCGGGGAGGCGAGGGATTTTGCTCAGAGATTTCGATTTCGATCCCGAGCATGATCTCGTCCGAAAAGCCGGCAGCTTTTCGAATCATGCCCTACAGGATTTCATGGAGCCGCTCGGGCGGGCGGCACAGGCGCGTGCCCTTTGGGGTCCGCACCACCGGCCGCTCGATCAGGATGGGATGGGCGTGCATCGCCGCGATCAGCGCGGCATCCGGGAGCGTCGGGTCGTCGAGCCCGCAGTTCGTCATAGGGCGTGCCCTTGCGGCGCAGCAGCGCGCGCGGCTTCATCGCCATCGCCTTGAGCGCCGCCTCGAGGGTGGCGGCGCTGGGCGGCGCTTTCACGTAGTCGATGACCTCCGGCGTGACGCCGGCGGCACGGATCATCTCCAGCACTTTGCGCGATGTCGCGCATTTCGGGTTGTGCCAGATGGTCACCGGCATTTGGTCACCGTCATCCGGTCGCTGTCATCCGGTCGCGGTCATTGCGGGGGCGGCGCCTCGGCGGAGGCCGGGGAAGGCACCACCGGGCGCTTGGCGCGCGCGGTCCGCGCCGGGGTGGTACCCTCGGCGCCGCAACGCACCAGCACCATGTTGCCGTAGCGGCCGGCGATTTCGGGATCGACCCATTTGAGGATCAGCACCCGGCCGTCGAACGACACCACCTCGCGGTCGTCGCCGCTGGCGGGGGTCGGCCCGGGCCCGATATAGGTCTTGTTCTCGTAGCTGCCCTTGATCGCCATGTCCTGCCTGGCCGGATTGTCATGACCGAGCATCATGACGCCGCCGGAGGCCGAACGTTCGATTGGGTAGGGCTGGTTGCATTGCCCCCGCGCCGCCGCCTCGGTGCGGGCGCGGTCCTGGTCGCGGTGATACGAGGCGAGGCCCCAGCGCCCGACGATATCCTCCGCCCGCAGGCTCGGCGGCGGCAGCGGCGTTGACGGCGTCTCCGGCGCCGAACTGCTGGAGAACGGATTCGAGCCGAACGGATTGTTGAAAGAAGAAGAGGAACAGGCGGCAAGCATCACCGCGGCCGTGGAAAGGACGGCAGCCGTGAACAAATGGCGCATGCGAAGCATCGGCGTCTCCTCCCAACCACGCAACAGTTTCAGGCGAATGCGATACCGGTTCGCCGCCGGATGTGGAGGGCCTATCATAGTCAGTAACGTTAAGATTCTGCGCAATAAGGCTGACTTGCGTTTTAGTCTGCGTGGCCTTTGCGGCGAGCGCAAGGGCAACCGCCCGCCCGGGTACCCTCGCAACCCCATTTTCCCTACACCCCGATACCTCTCAGCGCGGTTACGGCGCTGCGCCGGGCTTGACGTTGATGCGCGCCATCACCTCGGGATCGGTAAAGTCGGTGCAGGTCTTGTGGCCGGCGGCATGGATGCCGGCGACCGCGCAGACATCGTCCATTTCGCCGGCATCGCCGGTCACTCCGATGGCGCCGATGACTTCGCCGGCGGTGTCGCGGATGAGCTGGCCGCCAGCCTCCAGGAACATCGGGCCGTCGGCCAGCGCCAGCAGATTGTCCATGAACACCGGCTTCTCGCGCTGCTTCTGCAGCACCATGCGCGACGGCCGTCCCATGGCGAGGGCCGCATAGGCCTTGCCGTAGGCGATCTCGAACCGCAGCATGGCGCAGCCGTCCTGCTTGAGCGCCGCTTTGAGCCGCCCGCCGGCATCGAGTATGACCGCCGTCAGCGGGCGCAGCTTGCGCTCCTTGGCGGCGGCGAAGCAGGCATTGATGATGGTCACGGCCTCATCGAGGCTGATGGCGCGCATTCCCGAGCGTCCCCCAAAGTGTCCCAAGAGATGACATGGTGATATGGCTGATGATACGGCTGACGATCATGGTTTCCGGCCGCACTGAAGGCAGGAAACACGGAGGTGTCAAATGCCCGTTGCGGTCCCGTCGCACGCTGCCGCGCTGTGCGCAATCCTGGCGCTTTGGTTTGCGGGTTCCCCGGCGCAGGCGGCGGACGCCGCGATCCGCGTCAGCACGTTTCCCAACGCCAAGGCGTTGCCGGTCTATGTGGGCATCGCCAGGGGATTCTTTGCGAAGTATGGGCTCACCGTCGAGGTCGAGCACACCGAGAGTTCGCAAAGCCAGCGCGACGGCCTCGCCGCCGGCCGCTTCCAGATCGCCCAGGCCGCGCTCGACAATGCCGTCGCCATGATCGAGGTCGCCAAGCGCGACGTGGTCATCGTGTCCGGCGGCGACAGCGGCATGAACGAGTTTTTCGTCCAGCCCGGGATTGCGTCGTTCGCCGACCTCAAGGGCAAGACCATCGTGGTCGATGCGCCCGACACCGCCTATGCCCTGCAGGCCAAGAAGCTGCTGCTGCGCAACGGGCTGAAGGAGGGCAGCGACTACACCGTCAAGCAGGTCGGCGCCGTCGCGTTCCGCTACAAGGCGATGATCGAGGACAAGTCCAATGCAGGCGGCATCCTCAATCTGCCCTTCACGGTGGAGGCCGCGGCCAAGGGCCTGACCAGCCTCGGCCGCCTGGTCGACCTGCTCGGGCCCTACCAGGCCGTCGGCGCCTTCGTCATGCGCCCTTGGGCGCGCGACCACGGCCCGGAACTCGAAAACTACCTCGCCGGCTATGTCTTGTCGTTGCGGTGGATCCGCGACACCGCCAACCGCGCCGCGGCGGTCGACCTCCTGGTCGACAAGCTCAAGCTCCAGCGCGACATCGCGGAGCGGACCTATGACCTCCTGATCGACCCGGCGTCGGGTTTCACCCCGGACGCGAAATTCGACGTCGAGGGCTTCCGCAACATGCTGGCGCTGCGCGCCGAGATCGAGCGCAAGGCCGAGACCGAGGCGGTGTCGCCGGAGCGCTATGTCGACCTGCATTTCTACGACCAGGCGATCAAGGTCATCGATAAGCCGTGAGCAAACGTAGGGCGCAATCGCTTTATTGCGCCTTCCTGACATGTGCCGGCTGATACACGTCGATGGAAGCGCTTCGAAACGGCGCAATAAAGCGATTGCGCCCTACAGCCCTGTGGTGATGGAGATGCCGTAGCGCCGAACGGCGCCGCGTCCTATGTTCCGATCGTCACGAAGGCATAGACCCATGAACGTTGCTGTCACCACGGCTGCCGAGGGGTTCCCGCGCCGGGCATTCACCGTCGAGGACGTCGCTCGCATGATCGCCGCCGGGATCATCGGCGAGGACGAGAAGTTCGAGCTCATCGAGGGAGAAATCGTGATGGCGGCGGCCAAGGGGCTCGCGCATGAGCGGATCAAATCGGCCCTTGTCGTCGCGGTCGTCCGCGCACTGCCGGAACACCTGACGATCGGCGTCGAAGCAACGCTGCGGCTCACCGATACGCTCATGCTCGAACCGGACATCGCCGTTTTTCCGAAGGACCTGTTCAAGAAATCGTCGGCGGGGTTTGCCCGGCTCGACCCCGGCGAAGCCTGTCTCGTGATCGAGGTCGCCGCGTCGAGCCTTGCCTACGACAAGGGCCTCAAGGCGCGGCTCTATGCACGCCACGGCGTCGGAGAGTTCTGGGTGATTGACGCCAACGAGCATGTCACCTGGGTGCATACCGGACCGGGCGGGGACGCATGGTCATCGGTCGTCAAGCGGGGGCCGGACGACGCCCTGACCACGCCGGCGCTCCCGGGCTTCTCGATCCGGCTCGGCGAGATCGGCTGAGGCGTTTGCGAGCCGTCGAACATGGAAGGCGTCAGCCTTCGCCGCCGGCGACCGGCAACGTCACCTCAGCCCGCGCTTGCGCCGGTCATCTCTGATTGAAGATTTGCACGTTGATCCCGTCCGGATCCTTCACATGCAAGCCGGCAAACGGGTCGTCCAGCGGCGTCGCGCCGTGCTGCTTCAGATAGTTTGCGGCCGCCTCCTTGGTGAAACGGGGTACCCCGATCGCGAAGTGATCGACGATCCCGGCCGGGCTTTCTTTGTTGAGGGAGACCAGCGTCCGGGTGTTACCGAGGCGGATGATGCTGTGCGGCTTGTCCTCGCTGATCACCGAGAAACCGAACATCTTCTGATAGAAATCGACGGAGCGCTGCAAGTCGGCGACTTGAATGCTGACGTGGTCGATGTCGGCGCTCTTGAAATCGATCCCCTCTTGGGCAGTGGCGGCGGTTCCGCTGGCAGCCAACATCGCGAGGCCCCGAACCAGTTCTCGACGGCTGAGCGACCCTTTCTCGAAGCGGGCCAGAAGATTGGAAATGACCGATTCCATGTCGACGTCCTTTCGCGCGGAAGATGGACTTGGCGGCAACACCATAGCGTACAATCCGCGGCGTAGGCCGGCACGTCAATTCTTACAGTCGACGCGCGCTGGTTCTTGACAGCCGCACCCACACGCAATATTTCCGCGGTGCGTTGGCACTCTGTCAAGTTGAGTGCTAGCAATCCATTGCTGCATTGCAATAATAAGCCGCAGAAGCCGCGGCAGCGAGGTTCCCATGGCAAAATCCAAGTTCCGGCCTCTCCATGATCGCGTCGTCGTCAAGCGCATCAATCCCGAAGCGAAGACCAAAGGCGGCATCATCATCCCCGATACCGCCCGCGAAAAGCCCCAGCAGGGCGAAGTGGTCGCGGTCGGCCCCGGTGGCCGCGACGAGGCCGGCAAGCTGATCCCGATCGACATCAAGAGCGGCGACAAGGTCCTGTTCGGCAAATGGTCCGGCACCGAAGTCGTGCTCGATGGCGAGGAACTCCTGATCATGAAGGAGTCCGACGTCATGGGGGTCCTCGCCTAAGCGGGTGAAATTCAATCGGTCCGACCGTTTCCTGAAGTACGCCCGGGCGCCGGGCGCGGAACGGCGGAGATCCAACAGAACCAGGAGTGAATGGACATGGCTGCGAAGGAAGTAAGATTTTCCACCGATGCGCGCGACAAGATGCTGCGCGGCGTCGAGGTGCTCGCCAATGCGGTGCGCGTGACGCTCGGCCCCAAGGGCCGCAACGTCGTGCTCGACAAATCGTTCGGCGCGCCGCGCATCACCAAGGACGGCGTGACCGTCGCCAAGGAGATCGAGCTCGAGGACAAGTTCGAGAACATGGGCGCCCAGATGGTCCGCGAGGTTGCCCAGAAGACCAACGACATGGCCGGCGACGGCACCACCACTGCGACCGTGCTCGCCCACGCCATCATCAAGGAAGGCGCCAAGTCGGTGGCCGCCGGCATGAATCCGATGGACTTGAAGCGCGGCATCGACATTGCCGTCGCCGCCGTCGTCAAGGACATCGAGAAGCGCTCCAAGAAGGTCGGATCGTCCGCCGAGGTCGCCCAGGTCGGCACCATCTCGTCCAATGGCGATGTC
>CAVVCE010000095.1:0-7818 GCA_963746235.1 uncultured Alphaproteobacteria bacterium
ACTTGCTAGGTATCCAGACGCCGCCGTTGCGGGTATAGATCCATGCCGCCCCGACGAAATCCGAGTCGCGATGCCCGCCCATGATGGCGGTGTTGCCGTCGCGGGACAGCGCGACAGAGCCGCCTTGGCCAGCGGGTCCGTCCGCGTCGGTGCCGACCAGCTTGCTGCCCTGCTGGATCCAGGCATCGCCGGCGCAAATCCAGACCCACGCTGCGCCGGCGCCAAAATTGTCGTGGGGCCCGCCCACGACGGCGGTGGTGCCGTCGCGGGACAGCGCCACAGAGGAGCCCTGTTCGGCGGGTCCGAGCCCGTCGGATCCGACCAACTTGCCGCCCTGCTGAGCCCAGGCATCGCCGCTGCGGGTCCATACCCACGCCGCCCCGATATTCCCTGCGTCGAAAGCCCCGCCCACGATGGCGGTATTGCCGTCGTTTGACAGTGAGACGGAGTAGCCTTGATGGGCGTTGCCGGCGGCGTCGGTCGCGACCAGCTTGCCGCCCTGCTGGGTCCAAAGATCGCCATTGCGGGTCCAGACCCACACCGCCCCGACGCCATTATCGTCGTTGGCCCCGCCCACGATGGCAGTATTGCCGTCCGCGGACAGCGCGACCGAGTAGCCTTGATAGGCAGGTCCAACCGCACTGGGACTGACCAGCTTGTTGCCTTGCTGGCGTCCAGACACCGGCCTTGCGGGTGAAGACCCACGCCGCCCCGACGTTCGAATTGTCGCCCCATCCGCCCACGATGGCGGTGTCGCCCGTGGCGGACAGCGCGACGGAATAGCCAGCATTGGCGGCTCCCACAGTGCCGCCGGGGACCAGCTTCGGCAACGACCGCTGCGCCAGGCTAGCTGCGAGAAAAAAACAGGGTGGCAACCACCACGACCGATGCCCAGGAATCTCGACGAACTCAGATGTACCCGTGCCGTCATCCGAGCACTCCATGGATATGCCGATAAAGCTTGCGCCCATCGGCCAACGAGAGTCCATATAAAATTGGGCACCGATAGACAATATGACTGCGCTTCGAAGCGGTCTCCGGGGGCGTTGTTGCGCTGGTCGGGCGCCACCTGTGCGAGTGTCCGGGGTGACCTATCGGGCGTCACCCGTCCATTGCCGGATTGCCCCACTGCGCCCGGCCTTCTATCCGGTTTTTGTTCGGCGGCTTGGGTCGGCCTCCGCCATCCTCCCACCCGCATCGCGGCGCCGCGGTGACTCCCTCGGATTCAAATGGCGAGGGCTCGCAAGAGACTTTACCCGGCATCACGCCATTTCTCGCATAATCGAGTAGGGGGGGTCCTCGCGGTTCCCCCCTCTCACACCACCGAGCGTACTCATCGTACTCGGCGGTTTCCAGCAGATTGCAGCGCGGTGTGATGGGCTTGGAGGCTGACGAGCCCAAGCTGCGCAAACCACTGCAGTGTCATGGCTTCGTTGGCGGGCGGACTGCCTGACCGACGCCACCATCCCTTGCCCGAGAATGCCAGCGGCCATGCCCTGCGTGCCGGCACCCCGCACTTCACGAGGAAGTCCGCGGTTGCCTTGACACGTTTGCATTGCTTGAGGCGCACGCAGCGAAGTTTGCGACGAAGCCAGTCGTCGATATCCCCGAGTGCGCTCTTGCAGGCCGCATGGCGGAAGTACGTCACCCAGCCCGTGGTGAAGCCGTTCAGTTCTGCGACCATCCGTTCGAGCGATATCCCCCGGTTGCGCCGGGTGATCCGTCGAAGCCGCTCCTTGGCCCGCTCGAGGCTTTTCGGTGCGAGACCGAGCCGCCCGCCGGGCAAAAGACGATAGCCGAGGAAGGACCGCTCCATCACGGCAGCGACGGCGCTCTTCGCCCGATTGACCTTGAGGCGGAGCTTGCCTTCGAGGAAAGCCACGACCGAGGCCATCACCCGCTCTCCCGCCGCCTGCGACCGCACGTAGATGTTGCAGTCGCGCCGTTCCAACTCCTTATAGAGGTCGTCGAGCAGGCTCGTTGATATCCGGTTTCTGTTCGTCAGCTCCGAGCTCGGCTTCCGGCTCCTCCCCACCCCGCCTCGCGGCGACGCAGTTGCCTTCAGCTCGCGATTCCCATCACCAGGGCTCGCAGGGGACTTTCACCCCCAGCATCAACGCCATGCCTGGCACACAAACAGCGGAGGCCGGGACTGGCCCGGCCTCCGCGACACTCTTGGATATGCGTCTGGCGCCGCGGTCAATTGCCCTTTTTGGCGCCGCTGCCCAGCGGACTCAGGTATTGCTGCCGGAAGACGATGATGCATCCCGGGCCGGTCGTGAGGCCGTTACGGGTGGTGGTGTTGCCGCAGAGCCTGGCACCGTTTCCGGTGAAGTCGCCGGAGGGAAGCCCCGAGTATTGAACCCCGTTCACCGGAAGGAAGGCGACGTAGTTCTGCTCGTCGAGCGCGATGGTGTTCGAGCCGGACGAGGTCGGCGTGTACTCGACCACTTGGTTCGTCAATGCATCGATATAGCCGATCACCGGTCCCCTTGAAGCGACGCCTCCCGGATTGGGTGTCGGGTTGATGCTGGCATTGGTCCAGCCCCTTCCGCCGACCGCAACATACCAATGCGGATCTTTGGTGATGTTCGAGAGGTTGAGCTTCGCGTCCGTAACGCCGTTGATATTGGTCGCGGCGTTGAAGTTATTGGGGCCATTAATCGTGCCGGCCATGACCTGGTTCCCGGTGACGAGCGGACAGGTCGTAGACGAGCAAGGTGGACCACTCACGGCGTTCGGCGGGACGAACGGATGCGTCCCACCGCAGGTGCCGCCGCCATTGGTCGGCGGTATCGCAGGATACTGGGCGGTACAGCCCGCGGGCACCGGCGTGTTGACGTTGTTGTTGTAGTGGGCGAACAGCGGAACCGGGTCAACCGCGGGATAAGGACCCGGCAGGACAAAGTCATTGAACGCACTGGACCCAGACGGATTGCTTGGGAGCGGAGGATGGCTGGGACGCCGACCTGCACCCGACACCGAGGACGCCCGCCGTGCAGCCGAAGGTAGGGTTGGACGTCGCCGAGATCGTATTGAGTGCAAGGGAGTAGTTTTCCTGGATGTTCGCAGTGAGCTGGCCTTGTCCGGTGCCCGAGTTGTTCCCGTTATAGTACGGGTTGCATCCCAGGAAGATGTTCGCGAACGTGCTGTTGCGACCCGTGCTCGACGTCGTGAGCGAACTCACGTCGCCTGCCCCCTTACCGTCGTACCCACCGGGAATGTCGGTCGGTCCCAGTTCGATCGAGCCCGGCGAGCAGTAGGGAAGATACACCACGCCTCCGATGGAGCCCTGGCTGGTTGCGCAAGGAAGTTGCGGCGGGGTTATGGCTGGGGAGGTCATCGGACTGGGTGCTGTGTAAGCGGGGATACTTTGGTCCCCGCAGGCGTACACAACCCCCTTCGTCGTGGGCGAAGCCAAACCGTTCGGGCAAAGCGTCGGAGTTGCGGTCTTGCAATTGGCCAGATTCTGCAAATACGTGTTTCCGCAGTTAGCCGGGGCGGCGGGAGACGTGGTCGTGCAGGGAATTTGCAATGTCGCGTTTGTATATCCATCGTACGGTTGGCCGACGGGTATACTGTATTCGGGGTATCCGGTCAGGATGTTCGGCTGCTTCGGGCCCTTGTAGACGTAGACCGGATCGATCAAGGCCAACGCGCCGTCGCAGCTCCAGTTGAAGCCCCCGTTGGCTTGATTGTTGACACTCCCGACCAAGTTGTTGGTCGCCGGGTTAGGCGTAGGATAAATGCACCCACCCGCCGGAGCGCCACCCTGCGAGGGATCCGAGTTCGGGTCAGAGGCGAGCCAAGGTCCCGGTATGTAGGATTGACCCATGAAGTTCTGTGCGTAGGCGCCGGGGCCGGGCGGCACTGCAGCCGCAGCTGAGGCATTTGCAGCCGTAATGATGGTTGAGCCGCCAGTGGCAGTGGGCGGACCGCACAGATTGTTCAGACTTGCGATGTAGCAAATCGGGGGATTGTTGAGAACGTTGGTGATGGCCACCATAAACGCCCCACCCACCCCGGCTTGCGGATTCCACACGACTTGGCCGAGGTCGCCCCCATGCCTGCCCTTGGAGTCGCAGCCCCGGAAACCGCTTTCCACGATCATTTCACGCGCATTGGGCAAAACCGAAGTCATCGGCGTGTTACCCGGCAAGGTGTTGGCGGCGCTGATAGTAGGACCCATCGTAGCGTTGTGATCGTCGACCTTGATCGTGGCTTGGTAGCTGAGATAACCGGTCGTGGGATCCATGGTGAACAGCGTCATATAGCCTTGGCCGGTTTGCCCCTGATTGAAGTTAGTCCCCGGAGCTGAAACAGCCACGAAATCGTCCCACGGCTGGAGCACGGTTGTGGTCGCAATCGGACTTTTGGCGGCTGGGAAACCCTTCGCTGCAGCCGCCGGTGCCGCCATTCGACGGACCAATGGGCCAGCCACCGGCGCAGGAGACGCCCTGGACCTGGGTGAGGGCGCACCCGATGCCACGCCAGTTATTCTCGCCAGGGTTGATGACAAGGACATAGACTTGGCCGTCATGGCTATCTACCCCGATCTTGACATCGACCGAAGCCGTCTTCCCGCCCAACCCCGTCACGCTGTAGCCGGACGGCGCGTCCTCCGATGGCGGCGCATACAAACCGAGCGGAGCGGTACATGGGGCCATCAGAATCTGGAACAGGCCGGCCCCCACTGCATTATGGAAGCCCTGATCCAGACATCCACCACCGGTGGGGAATGCCGCCACATAGGTTTGGGTCTTGAGGTCGAACAGCTTGACGTTGGCCTGGTGGTTCTGCGGATAGCAAACGGTCTTGGTCGGGAGCCCGGCGGAGGTCAGGTATTGCGGCCCCGGATTGGTGCAGTTTGCGGTGGTCAAAAGCGGATTTTGCTGTGAAACGTAATTTGTCACACCGGACGTCGTGCCGGATGCGACAAGGGTCCCGGCGACGGATGGATCCGCAGGCGTGCTGCAGGAACGCATGCTACTGCCGGCCGCAGCGCTGGAATAGCCGCCTCCGTTGTTGTTGATCTTGGCAGGCGCCATCGGTGACGAGCATCCATCGGTTGCTATTCGTGTCACCGGGTTTGACGTAGATCGCCATCCCATTCGGGCCGGAATTGAGCTCTTCCACGTTGCCTATTCTCTGCGTACCCTGGTTCGAAGGGCCCGCCGTATAGATCGACTGGCCGATGAACCCGCCGGTCGGGTCCTTGCCATGGTACCCGATGATGGCGCCGATCGAATTTGTTATCGGCGTGCTCGTCCCCGTCAGCGTCGGCTTCATGGTCTTCATGAACGTCATGTTGGTGGCGTTGATGACGATCGATGCCGAGGTTCGACCGATCCGCCAGATAGTAGAACGCGGTCGTCGCGTTGGTCCTCACGAGCTTCGCTGCCGCCAAAGCTCTGCAGCGGGTGCAGAGTCGTGGGAAGTATGATCGGCTGCATGCATTGGAGATTGAATTGAGCCGGGTTCGAGGTGAACCCCGACGTTCCCGCGGTGCCGGCACATCCGACGACGGCCATGGCCCCCGACGTACTCATGGCGATCATCACCGCAGACGCGAAAGCGCCCGCGAGTGCCTTTCGGCACCCGACCAAATTCTCTACTGACATGAGTACCCCTCCCGTCTTGACGTATAACCGGCTGCAGTGCGCCCACTATTAGCCCGTCAAGGTCGCTTTTCCAGCAACTTCACGTTTCGTGTTGCCGTTTAATGAAAATTTAATGGCTGGCTGTGGCTTTGCTGCAACGCTTGTGGCCGCGCGCGGTTGAGCCCGCAGGCGGCAGACCCGCAGAACGCGCAATGCTACGGCAACAGCGCCGGCCGCAAGCTCGAGCCGGGCTCGTTTGCGCACCACCGCGCCGCCGGCAGGATGTCGCCACAATTGGGTCGCTGTTAGAGGGTTCAAATCAGTGTATAAAAAATGTCTTGATGGGGGTATTATCCTGAGCGACGGGGAGTGGGGCGCCGGGAATTCGCAGAACGAACCGCTGGGAATTCGACGTCGGATCTTCCTGATCTGTGGATTGCCTGCAGCCGAAAGAGCGGCAGGCACGAACCGGGACTGGCGTCGTTAAGTGGGACAGAACCGCAAGATCGTCGGCGCGTATAGATCGCTTCGCGGCGGATCGACGGCATTGCTGTGGGCATTGGTCCTCGCCTGCATGGGCTCGTGCACCAATCTGCCGGTTGCCACCGAGGACGCCAAAGCCCCCGATGTCTTCGATCGAATCCGGGCGCTGGACCTGCTTCCGCGCCAGCCGCTGCCGGTCGACCAGAACGCACAGATCGGCGGCAACCGCAGCAAGCCCGTTCTCTATACCGGGGTGGTTGTTCCTGCCACCGTAGCGGGCGGGCGCGGGCAGCAGTCCGGCGGCCCCGACGGCGCCGGCGGCGGGGAAGGCTACGAGCTCAACTTCGAGAACACGCCGATCGCCATGGTCGCGAAGGCCGTGCTCGGCGACATACTGGGCCTCGGCTATGCGTTGGATCCGCGCGTGCAGGGAACGATAAGCCTGTCGTCCGGCAGGGCGGTGCCGAAATCCGATCTGCTGTACGTGCTCGAAAGCGTCCTGCGCATGAACAACATCGTGCTGGTCAGGGACGGCAGCACCACCTACCGGATGATACCGCTCGGCGACGCGACCGGCGGCGGCAACACCGATTCGGTGGCCGGTCACACCGAACCCGGCTACGGCGTTTCCGTCATTTCATTGCGATATGTTTCCGCGCCCGCTTTGGTGAAGCTGCTCGACAGCTTTGCGATCCGGCCGGGCCAGGTGCGCGCCGATCCGACCCGCAACTTGCTCCTGATCCAGGGCACCGGCCCCGAGCGCCGCAACACCATGGAGACCGCACTCAGCTTCGACGTGGATTGGATGCGCGGACAATCGGTCGGCATTTTTCCGGTTCAGTACAGCAGTCCGGAACCGATCATCGCCGAGCTCGAGAAGATCCTCGATGCCGGCGACGGCGGCCTGAGCCAGGGCAACATCAAGTTCCAGATCATGGCCCGCATGAACGGCATTCTCGTCGTCACCAAGAAGCCCGACCTCTTGAGAGCGGCGGAGACCTGGATCAAGCGCCTCGACACCTCCGACACGAACCGCACCGGCGTGCACGTCTATCGGGTCAATTACGGCGAGGCCAAGCAGGTCGCCAAGGTGCTGAACGATATTTTTGTCGGCGGCAGCTCCAGCAGTGCCTTCGACACGCCGTCGTCGACCGCACCGAGATCCTCGTCGGAGCGCCTGTCGCTGGGCGGCGGCCAGTCCGGCGGCGGCGGTTCCACGGGCGGTGGCCTCGGGGGCGGACAGGCGTCCGGCGGTGCCGGGGGCAGCTCGTCCGGATTCCAGAGCACGATCGGAAAGGCGAACAGCGCCAACGCGAATGCGCTCGACGCGCGTGGCGCCGGTTCGGGGGGAGGCTCCTCGGGCAGCGGCGGGGCTCTCCTCGAAGGCGTCCGTATCACCTCCGACGCCTCGAGCAATTCGTTGCTGATCTATGCGAGCAACGAGAATTACCAGCTCATCCTGCGCACGCTCTCTCAACTCGACCGGCCGCAATTGCAGGTCGCCATCGACGCCACCGTCGCCGAGGTCACGCTCAACGACACGCTGTCCTACGGCGTTCAGTTCTACCTGCAGAAGGGCAAAGCCGGGTTGATCAACTCCACCGGCTCGACACCGTTGGGGGGGGGCGTGAGCGCCAGCGCGACCGGCGTCGCCAGCGCGATCCTCGGCCAGACCCTGCCGGGGTTCAACTTCCTGGTCGGCTCGCAATCGCAACCGAACGTCATGGCGATTCGT
>CAVVCE010000096.1:0-21174 GCA_963746235.1 uncultured Alphaproteobacteria bacterium
ACCAATACAATTTCGGCTTCGACGCCCAGAACGGCGAATACGGCAACCTCGTCAGCAAGGGCATCATCGACCCCACCAAGGTCGTGCGTTGCGCCCTGCAGGACGCGGCCTCCATCGCCGGCCTCCTGATCACCACCGAGGCGATGGTCGCCGAGGCGCCGAAGAAGCATTCCCCCGGCCCGGCAATGCCGCCCGGCGGCGGCATGGACTACTGAGCCAGCCCTGTAAAAAACAATCATACGTTGGCATCGAACTGAGAGGCCCGGGCAAATGCCCGGGCCTTTTTTCATGCGCGAGGCCCCCTCACTTCACGTTCTTCTGCACCCATTCGTCCACCACATGGGCGATGTCGAGATTGTTCTTCTCGATCATCACCATGTGGCCGTTGCCATGGATGCCCTTGTCCTGCAGGCGGACGAGTTCGGTCTTGACGCCGGCCTGGGCGAGGTACTTCGCGGTGCAGTGGTCGTAGACCTGGTGATAGGAGGCTTCCGCCGACATCACCATCACCGGGATGTTCTTGAGGTTGACGAGCTGGCGCGCCGGCGCCTTCTGCATCCAGCACACGAACAGGTCCGGGCCGTCCGCCTTGGCGTCGCGCTCGACGGCGATCTCGGCTCGGGTCCTTGACCGGCGGATCATAGGTGATCGCGATGTCGGTCGGTCCCCAGGCGCGCGCCTTGCCGGTGGCGTTGACGGCGTTTTCGAACGGCGGGCCCGCCGGCTCGATGGCGACGATCGCCTTGACGCGCTGCGGCCGGGCATCGGCGATGAGCCAGCCGAACGAGCCCGACTGCGAATGCGTCAGCACGATCGCCGGCCCGATCTTGTCGAGCAGCGCGGCGCCGGCATCCTGGTTGCGCTTCTGCGTCTCCTCGTTGGAGATCACGGTCTCGACCTGGGTCGCGTAGAACGCGTCGAAAACCGGATCGCCCTTCTTGCCCTTGTTGGGGCCATCGCCCGGCCATTGCGTGTGCTTCTTCGCCTGCGGCCAGGTGCCCTCGGTTTCGATGGCGGTGAACTGAAACTCCTCGTTCGCCACCGTGAACATCCGCGTCGGGCCATCGGACGGATGCTCCGCCGAGCGGCCGCGCATGGGCTGGTCGATCATGTAGACGACGTAGCCCTGCTCGACGAAATACTCCGCCCAGCCCTTGCGTCCGTCCGGCGTTCCCATCCAGTTGGTCGCCGTCTGGGCGGCGCCGTGGATCAGCACCAGCGGATAGGGCCGGCGCACGTCCTTCGGCGCCAGCACCTCCACATAGACCTGCCCCTGCATGATCTCCTTGCCGGGCTCGCCCACATATTTGCCGCCGACATAGAAATAGCCGCGCTGGGCGACCGCCGACTGGTCGACCGCCGGCACCGGCAGCTTGGGCGGCTCGGCGCGGACGGCCGATGCGCAGGCGAGCGCCGGCAGCAGCGCACTGCAGAAGATGCGCGAAGGATGGTTCATGGTTTCTCTCCCGTTGCGACATACGCGCGACAGATCCGAGGCGCGTATGGCGTTCAAAGCGTGATGCGCCGGCCCGGGCGTTGTCAATAGAAGCGCGCTGCGGCGACGATCGGCGGGCCTCTGCCCACCAGCGGGACGGCGGACCGCATCCTGCTCGGCGATGGGCCGCGGCGGCCGACCGTAGTGAGCAGCGGCCGGACCCGCAGACCGGGCCGTGCACTGTTCCGGGCCGCGCACTTCTTTCCGCCCGTGGTTCGCGTTACAGTGGGGCGGCGAGGCTACCCATGAATATTCGACCCGACCTGCGCATGGACAAGGCCGCCTTCATCGCCTGGATGCAGGCGAACGAAGGGCGCTACGAGCTCGCCGGAGGTCATGTCGTGATGATGCCCGGCATATCGCGCGCACACGGAATGCTCGTCATGAACGTCGCGTCTCTTCTGCGCGACCAACTTGATCGCGCAGAGTGGACCGTGATCGCGGAATTCGGACTGGATGCCGGGCCGGAGACGTTGCGTTACCCCGATATCGTGGTCGACCGCGCGGGCGGCGGCGCCAAGGACTATACGGCGACCGCGCCGGTGCTCCTTGTCGAGGTGCTGTCGCCTTCAACGGCGGCAACCGACCTCGGCGACAAGGCGGCCGAGTATCTGCAGCTACCGAGCCTGTTCGCCTACGTTGTGCTGTCGCAGGACGAGCCGAAGGCCTGGGTGTGGGCACGTGCAACCGGTGAATTCGCGCCGGGACCTGCGGTCATCGCGGGAACCGAGGCGATCATTCGCATTGCCGCACTCCCACTTGAGCTGCCGCTGGCCGAGATTTACGCCGACATCAAAACGGGCTGAAGTTGCTTTACTCCCTCTCCCGCTTGCGGGGGAGGGGACGAAAACCAAATCGCCGAGGCCGGCGCTGCTGATCATTGCGGAATGGGAAGCCAAAAACCGAAACGACCACGAATCGAGGGGTGCGCGTACATCCGGCGTCACCAGCTCAAAATCGTGGTCGTGGGAGGGCGCGCCATGCGGCGACATGCCCGCCTTCGAGGTCTAATATGGGGAGCTGAATTTAGTTCCGCAAGGACCCCCAGATGGCGAAAAACATCGGACGCATTCGTGTCGGCATCGGCGGCTGGACCTTCGCGCCGTGGCGCGGCGTGTTCTATCCGGATGGCCTGCCGCAGGCGCAGGAGCTCGGCTATGCCGCGAGCCGCCTCACCTCGATCGAGATCAACGGCACCTTCTATCGCACCCAGACGCCCGCGACCTACCGCAAGTGGGCGAGCGAGGTTCCGCAAGACTTCGTGTTCTCGGTCAAGGGGCCGCGGTTCGTCACCCACCGCCGCGAACTCGGCGACGCCGGCGAGTCGCTGACCCGTTTCCTCAATTCCGGCGTGACCGAGCTCGGCGACCGCCTCGGCCCGCTGCTGTGGCAGTTCCCGCCGACCAAGAAATTCGAGGAGGCCGACTTCGCCGCCTTCCTTGCATTGCTGCCCGCGGAATTCGATGGCCGCCGGCTGCGGCACGTGGTCGAGGTCCGCCATGGGAGCTTCCTCGCGCCCGCCTTCATCGCGCTGCTGCGCAAGGCGGCGGTCGCCGTCGTGTTCTCCGAGCACGCGACCTATCCGGCCATCGCCGACGCCACCGCGGACTTCGTCTATCTGCGCCTGCAGAAGGGCGAGGACACGATCGAGACCGCCTATCCGCCGCGGGCGCTCGACGCCTGGGCGGGACGCTTGCGCGCATGGGCGCAAGGCGACGAGCCGGCCGACTCCCCGGTCGAGCCCCATGTCGCGCCCCATGTCGAGCCCAATGTCGACCCGGCGCCGGCGCGCACGGCGCCGCGCGACGTGTTCGCCTATGTCATTCATGAAGGAAAGGTGCGCGCCCCGGCCGCCGCGATGGCGCTGATCGAACGGCTCGGGTGATGAAAAAGCTCTTCACCATCGGCTACGAGCAATCGAACGCCCGGGATTTTTTCGACGCGCTCACCGGCGCCGCCGTGGCGACGCTGGTCGACGTCCGCGCGGTCGCGGCATCGCGCCGCCCGGGCTTCTCCAAGCGCCAGCTCGCCGCCGGGCTCGACGCCCACGGCATGTCCTACCTGCACCTGCAGAAGCTCGGCACGCCCAAGGAAGGCCGGCTCGCCGCGCGCAGCGGTCACGCCGAGGAGATGCTGAAGATCTACGAGCGCCACCTCGCGACGCCGGAGGCGCAGCACGAACTGGAGGAATTGACCGCACTCGCCAAGTCCGGCCGCCCGCTCTGCCTCATGTGCTACGAGCGCGACCCCGCCCACTGCCACCGCCAGCGCCTCGCCGCGGAACTGCACGACCGGCTCGGCGTCAGGATCGAGAATTTGTTCTGCGCGCCGGTGTAACTTCCCGTCATTCCGGGGCGCGCGTCTTCGCGCGAACCCGGAATCCAGGCTGCGGTGAAGACCGCAAGGCCGCCTGGATTCCGGGTTCGCCGCTAAAAGCGGCGCCCCGGAATGACTAACACGGGCCGCCCTTACTCCGCCGGCTGGGCGGAGCGATAGGCGCTCTCGGCGCCGTTCACCACGAAGGCCATCGCATAGACCGCCGTCAGCATCACGAACCCGGTCAACGCGATCGCGCTGAGCACGAGGTCGAAGCCGCCGCGGACATAGAGCCTCGCGATGAGCTGGATCGCGATTCCCGAAGTGATGAAGGTGAGGAAATAGCGCACCGAATAGACGCGGCCGCGCCAGGCGTCCGCCGTGTAGCGCGCGATCACGATGTCGCCGACCGTCACCTGGGCGTAGATGCCGCCCATCGCCACCGCCAGCGCGGCGACGAGCGCCGCGCCGCTGGCATAGGCCGCGGCGACGATGCCGAGGAATTGTATGGTCACCACGCACACGAACAGCAGGTGCGGCGCAAAGCGCTCGATCAGCCGTCCGACCGCGAGCTGGGCGAGCGCGCCGCACAGGAAGATCGCGGTGGCGAGGCTGCCGATCATGACCAGGGCCATCCCCTGCCCGACCCGCTCGTCGATGAGCTTGGGCAGCGCGATCAACGCGGTGTTGAAGGTGAGTCCGCCGGCGAGCGAGATGACGACGTAGCAACAAAACATCATCGCCATCGCCCGCGGCGACAGCGCGACCTGAGCGGTGGTCTTGCGCTTGCCGATGTGATGGCGGTCGTCGCCGACGAGGGCGAGGAAGGCGACCCCGGTGACGAGGCAGATCGCCGCCGGGACGAGGAACGCCGCGCGCCATCCCCACCACGCTGCGAGCGTCGCCGAAATGGCCGCCGCCAGCGCGACGCCGAGATTGCCGCACACGCCGTTGAAGGCGAGCGTGCGCCCGCGCGTCTGCGACAGGTCGATCAGCATCGCGATTCCGACGGGATGATAGATGGCGGCGAACATGCCGAGCACGAACAGCGCGGCGGCGAGCAGGAACGGCGTCGGCGCGAAGGCGGCGCCCGCGAGCGACACGCCGCAGCCGAAATAGAACAGCGCCATCATGTTGCGCCGGCTCCAACGGTCGGCGAGCCAGCCGGCCGGCAGCGAAAACACGCCGAACGCGACGAAGGCGGCGGTCGACAGCGCGATCAGCTCCGCATAGGAGCCGGTGGAACACGGCCTCGAGCCCGATCACGATGGTCGGGAAGATCAGCAGCACGAAGTGGTCGATCGCATGGGCAAGGTTGAGGAATGCGATGGAGCGCAGCTTGGCGGTGTGTAACGGCGGCGTGTGAAACGGCGGTGCTCATGGAACCTTCCGGGGGCGCGATTCCACGCTTTATACTCTGCTGCGGCCTCGCGCTGCTATGCGCTTTTGCGCGGGCCTGTGTTACGCCGGATGGAGGGCGATAGAGGGCAACAGCCGCTGCGGCGCCCGCGAAAGCGTGCCGACATCCAGGCTCAGGCGCGCCGACGCCGCCTGCGCCATGCGGGTGCTCGCGTGGCGAAAGCAGAAAGTAGCGTTACTTCGCGATCGTCGGATTCACCCAGCCGGCCTGCATCACGCTCTGCGATGGCCGGAAGCTCAAATAGTCCACGTGATCCGGGATGTCGGCCCATCCGTGCACCACGCCCGGCGGGACGATCACCACGTCGCCGACCTTCACGACGACTTGCTTCACGTCATACGCCATCCCGCCGCAGGTCGGCCCGTTTGGTCCTCCCGGAGCGTTCTGGGCGCTGTGCCGTCCGTTGACGATATAGCCGTCGGTGAACATCGTTCCGCCGCCGGAGACGATGAGATAGCCCTCGGTCTGGAAGTCGTGCGTGATGCCTCCCGGCGTTCCGCCCGGAGGAAGGGTTGCCATCGTGCGCCCGCACGGCTGGGCCGGCGCCGCCGCGCCATCGCCGGCAGGGTGCCGGGGGAGTTCTCGTGGAGGCGCGATGAACGATCCCGACCGCGAAGTTCTCGTAGCCGAGATCGACGACCTTCACGTTCTCATCCCGGGTCCTCTGTGATTGTTCCGTTGCGCCGACTTTATCGATGTCTTCTTTCATGATGTAGGTAGCGGTCGTCGGCGCCGTCTTCCCGGCCTGGGCGAATGCCGCCACCGGACAGAGAACCGACGCAATAAGCAGAACTTGCACCACTGGGTTTTTCATGGCGTTTCTCCCGGATGTACTGGTGTTACCAAGCGCTGGGCTAGAGCATGTTCCGATGAGATAGACGCACCCACCAACGTCATCACCGGGCTTGTCCCGGTGATCTCGATCAACAGAACACGGGCTACGCCAAGCGCGTTTTGTCGAAACGTTGTGCCCTCCGCATCGGGATAGCCGGGACAAGCCCGGCCATGACGATTCCATGCGCGGAAATCGCGCTAGAAATCCGGCTGATCGGCCTGAGGCACCAGGCAGCGGCTGAAGATGCAGGCCGAGGGGGATGAGGTCCTGACCGATGATGTCCCGGACCCCAGCGTGTTCTCGGCGCATACGGCCTCGGGCCAATCGCCCTGCGCGTGACGATAGGTCACGAGCGCAGACCACGGCGTCGTGAAGACGGCGGGATCGTCGACAGTGATCTCGACCTGCAGTCCCGGCTTGGTCGCGTCAGGGTCGATGTCGCCCCTCCCGTAGGGACTCCCGGCGGGGCTCGATCTTCCGGCGCCGAAATAGGCGCTTTCGTGCTTCAGTTGCAGGTCGCGCGCCGTTGCCCCATCGATCAACCGATAGCGCTCGATCACGTGCAGCGCTGCGCTGTATGGAGTGCCGAACCTGTCGACCATGGCGAGCGGCCCTACCTTTTGGCCGACCGTGTCGATCACCAGCGCGCCGCCCTCATAATGGCCTACGGACTCACCCTGCCAAGTCGGCACCGGGTGCGCGGAATGGGGTGTGTTCATGCGCACGTGCCGTACTTGATGGTCCGAAAGGTACAGCAGAGTGACCTCGTCCTTCTGCTGTATGATTTGCATGCCGAGTTGAATGTTCAACGCGAATGGGGTCGGTTCCGGCCAACATTGGTTATGGGGATTGGGAACAACGATGCCGCCTTGTTCCAATTCGCCGTTCTTCTTTACGACCTCTGCGGCTTGCGACCTCAAGATCGGATTGGTGAAATCGCCGACCACGCTCTGGATGATGGTCCCATCCGGCCTCCGAAGCTTGCTGATAATCGGACCCGGTCCCGATAATGGCGGCTCAAAATTGAACCAGCGCCCCCATATGCCCGATAAATCCGGGATAGATGTTTGGGCGCGTGCGGGTGTCAAGGCTGCTGTCGCTGCCAAGATGACCGGCAAGATGACCGGTATGAGAAAACCTCGATGCCCGTGCATATCCACCTCCCGGTTTCATCGTCGATCGCGCGATAACTGTTACCGACTCTGCATCGCAGCCGTCCCACCACGTCCCTTTCGTGACGGCTGCAACTCTTCTGCCGGCTCAGAAAATCGCCAATGGATTGAGCGGCGATCCCGTTCCTTTTTCGATGCGCAGCGGCGCGGCCGTGAACAGAAACTCGAAACGATTGAGCCGCCTCGCCTGCTCGACCGCCCGCTCGAAATCGAGATTATCGAAAATGTTCACGCCCATCGCGACCAGCGCCAACCGATGCAGCGGATTTGGGACAGATGCCGGCAGGCCTGTGGGCACAACGTCGTTTGGCCCGTCGCCCCCGATGAAGGAGACGCCCCGCTCTTTGAGGAAATACGCAACGTCGGCGTGATATCCGGCGAACCCGGTTTCCCTCGGCCAGGCGCCGAGCGCGGCGCGCCGCTTCCAACGCCCTGTATAGAGAAGGATGACGTCGCCCGGCGACACCGTCACGTGCTCTAACTTTTCCAGGGCCTCGAGGTCTTCCCGATGGATCGCCGTTCCCGGCTCCAGCCACCCTTGAGCACCGGCCTTTCCCGGCAGGAGTGTCGCGTCGAACAGAACGGCTCGCGTGACGACACCATCTTTCAAAGCGTTGATGCTCCCTTTCGGGCAGCCGCCTGCGGCCGTGATGGCTTCCATCGCCACCCCGTTGTAGCCTTTGCCGTCCACCATCATGTGACAGTCCAAGGAGTCGAGATGACTGTGAACGATGCCGTGATATGTACCCGTGTACTGGTATTTATCGGCGGTGCCCGTCGGGTTCACCGGGCCCAGGACGCGCTCCAGGATATTGGGTGCATCCGCGGCCTGTTCCTGCACGACATCGTGCGCAAGCGAGACCGGCAGGCCTTCCGTGGCTAAAGCCAAGGCCTGTTTCCGCTTCGCCGGAGTGATCAGGTTGGCCGCGCCGAGTTCGTCCTCGTTTCCCCATCGTCCCCAGTTCGAGAGCTCTTTCATCGCGCGGCGGAAGTCCGCCTCATTGGCCATGGTCGGGCGCGCACCGCCCTGACTGCGTGCCTGCGGGATGGAAGCCGCCACCGCTCCCAACGCGATCAAGCCAATCACCAGGATTTTCATGGTTTCCTCCTCTGCGTGAACCGGGGCTAAAACCCAGCGTTGCCCGATTGATGTCCGAAGTACGCCCGCCGCCGGCCCTTCGGCTGCTGTTATGTTCTCGGAACTTCGGCACGTCCCGCCGGCAGCTTCGAGCCGAGGCTACATCAATATCCATCGCATCCGGAAGGGGGATGGACGGGGGAGCGGTTATGGCCAACTCGGAAACCACGGCGGACGGCTGCGACGGCGGCTTACTGAGGGGGAGCCAGGGGTGGAGCTTACTGGGGTAAGCTGCCGTGTCTGCGCCTGCCGCCAGGCAGCCCGTGACCCCAAGCAGACGCAACGCCCCTTGGGGCCATCCCTTGGACCGTCGGCAGGCGGCCGGCCGGCGGTCTCTTATTGGAAAGTGATCATGTCCGTCCGGCTCAGCGTCGCGGCTTTTGGCTTCAAAGGGTCGTTTGCCAGGTTCGCGTTGCCCGAATTCAAGACATTATAGAAACCGATAGTCGTCTCGTAGTCGCTGCCGGCCGAGGTCGTATCAACCGGGATGACGACCGTATAATCATGCACCATCGCTCCGACCGACGTGTAGGTCACCGAGCCGCTGATCTTCCAACCGACCATGATGAGCGTCTTGATACCCTTCGCCTTCAGCGCCTTGTCGAGATCGGTGTTGTAGAACCGGTCCTGGGCCGAATTGACGATCTTGATGTCGTTCGGACCCGGCGCGACCGCCTTCAGCCACTTCGACATGTTCTGCTCACGGGTGCCGTAAGCCACGGTGAGGCCGGCCTTGCGCACCCGCTCCATGAATGGGGTCATGGCCGGCAGCATCTTGTCCTTGCAACTCGGCTGGGCGTCGCAGATCGGCTCGACATAGTCGAGCACCATCAAAGCAGTGGTCTTGGGATCGAGGGTGACGCGGGCCGGGTCCGGAGTCGCCGGCATTTGCAAGGCCATCATCTTGCCGGCAGCGCGGGCGTTTTGTTGCGCTTCAGCCGCTCCACCAAAAAACGCGAGAACAAGACCGCTCGATACGAGGACGTTGCGAAATAGCGTCATGTCGGATCTCCTCAGAGGGCTGGGGCGTCTTCGGCTGGGGGCGTCTTCGCAAGCAGGAACAGAACCACACTAACATGCTGCAGGGTTGGCATTGTCGCGGATACGCTTCAGGCTCCTGCCCGACAGGCCCGCCGATCAGAAATCCGGTTTGCCGGCCTGCGGCATCGGATGCAGATTCTGATTGAAGTGATCCGTCCTCGTTCTCGGCGCAAACCATCTCCTCCATCGCCACCGGGTTCTTGCGCCATGTCTGTTTGAGTGTGAGCGGCCCGTTGAACGTGTCGGGATCTTCCACCGTCACGATCGCGGTCAAGGACCTGGCGTCCTGGCTGATCGTGAACCGCTCGACGACGTGGAGTTTATCGGTGTGCGGCGTGCGGAAGAAATCGATGTAGCGATACTCGCCACCCGCGAGCCCGATCGTATCGACCACGAGCGTGTCCCCGCCCTCGTAATGGCCGATGGATTCGCCGAACCAGGACGGCTTCACATGTTCCGAATGCTTGTCGGTGAGATAGATGCGGCGTGCGAAATGATCGCGCTGCCATATCATCCAGACTTGCTTCGGCGTCTGGAGGAAATACATGGGTTCGAGAAAAAGGAGTTGGCCAGGCACGCCCCCGGGCCAGCAGCGCGATTGGGAGGTAAAAGGAATCGCCATCCTGCCGTTCAGCACCTCTTCATTCGTTGCCTGCATGTGCTCCGCGGCCCAACGTTTCAAGATCGGATCCTTCGTGTTCACGATCGGGGGCCGGAGGTCGCTATCTCCAGAACAACCGCCATTTTGACATTGGCTTCTATAGGGATATTTGGGATCGGTCTTCATGGGCCCGTGCCCCGAACCCAGCGGAGGGTCGAGCTGAAAATCCCAGAAGTTCACGTTCCAGCCGAAATCTCGTGAACCAAACTGGGGAATGGTACCCTCTGCGCGCGCGGCCTCGGAAAAAGACAGAACCAGGGTGACCGCGAGAAAGCCGGCGACGACACCGCCTGCCAGCAAGCGGCTCCGCAATGTCGACACCGAAATGTGTGCTGCAAACGACGACATAGAGCGTTTTCTCCGCATCACAGGGAACCCGAGGCCGAAATATACCTCACGCTCACTCCGAAGTCATGCGAATCGCTCCCGCTCTGCCCGGCGCAATCGCGGCCCTCATCGCCCCGTGACCCAAAGAAGCACCCGGGGCCGACACGAACATTTGGCCGGTAGCTATCTCCTCTCAGGCTGTGACGAGCGGCGGATGTGCCCCCTCTCCCCGCGTGCGGGGAGAGGGTCGGGGTGAGGGGGCCTTTCCGCGAATTCTGAGCGTAAATATCCACTACTCAGACTCGCGGAGAGGCCCCCTCACCCGGATCGCTGCGCGATCCGACCTCTCCCCGCACGCGGGTAGAGGTACAGCCATGCCGCGCAAAGATGTGTCCACCCTGTAGCCCCCGACCCTCCCCCGCAAGCGGGAGAGGGAGTTCGAGCTCCCCGCTACTGAAACAGTGGTGTTAAGTCCCTTGCCCAGGCCTATCCGACGCAATATTCTTCGTCCCGCAGCCAAGACCGTCGAATAGAAATAGAGTCCACCACTGCGCCGCCACGGGAGGGTTCGATGACGACCGCCAAGCGACTTGGAAATGTTCTTACGGGATTGTCCGTTCGGCGCAATAACGGGCATGGGCCTGCTGGCTTTGCCGATTGCAGGCGAGCCATCCGGCGATGGCTCAAAACGGCCCGGCGGCGCTGGCCGGCACCGTATCCTCGACCGGAAGAAGGAAAAATGGAAGGCGTCGTGGTCAGCGCCAAGCGACCCGGCTCGACCATCATGGTTTCGGTCAGCACCAACGCGCAAGGGCAGTACAGTTTTCCGCAGGACCGGCTCGCCCCCGGTACTTATGACATCACCATCCGTGCCGTCGGCTACACGCTCAAGCCGACAGCGGCGACGATAGAACCGGGCGGCGCCACGCAACTCGACCTTCGCCTCGCGAAGGCTGCGCCGGACGTTCTCGCCCTTCAAATGTCCAACAGCGAGTGGATGCAAAGCGCGCCCGGCACGCCCGGGCAGAAAATGGCCGTGCTGAGGTGTCTCGATTGTCACGGCCTGCAGCGTCCGTTCTTTTCCAAGGACAATGCGTCGGAAATGGCGTTCACGCTGCAACGCATGACCGCGCATAGTGCCAATGCTTCTCCCAATTTTCCGTTCTTCCTTCAGAACGCATCGGAGATATTGAGCCGTCCGCCGACCAAGGGGCAGACGGAGTTGGCGGCCTACATCGCTTCGATCAATCTCAGTTCCGGAGAAACGTGGCCCTACAAACTGCAAGACGCAGCCGCGGCCGACCGGCAAATCAACCCAGGCCATCATCACGACCTACGATCTTCCCGACTCCGCCGCGCCCCATGACACGCTGCTCGACAAGGCGGGCAACGTCTGGTTCTCCGATTTCCAGCACCAATTCATCTCGAAGCTGGACCCCAAGACCGGCAAGGTCACGCGCTATCCGGTTCCGGTGTCGAAGCCCGGCTTTCCGACCGGCAGCCTCATGATCACGATGGATAAGGATGGAAACATCTGGGAAGCCATGATGGGGCAGGCGCAAATCGCCAAGCTCGACCCGAAGACCGGAAAGGTCTCCATCTTCCTGGCGCCCGATTGGAACAAAGGCGACACGCGGTTCACCATGATCGACGCCCTGCATTCGAACGTCGACGGGAAATTGTGGACCAAGACCAATGGCGGCCCCGACATCGGCCACTCCAACAAACTGTATCAGTTCGACCTCGCCACCGAAAAATTCAAGGAAATCCTGCCGCCGGCCGGAAAGGGCGACATTGCCGGCTTACGGATTGGTCACCGACCTCGACAACAATGTCTACGGCCTCGACAACAATCCGGACCAGAGGCAAATCTGGCGCACGGACGCCAAGACGGGGGAGACGACTTATATCGATCTTCCGCCGGGCGTCGGCGGCGCGAGGCGAGGACATATCGACTCGCAGAACCGCCTGTGGTTCTCGCAATTCCATGCCAATGGTTACGCGATGTATGACCCCAAGAGCGGCAATATCACGCAGTGGGACGTGCCGGTCTCCTATGCGGGCGCGTACGACGTTCAGTTCGACGACGCCAAATATGCGTGGGGCGCCGATATGAGCACCGATCTGGTCCAGCGGCTCAATGTGGAAACCGGCGAATGGAGCTCTTATCTCCTGCCGACTTCCATCAATACGCGCCATATCGACGTGCAGAAGAGTTCGAATCCCAACGTCCTCTCCAGCATGTGGACCGAAGGCCAGCAGACCGGCAAGATCGTCCATATCGAGCCGCTTGCGCCGTAACGAACCTTTCCGCTACGAGCGTTCAACTGCGCCTAAGCTCGAAATCGTCATGGCCGGGCCTGTCCCGGCCATGACGATAGAGAGGGCACGGCATTTCGACACACGCTTGGCGTAGTGCCCCGTTGATCGCGATCACCGGGACGAGCCCCGGTGATGACGGTCTTTGAAGGTGCGTCGATCTCGTCGGAACATGCTCTGGTACGGCGTTTCCGAGGTTCGGCATCATATGCGATCGGACTTGTAGGGTGGGCAAAGCGAAGCGTGCCCACCATCATCGTATCGCGTGGGCACGGCGCGAAGAGCGCGCCTTTGCCCACCCTACCGATTCGAGTTTCACGGAATCGATCCGCTAGCCATGCGCGCCGCGATCGAGCGGGGAAAACGTCGTATAGATGGGGCACCAGCCGAGCGCGCTGATCTCGCCCTCGACCACGACGCAACTCTTGGGAAATACGAAATACGGACAATTGCCGCAACTTTCGTTCTCCTTCGGGTGGTCTTGATACCGGGCGGCGGCCTGCGTCAGTTTCTTCTGATCCTGAGGTTTGTAATCCTGGGCTTTGGCGGCCGCGGCGCGGCCACAGGTCGCGGCGGCGGCGACAACGCCCATTGTATTGACAAAAGCCCTCCGCGACGATCCGGAAGTCGGCATGGCTGGTTCCTCCCTCGCACTTCGGCGCGATGATATCATAATGCCGTGACCATACAATCCTCCCGCAGGCCTCAATCCAGCGTCCGGCGGAACCGCGTCACCGCGATGGTCATCGCGACCAGCATCAGGCCGGCGAGCGCGGCGATGTCGTAATGCAGGATCGGCAGCGAGGCGCCCTTGAGCATGATGGCGCGCACGATGCGGATGTAATGCGTGAGCGGCAGGCACTCGCCGACCCATTGCGCCCAATGCGGCATGCCGGCGAACGGAAACAGGAACCCCGACAGCAGCATGTTGGGCAGGAAGAACATCATCGCCATCTGCATCGCCTGCAGCTGGTTCTGCGCGAGCGTCGAGAAGGTGTAGCCGACCGACAGATTGGTGGCGATGAACAGCGTGGTGAGCGCCGCCAGCAGCGACGACATTGCCGAGCATCGGCACCTCGAACAGCAGTACACCGCGGCGGCGATGATCAATGCCGCCTGCAGGAAGCCGATCAGCGATGTAGGGCGTGATCTTGCCGAGCATGATCTCGAGCGGCGTGATCGGCATCGACAGCAGGCTCTCCATGGTGCCGCGCTCGACCTCGCGGGTCACCGACAGCGCGGTGAAGATCAGCATGGTCATGGTCAGGATGGTGCCGAGCAGGCCCGGCACGATGTTGAGCGCGCGTCGACGCCGCCGGATTGTAGCGGGCGTGGGTGCGGATCTCGAACGGCGGCGTCGGTGCTCTCGGGGATGGCGTGCTCATAGGCGAGCGCGGTCTGCACGATCTGCGCCGAGCGCGCCGAGCGCGGAGCCGGACGCGACCGGGTCGGTGCGCGTCGGCCGCGACCAGGAGCGCCGGGCGGTCGCCGCGCCGCAGCGCGCGCTCGAACTCGGCCGGGATCTCGACGCCGAACAGCACCTTGCCGGACTGCAGCACGGCGTCGAACTCGGCCTCGTCGCGCACCTGGCGGGTGACCTTGAAGAAGCGCGGTGTTCTCCAGCGCCTTGAGGATGACGCGGCCGACGTCGCTGTTCTCCTGCAGCAGCACCGCGGTCGGCAGATCGCGCGGCGTGGTGTTGATGGCATAGCCGAACAGCAGAAGCTGCATCAGCGGGATCGTGATCATCGTGGCGAAGCGAGACGCGGTCGCGCCGGAGCTGCATGAACTCCTTGAGCAGCATGGCGCCGGTGCGCCGCCAGAAGCCGAAGGTGACGAGGCCGAATGCGCTCATGGGCGTGCGCTCGTGGGCATGCTCGTGCGGCCGCGCTCATTGGTAGTTGTCCCGGCTGCGGCCCATCAGCTCGATGAACACGTCCTCCAGCGACGGCTCGGCGCGCTGCCAGGCGAGCGCGGGATTGTCGCGATAGGATGCGATCGCGGCGTCGAGCGTCCCGGCGTCGCGGCCGGAGACATGGAGGCTCGCGCCGAACGGCGCCACCATCGCGATGCCGTCGCGCTGGCGCAGCTCGTCGGCGAGCGCGTTGAGGCCGGTCCCGGTGACCACATAGGTGGAGAGGCGGGAATTGCGCGATGACCTCTTGCGACGGTGCCCTGCGCCAGCAGCTCGCCATAGGCGATATAGGCGATCTCGTGACAGCGCTCGGCCTCGTCCATGTAGTGGGTCGAGACCAGCACCGTCAGGCCGTTGGCGGCGAGCGCGTGGATCTCGGTCCCAGAACTCGCGGCGCGCCTTGGGATCGACGCCCGCGGTCGGCTCGTCGAGCAGCAGAAGCTGCGGATCGGGCAGCGTGCAGGCGCCGAGCGCGAGGCGCTGCTTCCAGCCGCCCGACAGCGTGCCCGCGAGCTGCTCCTCGCGGCCGGTGAGGCCGAGCCGCGCGATCGCGGCGCGCGCCGACCCGCGCGCGTCCGCGGCATGCCGTAGATGCGCGCGATGAACTCCAGGTTCTCGCGCACCGACAGGTCCTGGTAGAGGCTGAAGCGCTGGGTCATGTAGCCGACCCGGCTCTTGATCTTGTCGGACTGGGTGAGGATGTCGTAGCCGAGGCAGGTGCCGCGGCCGGAGTCCGGCGTGAGCAGGCCGCACAGCATGCGGATCGTGGTGGTCTTGCCGGAGCCGTTGGGGCCGAGGAAGCCGTAGATCAGGCCGCGCCGCACCGTCATGGTGAGATCGCGCACCACCACCTTGCCGTCGAAGGATTTGGTCAGGCCTTCGACCTCGATCGCCACATCGGATGCCGCCACGTCGGATGCGGCGATGTCGGATGCAGCGTGGCCGGCCGTCGCGGTCGCGGTCATCGCGCTCGCGGTCCCGCTCGCGGCTGCGGTGCCGGTCACTGCTTGGCCTCCTTGTCGGCTGTCTGCGCCAGCGCGACATCGATCGGCTGGCCGACGCGCAGCGCCTCGGGCTTGTTGGGCAGCGCCTCGATGAGGAACACCAGCTTCGAGCGCTCCTCGCGGCTGTAGATCACCGGCGGCGTGAACTCGGCGGCGTTGGCGATGAAGCTGACGCGCGCGGTGATGTCGCCCGCGCAGCCGTCGCAATCGACCTTGACGACATCGCCGTAAGCGAGCCGCGGCAGCACCGCCTCCGGCACATAGAAGCGGACCTTGAGGTTGCCGGGCGGCAGCAGCGCGACGATGGGCCGGCCGGCCGGAACCATCTCGCCGGGCCGGTAATAGACCTGCTGCACCGTGCCGGTGACCGGGCTCGCCATCTTGCGGCGGGCGAGCCGGGTTTTCGCGGAATTGAGCCGCGCCTGGGATGTCCGCAGCGCGGATTCGGCGTCCTCCAGGGACTTCTCGGTGCCGGCGGCGGACTTGAGGAGTTTCGACGCGCGGTCATAGGCCTGCTGGGCATTCTTCACGAAGGCTTCGTTGAGCATCACGTCGGCCTGCTGCAGGTCGACATCGACGGCGAACAGCGGCGCGCCGGCCTCGACCTTGTCGCCCTCGCGCACGCCGAGCATCTCGACGCGGCCGGCCTCGTCGGGCCCGACGAAGATGAGATTGGCCTCGATCCAGCCCTGGAACGCCGGCGTGGCCGGATCGGTGCAGCCGGCAAGGCCGCCGGCCAGCGTCGCCAGCACCACCAGGGCCGCAAGCAGGGCCTTGCGCACCGGCGTCGTCATGACGCGTCTCCTGCGCCGAATATCAGATCGAGCTGCGCCCGCATCATGGCGGCGACATCGAGCGGCGCGAACCGGTCGAACAGTCCGCTCCACACGATCGCCATCAGGCCGGGCGCGATGACGAGCTGGGGAAACCGCACCAGCGCATCGTTGCGCAGTTCGCCGCGGCGATGGGCGGCCTCGAGCAGCGCGCGCATCCCCGCGAGCGCGCGCTTGACCACGTGCTCGTAGTGGAACGCGGCGAGTTGCGGGAAGCGCGGCCCCTCCGTCATGATGAGGCGGATGAGCTTGCGGCGCTCGGTGCCGTAGATCTCGCGCACGAACAGATCGAGCAAGCGCTCCAGCACCAGCCGGATCGGCAGGCCGACCGGCGGCGCCCTCTCGATGTTGGCGATGAACGGCACCAGCAGGGTCGTCACCAGGTCCTGGAACAGCGCCTCCTTGTCGCGGAAATGCAGATAGATGGTGCCCTTGCCGACCCCGGCCCGCTGCGCCACGTCCTCCAGCCGCGCCGCCGCGTATCCGCGCGCGGAAAATTCTTCGAGCGCCGCCGCCAGAATGGCATCACGGCGCAGCGCGCTCTTATGGAGCCGACCCGCCATGCTGCGCGCCTGGACCTTGAGGCCGGCCGCGGGCACGGCCGCTTCCGGCGCTGCCGCGCGGGCGGGGGAGCGCGTCTTGCCCGCAGGTTTCGCCTTTGCTGGTTTCACTTTTGCTGGTTTCGCTTTCGCCATTCGAGGCCTGCGCCGGTCTGCGTCTGAATGCATGGCCGCGCCGCATTGCATCGAAGCGCGCGCCGGAAATCTCTGACTGACTGGTCAGTCAAAATATACGACATCCGGCGGCCGTTTGCAATACTGACTGACCAGTCAGTCAAAAATACGAGGGTGACTGGTCCGACTGGCGCAGCAGAGCGTAGCCCCGATGAGCGCCAGCGAATCCGGGGCAAACCTATGCATGACAGCGATGCCGCTCCCGGATTTCGCTGACGCTCATCCGGGCTACGGGCTACGGGCTGCGCCCCGCCCCCCTACGCCCGCTCGATCTCCGCCTTGAGTTCCTTCAGCGCATCGGGCGTATCGACATCGACCAGCGCCGCACGCCCGGCGGCCGGCACTTCGGCGACCGCTTCCGGGTAGCTCGCGATCAGGTGCCGGGCGCCGACGTCGCCGCCGAGCGCGGCGAGTTCGGGGAAGAAGCGGCGCGACCACACCACCGGGTTGCCGCGCTTGCCGTCCATGGTCGGCACCACCACCAGCGCCCCCTTTTCCGGATCGAAGGCGGCGAGCAGGCGGTCGATCAGCCTCACGTCGACCTGCGGCATGTCGCCGAGGCAGACGATGGCGCCGTCGGCTTGCGCCGGCACCGCCGCGATGCCGGCCTTCACCGAGGTCGACATGCCCTCGGCGTAATCGGGGTTGTGCACGAACGTCACGTCGAGGCCGGCGAGCGCCGCCTCGACCCGCTCGCGCTGATGCCCGGTGACGACGATCACCGGGCGCGCCCGCGATGCCAAGGCCTGCTCCGCCGCGATCCGCACCAGCGGCCGGCCGCCGATCTCGGCGGTGAGCTTGTTGGAGCCGCCCATGCGGGTCGAGCGCCCGGCCGCGAGCACCAGCGCGGCGAGGCTGCGCCCGGGCTTCTCCACGATGGCGCGCGGCTGCGGCCGGGTGACGATCTCCATCAGCAGGCCGCCGACGCCCATGGCGGTGAGGTCGCCGCGCCGCACCGGCAGGCCGCACAACAGCCGCACCAGCACCCAGTCGAAACCGTTCTCCTTGGGGCTGCGCGCGCAGCCGGGCGCACCGAGCACCGGACGGCCGCGCACCGACGCCACCAGCATCAGGTTGCCGGGATCGACCGGCATGCCGAAATGCTCGATGGTGCCGCCGACGGCTTCGACCGCGGCCGGGATGACATCGCGCCGGTCGGCGATCGCCGAGGCGCCGAACACCAGCACGAGTTCGGCGCCCGCGGCGAGGATCTCGTCGAGCGCACCGGCGAGCGCCGCGGTCTCGTGCGGCACCCGCCGCTCGGCGACGATCCCGGCGCCCGCCGGCGCGAGCCGCTCCGCGGTGATCCGCAGCGTCTTCTCGATCACCTTGTCGGCGAGGCCGGGCAGCACCGTCGAGATGACGCCGACCTTGCGGATGCGGTAGGGCGCGATCCGCACCAGCGGCGCGGCTTCGCCCGCCACCGCCAGCGCCCGGTCGCGCCCGGCGCGGGCGACCGCGAACGGGATGATCTTCACCGTCGCGATCATCTTGCCGGCGACGACGGGGGCGAAGCCGGCGAGCGTCGCCAGCGTGATGTCGGCGTCGACCTCGTTGAAGCGGTCGACGCCGGCCTTGTCGACGACGACGATGCCGGCGGCCTCCGCGAACAGATTGGCGCGCCCGGTGAAGGCGCGGTCGACCCGCACCCCGTCGCCCGCCACCGCCGTCGCGAGCTCCGCGGCGGCGGCGTCTTCCGACACGTCGCCCGGCTCCAGCCGCGCCACCGTGATCGCGGCGACGCCGGCGGCGGCGAGCGCCGCGATCTCGGCGTCGCCGACCACGGTGCCCTTCTTGAGCACGAGGGCGCCGGTGCGGATCGAATGGACGACGATGCCGCCTTTGGCCTCGCAGGGAGCCACCGCTCCGAACTTCATCGCGCCGTCTCCGCGGTGAGCCGCAGCGACGCCGTGATCTCGCCGATGATCGAGACTGCGATCTCCGGCGGCGACACCGCGCCGATCGCGAGCCCGATCGGCGCGTGAATGCGCGCCAGCGCCGCCGCGCCCACGCCCTGCGCCGCGAGCCGCTCCAGGCGCCTCGCATGGGTCTTCTTGGAGCCGAGCGCGCCGATGTAGAAGCAGTCCCGCGACAGCGCATGGAGGAGCGCGGGATCGTCGATCTTGGGATCGTGGGTGAGCGCGACGAAGGCGGTATAGCGGTCGATGCCGAGCGGCGGCAGCGCCTCGTCCGGCCACTGCGCGATCACCTTCACATCGGGGAAACGGTCGGGGCTCGCAAACGCGGTGCGCGGATCGACGATGGTCACGTCATAGCCGAGCATCCGCGCCACCGGCGCCAAGGCCTGGCTGATATGCACGGCGCCGGTGATGACGAGCCGCGCCGGCGGCACGTACACGGTGAGGAATACCCGGCCCTGCACGGTCTCCTCGACGCCGCTCTTGCCGCTGCGCAGATGCGCCTCCAGCACCGCGTGCAGGGGATCGCCGGCGACATCGGCGGCGGCGACGAAGCGCTGGGCGCCGGTCGCGATGTCGGTCACGACGACGGCGGCACGGCGCGCGGCGCGTTCGGTGTTGAGCGAATGGAGAATGTCGAGACGCATTCAGAAGTCCTCGGTGTCTATTTTCGCTGCTTGCCGAAACGGGAGCGCTACCTGGCCCTCTCCCGCTTGCGGGGGAGGGCTGGCGGAGGGGGCCGCCGACGCGCCGATCCGCACCGCCCGCTCCCCCTCCCCGCACCCCCCCCCGCAAGCGGGAGAGGGAGAAGCGCGCCCTGGAATGACAGCCTACTCCACCTTCTCCACATACACCCGGATGGTGCCGCCGCAGGAGAGGCCGACCTTCCAAGCGGTCTCGTCGGCGACGCCGAATTCCAGCATCTTGGGCTTGCCGCGCTCGATCACGTCGAGCGCTTCGGTGACCACCGCGCCCTCGACGCAGCCGCCCGACACCGAGCCGAGAAAGTTGCCGTCGGCGTCGACCACGAGATTGGAGCCGACCGGCCGCGGCGCCGAGCCCCAGGTCTCGACCACGGTGGCGAGCGCCACGCCGCGCCCGGCGCGCCGCCAGTCCTCCGCCGCTTTGAGAATGTCTTCGTCGCGCGCGAGCATGGCGTGTCTCCTTCGATCCGGGCTATCGGGAGGAATATGGTGGTTTCCATCAAATTAGGCGAGGGTCGGATCGCATTGCCGAAATGCAGCGACCAAAGCCTGAAGGCGCCATTGCGAGCGATACGCGAATAGCGTATATAACGTGTGGTCTACGAGTTAAATTTCCGTAGAGATAGAAGATGTCGGGCACCCCGTAGCGGTGCTCGTCTTCACCACTCCGGTAGGAACGTTGAGCCTTATCGGGAGCATCTCGATCGTCGGGCGGGTCATGCGAATTGATCGCGCTCACGTGGAAGGTGTGAAATTCGGCGCCCTTGGACGCGCCGGCCTCAACGCCATAGGCCGCAAATTATTGGAAATAGCCGATGTCGACCAAATCATCGTTCAGGGCGGCACTCGAACGACGGGACGAACCAAAGGAAAAGTCCCCCGTCCGATCCGGTTCCCCCGTAAGGCTCATCCTGGCGCTTGATGAGGTCCAGCAGCCCGTGGGTGTTGCACGCCTGCTGAAACGGCACGGGATATCGCTGCGCAAGGCACACGACGCTCTCAACCGCCTGGCGGACGACGAAACCGTTGCCGTTGAATTGTGTGCGGAGGACGCGGACGAACTGGTCTGCGAACTCTCCCGCCTCGGTGTGAAGGCATACACGATCGAGCCCCCACAAGCCGATGTGAGGCGCGTTCGTGAGCGCCTCGGCCTCTCCCAGGCCGAGTTTTCAATTCGCTTCGGTCTCGAATTGGATACGGTTCAGAACTGGGAGCAGGGACGCTATCGTCCCGATCCGGCCGCGCGGATATTGCTGAGCGTCATCGAGGCCTACCCGGAATGCGTCGATTCCGTGCTCACGAAACGCCCGCTTCGTTGAAACGCTGCAGAGCGCGTTTCGC
>CAVVCE010000097.1:0-6212 GCA_963746235.1 uncultured Alphaproteobacteria bacterium
TGGTGGACCCGTTCGATCCCCGGCCGGCAATCCGCAGTTCAAGACCGAGAAAACCTTCAAGGCGTGGGTCGTGCTCATCAACCGCGGGGAGCATGCTGACCGAAGATACGCGCCTTCGCCCACCAACGGCTTCCGGACGCTTGCGGACGAAGGTGTCTCCACCAATCCGGTGGCCCGGTCCGAAGCGGTCGCGAACGCGGCCGCCCACCCACGAATACCTTCTCCGCGCCAGCCACCTTCAGCGCGGCCACCCTTCAGCACGGCCATCCGGCGCGTGCGGCGTGGTCGGCCCACTGATCGCTCGGGGACCGAAAGCCTGCCTCGCGCTAAGTGATGGTCGCCAGCAGTTCAGAAGGTCACGGATTGGCCTGGTTAGCAGTTGACCTGGCCAGCATAAGAAAAACAGAAAGTGCGGGCTCAGAGCCTGCACACCATGGAGAAGCATCGTCCATTCGAATTGCCAGCGGGACCGACTTGCTCCCTCACCCGCTTGCGGGGGAGGGACAAACGAGCGCCCTCCCGGGGGAGGCTCCGCTTGGCTCCTCTTGGCTCCTCTTGGCTCCGCTTGGCCCCTTCACTTGCCGGCTTTGGCGCGTTTGGCCGCCGGTTCCGATGCGGGCTTGGCGGCCGGCTTGGGAGCGGCCTTGCCCTTGGCAGCCTTCGCCCGCGCGGTCGGCGCGGCCGCTTTTGGCTTTGCGGGCACGGCGGGCTTAGATGCGGCACCGTCAGCCGCGGCGCCGGCGGGCTGGCCTTGCCCTTCGCGGCGTGGGTTTTTTCGGCTTTGCCGCCTTGGCGGACGGCTTTTCCGCTCGCGGGCTTGGCGGCCTTGCCGCGGCGCGCCGGCTTGCCGCCGGTGCGCTCGGCGCGCGCCGCCAACAGCACCACCGCCTCGTCCAGCGTGATCGTTTCCGGCGTCTTGTCGCTGGGCAATGTGGCGTTGACGCCGTCATGGGTGACGTAGGGCCCGTAGCGGCCGTTCTTCACCAGCACCGCGCCGCCCTTGTCCGGGTGGTCGCCGAGCGAGCGCCCGGGGTCGCCGCCGAAGCGGCCGCGCGGGCCCTTGGCGATCTTCTCCGCGATCAGCGTCACCGCGCGATTGAGCCCGATATTGAAGACATCGTCGCCCGTTTCGATATTGGCGTAGGTCTTGCCGTGCTGGATATAGGGGCCGTAACGGCCGACGCCGGCGACGATGGGCTCGCCGCTTTCGGGGTGACGGCCGACTTCGCGCGGCAGCGACAACAGCTTCAGCGCCATTTCGAGATCGACGGCCGCGGGATCGGTGCCGCGCAGAAGGCTCGCGCGCTTGGGCTTCTCGCCTTCCGCCGCCTCGCCGAGCTGCACATAGGGCCCGAACCGGCCGTTGCGCAGCGTGACCTCGACACCGTTGGGATCGCGTCCGAGCGGCCGCGTCCCGGTGTCCTCGACGCCGTCGGCGCCGGGGACCGAGAACGGCCGCGTGAATTTGCATTCCGGGTAGTTCGAGCAGCCGATGAAGGCGCCGAACTTGCCGAGCTTGAGCGACAGGCGGCCGGTGCCGCAGGTTGTGCAGACGCGGGGATCGACGCCGTCGGCGCGCGGCGGGAACAGGTGCGGCGCCAGCATGGCGTCGAGCGCGTCGATCACCTGGCTGATTTGCAGATCCTTGATCTCGCCGACCGCGCCGATGAAGCCGGTCCAGAACTGGCGCAGCAGTTCGCGCCATTCGACCTCGTTGTTGGAGACGCGGTCGAGCTGCTCTTCGAGATCGGCGGTGAAATCGTACTCGACATAGCGGGCAAAGAAGCTTTCCAGGAACGCGATGACGATGCGGCCGCGGTCCTCCGGCACCAGCCGGCGCTTGTCGATGCGGACGTAGTTGCGGTCCTTGAGCACCTGCAGGATCGACGCATAGGTCGACGGCCGGCCGATGCCGAGCTCCTCCATGCGCTTGACGAGGGACGCTTCCGAGTAGCGCGGCGGCGGCTCGGTGAAATGCTGGGTGGCTGCTGATGTCCTTCTTGGTCAGCGGCTCGCCCGCGCTCATGGCGGGCAGGCGGCGGGACTCCTCGTCCTCGGGATCGTCGTCGCGGCCTTCCTGGTAGAGCTTGAGGAAGCCGTCGAACTTGATGACGCTGCCGGTGGCGCGCAGGTCGAGCAGGCGGGCGCCGACCTTGGCCGCGATGTCGACGGTGGTGCGCTCGAGCTCGGCCGATTCCATCTGGCTCGCCACCGCGCGCTGCCAGATCAGCTCGTAGAGCTTGGCCTGGTCGGCATCGAGCTTGCCGCGCATGTCGCGCGGACGCCGCGACGGGTCGGTCGGGCGGATCGCCTCGTGGGCCTCCTGGGCGTTCTTCGCCTTGGTCTGGTAGCGGCGCGGCGCCTCCGGCACATAGGGCTTGCCGTATTCGGAGCCGATCAGCTTGCGGATGTCGACGATCGCCTCGTCGGCCATCTGCACGCCGTCGGTGCGCATATAGGTGATGAGGCCGACGGTATCGCCGCCGATGTCGATGCCTTCGTAGAGCCGCTGCGCGATCCGCATGGTGTGGGCCGGCGCGAAGCCGAGCTTGCGGCTCGCTTCCTGCTGCAGGGTCGAGGTGGTGAAGGGCGGATAGGGATTGCGCCTGGCCGGCTTGGCCTCGACATTGCTGACGGCGAAGGCCGCCGTCTCCAGGGCCTGCTTGAAGGCCTCGGCGTCGGCGCCGGACCCGATGTCGAGGCGCTTGATCTTCTGGCCGTCGGCGCCGACCAGCCGCGCCTCGAAGGTCTCCGCCCGCGGCGTCGCAAGCGTCGCGACCAGCGACCAGTATTCCCGGGTGACGAATTTCTCGATCTCGAGCTCGCGGTCGCAGACGAGCCGCAGCGCCACCGACTGCACCCGGCCGGCCGAGCGCGCGCCCGGCAGCTTGCGCCACAGCACCGGCGACAGGGTGAAGCCGACGAGGTAGTCCAGCGCGCGGCGCGCGAGATAGGCATCGACCAGCGCCTGGTCGATGGCGCGGGGATGCTTCATCGCCTCGGTCACCGCCTGCTTGGTGATGGCGTTGAAGACGACCCGCTCGATCTGCTGATCCTTGATGGCGTGCTTCAGTTTGAGCGCTTCCAGCACGTGCCAGGAAATCGCCTCGCCCTCGCGGTCGGGGTCGGTGGCGAGGATGAGCTTGTCGGCGCCCTTCACGGCACTCGCGATACTGTTGAGTCGCTGTTGCGACTTGGGATCGACTTCCCAGAGCATGTGGAAATTGGCCTCGGGATCGACCGATCCGTCCTTGGCCGGCAGGTCGCGCACATGGCCGAACGAAGCGAGAACCTCGTAGCCGCGGCCGAGATATCCATTGATCGTCTTGGCCTTGGCGGGGGATTCGACAACGACTATGTTCATGTAATACCGCGATTATTTGTTATATTTGCGCAGATTCCGGGCTCTGGGCGTCAAGCCTCGCCGCAGGGAAAATGGGTAAATGCACCCCGCCTGTCAAACCGCAAGACGCGCATGGCTCCGCAGCGGGCGATTTATTCGCGGCGTGCGAGCAACTTAAGAATGTTAAATATGATAAATACAACTTTAGGGCGCTGTGGTTTGCAGGGAGGACATGAGCCTGGGTTTGCCACGCTGACCGCGCGCGAAGCAGCCGTCTACATCGGCTGGGGTCATGTCCGATCTGGCGTGCGATCCGGCGGGTTGGCGCGGGAGAGCGGCCTCTCGGCATTTTCACGACAGCAGCGCGACGAGGCCGCCGCGCTGGCGGTCGAGGCGGCCGGCGAGCTCGAGCTCGAGCAGGGCGGTCTGCACCGCCGCGGGCGAGCATCCGGACAGGCGGATGAGATCGTCGATGGCGACCGGCGTCGGCCCCATCAGCGCGATGATGCGCGCGCGTGCGCTCGCAGCCGGCGCGTCGGCGGGCGCCGCCGGCTCCGGTTCCTCCATCGGTTGCTCCGGCGGATGCCCGATGATCGGTCGCAGCACGTTGACGATGTCCTCGACCTCGGTGACGAGGACGGCGCCCTGCTTGAGGAGCCCGTTGGCGCCCTCCGCGCGCGGATCGAGCGGGGAGCCGGGCACCGCGAACACCTCGCGGTTCTGCTCCAGCGCCATGCGGGCGGTGATCAGCGAGCCCGATTTCTTCGCCGCCTCGATCACGACGACGCCGAGCGAGACCCCGGAGATCAGCCGGTTGCGGCGGGGGAAATCGCGGGCCCGCGGCTCCCAGCCGAACGGCATCTCGCGAGATCGCGACGCCGGATTCCAACGAGCGCGTCGACGAGGGAAGCGTGCTCGGGCGGATAGACGCGGTCCTGGCCGCCCGCGAGCACCGCGACGGTGCCGGTGGCGAGGCTCGCCCGGTGGGCGGCGGCATCGATGCCGCGCGCCAGCCCCGACGCGACGCCGAAGCCGGCGGCGCCGAGTTCGCGCGCCAGCCGCTCCGCCATCTTGACGCCGGCCGCCGAGGCGTTGCGCGAGCCGACCATGGCGATCAGCGGGCCGCGCAGCACGCCGGCATTGCCGCGCACCGCGAGCAGCGGCGGGGCGTCGTCGATGGTCTGGAGATAGGCGGGATAGTCCGCCTCGCCGAGCGCAACGAAGCGTGCGCCGAGCCGCTGCGCCGCCGCGATCTCCTGCTCGGCATCCTCCCGCGCGCACACCCGCAACGGCCGCGCCGCGCCGCCGCGCCGGGCGAGATCGGGCAGCGCCGCCAGCGCCGCGCCGGCGCCGCCGCAATGATTGACGAGGGAGCGGAACGTGCGCGGCCCGACATTCTCGCTGCGGATGAGCCGCAGCCAGTCGAGCCGCTGGTTGTCGCTCAAACGAATGTGTGCGGTGTCCGCCAATGCAGTGGTCCCCGGCCCCGGATCGCGGGCAGTATGGCGGTTCGCCGCGCGCGGGGCTACGGGGGGCAAGCCTCGGGGGGCAAGCCTCGACGGGTCGTTACCGCGTCCGGCCGCAGCGGTGTGAACCCACAGCGCCCCGACCGACACAACCAGGGTGTCGAGACCGAGAACAAGCCTGCCGCCCGATACCGCGGAGCGGTGGGTGCGGCTGTTGCCGACATGGAGATGCCGTCATGCGTGCCGCCGAATTGGTATTCGTGGCCGTGGCTTTCGCTTCCTTCGCCGCAACGGCTGCCGCCGAGCCGGTCACCCAATTGTGGGTGTTCGGCGACAGCACCGTCGATACCGGCTGGTACCGTATCCCCAAGCCCGGCAGCCATCCGCCGACCTACAGCGGCGAAGCCAACTTTGACGCCTTTCTGGCCCCGACGACGCTGCTCGGGCGAACCGGTGCGATGAAGTGGGGCATCGGCAAGCCGACATCGAGCCCGGGGCTGATGTCGGTCGAAGTGCTCGCCCATATTCTCGGCGTGACCGTGCTCCCGCAGAACCAGCTCGGCACCAATTATGCCACCAGCGGGGCGCGCAACCAGGAGACCAACGCGGTCGGATCGGGCTTTTTCCCCAATGCCATTCCGACCCAGCAACAAATCGGTCAATATCTCAAGGTCCACACGCCCACCAGCCTGGCCCTTTATCTCGTCAGTTCCGGCGGCAATGACGTCGGCGCCGTTTTGGACGCGAATGGCGGGTCGTGCTCGGCTGGCGCCCAAACCGACGTGCAGAACGCCGCGCGCAGCCTCGCCAACGACATCAAGACGCTGCAAGACCGCGGCGCCAAATACATCATCGTGGCCAATCTTCCGGAATTGTTCGGCAACATGCAGCAGAGGCTGTGTCGCAGCACGTACAACACGGCGCTCATGACCGGACTGAATTCGCTCGGGGTCAGCTATGCCTGGGGCGACGTCAACGGCGTCAGGTCCAAGATCGAAGGCAACTCGGGCGCGTTCGGCATCACCATCCTCGGAAACAACCACCCGGCATGCTCCGTGCCGGTCGCAGCCGCGCACATCACGTCGTCCTGGGCGCTGGTTTGCTCGCCGACCTCGCCGGCGTCCAAGCCGACCAATGCCGGCGTGTCCGAATTCGCCGACAACGAGCACTGGGCCACCGGAGCCATGAGGGCTCTCGGCAGCTATTACTTCTGCCTCGCCCGGAACACTTGGCCCACGCTCTTCCCCGTGCAATTCCCGCCGCCCCACAACCGCCCGCCGATCGCGTGCCGCACGTTCGATGCGTCGTGGACCTAGGGGCGGGGCTGCAGTGGCGATGTGCGCTATCCGGGGCGTTTCATGACCTGTTTCTTGCGGGCGTCGAGCGCAAGGACCGCGTCTTTC
>CAVVCE010000098.1:0-55900 GCA_963746235.1 uncultured Alphaproteobacteria bacterium
CAACTTTTAGTCAAATTACGACAGAAAATACATAGGAAGCGACATATCGGTTGGGATAGAGCTGGCGCGCGTCTCGCAGACAAGGGACACAGGGCAAAGGAGAGGGAACATGAAAATAGCAAACGTGCTTTTGATTGCACTTTTGGCAGGACTTTCTCCGGTCGCTACGTGGACATCGCAAGCCTCGGCCGCAGGGAGGAATGCTGCGATTTCGAGGTGCCTCGCACGGGCTCAACAGCAATTTCCCCGCAACAATTATAACATGAGAAATCGTACATCTGCATACGCGGCCTGCATGCATTCCGCCGGCTTCCGTCCGTAAGCACCTGAGCAGTTCGATCGGTGCAAACTTGGTCGAGAGGATTGGCCGCAGTCGCTTGCGGCGCGGCCGTTGCCCCCTCCCCGGCCCTCCCCCGCAAGCGGGAGAGGGGTTCAAGCTCCTCTCTTGTGACGCGGTAGTGCTCCAGGCGGCCCATTCAATTCCAATTAAATGCACGGTCACGGTAATTCTATAATATCAGTGGTCGGCGGTGTTTTGGTGGCCGGTCAAAAATAACTAATAAGTCATTAGAGCGTATGCGGCGAAAGGGTTATACTAATTCCCCCGTTTGGAAGGGGGATGTGCGATGACGTTCGCAATCGTCCTGCTCGTTTTCGTTGCCGGCATGTGCTGCGGCACAATCGCCATAGGCTTGGCAATGGCCGCTCGCGGGTAGTTATAGAGAGACCCCGCAAAGCAAGGCATCGCCTCCGCGACGCCACTCGCTCGACTGCCCCTCACAACGTCGAATTTGATCCCACGGACCTCATCCTGAGGAGCCATGCGAAGCATGGCGTCTCGAAGGATGGACGCCGCGTGGCACGGCCTTGCCTGCGACCGTCCTTCGAGACGCGCGCGAGAGCGCGCTCCTCAGGACGAGGTTGATTGATGATACCCACATGATTCGAACTTCGGAAACGGTGTACTCGTCATCGCTCCCCGACACCTCGGCGGCTGCCGGGCTCGCCGGCCAGCACCTTGACCGCACGTAACGTCGTGGCGTCGCACGCATCGCATCTGTAGAAAATTTCGGACATGCGATTGGTAACCGGGGTCGGCTCGGATGGCGTCATCGGTTTTCGACACGCCGGACAAAACACGACCGGCGTCGTGCCTGCATGTTTGAGCATCGACGCACCCCCCGAAACTCGGTGCTTGCCGCACCAACCCGGACCGGAAAAGGCGGATGACCAAATCCGATCCGGGCCGTCCCCACACTTCCCCGACCCCTTTTATAGGCAAGACAAAAGCCGGGGTCAGGTGACATTTTTGACAGAGTTCGGGTGCGCGAGCGAACCCTCGCGGCGAAATGCGTCAACTCGAACGAACAACGCTTCGGTGTTCGAAATCACCGCCCCTCGGTCCTTTCAGCGTGCCCGGGTGATTGGCGTGTCGACCGCCTCGCGGACGTGACCATCCTCACACTCGGCTTTTATCGGACGCATTAAGGTGGGCACGTCTTCGATCACGAAGGAGGGTTGCCATGTCGGGTCCGCATCGTCTATCCCGTGATGGGTTCCGTGAGCCGTCGGTTCCCTCGCTTCGGCGGTCTGCCCTCAATTTCGGGTTGATCGCCATGGTGCTGTTGGCGGCGCTCGCGATTATTGTCACGGTGATGTTTCCCGAAACGACTTCATCGCCAGGGGAGTATCCCGGGCTGGCATCATCCCCATGAGGCCCCCCATGAGGCAAAACCCCACATGACGTAAGGCGGCGGCGCCACAGCCTTCTCGCGCCCAGCGCATCGCCGGGGCCGGTTTCTTGCGCGAGGCCGCTGCTGGCAAAGCGTCGCGCCGGTGCCGGCGGCGGAGCGCATCGAATACGGCGATGCCCTCGGGACCGCAAAACCGCGCGGCTGCAGTTTGAGGCCCGGTTGTTATGCGAACGTCATCCCCCGCCGGAGCGGCCGGGTCGATGAATTCCGTGATTCAGGCCGGACTGCCGCGCGGTTACCCAACAATCGATGGCGACGATGCCGCAGCCCCAGAGCATCATGGACAGCGCGACGGCGATCAGCGCCGCTACGTCCGTCCCATGGAAATACGCGAATTCGTCCATCGCCCTCCCTCCCCATTGAGAGCCGGGGCTGTCGGCATCGCCGTAGGCCCACGGACGGCGGTACAATACCACGGGTGGATGTGGCAAAAATCACACAGCGCAAGAATAAACGCAGGCCTGTCCCCGGCCTCGTCGGAGGGCGCTCGACCTACCGCGGCCCTTCCCTGAACCGTGCGGATAAAACCTGCGCTCACCATTAAAATGGCGTTCGCGGCGCTGGCGTCGTCGAGGGACGGAAGCGCCGCCTCTATCACCGGGGACGGCGGGGGTTCGCCTTGTCGCGGGACGGCGCCGCCCGCCGAAACTCCGGATTTTCGTAGCAATACGCCCCGATGCCGGAGTTTGTCGCCTTGCATTGCTCTTTGCTCACGAAGTAGCAAGAGGCGTAGTTCGACCTGTCGCCGCCCCGCGAACACCAGGGATAGGAAGTCGGCGATTGCGCCGACGCCGGATCGGTGGCGCCCATCAGAGCGGCATTTGCGAGAAGCAGCGAGAGGGTTAGCAAGCGCATCGAGATCTCCTTGTCATCACAACGGATACAAACCACGCACGAGTGACATCACCGCCGGTCAAAAAGGGCAAAGCGGCCGCATGCAGCAATTTGCATTGCTGCTGCTTCGATCGCAAAACGTCTGTCGGTTGGTGGTTTCGCCGGCCGCTGGCATTTGCGCTGCCCATCGCCCCGAGGGACTTCGGCACGTCCCGCTGGCAGCTCTTCAACCGATGCTAAAGATTTCGGCAGGAACTGGAAGCGCCAGATTGCCGCGTGTGGCAGAAATCACGCAGCGCAAGAGAAATGCGGATACTAAGGCGTCACGGCGGAGTCCGGCTCGCGTGTTGGGCGACGGCAGCCGACAGGCGCCCGGTCCAGTAAGACGATGGGATGGAGACGACGTGGGGCTAAATGGATTGGCCCTCCCCGCGCGACTTGGCTACGCGGCGCTCAACTGATCTCGATCCGCACCGAATTGCGTTGAATTTATTAAATGATTTCAATGTGGTGCCCAGGGGCGGAATCGAACCACCGACACCGTGATTTTCAGTCACGTGCTCTACCAACTGAGCTACCTGGGCGCTGGGCTCGCAATGCGAGCCCGTAAGGCGAGCGCGGCGGGTTATAGAGGCTCGGCCGGGCGCTGTCCAGGATCGTAAGCCGTGCTCGTCGCAGCCACCCCAGCGGCGCCGCCGCCAAAGCTCAGCTTTCGCCGGCGTCGGGTGCGGGGCGGGGATCGGGGTCGTCGGGGTCTTCCTCAGCGGCCGGGATCGCGTAGACGCCGGTCAGCCAGCGGTGGAGGTCGACGTCGGCGCAGCGTTTGGAGCAGAACGGGCTCAGGCGCCCGACCTGCGGCTTGCCGCAAATGACGCAGGGTCTCGCCTGGGGGTCAGCAATCGACATTGCCTGGACGTAAGCCTTCCCAACGGACATTGCGACCGCGACCTGACCAAGGACGACCCAAAGGACGGCAAAGGACGGCCAAAGCACGCTGGCTCCCCGTTCCCGCGCTTTTCATATAGAACAATGTACCATCGACGCCAGACCACTGCCCGCTGCCACCGCCCGCCGCCGCCCCCATGAGGATAGACAACGCCGATGGACAACGGAAAAACGATCCGGCGCGTGCTGCAGTTCAGGTTCACCCTGCCGACCACCGAGCCGACCCAGTTCCTGGCATTCATCCGGGCGGCGGAACCCTATTACGAGCTGTTCGGCGGCAAGCAGGTGCGCCTGCTGCAGAATGTCGACCAGCCCGCCCAGTTCATCCAGATCATCGATTACGAGGTGCACGAATTATTCGAGACCAACCGCCAGCAGCTCGCCGGCGACCCCCGGTTGCAGGCTTTTTTGCAGGGCTGGCGGGCGCTGTTCCCGGGCACGGTCGAGGTCGACGTATTCCGCGACGTCGAAACGTGAATTGGCGGCCGGCGGACCGAATCCTGACTTTGCCTGGGGTTGTTTTTCACAACAACCGCATCGCGCGCCTCGACCGTCCGTCGCCCGGATTGAGCAATCCGGGCTGCGATCATGAATTCGGCTAGCCGCAGCGGCTCACAGCGTGGTGGTCCAGCCGAGATGGGTCGGAAACCCCTCGCCGGCCAAGAGCGCCACGGTCTCGTAGAGCGGCAGCCCCACCACATTGGTGTAGGAGCCGACCAGCTTGACGATGAAGGCGCCGGCCAACCCCTGGGCGGCATAGCCGCCAGCCTTGCCGCGCCATTCGCCCGAGCTGAGATAGGCGTCGAGCTCGTCGGTGGACAGGCGCTTGAAGCGCACCTTGGTCTCCACCACGCGCTGGCGGAACTTCCGCTTGGGCGTCACCAGGCACAGCGCGGTGTAGACGCGGTGGTTGCGCCCGGACAGCAGCCGCAGGCACTGGGCCGCCTCGTCGATCAGTTCGGTCTTGGGCAGGATGCGGCGGCCGACCGCAACCACGGTGTCGGCCGCGAGGACGAAGGCGCCGTAGACCTCGTCGCCCGCGCCGATGCCGGAAAGCGCCGTCTCGGCCTTGGCGTGCGCGAGCCGGTTGGCGCAGACGCGCGGCAGCTCGCCGCGCTTCGGGGTCTCGTCGATATTGGCCGGGCGCAGCTCGTCGGGCTCGATGCCGGCCTGGTTGATCAGGCTGACACGGCGCGGCGAGCCGGAGGCGAGAACGAATTTGGGACGGCCGATCATGGTGATGTCGACGCCGGGTTGGCGCGCAAATTGCGCGGACGGGCGGCGCCCGTCGTGGAAAGCAAATCATGCGGTCGGGGTTCGATGCCGCGGCTCGCCGGCACCGCGCGCGCTCGCAAAGCGCGCACGGACCGGGGCGCGGAAACTAGCGGAAGCCGCGCCGAATCTCAACCGCAGCGAAAATGCGCGCCATCCGCAGCGCTGTTTCGGCTGCTATTCGTTGCCGGCGGCGGCGGCGCCGAAGCGCTGCCTGATCCGCCGCATGAGCTGGTCGCGGACCTCGCGATAGGCATCGAGCCGCTGCTCGCGGTTGCCCTCGGCGATGGTGGGATCGGCGGTCGGCCAGTATTCGACGTCGAGGGCGAGCGTGCGGGTGAGGTCGAGCGCCTTGTGGTGTGCCTCTGGCGCCAGCGTGACGATGAGATCGAAGTTGAGGCCTTCGAAGTCCTCCAGCTCCTCGAAGGTCGCCGGACGGTGTTTGGCGATGTCGAGCCCGATCTCTTCCATCGCCGCCACCGCGAACGGATCGAGCTCGCCCTTGCGCACGCCGGCCGAGCCCACATAGGCGGAGCGGCCGAACAGATGCTTGAACAGCGCCGCCGCCATCGGCGAGCGCACCGAATTGAGCCCGCAGGCAAACAGCACCGCGTGCGGGCGTCCCCCGGCCACCACCTCAGCCCTTCCAATGCAAGACGGTGAGGAGGGTGAACAGCCGCCGCGCGGTGTCGAAGTCGACCGCCACCTTGTCCTTGAGCCGTTGCTGCAGCAGCTCCGAGCCCTCGTTGTGAAGCGCGCGGCGGCCCATGTCGATCGCCTCGATGTGGCCGGGCGTCGCCGTGCGGATCGCCTGGTAGTAGCTCTCGCAGACCAGGAAATAGTCTTTGACCAGGCGGCGGAACGGCGACAGCGACAGGTAATGTGCGATCACGTGATCGCCGCTCTCGGTGCGGATGTCGAACACCAGGCGGTTCTCCACCACCTGGAGCGCGAGGCAGTAGGGGCCGCCGTCATGGCCGACGGGGGCGAAGGAATTCTCCTCGATGAGATCGTAGATGGCGATGGCGCGCTCGTGCTCGATGTCGCGGGAGACCGCCCCGATCGTGTTCTCGTCGAGCGCCACCTTGACGAGACGCTTCCGGTCGGGCGCGGGCGCGGATGGCGTCATCGCCGGTCGAGCCGGATCGCCACCGAGCGGGCATGGGCCGCAAGCCCCTCCGCCTCGCCCAGCGCCATGGCCGCGGGCCCGAGACGCGCGAGCTGCTCCGGCCCGCATTTGAGGATCGAGGTGCGCTTCATGAAGTCGAGCACGCCGAGGCCGGAGGAGAACCGCGCCGAGCGCGCGGTCGGCAGCACGTGGTTGGAGCCGGCGACGTAGTCGCCGATCGCTTCCGGGGTGTAGGCGCCGAGGAAGATCGCGCCGGTGTTGCGGATGCGCGCGGCGAGGCCTTCGGCGTCGTCGGCGACGATCTCGAGATGCTCCGGCGCGATCGCATCGACGAGCGGCACCGCGCTGGCGAGGTCGGGGACCAGGATCACCGCACCGAACTCGCGCCAGGAGGCGCGCGCCACCTCGGCCCGCGGCAGCGTCATGAGCTGGGCCTCGACGGCCAATTCGACGCGGGCCGCGAGCGCGGCATCGTCGGTGATCAGGATCGATTGGGCGGCGGTGTCGTGCTCGGCCTGGGCGAGCAGGTCGGCGGCGATCCAATCGGAATTGGCGCCGCCGTCGGCAAGGATCAGCACTTCCGACGGGCCGGCGATCATGTCGATGCCGACCTTGCCGAACACCAGGCGCTTGGCCGCCGCCACATAGGCGTTGCCGGGCCCGACGATCTTGTCCACCGGCGCTATCGTCGCGGTGCCGTAGGCGAGCGCGGCGACCGCCTGGGCGCCGCCGATGCGGTAGATCTCGTCGATGCCGGCAAGCTGCGCCGCGGCCAGCACCAGCGGGTTGAGCTTGCCGTCGGGAGCCGGCACCACCATGACGAGGCGCGGCACGCCCGCGACCTTCGCCGGCACCGCGTTCATGAGCACCGAGGACGGATAGGCCGCGGTGCCGCCGGGCACGTAGAGGCCCGCGGCCGCAATCGCGGTCCAGCGCGAACCGAGCTCGACACCGAGCGCATCGGTGTAGCGATCGTCACGGGGCAGCTGGCGGCGGTGATAGGCCTCGATGCGGTCGCGCGCGAAGGCGAGCGCATCGCGGGCGCGGGGCTCGCAGGCGGCGACGGCCCGGTCGATCTCCTGCGGCGTGACGCGCAGCCCGGCGGCATCGACATCGCTGCGATCGAATTTCCTGGTGAACGCCACCAGCGCGGCGTCGCCGCGTGCCATCACCTCGGCGATGATGCCGCGCACCACTTGTTCCACATCCGCCGCGGCTTCCCGCTTGGCGGCGAGAAAGGCGCCGAACCGCGCGGCGAAATCGTCGGCGCGGCAATCGAGACGGATGGGCATGGCGGACCTTCGAGGCGCAACAACGTGGTGGGCTGACATGTCGCGGCATTTGCGGCCAAATGCCGGAGTCAGACCGGTTGCGCTCAATGGCGCGCGGCAAGCCCTCGCGTCAACTGGCCGGCGTCAACCGCCCGGCCGCGGCCATCCGGCTTGTCGCATCAGGCTTGGTGCGTCAGGCTTGGCACGTCAGGCTTGGCGAAGGCTCGGCGCGCCGACCTTTTCGGCGGTCATCACGTCCTCGGTGTGGGCCGGGCAGCAGGTCGTCGTCCAGATCGGGCCGAGATCGACCAGCGCGCATTCCAGGCATTCCACCTCGAGCCGCAGCGCCGCGCCGCCGGAAAACGTCAGGGTCACCGCGCCCGCCGGGGCATCCGTTTCCTCGAACGACACCGCCAACAAATTGAGCATCGCGCGCTTGTCGCTGCAGTCGACATTGCGGCATTTGAAGGAAACGACGCGATCGAACCGCAGCGCGGTGCTGCGGCGCTGGAATTCCGGCGGGGCCACCTGCGCGCCTTCCCAATCGAACCGCGCCAGCCCGACCACCAGCCGATTTTCGGCGGCCCGCCAGTGCACGTCGCCGACGCTCACCACGGCGTCCTGCAGATGGGCCGAAACGACCTCGAGATCATCAATGTCGAGGGCGACGAGCTTGAGCAGCTCCATCCGATTTTCTCCCTTAAAGACTTGTTATTGAACCTAGTTATGTGGGCCTGCCGCAGGTTGCAAGGTGACGCGCGGTTTGAATTTTTTCCTAACCGCGCGGCTTGGCGCTGCGCACCCATCATGTCGAAATCCGCGGCCGGCATTGCCGCAGGCAGATGATGGCCGCACATGGTGGCCGCACGCATGGTGGCCGCACGCTTGCAAGTTCGCAAAGCACAGTGCCATAGTGATTAATCGCAGAAATAAAGCCGTCGCAGACTGACGTGGAGGTGGGTCATGGCCGTGAAGACATCGAAATCCGACGCGGAGCCGGTGGATCCCCAAGCGGTCGCCCAAATCGGCAACGGTTCGCTTGCCAGGCGCCGAAGTGGTGGGCGTGGACAAGATCCGCGATCTGCTGTTTGGCAATCAGATGCAGGACTACGACCGCCGCTTCTCCAAGCTGGAGGAGCGGTTTCTCCAGCGCTTCAAGGACATCGAGTCCGAGACGGCACGCAATCTCAGCGCCTTTGAATCGAATGCCAAGAAGCAGGTCGAGTTGCTGGCAGGCCAGTTGCGCGAAGAGAAAGACTTGCGTGCCGATGCCGACAAGGAGCTCGAGCGGACGTTTCGCGAGAATAATCAGAGCTTGGAAAAGCGTCTTCGCTCCATCTCGGACCAGTTGAGCCAACTCGAGCGCGAAATGTCCGACCGCTTGGTGCAGGAGGCGCAGTCGTTGCGCGAAGAGATGAAGCGCAAGAGCGAGGACCTCCAACACGCGATCGAGAAGATGTTCGCCGAGCTGAGCAACGTCAAAACCGATCGAAACCTGCTCGCCGGACTGTTCGTCGAGGTCGCCAAGTGCCTGAACCAGGACATGGGACCAAAGAGCGCCGGCAAAGGCGGCGGCGACCGCGGTTGGCCGTCCAGTTGATCCGCTTCGCCGGTGTCATGGCTCTGATAGATCATTCGGATTGCAGCGCCCCGCGAACGCCGGGCACCGGGTAACGGCTGCGGCATGGGTCGAAATTCATGCTGTGCCCACATCGCGGCCCCGTCGCTGCACGATCGCCCGGCCAAAGCCGGGCGATGACGAAAATGCGATTTTAGCGTTGGAGACAGGACACGAGGTGAGCGCATCGCCCGACATCCTCGAGTTGCTGCTTCGCCCGTCCTCACGCGATATCGGGATCGATCGGAAAGCGCTGGCGGGGATGCTGCTGGAGCTCGCGCACAACGTGAAGCCCGAACTCCGCGAGCAACAGAACGGCGTCCTTGCGGCCGATTTGCGGCTCGAACAGCTACGCACCTTGCTGCTCGGCCGAGAGATCGAGGTGCTGGCGCGATTGGCGGCGTGGTGGAGGATCCCGAGCGCCTCGCCGAGGCGGTCGGACGCGTGCTGCCGACCGCGATCGCCCAGGCGACGAGCGATGCGCGGCTGGGGCATGTCCTGGCGCCGGCCATGGAGAAGGCCACGGAAAGCTCGATCCGGAGCGATCCGCACACGCTGGTCAACATTCTCTATCCGTTGATCGTCCCGGCGATCCGCAAATCGATCGGCGAGACCATCGACGAGACCTTCCAGTCGCTCAATGAGTCGCTGAAGTACAGCCTCACCTGGCGCGGACTGAGATGGCGCTGGGAAGCTTGGCGGACCGGATTGTCCTTCGCCGAGGTCGTGCTGAAGCACACGCTCGTCTATCAGGTCGAGCACGTTTTCCTGATCCACCGCCACACCGGGCTGTTGATCTCCCATGTCGCGGCCGAAAATGCGGCAAGCCAGGATCCGCAGCTCGTCTCCTCGATGCTGGTCGCGATCCAGGATTTCGTCCGGGATTCTGTTCAGCGGCGCCGAGCAGCAGGGGTTGGACTCGTTGCGGCTGGGCGAACTGCGGCTGTGGTCCGAGGCAGGACCGTTCGCCACCCTGGTCGCGGTGATCCGCGGCGATCCGCCGGAGAGCCTGCACGACACCCTGCGCAACGTGTTGTCGCGAATCCATGCAGAGCGCCACCATGCCCTGGAGAGCTTCGATGGCGACAGCTCCGGCCTTGCGGATGTCGAAGCGGAGCTGACCGAATGCGTGGCACTCAGGCAGCAGGCGCCGCCGCGCGCCGGGGTCGGCTTGCGCCGGCTGATCGTGCTCGGCTGGGTGACGGTGATGCTGATGTTCGCGGGCGCGTGGGGTATTCGGTCGTGGCAGGACGAGCAACTGCGGGAAGACTATGTCGCGCGGCTGCGGGCGCAGCCCGGCATCGTGATCACCGACTCCGGGCGGCGCGACGGCAAATTCCTGGTCGCGGGCCTGCGCGATCCGCTCGCGGTAGACCCGCAGCTTGTGCTGCGCCAAGTGGGGATCGATCCGGCGCGCATTGCCACGAGCTGGGCGCCCTATCAAGCCCTCGATCCGGAGATCGTGTTGAAGCGGTTCAAGGCGTCGCTCGATCCGCCGCAGGGCGTGACGCTCGCGGTCGAGGGCAGCCGCATCGTGGCGCAGGGATCGGCGTCGTCGGCGTGGCTCGAGCGCGCCCGTATGGCCGGCGAGCTTCTGCCGGCGGGGGCACCCGGTCTCGACCTGTCGGGGGTGCGCGATGTCGATAAGGCAGACCAGGGACTTTGGGACAGCTACGTCGCACGGCTGCGCGCCGAGCCCGGCATCGTGATCACCGGATTGGCGCAGCGCGACGGCAACTTCCAGATCGCCGGCTTGCGCGATCCGCTCGCGGTCGATCCGCAGGAGGCGCTGCGCGAGGCGGGGATCGATCCCGCACGCGTCATCAGCCACTGGGCGCCCTATCAGGCGCTCGATCCGCCGTTCGTGCTGAAACGGCTGGAGGCCTCGCTCGAGCCGCCGCCGGGCGTGACCCTCGCGGTCGAGGGCGACCGCATCGTGGCGCAGGGATTGGCGCCGTCGCGCTGGCTCGAGCGCGCGCGCGTCGCCGCCCGCATGGTGCCGGCGGGAGCGCCCGGTCTCGATCTCTCCGCGGTGCGCACCCTCAATGACGGGGCGCTCGGCAAGCTGCGCGAGACGATCCAGGCGCGCCAAATCCACTTCGACAACAATGTGCCGCTGCCGGCGGCGGGACAGGATGGGGTTCTCGATCAGCTCGCCGCGGAGATCAAGCAGCTCGCAGCCCTGTCGTCGACCCTGCACGTGAACACGCGGGTGACGCTGACCGGGCATTCCGACTCCTCCGGCCAGGGCACGTTCAACCTGTCGATCAGCATGGCCCGGGCCGAAGCGGTGCGCGCGCTCCTGAGAAAGCGCGGCGTCGATCCGGACCTGCTCGCGGTACGCGGCGCCGGCCCCCTGGAGCCGCTCAAGGCAGAGGAACCACCGAGACCGCGCGCTCGGCCGACCGCCGGGTTTCGTTCTCCGTCGCGATCGAGGAGCAGCCATGACCACGCCGACGCTGCAAAAAAAGATCTGTATGCTCGGCGGGTTCTCGGTGGGCAAGACCAGCCTGGTCAAGCGCTACGTCCAGAGCGTCTTTTCCGAAACCTATCTCACCACGGTCGGCGTCAAGATCGACAAGAAGACCGTCGACCTGTCGGGCCGCAACGTCAGTCTCATCCTGTGGGACCTCGCGGGCGAGGACGATATTTCCTCGCTCCGCATGAGCTATCTGCGCGGCTGCGCAGGGTACGTGCTGGTGGCCGACGGAACCCGCCGCACCACCCTCGATGTCGCCACTTCGCTGCGCCAGCGCGTCGAAGCCGATTACGGTCCGATGCCGTTCGTGCTGCTGTTGAACAAGAACGATCTTCGGGAGCAGTGGGAGATTCCCGACCCCGAGCTCGCGGGGCTGCGCGACAACGGCTGGTGGCTGCGCACCACCAGCGCGCGGACCGGCGAAGGCGTGGAGGACGCTTTCATGGACCTTGCCGTCCGCGTCTCGCGCTGAGCCATGGAGGGCCTGCCCCCGAGCCTGGCCGAGCGGCTGCAAGCGTTGACCTACAGCGAGCGGGCCGTCGCCTATCTGCAGGTCGATGCCGGGCTTACTCTGGTCGGCGCCGGCGGGCATCTCGACAATTACGGGCTCGCGGCCATCCGCCTGGGCGGGCCGGCCGTCGAGCAGGCGTTCTTCCTCGAAGGGCTCCTGCCGCTGGTGGAGACGCCCTATTTCGTTCCGTCGATCGAGCTGGCCGGCGGCCGCGCCGCCGATCTCCATTTCCATCTCGATGGCGACACCGTCTGGGTGCTGCTGCTCGACGTCACGGCCGAACGCGACGCGGCCCGCCGCGTGCAGCAGAAAGCCTATGAAATGACGCTGCTGCAGGAAAAGGAGGCGATGCTCAATCGGCGCCTGGAGGCGGCCAATGCGGCGCTGCTCGTGACCCAGCGCGAATTGGAAGCGTCGCGCGATGCGGCACGCGAGGGGTTGCGGCGCAAGCAGATCGAACTCGAAGAGGCACGAACGCTTCAACTGGAGCTCGCGCCTCCCTCCTACCGCGGAGTCGTCGGCGGCTGCGCGCTCGCCGTCGAGGTCATCCTCGAGCCGGCAAAGGAAGTCGGCGGCGATGTGGTCGACCACTTCTGCATCGACGATGATCTCCTGGTCCTCGTCCTCGGCGATGTCTCGGGAAAAGGCGCCGGGGCAGCGCTGATGATGGCGAGAACTCACGCCTCGTTCAGAGGCATTGCCGCACGTCCGGATGCGGCACGCCTGTTTCGGGCGCCGCAGGAGGCCGTGCGTCTGGTCAATGCGACGCTGGCGGCGGGTAATTCGAGCTGCATGTTCGCCACCCTGCTGATCGCCGCCTTCGACGGGACGACCAACCGCCTGACCTATGTTCGCGCCGGTCATGTGCCGCCGTTCCTGCGTCGCGCCGGCGGCGCGGTGGAACTGCTCGACGCCGCGGGCGGGCTGCCACTCGGATTGATGGAGGATGCCGCCTACACGTCGGCTGTCGTGGATCTGGGGCCCGGAGACGAGCTCCTCATTCTCACCGACGGCATCACTGAAGCGACGGCCCCCTCGGGAGCCCTCTTCGGCGATGCCCGGGTCGTCGAATTGATGAGACACCCGGATTTCAGCGGCGCCGCGCTGCTGCATCAGGTGCTGGCGAACGTGCGGCTGTTCGAAGCCGGCGGCCCGCAAGCGGACGACATAGCGGCTATCCTGCTGAAGCTCGAGACCGGATAGGCACAACGGCCGATATCGTTGCGGCAGATGTCGTCGCGGACGTTTGTGCACGATCTCGTCCGAATCATCTGCAGCGTGAGGGAATCAGGCGCTACTCCCGCTTCTCGCGCCGCTCGACGAACGTGCTGCTCAGCACGGAGTACACCAGGCCGCCGTGCTGGTTGGTGCCGATGTTGCGCGCCACCCGCAGACCGACATCGCCGCGGTCGGCGAGCGGGCGCAACTCGACCACCTCGTGGGCATAGGAGATGGTGTCGCCGGCATAGACCGGCCGCGGCCATTGCAGATTGCGCAGGCCTGGCGACGGGCCGGTCTTGGCCACCGCCTCGCCGCGGCGGCGCAATTCGGCCTGGCGGCGGTGGCGGTCCTCGACGATCAGCCGCAGGCAGACCGCGGCGGTGTGCCAGCCCGACGCGATCAGGCCGCCGAAATGGGAGCGCGCCGCCGCCGCCTCGTCGAGATGGAACGGCTGCGGGTCGAATTGCCGCGCGAACGCCTTGATCTCATCGGCCGTGAAGGTATGGCTGCCGATCTCGACGCGGGTGCCGACGATGTGATCCTCGAAGAAATTCATGGGGTCTCCGCGGCGCCGCCGGCGTCGCGCCGCGCGAATATCAGGGTCGCGGTCATGTGCATGACCGGCGTGCCGGAGGAATTGCGCATCTCGCTGGTGAACTTGAGAAAGCCGATGTCGGCGCGGCTCGCCGACGGGCGCAGGCCGATGACTTCGAGGCGCATGGTCAGGCTGTCGCCGGCGCGCACCGGCGCGAGGTAGCGGATCTCGTCGACCCCCGGGCTGCCCATGGAATTCGTATCGCCGAGGAAGGCGTCGACCAGGAGGCGCATGTTGAGGCAGACCGTGTGCAGGCCGGACGCGAACAATCCGTCGACAATGGCGTTCTGCGCGGCGCCGCCGCCGTCGAGATGCATCGGCTGCGGATCGAACTGCGCCGCGAACGCCTTGATGGCGTCGGCGGTGACCAGCAGCGGCCCGGACCAGACGACCTCTCCGACGGTGAAATCCTCGTAGCAGCGCACCGGCATGCTCCCGCCCGATGAAGGACCCGTCAGGTCGCGAACCGGAAATGCATGACGTCGCCGTCGGCGACCACGTAGTCCTTGCCTTCGAGGCGGAGCCGGCCGGCATCGCGCGCGCCGGCCTCGCCGCCGAGCTTGACGTAGTCGTCATAGGCGATGGTCTCGGCGCGGATGAAGCCGCGCTCGAAATCGGTATGGATGACGCCGGCCGCCTGCGGCGCCCTGGTGCTGCGGGTGATGGTCCAGGCGCGCGCCTCCTTCGGACCCGCGGTGAAGAAGGTGACGAGGCGCAGGAGGTCGTAGCCGGCGCGGATCAGGCGGTCGAGGCCGGCTTCCTTCAAGCCGATGGCGTCGAGATAGTCGGCGCGCTCGGCCGGCGGCAGCACCGCGATTTCGGCCTCGATCTGGGCGGAGATCACGACCGCGCCGGCGCCTTCCGCCTTGGCCCGCGCCTCGACCCGGCGCGAGAAGTCGTTGCCGTCGGCGGCGGCGGCTTCCTCGACATTGCAGACATAGAGGACGGGCTTTGCGGTCAAGAGGCCGAGGCCGGCAAACGCCTTCTCCTCCTCCGGCTTGACCTCGACCAGCCGCGCCGGCTTGCCCTCGCGCAACAGCACGAGCGCCCGGGTGATGAGCTCGACGCCGAGCTTGGCTTCCTTGTCGCCGCCCTTGGCCTTCTTCTCCAAGGCGTCGAGGCGCCGCTCCAGGCTGTCGAGATCGGCGAGCATCAGCTCGGTCTCCACCGTCTCGATGTCGGCGATGGGGTCGATGCGGCCCTCCACATGGGTGACATCGCCGTTCTCGAAGCAACGCACCACATGGGCGATGGCGTCGACCTCGCGGATATTGGCGAGAAACTGGTTGCCGAGCCCCTCGCCTTTCGAGGCGCCGCGCACCAGGCCGGCGATGTCGACGAAGGTGAGCCGGGTCGGCACGGTCTGCACCGATTTCGCCAGCTTCGCCAAGGCGTCGAGGCGCGGATCGGGCACCGCCACTTCGCCCACATTGGGCTCGATGGTGCAGAACGGATAGTTCGCCGCCTGCGCCGCCGCGGTCGCGGTCAGCGCGTTGAAGAGCGTCGATTTGCCGACATTCGGCAGGCCGACGATGCCGCATTTGAAACCCATGGGGAAGCTCGCTCAGAACATCTGGTGGCGGGGATCGAGCCGGAACGGATTTAATATGGTCATTCCGAAAAGCTGCGTGTTTGCGTGATTTCGTGTCAAGCCGAACCCGCCTTGCCGGCGGGCTCGACATCGAACCCCTTGGCCTGCATGGCGAGATGCACCTTGTTCTGGAAGCTCGAATCATCGCCCTTGACGATCAGCCCGGCATTGTCGGCGATGATGTCGCAGACCGCATCGACCCAGGGCCGCTCCGCCTTGGCGAAGTCGCTGAGCACATGGTTGTGGACCAGTTCCTTGACGCCGGGATGGCCGACCCCGATCCGGACCCGGCGGTAGTCGTTGCCGACATGGGCCGAGATCGAGCGCAGGCCGTTATGGCCGGCATTGCCGCCGCCGGTCTTGACCCGGACCTTGGCGGGAGGCAGCTCGATCTCGTCGTGGAACACGGCGATGTCGCCGACCCCGATCTTGAAGAAACGCGCGGCCTCGGCGACCGCGAGCCCCGAATCGTTCATGAACGTCCCGGGCAGCAGCAGGATGACTCGCTCTCCGGCAAGTGAGCCCTCGGCCGCGACACCCTGGTACCCCCGCCGCAACGGACCGATGCCGTGGCGGCGGGCGATGGCTTCGACGGCCATGAAGCCGACATTGTGCCGGTTGCCCGCATAGCGCGCGCCCGGATTGCCGAGCCCGACGAGGAGGCGCATGGCTGCGCCACCTTACTTCTTCGCCGGGGCTCCAGCACCGGCCGCGGGTGCCGCGGCCGCAGCTCCCGGTGCGCCGGGTGCGCCGGTCGGAGCGGGAGGAGCGGCAGCCGCAGCGGCGGCAGCAGCGGCGGCAGCGGCAGCGGCTTCGGCGGCCGCCTTCATTTCTTCCGCATAGCCCGACGGCGGCACGATGGTCACCAGCGTCGCATCGCCCTGGGCCAGCGGCCGCACATTGGGCGGCAGCGTGATGTCGCTCAGATGCCGCGAATGGTTGATTTCGAGCCCGGAGACGTCGACCTCGAAAGCCTCGGGAATGGCGTCAGCCGGACAGCGCACGTCGAGCGTATGGGTGACGATGTTGACGGCGCCGCCGCGCTTGACCCCCGGCGACTGGTCGGAATTGATGATGTGGATCGGGATTCTCACCCGGATGGTGGCGCCTTCGGTCAGGCGCATGAAATCCACATGAACGGGATGGTCGCGCACGGGATCGACCTGGAAGTCGCGCGGGATCACGCGATGCCGGGTGCCGTCGATATCGACATCGTAGATGCTGGTCAGGAACCGGCCGGCGAAAATGCGCTGGCGCAGTTCGGCATCATCGAGGGAGATGGTGAGCGGCGGCTCGTTGCCGCCGTAGATGACGCCGGGCACGCGGCCCTCGCGACGTACGGCCCGGGCGGCCCCCTTGCCTGCCCGCGGACGTACCGTCGCCTTGATTTCCTTGACGGTCGCCATTGTCGGTTCCTCTTTCAATTGCATTGGACACGCATCCGACCATACGGCTTGCGACCAGGCGGCTTGCGTCCCCGTGCTTTCAGGTGATTTAGCATGCAGGCGCCGTTCTGGACGGTGCCCGCAGCCGGCGCGGCCAACCTCCAGGGGTGTTCTGGGGCCGCAATCGCGGGCTTATAGCCTCGGCCCCCGCAAATGACAAGAAACGGAACCCGCCGAAGAGCGGAATAATGCAAGTTACATGGTGATCGGCCGGGGCCCCGGCTGGGGCGGAACCTGCGGTGGGGTCTGTGGCAGGACCGGCGCAGCGGGCGTCGGGGCGGCCGCGACCTTTGCCTCCAGCGCCGCTATGCGCGCCTTGAGGACCTCGTTTTCCTCGCGGGCGAGCCGCGCCATCTCCTTGACCGCCTCGAATTCCTCGCGCTGGACCACATCGAGCTCGCGCAGAATGCGTTCCGCCTGGGTGCGCATCACGGTCTCGAACTCCCGCCGCATTCCGGTGGCGACGCCGGTGGCATCGTTCATCAATTTCGCGAACTCGTCGTAAAGCCGGCCGGTGGTCTGCGCCATTGCTCATCTCCGAGGTGGTCGACGGGTGACATTGGGACTCCGCAGAGAATGGTCATCGGCTCGCCGCTGTGCAAGGCCGCTTGTGCGCAAGGCCGTCGCGCGCGAAGGCCGCTTGTGCGCAAGGCCGCTTGTGCGCAAGGCCGCTTGTGCGCAAGGTCTTGGGCCGCTAGTGCAGTGGCTCTGACATTTGGTTCCGATCCGCGGCCGATTCCTGTTCTTGCTCTCCCGAAAAGCGGGACGGAATAAGCCGTTGGCCAACGTACCGCAGAAATTGGGTTATGCCGACCTCGCTCATCCCGTTCCCGTCATTCGATCCGGTGCTGGTGTCGATCGGGCCGTTCGCGATCCGCTGGTACGCGCTCGCCTATATCTGCGGCATCCTGCTCGGCTGGCTCTATGCGCGCGCCATCATCGCCAACGAGAGATTTTGGGGCGGCCCGGCGCCCATGACCGTCCTCGATTACGACGATTTCATCCTGTGGGTGACGCTCGGCATCATCCTCGGCGGCCGCATCGGCTATGTGCTGTTCTACAACCTGCCGCATTTCCTCGAGAATCCCATCGAGATCCTCCAGGTGTGGAAAGGCGGCATGTCCTTCCATGGCGGCTTTCTCGGTTGCGTCGTGGCGGTGATATGGTTCGCCCATCACCGCGGGGTGCCGACGCTCTCGCTCGGCGACGTCACCTGCGCGGTCGGGCCGATCGGGCTCCTGCTCGGGCGGGTCGCGAACTTCATCAATGGCGAGCTGTGGGGACGGATCACCGACGTGCCGTGGGCGATGATATTCCCGCTCGGTGGCCCGGTACCGCGCCATCCGAGCCAGCTCTACGAGGCCGGCCTCGAGGGGTCGGTGCTGCTGGTCATTCTCTTCGTCATGGTGCGGGCGGGCGCGCTGCGGCGGCCCGGCCTCATCCTCGGCTCGTTCGCGATGATCTACGCGGTGATGCGCTCGTTCTGCGAATTCTTCCGCGAGCCCGACCCCCAGCTCGGCTTCCTGTGGGCCCACACCACCATGGGCATGCTGTTGTGCATTCCGTTGTTCATCTTCGGCGCCGCGCTGGCCGTATCCGCGCTGCGCCGCCAGCCCCTGCATTCCTGATGGCCGAAGAGCGCGCCCCGCTGGATGCCGAGATCCGCCGCCGCATCGCGCGCGACGGGCCGATGTCCATATCCGCGTTCATGACGCTGTGCCTCTACGACCCCGAACACGGCTATTACCCGAACCGCGATCCCCTCGGCGCCGCCGGCGACTTCGTCACCGCGCCGGAAATCAGCCAGATGTTCGGCGAGTTGATCGGGCTGTGGGCGGTCGAGGTATGGCGGGAGATGGGCTCGCCGGACCCCATCCAGCTCATCGAGCTCGGCCCCGGCCGCGGCACCATGATGCTCGACGTGCTGCGGGCGGCGCGCGCCGTCGCCGATTTCCGCCGGGCGGCGCGGGTGCACCTGATCGAGGTGAGCCCGGCGCTGCAGCAGCGCCAGGGCGAGACGCTGCGCGGCGTCCAGGATGTGCCGGTGCGCTGGCACAAGACCCTCGGCGAGGCGCCGTTGGGACCCGCCATCATCCTCGCCAACGAATTCTTCGATGCCCTGCCCGATCAACCAGGCCGAGAAGCGGCCGACCGGGTGGCACGAGCGGCGCATCACCGTCAATGCCGGGGGCGAGTTCGCCTTCACGCGTCTCGCCGGAGCCGCTGGAAGGCTTCAAGGCCAACCTGCCGCCGTCGGTCGTCAAGGCGCCGGTCGGCGAGATCTTCGAGTGGCGTTCCGATCAATGGGCGACCGAGCTCGCCGAGCGGGTGGTCGGCGGCGGCGCCGCGTCTGGTGATCGACTACGGCCATGCCCGGAGCAGCACCGGCGACACCTTCCAGGCGGTGCGATCCCACCGCTTTGCCAGCCCGCTGGGCATGCCGGGCCGCACCGATCTCACCGCCCATGTGGACTTCGCGGCCATGGCCCGGGCCGCCCGGGCGGCCGGCGCGCGCATCCACGGCCCGGTGGAGCAAGGCGAACTGTTGAAACGGCTGGGCATCGAGGCGCGCGCGCGCGCCTTGCAGGCGGCCGCTCCGGAGGACAAGCGGGCCGGCATCGCGGAGGCGATGATGCGCCTCGTCGGCACCGGGCAGGCGAACATGGGCACGTTGTTCAAGGCGATGGCGATCTCGGCGCCGCGGAGCGCCGACCTTCCGGGGTTTGCGGCATGACCGGACGCATCGAGGCGCCGGCGCTGGCGCGGCTCGCCGGCATCCGCCATGCCTTCTTCACCAGGGGCGGCGGCGTCTCGCCCGGCATCTATGCGAGCCTCAATGCCGGCGTCGGGTCGAGCGACGATCCGCAGAACGTGGCGGCGAACCGGACCCGCATGGCTGCCTCGCTGGGCGTCGCCCCCGAGCGGTTCCTGACCTGCTACCAGATCCACTCCCCCGATGTGGTGGTCGCCGACGCGCCCTGGAGCGGGAATGCGCGCCCGCGCGCCGACGCCATCGTCACCGACCGGCCGGGGCTGGCGATCGGCATTTCGACGGCGGATTGCGGCCCGGTGCTGTTCGCCGACCCCCAAGCCCGCATCGTCGGCGCCGCCCATGCGGGATGGCGCGGCGCGCTCGCCGGAGTGACCGACGCCGCCATCGCCGCCATGGAGCGCCTCGGCGCCGCCCGCGCGCGCATCGTCGCCGCGATCGGCCCGATGATCCGCCAGCCCAACTACGAGGTCGGCCCCGACCTGATGGACCGCTTCATCGCCGCCGATCCCGCCAACCGGCGGTTCTTCGCGCCCGCCGCCCGCGACGGCCATTTCATGTTCGATCTCGCCGGCTATGTCGCCGGCCGCCTCGCCGCTGCAGGAATCGGAACGATCGCGGATCTCGGCGCCTGCACCTATGCCGATCCCGAGCAATTCTACAGCTACCGCCGCATGACCCATCGCGGCGAAGCCGATTACGGGCGGCATATCAATGCGATCGTGCTGACTTAGGAGCCTGGCCCAATAGCCGACGGGATTTGGCTGAGCCATAGCGGCTCCCATAACAGCTCATGGCGCCAGCACCTCCGGATTGACGATGTTCGGCGGCGTGCGGCCCGCCAGGATCGCGGCGATGTTGTCGACCACGGCCTCGGCCATGGCGGCGCGGACCTCGACGACGGCGCTGCCGAGATGCGGGGTGAGCACGACATTGGCGAGCCCGGTGAGCGCGGGCGCCACATGGGGCTCGTGCTCGAACACGTCGAGCCCGGCGCCGGCGATACGCCTTTCGGCGAGCGCCGCAGCCAGCGCGGCCTCGTCGACCACCGCGCCGCGCGACGTGTTGATGAGATAGGCGGTGGGCTTCATCAGGGAGAGTTCGCGGGCGGCGATCATGTGCCGCGTCGCCGCCGTGAGCGGGGGATGCAGCGAGACGAAATCTGCCTCTGCGAGCAGGCGATCGAGGGACACATATTCGGCGCCGAGACGCTTCTCGTCGGCGTCCTCCATGGGCTGCGGCCCGCAATAGAGGACGCGCATGGAAAAGCCGCGCGCCCGCGCCGCTACCGCCTGGCCGATGCGGCCGCGGCCGCCGACCAGGCCGATGGTCTTGCCGTGGACCCCGGCACCGAGCAGGTGGCTCGACTGCGATCCCGGAAAAATCCCGGCGCGCACGGCCTGATGGCCCTCGACGAGGCGGCGGGCCACCGCGAGCAACAGGGCAAAGTGGATGTCGGCGGTCGACTCCACCGCGAGCGCCGGCACCACCGTCACCGGAATGCGCCGCGCGGTCGCCGCCGCGACGTCGATATTGTCGGGGGTGATCGACATCGAGGTGATCGCCCGCAAGGCGGGATTGGCCGCGATCACCTCGCCGTCGACGGGATCATGCAGCAGGCTGAACAGGATGTCGCACGCCCGCGTCCCGGCGATCAGCGTGTCCTTGGCGATGACGCGGCTGGCGTCGGGATTGACGGTGACCTCGGCGATGGTGCGCAGCCGCGTCAGCGCGCTTGCGGCGACCGGCTGGGTGACGAACACCCGGACCATCACGCGATCCACCGCACGATGCCGGCGACGCCGTCGACCGCGACCTGCGCGCCATCCGGAATTTTCTGCGTGGCATCGCGCACGCCGAGCACCATGGGGATGCCGCGCTCGCGCGCCAGCGACGCCAGATGCGAGGTCGAGCCGCCGAGCTCGGCGACCACGCCGGCGACGTGGGGCAGCACATGGCCGAGCGCGGGACCCGCGACCCGCGTCACCAGGATGTCGCCCGGCGCGACGCGCGCGAGCTCGCATTCGCAATTGATCACCACGGCGCGGCCGCTGCCCCAGCCGATACCGGCGGGATGGCCGCGCAGGCCGGGATGCTGCAGCCAGACGGCGTCCGGGACCACAGCCGGTTCGACGTGGAGCGGGCGCGCCTGCAGCAGCTTGAAGCCCGCCTCGTCGAGCGCCCATTCGATCTCGACCGGCATGCCGAACACGGTTTCGACCTTGCGCAGCATGCGCCCCAGCGTGACCGCCTGGCCGGCATCGAGGCACGGCTGCTCCACGAGGTCGCGCGGCACCGCCTGGGGCATGGCGCCGACGCCATGGCCGCAGGTGTCGCGGCCGTAGGTGTCGCGGTGGTCCTTGCGGCCGGCCACGTTGCTGCGCAGGAAGCCCTGGCGGGACAGCACGATGCGGTCCGGCACCACCTCGCCCTGGGCGATCGCCGAGCCGAGCCCCCAGGTGGCGCTGAGCACCATCTGGCCCTCGGCATTCTCGCTCAGGCCGCCGCCGGAGGCGCGCGCCTCGATCAGCGGCTGGATCAGCACCGCCATCGCGGTGTCGCCCGGGCTGAGCCCGTGATTTTCCATGTAGCGGCGGGCATTGGTGGTCCACAACGCGGCCCAGCAGGCCCGCACCGCCGTGATGAAGGCGGTCTCGTCGGCGATGCCGAGGAAGCTTTCGAACTGGCCGGCGAAGTTCGCGCCCTTGCGGTCCTCGATCAGCGCCGAGGAGCGCACCGCGAACGGCTTTGCGCCGCCCGCATGCGCGGCGCGCCAGGCATCGAGCAGCGCTTCGCGGATCTCCGGCGCGATCGGCTGCTCGTAGAGCGCGAGCCTGATCTCGACGGACAGGCGGCGCTGTTCGCGCATCTCGGCCGCGCCGTAGCGCGCAAGCGTTGCGGTGAGGCCGAGCGCGGCGATCTGGTCGCGATAGGCATCGGCGGTGAGGCAGAAGCCGCCCGGCGTCGGCAGGCCGCATCGCGCCAGCGCCGCGAGGTTCGCGGCCTTCGGCCCGACCCGTTCGGCGTCGCTCGCCGCGGCGCTCGCGAGCGGCACGATGTACGGGGCGCGCCCGGCGGCACTCGTTGCGGCGGCTGTAGTCATGCGGTCGGCCTGCCCCCTCTCCCGCTTGCGGGGGAGGGCTGGGGAGGGGGCACTTGCCGCGCGTGCGGGCATCTCGATGCGGCGAAGAACAAGTCTGCGTACTCCAAGCGATCGCGAGGCCGGTTGGAGACGTCGGAGATACCTCATCATCTCTTCCGGCCGAAGAGCCCCCATCCCCCGCAAGCGGGAGAGGGAGAAGCATCTCTACTTCACATGGTCGCCATAGCCGGGGATCGGGTCGACCGCGGTGATCTGCTTCACCGGGAAGTTGGAGACGATCTCGATCCCGTCGCTCTTCACGATCAGCATTTCCTCGATGCGGACACCATAGCGGAACTTCTTGCCGTGCTGGGTTTCGAGGGCGAAGGTCATGCCTTCCTTGATCTCGACGGGATGGTCGAGCGACCAGATGCGGGAGATCACCGGGGGATCGTATTGGGCGAGCCCGAGGCCGTGGCCCCACAGGTTCGCCGCCGCCTGGTCCTCCTCCTCGTAGCCCCAGGCCTCCTTGGCGGACGGCCACTTCAGCGCGATGTCGCGGGTGGTGGCGCCGACCTTCACCTCGCCGATGGAATCGTAGAGCCATCCGAGCGCCGTGGCATAGGTCTCCTGCTGCTCCCTGGAGGGCTCTTTGCCGACGCAATAGGTGCGGTAATAGCAGGACTTGTAGCCGTTCCAGGTGAGCGCAGCGAAGTCCATGAACACGATGTCGCCGGGCTGGATGATGCGGTCGGAGAAGTTGCGCCAGTTCGGCCAGGTGTTGGGGCCGGAGGAGACGATCACGTCCTCCACATCCTCCATGCCGGGAATGTCGTAGAGGAACTTCATCAGGTGCGCCGTCACCTGGTTCTCGGTCAGGCCCGGCTTGAGGAACTTCATGCATTCCCAATGGGTGGCGTCGCCGATCGCGCCGACGATGCGCATGCATTCCTGCTCGTCGACGTTCTTGATCGCGCGCGCCTCCATCATCGGCGTCATGCCGTCGACCCAATCGATGTTCTTTTCCTTGAATACGCCGATCATGTTGATGTCGATGAAGTCGCAGCCGAGCTTCTGGCCGGCGACGCCGTGGCGCTTCATCTCGTAGATGATGGCATCGGTGAACTTGTTGACCTGCTGGGTCGAGGCCGGCCCCGCCGCACCCTTGATCCAGGCATAGGAGTAGCGGACGTTCTCCTTGGGGATCCAGGGCGAATGGCGCTCGATGTGGAAGCCGAGGTCGCCCTGCTCGAACAGCACGGGATCGCCGTCGCCGCACAGCAACGCATAGCGCAGCCCCGGCTTGAGCCGGTTCCAGCCCGGCGTCAGGGTGCCGGTGATGTAGCGGCAATTTTCGTCATACATGCACAGCATGGCGCCGAGCCCGTGCTTCTTCATCATCTCGCGGGCGCGCTCGATCCGGTATTTGCGCAGCCGGTCCCAATTGACCCGCTGCTGCCAGTCCATGCCGGCGATGCCGAAATTCGCTCCCATCAAGTCCTCCCGGGGCTTCGTCGCCGATGCGTTTAGCCGCGCACTAATACACCGTTTCCGAAATTGGAATCATATCGATATGATCGATCACCCTCGTCCTGAGGAGCGCGCTCTCGCGCGCGTCTCGAAGGACGGCCACAGGACGATGGCGGCCACCCTTCGAGACGCCGTGCTTCGCACGGCTCCTCAGGATGAGGTCCGTGCGATTAAGTTCGCCCCTGTCCGATCTGGTCGGTTTCATGGAAGCGATCCATCAGACCGAAAGCAAGTGGACAGTGGGTGCCCCCCTCGCGCGAATGCGGTCAGCTCTTCTGGCCGCCGGGATCGGCCTTCAGTCCCGCCGCTTCGATGCCGGCGATGGCGCAGGCTTCGTCCTTGTCGGAGGTGTCGCCGGAAATCCCGACCGCGCCGATGATGTCGCCGGCGGCATTGCGGATCAGGACGCCGCCCGGATTGGTGACGACGCGGCCGCCGCTCGCGGCATAAAGCGCATTGAAGAATTGCGGCGTGTTGGCGGCGCGCTCGAACAAGGTGCGCGAGCCGAAGCCCATGCCGAGCGCGCCCCATGCCTTGCCATAAGCGATGTCGTAGCGAAGGATGCCGGACTTGTCCTCCCGCTTGAACGCGACGAGATGGCCGCCGGCATCGAGCACCGCGACGGTCATCGGCGCGAGCTTCATCTCGCGCGCCGTCGTGAGGGCGACATCGAGGATGGTGCTGGCCTGGGCGAGGGTCACGGACATGGCGCACGTGGAGATCCGGCTTATTGTCAGGCGGCGCGGACGATAGGCGATCGGCGCACCGGTAGGAAGCCCGGTTCGGCCGTGGTAATCAGCCGCCGCTTGTCAGCATCAGGGAGCAGCACGCAATGGCAGTGCGGGCTAAGCGAACGGTCGGCGTCGTCGGCCTCGGCAACATGGGTGGCGCCTTCGCCAAGCATCTCGCCGCGGCCGGCTGGCGCGTGCTCGGCTACGACATCGATCATCGCCGCACGCGGGCCGCGAAGCTGGCCGGCGTCGAAATTTCGCCCGACGTAAGCACGCTCGCCAAAACCGTCCCTGTGATCATCCTGTCGCTGCCCCATCCCGACGCACTCGCAACGACCGTCGCCTCGATCATCAAGGACGAGTTGCCGGAAAAGACCCTCGTCGAAACCAGCACCTTAGCGATCGAGGACAAGCGGCGCGCCGAACTGGCGCTGCGTAACGCCGGCCATGTGACGCTCGACTGCCCCGTCAGCGGCACCGCAACCCAGGCCGCCGTCAAGGACATCGTGATCTATGCGAGCGGCGACAAGAAAGCGATCGCCAGGCTCGAGCCGATGTTCGCCGCGTTCTCCCGCGCCGCCTATCAGGTCGGCGAATTCGGCAATGGCAGCCGGATGAAATACATCGCCAACCTGCTCGTCACCATCCACAACGTGGCCTCGGCCGAAGCCATGGTCCTCGGCATCAAGGCCGGCCTCGATCCGCAGATGATCTATGAGCTGATCAGCGCGGGGGTCGGGACCTCCCGCGTGTTCGAGGTGCGCGGCCCGATGATGGTCAAGGGGAAATATGAAAACGCCAGCATGAGCATCAAGCTCTATCACAAGGACATTTCGGTGATCGAAGACTTCGCCGCCCGGCTCGGTGCGCCGACGCCGCTGTTCTCGGCGAGCATCCCCGTCTATTCCCAGGCGTCGGCCATGGGGTTCGGCGACCTCGACACCGCCTCGGTGTGTGCGGTGCTGGAGAAGATGGCCGGAGTGAAGCGGCGCAAGCGCGGCAAGCGCGATCCGTAGCCCGGATCGAGCGCAGCGAAAATCCGGGGGCGGCCGTCCCGCATGTCGCTGCGCTCATGCGGGCTACAGGCTCGGCTGCCGCCGCGGCCGGCACCAAGCTGCGCGCGCTGGCTATCTTGCTGACGCCCGCGGTTTGGCGCATCTTGTCGTCGAGCGCTGTTTCCCGGACATGCCGGCTTGCGCGATTTCGTTCCAACCCATTCACCAATCAGGGATCACTGCGATGAAACGGCGTGACGTATTGGCTGGCATCATGGCGCTGACCGGCTGCGCCGTGTCGCCGTCTGCGGGCTTTGCCCAGGCCAGATATCCGGACCGGGCGATCAAGCTCGTGGTCCCGTTCGCGCCGGGCGGCGTCAACGATGCGGTGGCGCGGCTGTGGGCGGAGCGGATGAAAGCGATGCTGGGCAACGTCTACATCGAGAACCAGGGCGGAGCCGGCGGTGCCGTCGGCGCGCTCGCGGTCGCCCATGCCCAGCCCGACGGCTATACGCTCCTGCTCGGCGGCGCCGGCGCGCTCGTCCTCAATCCGATCGGAACCATCAAGCCGCTCTACGATCCGCTCAAGGATTTCGAGGCGATCGCGATGCTCGCGGTGCCGGCGCTCACGCATCCTGGTGAACCCCAGCGTTCCCGTGCATACGCTCAAGGAGCTGATCGCCTATGCCAAGGCCAATCCGGGCAAGCTCGCCTATGGTTCGGCCGGCGCGGGTTCGATGACGCACCTCGCCGGCGAGCTGTTCAAGTCGCTGGCGGCAACGCCGGACATCGTGCACGTGCCCTACAAGGGCTCCGGACCGTCGCTGGCCGACGTCGTCAGCGGCCACGTGCCGATCGTCGTCGCCAACATCACCAGCCAGGTGCTCGAACTGCATACGACCGGCAAGCTGCGGATGATCGTCGTGACCGCCCATGATCGCCTGGTGGCGGCGCCGGACATTCCGACCGCGGTCGAAGCCGGGCTGCCCGGAATGATCGCGGTGAATTTCACCGGGCTGTTCGCGCCGCGCGGCACGCCCAAGGCGATCGTCGAGCAGATCGCCGCCGCGACCGACAAGGTGATGGAGGAAGACGACTTCCGCGCCATGCTGATCACGTCGGGGCTCGAGCCCTATCGCCATTCGACGCCGGAAAAGACCAGGCAATTCGTCGAGCAGGATATCGCGCGGTGGACGCCGGTGTTTCGCTCCATCGGCCTGAAGCTCAATTGATCGCCGTCGTCCCCTCTCCCGCTTGCGGGGGGGGCTTGGAGGCTCTTTGCACCGAAGCAGGGAGACCGTCATGACGAGACCTGGGACGACCATGCCACCGGCCTTTGCACAGCTTGTCGCTGGTGCCGTCATGTCATGGAGCATGTGCATCGGGCACGCATGGGCCGCCGAATACACGCTGATGCCGAGCCCGCAGACCGTGAATATCGGCAATTTCAACGCCGCGACCAAGCCGGCTCTGACGATCGAGTCCGGCGACACCGTCGTCATCGAGACCGCGGCCGCGATGGAGCCCGCCGAAATCGATCAGTCCGGTGTCGTTCCCGCCGCCGCCGTCCCGCAATATGTCCGCGACATCTACCGCGACGTCAGAGATCGCGGCCCCGGCCCGCATGTCCTCACCGGGCCGGTGTTCGTCAACGGCGCGATGCCCGGCGACGTGCTCGAAGTGCGCATCCTCGAGATCGATCTCGCCGTCGACTATGCCTACAACCGCCAGCGCCCCTACAACGGCGCGCTGCCGGAGGAGTTTCCGGGGTTCTTTCAGCGCATCATCCCGATCGACCGCCAGGCCAAGACCGCCGCGATCGCGCCCGGCGTGGTCGTTGCGCTGACCCGGCCGTTCTTCGGGACCATGGGCGTCGCGCCCCTGCCCGCCATGGGCCGGATCGGCTCGGGGCCGCCGGGCGTGCACACCGGCAACATCGACAACAAGGACGTGGCGGCGGGGTCGACGCTGTACATGCCGGTCTACGCGCCGGGCGGGCTGTTCTCGGTGGGAGACGGCCACGGCGCCCAGGGCCAGGGCGAGGTCGACCTCAGCGCGGTCGAGACCGGGTTGCGCGGCAAGTTCCAGTTCATCGTGCGCAAGGACATGAAGATCACCTGGCCGCGCGCCGAAACCGCCACCCATTGGATCGTGATGGGCCTCAATCCGAACCTCGAAGAGGCCATGAAGATCGCGGTGCGCGAGACCATCGCCTTCATCACCGAGCGGTTTCCCAAGCTCAGCCGCCAGGAGGCCTACATGATCGCGAGCATCGCGGTCGACTACCACGTCACCCAGGTGGTCGACGGCACCAAGGGCATCCACGGCATGATCCCGAAGGCGATCTTCGCGGCGCAGTGAAAGAGCCGGGCGAGTTGGGCAATGACGATCGCAGTCCGGCGAGCGACGGCGGCCGACGCCGCGGTGGTATCGGCTCTCAACGCCGATGTGCTCGTGCCGGGAAAGCGGTCCAATAGTGCCGTTCTCGCTACGTCGCAGAACGGCAATTGCACTAAACCGCTGCGCGGTAACGGCCGTTGTGAGGGACGTAATCCGTTGCCAGCGCGGAGTACACGACCTTGCTGTGTCACTGAATTGATGGAATGACGATCCATCCTTCAGAGGTCTCAAACAGAGTGACGCTGTTCCTACTACTCCAAAATACATGCGGGAATGCCCGCAATCCGAGCAATGTTTCCATGTAATCACTCCCGCTTACTCGTCCACCGGCCGCAAATAGAGCATCCGCAATAAATCGTTCACCACCAAGGTGGCCGATGATCGTTAGGCAGATATCATCACGACAAGCCGCTTTGTCTTCGATGCGGAAAAGCACCGACCCCGGTCTATGGACACCTCCAATCACACCGAATTTAGTGTTGGCTAGTGTCTTTTCTACGTCTTTAATGCCGAGGCCGCTTAGAAACTGAGTGTATGGAGCACGCCATTCGGTTGGCACGAGCCCATCGATGCGTTCAGGCTCGGCGATCTGCGCTGGAACTGCGGTGATAGAGACAGCCAGTTGGCCGAGGATAATCAATGCAGAGATACATTTTCTGTTGAGCAGTCTGATCCGAGACATTTGTCGCCTCTATGGCACTACGGGGAGCTGCCTCGCGGCACGGTAGGAAGCAATCGGCACGTTGTCGAGCAACCTATCGGGAATGGCTCCGTTGAACCATATTCCCTATCATCGACGACGCTCGAATCACCGGGCTCGACGGGAAGGGCTGACGCCGATGCCCGACAAGCCGAAGAAGACGCCCTACTTCCGGTCGTCGATCTCGGGACCTGCAGCGATATGAGAAGATCGATCACGGTCAATGATCGGATGCAGCGGGATTATCGCTACGAACGCGTTGAGCGCGCTGGTCGCAACTTCGATCCGGAGTTCAAACCTGATCTGACGCCGGCCGATATGCTTCGCCTTGGCGTGTTCGGCGGCAAGTACATGACCGATTGCGGCGATGAGTTCCCGGCGAGTTGGTTCAAACACGCCAGGCTTGCGGGTGGATCACGCGACAAATCACTCAACTACTTCGGTGTCGATGCCAGCCAGCCGCTCTCCGAATGGCGCCGGAAAGGATGGATACACCCCGACGATCCACGCGGCTGGTTCCAATGGTACTGCCGCTACTACATGGGGCGACGAATGCCCGACGAGGACGCTCGGCAGATCAAACGCTGGAAAGCAATTCGCCGTCATGTGCGTCAGCTTCAGCTTGCGTGCGAGCCCGGTGATCTGTGGTGCCGCAGACGGCAACGGCAGGCGCTGCTGCACTGGGCTCACGACAGCCGGAAGCTGTGAGCGAAACTCCGCTTCCCTTTCCACACATTCTCGTGTTCGAAATTAGGCGCTACCGCGGCATGATCCCCAAGGCAATCTTCGCGGCGTACTGAAACGCCGGGCGTGCCGGGCAATGACGATCGCTGTGTGCAGACGCTCCACGCCGCGGCCCATTTTGGTGAAGCCGGCGCGGGATACGTCGTCTTCACTCCGCGGCGACGGCGTTGATTTTCTCGGCTTGAGGCCGGTGCTGGATCGTCTTGCCCAGCACCCAGGCTTGCAGGCGGGCGAGGTAGAGATAGACCACCGGGGTCGTATACAGCGTCAGGATTTGGCTGAGAGCCAATCCGCCCACCATGGAATAGCCCAACGGCTTGCGTAGTTCCGAGCCGGTACCATCGCCGAACATCATGGGAACGCCAGCCAGCATAGCCGCCGCGGTCGTCATCAGGATCGGACGGAATCGCAACAGGCAGGCTTCGCGAATGGCCGTAATCGGAGCCACGTTGCGCTCGCGCTCCGCCACGATGGCGAAGTCCACCATCATGATGCCGTTCTTCTTGACGATGCCGATCAGCAGAATGATGCCGATGATACCGATGACCGAAAGATCCATGTGCCCGAACTGCAGTGCCAGCAGGGCCCCGATACCTGCCGACGGAAGAGTCGACAAGATGGTCAGCGGATGGATGAAGCTCTCGTAGAGCATCCCGAGAATAATGTAGACGACCACCAGCGCGGCTGCGATCAGCGCCGGCTCGCTCGACAGCGAAGACTGAAACGCCTGGGCATTACCCTGGAACGTTCCAATCACGGCGCTAGGCATGCCGATTTCCTGCACCGCCTTGCCGATGGCTTCGACCGCCTCGCCCAGCGCAATGCCGGCACGCAAATTGAACGATAAGGTCGCGGCGGGAAATTGGCCTTGGTGATTGATGGATAGCGGCCCGACTTTGTAAGAGTCCGTGTCGACGAGCGCCGACAGCGGCACCGCGGCGCCGGTGAGCGGAGATTTCACATAAATGCGATCGAGCGATGCTCGATTATGCTGGAGGTCCGGAGGTATCTCCAGGATCAACCAGTAGGTGTTGAGCTGGGTGAAATATTGGGCGATCTGGCGTTGTCCATAGGCGTCGTTGAGCGTGTCGTCGATGGCCTGTGGCGAGATGCCGAAGCGCGAGGCCTGATCGCGATTGATCGTCACCTTGAGCTGCGGCGCCTGTGCCAACAGATCGCTGGCGACGTCGGTCAGCTCCGGCAAGGTCCGCATCTTATCCAACAGCTTTTGCGACCATTCGTTCAGTTCGGCGACGTTCGGATCCTGCAACGTGTATTGAAAGGCAGCGCGGGAGGAGCGGCCGCCCACCGTGATGTCCTGGGCGGGTTGAAGGAACAGATTGACGCCGGTAATTTTTGCGAGCTGCGGCCGCAAGCGGTCGATCACTTGCGACGCCGTGACATCACGCTCCTCGCGCGGTTTGAGCACAATGGTGAAATTTCCGGTATTTGCGGTCTTGGCGCTCGAGGTCGACCCGACCGTAGATCCGAATTGCGCGATTGCCGGGTCCCTCAAGAGCACTTCGCCGAGTTCCTGGTGCAGCCGCATCAACTGCTGTGGCGAGGTATCCTGCGCGCCCTCGGACACGCCGTTGATCAGGCCGATATCCTGGATCGGAAAAAATCCCTTGGGGATCGTTACCACCATATAGCCGGTGATCGCCATGGTGACGAAAAAGACGCCGAGCGTGATGGCTTGATGACGAAGCACCGCGTCGAGCGTGCGTCGGTAGAATCCCAGCATCGCATCGAAGCCGCTCTCGATGAACCGGTAGACGACTCCATGGTCATGCAACTCGGGCCGCATGAAGCGCGAGCACAGCATGGGCGCGAGTGTCAGCGACACCAGCGCCGACACGGCAATCGATGCCGTGACCGTCAAGGCGAATTCGCGGAACAGCCGGCCGATGATGCCCCCCATCAGCAGGAGCGGAATGAAAACGGCAATCAGCGAGAAGCTGATGGACAGAACCGTGAAGCCGATTTCGCTCGAACCCTTGAGCGCGGCCTCGTAGGGCGCCTCGCCGTTTTCAATATGGCGGTGGATGTTCTCCACCACCACGATAGCGTCGTCGACCACAAATCCGATCGCAATCGTGAGCGCCATCAAGGACAGATTGTCGACGCTGAAATTGAGCAGGTACATCGAGGCAAACGAACCGAGGATGGCGAGCGGCACCGTCACGGCCGGAATGAATGTAGCCCAGAAGTTGCGCAAGAACAGCAAAATGACCAGGATAACCAGAACGATCGTCAGCGCGAGCGTGAATTCCACGTCGGCGATCGAAGCCCGGATCGTCGTCGTGCGGTCGAGCAGAATATCGACATCGATCGAAGGTGGAATGTTCGCCTTCAGGCGGGGCAACATTTCCTTGATCTTGTCGACGATGTCGATGACGTTGGCGCCGGGCTGCTTGAAGATATACAGGAGAATGGCGCGTCGGCCGTTCTGATAGCCCTGGACGGTCATGTCGGATTGCGCCGCTATGGCTTCACCGACGTCCCGGACCCGGATCGGGCCGCCGTTGCGATAAGCGAGCACGATGTCGTTGAACAGTTCGGCATCGATGATCTGATCGTTTGCCGCGATGGTGAAGCTCGTACGATCCTCATTGACCGTACCCTTTGCGGCAATCGTCGTCGACGTCATCAGAATGCTGCGGACGTCCTCCAGGGTCAGGCCGGCCGAGGCGAGCTTTGCGGGATTGACCTGAATATGGATCGAAGGCTTTTGTTCACCGCTGAGCTGGGCCTGCGCGACGCCGCGGACCTGGGAAATCTGCTGCGCGAGGAAGTTGTCGACATAATCGTCGACGATGTACAGCGGCAACGTATCCGAGCGCGCCCCCATCATCATGATCGGCAAATCGGCAGGATTCACCTTCTTGTAGCTGGGCGGCGTCGACATTTGCTGCGGCAACGTCCTGCCGGCGGTCGTAATGGCGGCCTGAACGTCCTGCGCTGCGGAGTCGATATTGCGGTCGAGATCGAATTGAATGGTGATCGTGGTTCCGTTGAGCGCACTCATCGAGGTCAGTTGCGTGACCCCTGGAATTTGCCCGAACTGGCGTTCCAGCGGCGCCGCAACCGATGCTGCCATGGTCTCGGCGCTCGCACCCTGCAGCGTTGCATCCACCCGAATGGTGGGAAAATCCACCTGCGGCAGCGGTGCAACAGGCAAGAACGGGTACGCGACCAGCCCCACGAAGCCGATCGCCGCCATCAGCAGGGCGGTCGCGATGGGCCGGCGGATGAATGGCTCGGATATGTTCATGGTGCACGTTCCTGTCCGGCCGGCGATGGCGCGGGCGCATTGACCGCCCCGGCCGAATTCTGCCGCAATTTGTATTGGCCGTCGATCACAACGCGCTCGCTCCCTTAAACGATGCGCGCCATAAGCCAGCTAGCCAAGGCCAAGCAGATAGATCGGAAGGTCGCGCTTCATGACGAGCCGACCCGTGTGATCCCCCAAAATCGGCGTCGCCCGCGGCTGGAAACCAGGATTGATATACTCGTACATTGTTTGCAGCGTGCAGGAAAGTACGGGAAACCCCACCGCGAGCGATACAGGTTTCGCGATTTCGGCGCCTACGACGCAAAGACGACCGATCGTCAGCACGCGTGACTTCTGGTAACATCCGGCGCCGCACAGAACGGCAACAAGAACGAGGGAGGACGCATCATGGTTTCTCGACATGGCATCTCGCGCCGGCGCATGCTGGCGGGGTCGGCTGCGGCAGGCGGGCTGGCGCTGAGTGGCGCCGTCCCGGACCTTTCCGGCGCTTTCGCCCAAGGGGCGACCCGTATCGAGCAAATATCGCCCGAGCTCGACAAGATCATCTCCACCACCGAGCCGATCAAGGAATTGGCCAACGGCCTCGGCGGCCCGCTCGGTCCCGTGGAAGGGCCGGTGTGGTGGAAGGAAGGCGGCTATCTCCTGTTCAGCGACATCAACGCCAGCAAGCGGATGAAATATACGCCGGGTCAGGGCGTGAGCGTGTTCAAGGACAAGACCAACCAGGCCAACGGCCTCACCCGCGATCTCCAGGGCCGGCTCGTCGCCTGCGAGCACGAGACCCGGCGCGTCACCCGGCAGGAACTCGACGGCAGCCTCACCGTGATCGCCAACAGCTTCCAGGGCCGCCGCCTCAACCGGCCCAACGACGTCGTGGTGAAGTCCGACGGCTGCATCTATTTCACCGATCCCTGGACCAGTCCCGACATACAGCAGCAGTGGGACCTCAGCTTCTCCGGCGTCTATCGCGTCACGCCCGATCTCGGCACCATGACCTTGCTGGTCGACGATTTCCTCACTCCCAACGGGATCGCCTTCTCCCCCGATGAAAGCGTCCTCCTTATCAATGATTCCCGGCGCCGCCACATCAGGGCGTTCGATGTCGCGCCCAACGGCACGCTGGCGCGGCAAACCGACCGCGTGTTCGCCGATCTCGGCGGAGCGGAGTCCGGAGTGCCCGACGGCATGAAGGTGGACTCGGCCGGCAACGTCTATTGCGGCGGCGCCGGAGGCCTCTACATCCTCGATCCCAAGGGCAAAAAGCTCGGCCGTGTCGTCCACGGACAGCCCGCGACCACCAATGTCGGCTTCGGCGGCGACGACTGGAAAACGCTGTTCTTCACCACCCGGATGTCGCTGGGCTCGGTGAATATCAAGGTCGCCGGCACGCCGGTCCCGGTCGCAAAGAAGGCGTGACGTCCGCGACCGGTCGGCAACTTCGGGGACCGGGCGCCGGCGGCGCGCGGTTTCCCGCCGGGAGGCGCCGCTTCAACGTCACCTGCTTCAACGTCACCCGCTTCAACGTCACCTGATGTTGAAGCGCACCGGCACGACGAAAGACAATTCATTGTTTGAAAGCTGCGCCGGCGGCCGCGGCATCGGTTGCGCGCGGTTGAGCATGGCGAGGGTCTCCGCATCCAGCGCCGCGGATCCGGAACTTTGCACGACGCGGCTCGCGAGCACCCTGCCATCGCGATCGATGGTGAAGGCGACGCGCGTCACGCCGCGCTCGTCATGGGCGCGCGCTTCGGCGGGATAGCGCTTGAAACGCTCGATATGGGCGACCAGCGCGCTCTCCCAGCGCCTGACCACGGCGGTCGACGGGGCGACCTCGGCGCCCGGCGTGGGCGGCGCCGGAACCGACGGCATGGTGACCGAGGGCTGTGCGGTCGGCGGCCGCTCCTCCGACGGCGGCTTCGGCAGTTCCGGTGCCGGCAGCGCCACCTCGGCTTCCTGCTCGGGCGGCTTGGTCTCCTCCTCTTTCGGCGGCGTCGGCTCGCTTTCCGCCTCCGGCGGGCCGGGCATCAGATCGCTCGGCGGCGTTGACAGCGAGGCCGGCGCCTCCGGAAGCTCCAACAGCACGACCGGAGCGCCGGGATCGAATTCAGAGGCCTCCGGCGACGGGAGCAGCGAAAGCGCCGCCGCGGCGTGAGCGGCCACCACCGCCGCAAAGCACACCACCCACCGCGCCGTCTCGGCACGGTCGATTCCACGCTTTGCGGCAGTCGCGGTCATCGCGGCACATCCGTCTCCAGCCCGACCAGGGCGACCTTGAGATAGCCGGCGCTGCGCAGGGCATTCATGGCGTCCATGAGATCGCCATAGGGCACCGTCTTGTCGGCGCGCAGGAAGATGCGCATCGAGCGGTCGCTGCTGCTGAGCTGGTCGAGGGTCGACTGCAAGGCGTCGCGCGCCACCGGGGAATCCCCGATCGCCAGCGACAGATCGGACTTGATGGTCAGGAAGATCGGCTTGTCCGGCCGCGGCTGGCGCTCGACATTGGAGGTCGGCAGGTCCACGGCGACATCGACGGTGGCGAGCGGCGCCGCGATCATGAAGATGATCAGCAGCACCAGGATGACGTCGATGAACGGCGTCACGTTGATCTCGTGGATTTCGCCGAGCGTGTCCTCGCCGTGGTCGAGACGGATGCTCATTGGATTACTCCGCTTGGGATTACTCCGCTCGGGATCACTCCGCCGCCGGGACAGCGGCCGGATAGCGCTCCGGCCGCTGCACCAGGTCGCGGCTGACGAGGGTGAGGATCTCGACGCTGGTGTCGGCATAGAGCGCGCGATACTGCGCGATCGAGCGCGAGAACATGTTGTAGATGACCACCGCCGGGATCGCGGCGGCGAGCCCGAAGGCGGTGGCGAGCAGCGCCTCGGCGATGCCCGGCGCGACCACCGCGAGATTGGTGGTGTGCAGCTTGGAAATCCCGATGAAGCTGTTCATGATGCCCCACACCGTGCCGAACAGGCCGACGAAGGGCGCGGTGGCGCCGATGGTGGCGAGGATGCCGGTGCCGCGCAGCATCTGCCGCCCGACCCCGGCCTCGATGCGCTCGAACCGCGCCGCGATGCGCTCCTTGAGGCCGTCGATGTCGCGCCGGTCGGGGGAGCGGCGCAGTTCGCCCTCGATCGCCTGGATCAGCCGGGCGACTTGCGGGCTTGCGGCACTGGCGGGCTGGGCCGCCTCGGCGAGCGAGCGCGCCGCGGCGAGCACCTCATGGGCACGCGCGAGGCTGCGGCGCGCGCCGAAAAGTTCCAGCGTCTTGGCGAGCCAGATGGTCCAGGTCAGCACCGACGCGAACACAAGGCCGATCATCACCGCCTTGACGATGAGATCGGCCGCCATGAACATGCCCCACGGCGTGAGGTCGCGCGGCAGCAGGCCGGGAGCGACATCCGCGGCCGGCGGCGCGGCCGCCTGCCCTTGCGGCTGGGCGGCGTCGCCTGCAGCGGGTGCCGGTGCCGCGGCGGGCGCCGGGGCGTCCGGTGCCGCGGAAGCCGGCGCGGCGTCGGCCGGCGCGGGGTGCTTTGCTGGGGCGCCTGGGCGTGGACGATTCCGCCAAGGATTCCGCCAAGCAAAACGCAGCACACCAGCCCGGCGCCGAGCGCCCGCGACAGGCGGGTCAGCCCGAACTCACGCGAGAACATCACTTGGCCCTTCGCCGGGCCGCCGACGACCCGATACGCATCTCAGACATTGCAATTTGCACCCGTACAGTTGCGCCGTGACGCCGGTTGGCAGCCTAAAGGACGCCGAGGCTCGAGCCGAGCCAAAAAGCGAAGCATCGCAGCAGGCTTTCCGCGCCCACTTGCCACGCCCACCTTCTTTTGAAGCATTCTAAAGCAGATGCCGCCGATGGGTCCAATACAGCCAAGTTGACAAGTGGCAGACCACAACTCAAATCGCAACGGACATAGTTTCATATGATTCTAAACTAGCCCGGCGAAAATATTCGCGGTTTCCGTTGATCCGCACAGGCCTCGCTGCTATCAATATTTATCAGTGAATTCAGTAGTTTAATCCTGTTCTAAAGTGGGGGCTTTAGGATGGTTCTAAAGTGGGGCGCGATTCAGACAGGGGTGGGTGATGGGGCCGAATTTGGACCGCGCCTTGCGCGATCTCGAATGCGTGTTGACTGAGTATCGTCAGGAAGAACTTGTTTCGCCACATTTGATCGCGCCCGATCCCGGGCTGTTGACGTCGCGGGCGGCAGAGGCGTCGAAAGTCCGCGCTTTCGACGGGCGCTGCAGTCGGAGCGTTGTGCCTCGCCGGCGTCCTATACGCGGTCGCCCAGGATGCGGCTCCGCCCGAGCCGCCGACACCGGCCGCGAGCCCTCCCACAACGCCTGCGCCGGCCGAAACTCCCGCGCCGGCGGCCGCCGGACCGGAACGGGAAATCCCTGCGATCACCGTGAACGCTGCCAAACGGACCGCCGCGAAGCCGACGGCACGAAGGCCGGGACGGCCGCCGCAAAATCAAGCGCCGGCCGCGGCCCAAACACAGACCCGGCGCAGACCCAGACCACGAGCGACGAAGGCCCGACCGCGAATCCGACCGCCTTCGAGAAGACGACGCTCACACTCGACAAGGCCCGGGACAATCTGGCGCCGAAGATCGGCGCCTCGACCTACACGATGAATCGCAATGCCATCGAATCGCTTCCGCAAGGCGACAACACGCCGGCGGACAAGGTGATTCTCCAGATGCCCGGCGTTTCCTACGATTCAGCCGCCAGCAATCCGAGCTACCACGTGCGCAACGAGTACGCGAACACCCAGACCCGGATAAACGGCATTCTTCTCCCCGAGGGCGTTTCCGGCCTCGGCCCGATCCTGGAGAGCAACTTCGTCGGCAGCCTGACCTTGCTCACGGGCACGCTGCCGGCCCAATACGGGCTGCGCACGGCGGGCGTGTTCGACATGACGACACGCGCCTTCTTCACGCCGGGAGGAAGCTTCAGCGTCTACGGCGGCAGCCACGACACCTTCACCCAAAGCTTCAATTATGGCGGGGTCGTAAACGATACCCAGTATTTCGTTGCCGGCCGGCATCTGGGGAATGCGGTCGGCATCGAAAACCCGACCGCGAGCTTCACCCCCCTTCACGACAACACCGAGCAGGGAAAATTCTTCGGCTACGTGTCGACCTTGATCGACCCGTCGACGCGCCTCAGCATCATCTCCGGCGCATCGGTCGGCAAGTTCCAGATCCCGAACAATCCGGGCCAGTCGCCGACCGGGGATTTCGGCAGCCAGACGTACTCGTCGACGCAGCTCAACGAGCGCGAATACGACAGATACTACTACAACATCGTGGCGCTGCAGACCCATGGCGACAGCGTCGACACCCAGCTCTCCACCTATTCGCGCTACGCCAACGTGCATTTCGTGCCCGACATTTACGGCGACCTCGTCTTCAACGACGTCGCGGCGGACGTGACCCGCGAGAGCGTTCTCAACGGCGTGCAATTCGACGGATCCTATCGGCTCGACGACCGCCACACGCTGCGGGGCGGCTTCGCCGTCAGCGCCGAAGCGACCAACGTCACCAATGCCCAGACCGTGCTGCCGGTCACGGCGGGCGGCGCGATTTTGCCCAACCCGTATACCGTCGTAGACAAGAATTCGTTGGTCGGCTGGAACCTCGGCGGCTACATCCAGGACGAATGGAAGATCACCGACCAGTTCGTCCTGAACACGGGCCTTCGGTTCGACCAATTGTTCCAGTTCGTCTCCGCAAACCAGTTCAGCCCGCGCATCGGATTCGTCTACAAGCCGTTCGAAGGGACCGCCATTCACGCGGGCTATGCCCGCTATTTCACTCCGCCGATGCAGGCCCAGGCGACCCCGGCAAATCTGTCGCTGGTCGCCAATTCGACGAACCAGCCGGAGGTTCCGCTGGACGACAAAGTGCTGCCGGAACGGTCGCATTACTTCGACATCGGCATGGACCAGAAACTTCTTCCCGGCCTCACGGTGGGCGTCGACGCCTACTACAAGATCGCGACGGATCTCATCGATGACGGACAGTTCGGCCAGGCCGTGATCCTGACCCAGTTCAATTACGCAAAGGGATACAGCGAAGGCATTGAATTCAAGGCCAAGTATGAGAACGGCAACTTCAGGGCCTATGGCAACCTGTCGGCGAACAATACGAAGTCCATCGACGTCGTATCGAACCAGTATCTCATCGACGCCGACGTCTACAATTATCTCCTCAACAACTATCATTTCATCGACGATATGCAGTACCTGACCGGTTCGGGCGGGGCGTCCTACCGGTGGGACAACGCGACTCTATTCTCCGTAGATATGATCTATGGGAGCGGCCTGCGTTCCGGCTTCGCGAACATCGATCACGTGCCGCCTTACGCCCAGTTCAACGTCGGCGTGTCGCACGATTTCTACCTGGCGCCGAACATGAAGGCCACCGTCATGAGGTTCGACGTCATCAACCTGTTCGACACCGTCTACGAGCTTCGCGACGGCAGCGGCGTCGGCGTCTTTGCCCCGCAATACGGGCCCCGCCGCGGCTTTTACGTCGGCCTCACGCAGAAGCTGTGACGGCGGGCAGCAGACGATTTAATCCCACTGACCTCGTCCTGAGGAGCCATGCGAAGCATGGCGTCTCGAAGGACGGACGCAAATCACTGCGTCTGCGGCCATCCTTCGAGACGCCGGCTGCGCCGGCTCCTCAGGACGAGGTTGATCGATGATATCGATATGATTTCGAACTTCGGAAACGGTGGACTCGGGATCGTGTCACAGGCGGGCGTCACATGGATCGTCCGCTCAGCCCGCGCCGTTGTGCGGGCTGGGGCTTCCCGTCGAATAGTGGATGGCTCCCCGCCTGTATTCGATGAGCAGGCCGGTCTCTATTTCGACGGCGCGGCCGTCCACCACATATGGCTTGAATTTCCACCGACCCAGCGCGTTTTCAATGGCGCCGCGCTGCTCGCCGGTGGCACGAATGACGTGCACGTGTTTCACGCTGCCGTCGGTGCCGACGACGATCCGGACCGGGATCGAGGCCGGAGGTCGAGCCGATCGCCGAGCGGGTCGACCCTGGTCACCACGATGTTCCGCGTCCGCATAGTGGCTCATGCATATCGGATCGACCCTGCCGCTGCCGGCGAAGCCGAGGTCATTCAGGCTGAGCGTAAGGGCTGCGAGCAGTTCGGGACTCTTGGCGGTGAAATTGAAGCTCACGAGATGACAGCGTATCTCGGTGATCAGCGTGCTGCGAAACAGTCCCGCGCCGCTGAAATCGACGCGGCTGAAGACGCGGCCCGCGACTCGCACCTGCGACGGTGGCCGATCGATCGTCATGCCCTCGACTGCGGCCATTGCCCGACCGAATTCGTCGGCCGTGGCGGCCGCATCGGCGGACGGCTTGGCGGCGAAGAACATATCTTGCGCCGCAATCAATAACGTCCCGGTGAGATCGCCGGCCGGCTCCACCGTGCCGATCACGTAATAGCCCGATGGCGAGGGAAGCGGTCCGGCTGTTCCTTCGGTCCATCCTGGCGGCAAGGCATAGGACAGATTGAAATACGCGTTGGTGTAGACCCCGTTGCTGACCGCTCCATCGTCGGGATGGGTCATCGGCACGGTCGCGACACTTCGCTGCCACGCCAATCCGCTCACGAGGCAAACCAGGACGCCCAGATACGAAAGCCGCCACATCGTGAAACTCAAAGCGAGCGCAAGTAGACCAGCAGCGCCTGCTTGTTCAGCGCCGACAGCAGATTGAAGTTGTTGATCACCGTGTTGGCTTCGGATCCGCGGCTGGCGTGTTGAAGGATGGCTTGTTGCAAGTCGTTCGTGCGGCCATCGTGCAGGAAAAAGATGCGCTGGCCTACTCCCCACAAGGGGGCGGTACGAAATTCCTGTCCGGTGGCATTGCCCTGCGTAACTCCGTCCGCGAGCCCGGTCCCCATGTTGTGAACAGCGAAGTCGCTGAGCGGATTGAAAGTGATGTTGTTCTGTGTGGTGAAGGCGGAAAGCCCCGTCTGCTGCGTCAGCACATGACAGGCTTGACACCCGATGTTCTGGAAGACCTGGCTCCCCAGGGATGACACAGGGGTCGACGCAGCCGGCGTGGGGGGAGCCGACAGACGCATGAACGTGGCAAAGTTGACAATCCCGGTCGAAAAGTCCGACGCGGTGCTCCCGCTGGGAGGAGATACAGGGTCCACCGTGCCGAAAATGCTCATGTCTTCCGGCAGCGGGTTGAACTGGCAGCTCGGGATCGTTTCGATGTCACGCTTGTTGGGAAAGAGCTCGTTGGTGACGCCCATCTCGACGAGGTAAGCCTCGCCGGAGAACATCAGCAAGGACTTGTTTTGCGCCTTCCAGCCAAATCGGGTGATGGTGCCGTCATTGGCACTGCGATTGAACTGTCCGGAGACGCCCAGGTGCGATTTCAAAGGCGCATTTGCCGCGAAATTCGTTTGGAGCGTGAGGTCGGATACGAGCTCCACGAGCCCGAGACCGAAAGTGGGCGTGGGGATGCGGAAAATGACATTATTTTTGGCAAGCTCCGCGGCGAAGTTCGGCTGCGCGATATTGCAGCCCGGTGCATCAGGACGCCCGGTGATCGAATACAGCTCGTGCACTTGGCCATCAGGCGTGCCATCCGGGTTGCGCACGAACCGCGCTTCGCGGACAGGACCATTCAAAGTGATGAACGCAGGCACGGCATTTCGGGCGCCCTCCAAGGTCGCGACCGCCACCTGGGGATTGATGCTCGGGCTGGTGCCGCCGATGGCGGGCTGCGAGTGGCAGCCGGAACATTGATTGAGATTGTATAGCGGGCCTAAGCCTGGGCCGCCGTTTGGCGCGCCAATCGCCGCCCCATCATTGATGGTGCCCGATACGGAAAAAACCTGCGTGAAAAAACTCTGGGCGGCGGCGAAAAAACCCGTTCCACCCGGGATAAGATTGGGAAGCGGGCCTCCCGCTCCGGGTGGGCCGCCTCGTACACCCGGGTCGTGCACAACCTGCGCCAGTGCCGATTCTGACACGGCGGCTGCTCCGACCATAGCGCCTGCGGCAACCGCCAGAAACAAAGTGCGGACGTTTCGCATGTCCCCTCCCCGATAGCCCCGTAGCGACGGTACCCGCTTCTTGCTATAGGAAAGCAGTTCTATTTTTCTATACCGCTATAGTTTCATGGAATAGGAAAGCGGATCGTTCAGGTCACTCGCGGACATCAGCACCCGCGTTCGACCTGATGCACGCGGGCCAGTCGATCCGCAGCGTGGTAGTGTTTTGGCCTCCTCTATTCCCGCCCCGACTTCGGGACGGGTTAGGGGGACGGAGGACGAATTGCGCCCGCATCGGATGAATTGGGCCTGGCTGATCCTGTGCGCGCTCGCCTGGCCGTCGGTGTCTGCAGCGCAGGAATGGCCGGCGCGGCCTATCAGGGTGATCGTGCCGGTCTCGGCCGGCAGTGCCATCGACCTCGTGGCCCGCGCGGTGTTCGACCAGCTTGTGCTCCAGCTCGGTCAGCCCCTCATCATCGAATATCGCCTCGGGGCGGGCGGCGCGGTCGGCGCCGCCAGCGCGGCGAAGGCGGAGCCGGACGGCTACACCATCCTCGCCCATTCGGTGGCGATCGTGTTCAGCCCCAACACCGTGCTCAACGCCGGCTATGACGCCGCGCGGGATTTCGCCGCGGTCGCGCCGATGGCGAACGTGCCTTTGGTGCTGGCGGCGCAGACCGGATACAAGAGCGTCGCCGACCTCGTCGCCGCCGGCAAGGCGCGGCCCGGCTCCCTCAACTACGCCTCGGTCGGCTACGGCGCGACCGCCCATCTCGTCGCCGAGCGGTTCCGCCGCGCCGCCGGTATCGAAGCGCAGCACATCCCGTTCAAAGGCTCGCCGGAAGGCCTCACCGAAATCATGGCGGGGCGCATCGACTTCACATTTTCGCCGATCGGCATAGCCGCACCGCTGATCCAGGCCGGCAAGATCAGCGCCCTCGCCGTTTCCACCAAACGCCGCGCCAGGGCGCTGCCGGACGTGCCCACCACCATCGAGGCCGGCTTCCCGAATTCCGAATTCGACTTCTGGATCGGCCTGTTCATGCCCGCGAAGACGCCGCGCGCCATCGTCGAGAAGCTCGGCCGCGAGACCGTAAAGGCCGTGCAGTCGCCTGCCGTGCAGGATCGCCTCGCGACGCTGGGCGCCGAGCCCATGGCGATGACCCCAGGCGGAGTTCGACGCCTATCTGCGCGCGCAGATCGTCTTGAGCGGCGAACTGACCCGGCAGATCGGCATCAAGCCGCAGTGAGCGCCGGCGGTCCGACGCGGAACCTTTGTCGTCACCGAACCGTTGATGTACACATCAGCGAAGTGCGTTGAACCGACAACAGGGCGGACCTCATGTTCGAATTTTGGAAATCGTGGATGGATGCCGCCGAATTCGGTTTGGAGGCCCAGCGCGTCATCGCAATGCGCCTGATGAAAATCGCAGCCGGAGGTCCGGCCGGCGCTGCCGAATGCGCGCGAATGGTGACCGAGAAGTTCGCTGCGGCCGCTGCCGCCCAGTCCGCCGGCGCCATCGCGCTCGCCCGCGGCAACAGCTTCGAAACGGCCACGGAACTTGCGCTGGTCCCGCTCCGACGCAGCGTACGCGCCAATCACCGGCGGCTGTCGCGCCGGTGACTTGAGCGGCGCCGTTCGACTGGCGCGCTCGGACGGCCACTAACCTACCGGTGTGCCGGTGTCGCGATCCGATCCAGCGCGGGCAAGGCGTCGTTCGTCAGTTCGAGGTCTGCCGCCGCAAGATTTTCGCGCAAGTGACCAACCGACGAGGTGCCGGGGATCAGCAGAATGTTGGGCGCACGGCGGAGCAGCCAGGCAAGAGCCACCTGCATCGGTGTCGCGCCGAGCCCGCTGGCTACATCGGACAACGCCTTCGATTGCAGCGGGGCGAAGCCGCCGAGCGGGAAGAACGGCACATAGGCTATGCCTGCGGCGGCGAGTTCGTCGATCAGCGGGTCATCGGCCCGGTGCACGAGATTGTATTGATTCTGCACGCAGACGATATTCGTGATGCCGCGCCCCTGCGCGACCTGCCGCGATGTCACATTGCTGAGGCCGATATGGCGGACCAGTCCCTGCCGCTGGAGTTCGGCGAGCGCGGTGAGCGGGGCCTCGATAGAACCCTCGGCAGGCCCGTGAACGCTGAACATGATGCGCAGATTGACGACCTCGAGCACGTCCAGGCCCAGGTTGCGGAGGTTATCGTGCACCGCGCGCGCCAGCTCTTCGGCCGAGAAGGCCGGCTTCCACGAAGCGTCTTCGCCGCGCCGCGCGCCGATCTTGGTGACGATCACCAAATCTTCGGGATAGGGAAGCAGCGCCTCGCGGATGAGCTGATTGGTGACGTGCGGGCCGTAGTAGTCGCTCGTATCGATGTGATTGACGCCGCTCGCCACGGCTTCGCGCAACACCGCGAGCGCGCCGTCGCGATCCTTCGGCGGTCCGAACACGTGGGGCCCGGCCAGTTGCATGGCGCCATAGCCCAGGCGCTTCACGGTGCGGGTACCGAGCGTGAACGTCCCGGCTTTGTGGATGTCGGCCATGGCCTGTCCCCCTCTGCGTCGATCGTGATGTAGGCGCAAATTTGCTCTTCGCAATCGACGGCCGAAAGATAAACTGACCCCGAATCAGCAAGGAGCGATGCGTGCCATCTGCAATTCAGCAACCGGTCGTCGCACAGCTCACGCGCGCCGCTATTTTTCTCGTCGTGACGGTGAACGCGGGGCAGGAATGCAATGCCGCCGTGCGGGCCTTGTGCGGCGATCTGGCTGCGCTTCGACGCGCCGTGGGCTTCCGAGACCTCGAGGGCCTGCTGTCATGTGTCATGGCGTTTGGCTGCGACGCATGGGATCGGCTCTTCGGAGTGCCGAAGCCGAAAGCGCTGCATCCGTTCCGTGAGATTCGCGGCGCGCACCATGCCCCGGCAACGCCGGGTGATATTCTCTTTCACATCCGCTCCAGGCGCATGGATCTGTGCTTCGAACTGGCGACACAGATAATGTCGCGGCTCGGCGGCGCGGTCTGCGCGGTGGATGAAGTGCACGGCTTCAAATACTTCGATGATCGCGACCTGATCGGGTTCGTCGATGGGACGGAGAATCCCGTGGAACAGGCCGCTATCGACGCCACCATCATCGGCGAGGAGGACGCGGCGTTCGCCGGCGGGAGCTATGTGATCGTGCAGAAATACCTTCATGACCTGAAGAGGTGGAACGCGCTGCCCATCGAGGAACAAGAGAGAATTGTCGGCCGAGCCAAATTGTCCGACATCGAACTGGACGATGCCGTGAAACCGGCCTTCGCACACAACGTCCTGACGACGATCATGGAAGACGGAAAACAGCTCGAGATCGTGCGCGACAACATGCCGTTCGGCGACGTGGGAAAAGGAGAGTTCGGCACCTATTTCATCGGCTATGCCCGGTCCCCGCACAGGATCGAGCAGATGCTCGTGAACATGTTCGTCGGTCAGCCGCCGGGCAATTATGACCGGCTGTTGGATTTCAGCCGCGCCGTCACCGGCACGCTTTTTTTCGTGCCGTCAGCGACGTTTTTGGAGAATGTCGCGACGGGGTAGCCGCTCCATCGATCGCGGACGCGCGGAGGTTCATCACCGGTCTGGCAACTGCAGCGAACATTCGTTCAACGGCCGCCGCCCGTCACGCGATCTTGCCCCGCAAGCTGTCCGCGAGCGCAGAAAGCGCATCGGCAAGTTGCCTCGCGGTTTCCGGCGGCGGCAGCGGCATTTTGAGGCTTTGCGCGCCGGTGGCCGGATCGCGCTCGATCCACGGATGCGCCGCAGCGCTGGGATCGCTGGCAGCCGCCAGAGCGGCAATGAACTGCGCACCGACCTGCACCAAGGCTTGCCACGGATCGGGACCGGCATCGCGCGGCGGTGCTGCCGGCCCGTCGGTCCGCGCGGCCGCCGTCTCGCCAGCGCCGACGTCCACATCCGCATTTACGTCTTCGACGGACCCGGCGTCATCGGCGGTGACGCCATTCCTCACTTCCTCGGCCGGCGTCACGGCCTCGCCCTCGCCCATGCTGCCCGGTGACGTTTTCCACGTCCTTCATGAAGCGGTTGAGACGCGAACCGCCGAGCGAAATCTCGCCGCTGCCGCCGTCGAGAATTCCCGCCGACAAGGAGCGTTTGAACGCCAGCACCGAAAGCATGCCCTCCTCGATCGTGCCCTTCGCCACGAAATTGATGACCCGCACCGGCCGTTTCTGGCCCATGCGATGAATGCGCGCGATGCGCTGTTCGAGGATCGCCGGGTTCCACGGCAGGTCCATGTTCACCAGGGTCGAAGCATGCTGCAGATTGAGGCCCGTGCTGCCGGCATCGGTGGACAGGAACACGCGGCAGGCGGGGTCGTCGCGAAACCGCTCGACCAGCGCCGGCCGTTTGTCCGACGGCACGCCGCCGTGGAAGCTGACATAGCCAAGCCCACGCGCCTCGAGGCGGCGGATGACGATGTCGTGGGTCCGCGTCCATTGCGAAAACACCACCGCCTTGGCCTCGGGCTCGGCGAACAAATCGTCGAACAGCGCCGCCAATTCGTCAGCCTTGACGCCATGGTCGGTTTCCTGGTCCAGCAGATAGGTGCTGTTGCACGACATGCGCATGTTCTGCAGCGCGCAGGTCAGCCGCCGCTGGTCCTTGTCCGACAGAAACCTGGTCTTGCGCCAGCGCTGGACGATTTTCGCCACCACGTCGGCGTTTTCCTGGTGATAGACGCATCTGCATCTCGGTCATCGGCACCAGCAGGTTCTGGTCGGTCCGGCTGGGCAGTTGCCGCAGCACCTCGGATTTGCGCCGGCGGATCATGACCGGCGCCAGCGTCTGGCCGATCTTCTCCAGCCCGGTATAGCCGGTGACGCGCCCGGCTTCGTCCTTGACCTGATGCTCGTGCAGCAGCTTCCAGGTCGGCCCCAGCCGGTGCTGATCGACGAACTGGACGATGGAGATCAGCTCTTCCAGCTTGTTTTCCAGGGGCGTCCCGGTCAGCACGATCGCATAGGGGCTATCGATGCGTTTCAAGGCGCGCGCCGCGATGGTGTTCCAGTTCTTCACCCGCTGCGCTTCATCGACGATCACCAGTTCGGGCGCCCAGGCGGCGATCAGGTCGAGATCGGGCTTGAGCTTCTCGTAGTTCGTGATCTTGCAGAAATCGTCCAGCGGCGTAGTCCTTCTGCCGCTGCGCCCGGCCGCCGTTGATGACGCGCGCCGCATTTTCGCCCTGTCGTCCCGAGAAGCGCATGATCTCGCTTTGCCACTGGTATTTGAGCGAGGTCGGGCAGATCACCAGCACTTTCGAGACGCCGAAATGCCGCGCCAGTATTTCCGTCGCGGCGATCGCCTGGATGGTCTTGCCCAGTCCCATATCGTCGCCGATCAGCGCCCGGCCGGCCCGCACCGCGAACAGCGCGCCCTCGGCCTGATAGGGATAGAGCGGCGCCTTCAGAAGCGCCAGCAGCTTGGGATCGGCGGCGCCGCGCGGGAACAACTGCTCGAGCTTCGCGGCCCGCCGGTCCGCATCCCGCCGTCCCGCGACGAAATCGAGCGCATCGTCATAGGCCCGCAACTCATGACCGGACTTCGACGCCATGGCCATGAAATGTTCGAGCTCGCCGAAGCGCTCGTCCGGCAGCATCCCGTTGTGTTCGGCGTCGAACAAACCGGCGGCGGCCTCGCGCACCGCCGGCGGGCAATCCGTTCCGGCGCGAAAATGCACGCAGCGTTTGCCGTCATTGCGCAGATACAGCTCGGAAAATGCGGGCTGGTAGCCGCGCGCGAACGCCGTCTTGGCGCCGCGTTTTTTCTCCAGCCGGGCGAGCGTGAATTCGATGTGCTTGCAGGTGCCCAATTCGCTGGTGGCGTAATCGGGGCATGAACAGAAATTGCCGCCCGGCCCCAAGCCTCGGATCGCCACGCGATAGCTGGATTTCGAAACCGGATTGCTGACCCGGAACTCGGAGAAAAACGGTTCACTGCCCAGGTTTTCGAGCCCGAAGGCCTGCTCGCGGCCGAACTGGCGGCGCAAGCCGCGTTGCCAGTCCACCGGCGACAGATCGGCGGGCGCATGGGTGCGCGAGAGCTTGGGTTCCTTGTTCGGATTGGTCGCGGAATTCAGGTTTCGGCGCTTGGATTTCATCGAAATTCATTCCATTCGGCAAACATTTCACGTGAGCCATTATTCTGGCATCCCGCGCGTACTTGCGACAACGGCGGGGTGACCAGTGTCCACAAGATCGATGATCGACACACAGCAGGTTTCACCCGCGACCAACCAACTCAGGGCGGTTCTTCACAGACGACGAGATGCTGAGGACCCCCGGCGGCGCCGACCTCATTTCTGGCGGTAGAACAGCGCCCGCCCGGCCGGGATCAGTTGGAGCAGGATATCGTAGTCGCTGACATTCGCGGTCAGCACCACCAAGCCGAGCTTCTGCGCCTGCAGGAACAGCACGCAGTCCTGAAGTGCACGCAGCTTGCCGTCTTTTTCGTACCCTTGGAGGCGACACAGGATCCCTGATAGCAGCGCCGCTCTTCCGAGGACCTCCGCATCGGGCGCAAAGATCCGGTGTGGCGGCATAGCCTTGATCTGCCTTCCGATCTCGGCAATGACGCCCGCTGTTCGCGCATCCGACGGGTTCAGCACGCCGACCGTATGCATCAGTTCCTGGATCGCCACGGTCGAATGATTGATCTGTCGCTGCGCGATCAGTTGGTCCAGCAGGTGCGGCGAACGATCCTGCATCTGATCGATGTAGACGCAGGTGTCGAGCAACAGGCCCTGTCCACCGATCAGGCGCGCATTGACGAACGGGAGCACGTCGTCTGCTCGCCGTGCCAGCGTCTTTCGTGGATTGAGCCGCGCCCAACGTCGCGCTGCGTCGAAATCGAACTCCACCACATCAGAAGCCGAGCTTCAACTCTGGATCGACCTTGCCTCGAGACTCCTTGAACGTCTCTACGAAGCTATCCTCGAGCGCGACCGTCGCCAGCGCAAACTCGATCAGATCCGTATCAGTCTCGATGCCCGTCTGTCGCTTGGCTTGCTCGACCAACGCCGGGCTTACCCTGCCACCGATCCGGCCGCTTTTCCCGCTCAGAAGTCCAGATCGTTCTGCCGCCTGCATGACCGCCTCGAACCGCGCCTGGCTGACGACAAACCGGCCGGTCTTCGCATCACTCTGAACGGCCCGCGTCCGCCCTGGACGGCCTTTAAGCGGGCTTCCTGCCGACGGCTTGGGCCCGCGCGCCGTGGCGTTACTCTGCCGTGGCCTTGCTCGCCGACGTCTTTGCCATGGTGATCACCCCATGTTCGACAAAGTCCTATTTCGTTGAACATACGGCGTCACTAACCCTATTGCAATGCCGATCCACTGATTCCTTGGGACACGCGCCACTCATGCAGGCGGCAAGGCCGCAAACGATCGAGCACGGAAATGCCCAAAGGCTCGAAGTGCTTGAGGTTGCGTGACAGGATCGTCAGTTCGTGCCGGTGCGCCGTGGCAGCGATGATGATGTCGGCAAATCCCGGCGCTTGCCCTTGTCCCCTTGCCCGGTCTGCCAAGGCGCCGGCAATTCGCGCTGTCGGCGTATCGAAGGAGAGAATATGGGCGCCGTACAGGTGCAATACGGCGTCCAGCCACGCCGTCAGGTCCGCGCTTTTGCGCGCGGCCCCCTCGCGTCGCAATTTGGCAATTCCGTCCTCGATTTCCGCCACCGCTACAACGGACAGGAACAACGAGGCAGAATGCGCCTCCATCCACTCGACGAGCGCAGATGCTCCCGTACGGGCTGGAGACGCCGCCGAAATGACGTTGGTATCGACGAGATACACCTCAGAAATCGGCTGTTCGCAACGCCGATCGGTTGCGGCGAGGCAGATCGTCCGACGTCAACGGCGCAGCCATCAGAAGGCGACCGAAGGTCGGGACACGGGAGAGGCGCTCCCATTCTTCATAGCTTATGACCACAACTTGCCGTTTGCCGTGGCGAGTAATGACCGCTGGCTTGCCTTGCATCGCCGCATCGACGACGGCCGACAGATTGGCCTTTGCATCGCGGAGCTGAATTTCACGCATGTCGACACCGTAATATGACCACTGTAGTCATATAGGACCATGGCGCGACTTCGGCAAGCGGCCGCATCCGAGCCCTATTGGCGCCGACCCAAGGCTTCGATGAAGCAGACGACCTGCATTGAACATACACAGCGCAGACCCTGAAGACGTTCGTGAGGCCGTCCACCGGAGAATTATCTTTGGCTTATTCGCGGCGCGGGCACGCTGGCTGCACGAGCCGCCTGCCACGCAGCCATCGATGCGTCCTTCGCCGCCAACGCACGGCGCCACGCCGGGAGTGCCGCAATTGCGGCGTACCATCGCGCAATCTCGGGAAACTCCATCACCGGCAGCGCCATTCGCGCTGCCGACGGAACCAGTCCGGCGACCGAAAAGTCAGCTATGGTGAGAGCATCGCCGACCAACCACATGCGCCCCCGAAGCGATCCATCAAGTACGGCAGCGAAGCGCGCGAAATTCTGTTCTCCGCGTGCGATGAAGGCAGGGTCTGCTGGCCCAAGGCCAAGTACGCTCTTGGAGGCCTTCTCAAACGCGACCATTCCGCACGACTCCGCATCCCAGTGTGCGCTCTGCCAGGCGAGCCAGCGCACGACATCGGCCTGTGCCCTCGCCTCACGCGGCCAAAGCCCGCTCTGCGGCCGTTTGTTCGCGAGATGGAAGAGGATCGCGTTCGAACTCCCAAAGCACGAAGCCGTCGTCTTCGAGCATGGGCATTTTCAGATTGGGATTTAGCGCGGCATATTCGGGTGTGCGCTGGTCGCCCTTGCCGAGATCGATGGCCTGCACTTCGCATTCAATCTCGAGATGATCCTTCAGGGCCATGATGGCGAGCACCCGCGTGGACGGCAGAAAAGCGTAAAGCTGCATCGGAAGACGCCTCCGAGAAAATGGGGTTCGCGCCGATTAGTTGGCGGGCGCGATCGCGATCCTGTCGCCGTGAGGCGTGCCGAACCAGTATTCGTCGCCGATCCGCAGAGCGGTTGAAGCGGCGCCGAAGGTCGGCGCTCCGGGGTGACGGACGACTTCCCGGGTCTGAAGCGTCACCGGATCGATCCTCAGGACAGAAAATGGGCTGGTGCAGCGCTGCTTGGTGTTGGGAGCGCAGGCCCACAAGTTTGCCAAGGTGTCGCGCGGTCCGGAGGCGTAGAGGAAGCCGTCCGACCCCCAGCGCAGATTGTCGGTATGGAATCCGGTCTTGATGACAGCCCGATCCCCGGGTGTGCCGTCGAGCGACAAGCGCACCACGGTCTCGTCCCCCGTTCCTGCCACGAAGAGCTGCTCTGCCATCCGGCGAGGCTGCGACCCCATTGTCTGCAGATATCGTCGCCGCCTCCGGGACGTCTTCCCACCCCGTTTTCGGCCGCCAGATGAGCATGCCACCCTCCGGCTGCCCCGCCATCAGCTTGTCGAGCGCCTTCGGGTCGTTGGTGCTCATGAAATTGCTTGCCGCGAAGGCGTCGCCGGGCAACGCCGCCACGCCGTTGCCCGAGACGCCGGCCGGATATACGACGCAGCCCACCCAGGTCAGGAGTCGGTGCCACAAGGTCCGGCCTTCAGCTTGAAGACCTCGACCGACTCCCGCTCGCCGTGATGCACGACATAGAGCGTGTGCTCCGATGCAGAGCCGACACGGAGGCTGAGGCCATGCGCCGAGAATTTCGTCTCGTCGGGCGCTCCCGGGCAGGCGCCGTATGTCTCGGCGTCCTGCTGATAGACGACGTGGCCCGGGAGCAGCACCTGGGCGGTGCGGTCGCGCGCGTTCACGAGATAGATGTGGCCCTCGGTGTGCTCGCCATCCGCGAGGCCGCTGGCGACGATCCACGGCGTGCCCGGCAGCTGGACCAGGTCCTCGGCATTGGTCAATCCGCAGATGAATGTCAGGCCGGCGGCGGGATCGCATGCCGCCTGCGCGGCGACCGGAGTAGAAATCGCCACGGCGGCGGCGAGCAGGATGGAAACCTTCGCCATAATCATTCCTCCGGAGGGTAATGTCAGGCCGCCGACTACCTGCTCGCCTCCGTCCCCGAAGACCGCCAAGCGGCAAGTATCTATTCGGCAAGATGGTCAAGCCGGCAGCGGCGGATAGAGCGGCGCAACGGCGGCCTCGCGCTGTTCCTTGACGGCCCAGGGCGTCGTCCGCCCGTCGAGCGAATCCGCGAGCCCTTCCAAAATGGCGTGCCACCCGGCTCGCACTCCGGCGCCCCGGCCGTTGCGCGCGCTGAGGCCGCTATGGGTCAGCGTGAGCCGGCAACCGTCGCCGTCCGGCGCGAGTTCGAACAGGACCGACGTGTTCAGGCCGTCGATCATCCATGACCAGCCCAGGACATGCGGCGCATCGACCCGCGTGATGCTGAACGCGGCCGACTTGCCGTTCGCGAAGGTCAGGTGCAGCGTCCCGCCGACACGGAGGTCGATTTTCGCCGCTCCGAACCAGTCCTCCAGGCGCTCCGGGGTCGTCAGCGCGGCCCACACCTTGGCAACGGGTTTCGCGTAGCGGCGACGAAAGACGACCTGCATGCGGTCGTCTTTCACCGTAACTTCGCCTTTCGGCGCGTCGCGTAGAAGATTTCGCGTGTCCGTCATTGTTCTCTCTCCAGGTGGTCGTCGAGGGCGTCGAGACGATCCGTCCAAAATTGCCGGAACTGCTCGAGCCAGGAATCAACGGCAGCCAATTCGCCGACTTCCAAGCGATAGAGCCGCTTTTGGCCCTCCGCGCGCACGCTGACCAAACCGGCCTCGCGCAACTGTTTGAGGTGCTTGGACGCCCCCGGCTGGCTGAGGCCCGTGGCCTTCACAAGATCGCCCGCCGCCCATTCCCCACTTCGCAGGAGTTCGAGCAGGCGGCGGCGGTTCGGCTCGGCTATGGCTTCAAACGGGCTCATACTTGATATATGCATGTTAAGTTATATAACTGTCAAGGCATTTATCGTCACGCACGAAACCAGGGCGGGCCCTTCATCTGTCCGGCAACGATAATGGCGCGCCGAGCCTCCATCCCTTTCGTCGCCGCGACCGCTGCATCGGACGTCGGGATCCGATCAGACCGTCATCGAAGAGCTCCTCGCCGCACGCGGCCGCGAGGGCTTCGCCGCCGCTTGGCTGCGCCGCCGGGGCCTCGACTGGGCGGGGGCTCACCCCAAACGAGGAGGTTTCGTCATGATGGCCCGCCCGCGCGGTCCGCTCGCATCGTCAGTTTCCGGCAGGTCAAGAGCAGAACGCAAACGTCCTGCTCCTCGTTGATACAGAATCGCATATGAGGCCGACGCGAGGGGATCGGCGTGCGGCCACAAAACCATCGATGCATTTGTTGAATTCTGAGGAGAATTTCTACGATTTCAGAATCCGCTCGGTTCCAGCGACTATCGGTATCGATCGGTCGATTCTCTCGGTATCGGTGTGAATGATCGCGTCGCTCCCGTCGAAAAAGGACCGTCGGCGCTTTCGGCAAGCTAAGACTGGATGAAAAGTCGGCCATCGGCTATCTGATCGCATGTTCTTGTCCATTGCCACCACACATCAACCGGCGACCGACCTGGGATATCTGCTGCACAAGCACCCAGGGCGTGTACACGAGATCGAACAGACGTTCGGCAAGGCCTGGGTGTTCTATCCCGATGCTGGCGACGGACGTTGCGAAGCAGCGCTCGTCCTCGACGTTGATCCCATTGGTTTGGTTCGGGGCAAGGGCCAAGCCCAGGGCCTGCTCGATCAATATGTGAACGACCGTCCCTACGCCGCGTCATCTTTTCTCTCGGTGGCCCTGAACAGGGCATTCCGGACCGCGATGACCGGCGTCTGTAACGCGAGGCAGGAACTCGCCGACGGCACCCTTCCTCTCGAAGCCGTGGTCACGCCACTACCGATGCGTGGCGGCGAGAAGTTGATCCGACAGCTTTTCGAACCGCTAGGTTGGAGCGTTCATGTCGATCCGATCGTTGGTCCGGACACAGGCACAGTTAGCAAGCTCTATGCGCGAGTGAAGCTGACCGGAGTTGCCCGCCTCAGTGCCCTTCTCAATCACCTATATGTGCTGATTCCGGTCCTTGACGACGCCAAGCACTATTGGGTCGGCGAGGATGAAATCGACAAACTGCTCAAGCGCGGAGAGGGCTGGCTCGATCGGCACCCGGCGAAAGAATTGATCGTGCGCCGCTATCTTCGTCACCGCGGCATCCTGGCTCGCGCCGCCCTCGAGAGGTTGGCGCCAGAGACGCAAGACGAGGCAATCGAACCGGACGCACGCGCTGCGCCTGAAGATGCGCTGGAGACGCCGATCCGCTTGAACGATGAACGGATGGTAGCTGTCGTCGAGGCGCTTCGGGCGGCGGGCGCCAAAACCATCGCTGATTTGGGCTGTGGCGAAGGCAAATTGCTTCATCGTCTCCTGCGCGAGCGGTGGACAGAGCGGCTGATCGGCCTCGACCCGGCGGCGCGTGAACTGGAATGGGCGGCAAAGCGGCTGAAGCTTCACCTTTCGGGCGGCCCGCCGGAGGGACGCGTATTGCTTTTGCATGGATCATTGACCTATCGGGATGACCGATGGGCCAATGCAGAAGCCGCCGCGCTCGTCGAGGTCATAGAGCACCTGGACCAGGGTAATCGGGTGAAGAAGTGCATGACAAAGGGCTGAAGTGCTGAATTTGTCGTGACCCACTGATTGCAGGTGGGGGACGAATGGACGACGGGATACAATTTGGCGATTGCGGAGACGACGTGTTTTCTTTATTATTTCAACGACTTGCCTGATAATCGGCAGCCCGGCAAGGTGGTTTATCCGCTGGACGAGGTGTTGCTTCTTGTTCTGCTGGCGGTGCTTGCGGGCGCGGAGGCTTCACCGGCATTGCGCGGTTCGGGGAAAAGAAGCTGAACTTTTGCGGCGGTTTCTGCCCTTTGCGGACGGGACGCCGCCGCACGACAGCTGGGCGACATCTTCGCCACACTCGACGCCGAAGCGTTCCAGCGTTGCTTCGTCGACTGGGTCGCCGCGCTGACCAAGACGCCTGTGGAAGTTATCGCCATCGACGGCAAGACCGTGGCGCCGATCGGGGAGCAAGAAGGCTCCAAGGCGCCGATCCACATGGTGTCGGCTTTCGCCGCGCGCCAGCGCTTGGTGTTGGCGCAGACGAAGGTGAGCGAGAAGTCGAACGAGATCGTCGCCATCCCGGCCCTGCTCGACATGATGGCGATCGAGGGGGCAGTCGTCACCATCGACGCGATGGGCTGCCAGCGCGACATCGCGGCCAAGATCATCGCCAAGAAGGCCGATTACATTCTCGCTCTCAAAGGTAATCAGGGCAGTCTACGCGAGGACGTGGAAGTCTTTGCCAACGAGCAGAAAACCAGGGGTTTCGCCGATTGCGAGATCACCACGCACAAAACTGTCGACGCCGATCACGGTCGCATCGAGACGCGAAACTATACCGTCATTCATGACGTCGCCTGGTTGCAGGCGCGGCACAACTGGCCCGGACTGAAAGGCATCATCATGGTCGACAGCCAACGCGAGTTCGCCGAGAAAATCGAACGCGAGACGCGCTTCTACATCACCTCGACCACGCTCACCGCCGAGATTGCGTGGGCCGATGACCCGCGATCACTGGGCCGTCGAAAACTCACTGCACTGGGTCATGGACATGACGTTCCGTGACGACGAGCGCCGCATCCGAACCCAAAACGCTCCCGCAAACTTCACAACCTGCCGCACATCGCCTAGAACCTGTTCCGCAAGTCCCCGGGAAAGGATTTCATCCGCCTCCGACGAAATACCGCCGGGTGGGACGACGACTATCTCGTCAGCCTCATCGCAAAATAATTCCCTTCACCCGATTCCC
>CAVVCE010000099.1:0-19083 GCA_963746235.1 uncultured Alphaproteobacteria bacterium
TACTGGCTTGCGCGCGGCGCGCCGACCGGCGGCCGCCTCGCCGGCGCGGGATTTACCCGGCTGGCGGAGCCGGCCGAGCCGCCCGGCATTGCCCGGGGCGAAACCGTGTTCGCGGCCAAATGCGCGGCGTGCCACGGCAGCGAGGCCTGGGGACGGCGGGTGACCGGCGGGCTCGGCTATCAGTTCCCGCCGCTGTGGGGAGCGGACGCCTACAACTGGGGCGCCGGCATGACCTCGGTCGCGACGGCGGCGGCCTTTATCCGCGCCAACATGCCCTATGGGCTGCGCGATGCGCTCACCGAACAGGAGGCGTGGGACGTCGCGAGCTTCGTCGACAGCCACGAGCGGCCGCAAGACCCGCGTTTCGATGGTGACCTGGCCGCGACCCGCGCCCGCTACCACGACAGCAAATGGTCGATGTACGGCACCGAGCAACGCGGCATCCGCCTCGGCGACCCCGCGAACTATCCGCTACCGGGCGGGCGGTAGCTGTGACGCCGACGGTTCATTCGGTTTCAGTGTCATGCCCCGCGCCGGCGGGGCATCCAGTAACCCCCGTGCCATCGGTGGAACCAGTCCGGTGCTAAAATTCCGGTGCGGTGGTTACTGGATTACCCGGTCAAGGGGTCGAGATCGCCGATTGTACCTCCCAGCACACCCCAGCGCAGGAACTTCGCCAGATGTCGGGAGTTTAGCTTCCATGAACACAGCCCCCCGCCCAATTCCTGGTCGACCCGATGAAACGCCTCGTCCCGGCCCGGCGGGGCCGCGGACGCCATACCCAGTCAACGATCCCGGCTTTGCCGATCCCAACAAGCCGGGCTCGGAACCGGACTACATCCCTCCGCCATCGCCGGTCGGAACTCCGGAATTATGGGCACACGTCATCCGGTCGAACCGAAAATCGGAGACAATCCCATGACCAAGCTCAATACCGCCGGCCGCCGGAGACTTCCCGCGAGCGACTTCGCCGAACCGAACAAGCGCGCTTACCCGGTCGAAGACAAGGCTCACGCCCGCAACGCCAAAGCTCGTGCAGCCCAAGCGACCAATGCCGGTCGGATGTCGAAGGCGGAGGAGTATAAAATAGACAAGAAGGCGGACGCGGTGCTCAAAAAGGGCTGAGTTGCGCAACCTCGTTTCGTTCGAAGCGGGCCACCAACCACATTCGGGGACCAGCCTTTTCGAGCCGGCCGGATCGAGGCGACTGCCGCTCAACCGAAGCTGCCATAATACAGTAGCGAAAATATCACGATCACCGCCAGCGTACTGACAATGAGAACGACCAAGACCGGCCGGCCGAGACGCGCGCCCCGGGCCTTGACTGCTGTTTCGACGATGCGACCATCTTCGTTCATGCAACGCTCCCTGAAAACCGTGCTGCACTCAATGTGCCGGAACCCATCCCCGGACAGGCGATCGTCAATCGTCATTTGAGGCATTAAGCTGATCAATCGGGATCGAGCGCGCCGACTTATCATCACCTGCCGGGTCGGTTTTGGGATGGCCGCCCGCACTATCTGGACGGCTTTTTGTCGGCCCGGATGGCGGCCACGGGGCCGTGGCTGCACGCTGCGCCTGTTCTCCCGGGCACTCCTCGCCGAGGGAAGTCTGCTGAGCCCGCGATTTATCGACAGGCTGATCCTGTCCTCGTGAATTGATTTGAATTCCGTGCTGTTCTTTTCGCGCGGGACGATGAATGTTCATGGTGGACCTCCGATCTCACTACAGAGAACAAGTCCACCCGATCTACGGTTCCATGCCCCACAGCCTGAAGATAATCAGAGGCCGCGGAATTATAGTATCTACGGCCTCCAACTCAGCTCATCGCGTCGAGGTCTTCGTCGCTCAGATGGCCGGGCACGATCGCCACGGGAATCGGGAACGAGCCGGCGGTCTTGCCGAGATTGGCGACCAGCGGTCCCGGCCCTTCGGTGTCGGCCGCGGCGGCGAGCACGAGCACGGCGATGTCCTCGTCCTCTTCGATCAGCTTGAGGATCTCCTCGGCCACGTTGCCCTCCCGGATCACGCATTCCGGGGTGATGCCGGCGATGCCGTTGGAGCGCGCCGCGAATTTCGCCAGCATGGCGTTGGCCTCCTCGTGCGCCTCGGCGCGCATGATGTCGGCGACGCCGAGCCATTGCTGGCCGTGGTCGTGGGTTTCGATCACCCGCAGCATGACCACGGTGACGGCGACCCGGGCGGCGCGCCGGCTCGCGAAATAGACGCTACGGTCGCATTCCGGCGTGTCGTCGATGACGACGAGGAATTTCGGCTTGTGACCGGCCTCGTAGCTGCGGCGCTTACGGATCATCGGACCCTCCCCCGGGGCCGCGGATCGCTCCGAACTCGCGACCGGAGCATCATCGGGCATGATGGTGCCACGGCTTCGCGCTGCAGCACAAGCAGCGGTTTTCACGGCCTTCCATCGCGGGCATGATCAGGTTCCGAAAAGCCTGCGACTTTTCGGGATCATGCTCAGCGCCGGATGAACCCGACGATGTCCTTGACCGGCCGCATCGTCTGCGCGGCCAGCACCTGGGCGCGCGTGGCCCCGTCGGCAAGCACGGAATCGATATAGGCGGTGTCGGCGACCAGCCGTTTCATCTCGGCGCCGATCGGGCCGAGCTTGGCGACCGCGAGGTCGGCCAGCGCCGCCTTGAAGGTCGAGAACTGGCCGCCGCCGAATTGCGCCAGCACCGCGCCCTTCGGGCTGTCGGCGAGCGCGGCATAGATGCCGACGAGATTGTCGGCTTCGGGACGGCCGTCGAGGCCCTTTTCCTCGCTCGGCAGCGGCTCCGGATCGGTCTTGGCCTTGCGGACCTTCTGGGCGATGGCGTCGGCGTCGTCGGTGAGGTTGATGCGCGAATAGTCCGACGGGTCGGACTTCGACATCTTCTTGGTGCCGTCGCGCAGCGACATCACCCGCGTCGCCGGCCCCTGGATCAGCGGCTCGGGCAGCGGGAAGAACGCGTCGCCGAAGCCGCAGGCCGCAATCGACGCGGCGAAGTCGTTGTTGAACTTCTGCGCGATGTCGCGCGCCAGCTCGAGATGCTGCTTCTGGTCCTCGCCGACCGGCACATGGGTGGCCTGGTAGACCAGGATGTCGGCCGCCATCAGGGTCGGATAGGCGTAGAGGCCGACCGAGGCGTTCTCGCGGTCCTTGCCGGCCTTCTCCTTGAACTGGGTCATGCGGTTGAGCCAGCCGAGCCGCGCCACGCAGTTGAACACCCAGGCGAGTTCGGCGTGCTCGGCGACCTGGCTCTGGTTGAAGACGATCTGCTTCTCCGGGATCGATGCCGCAGGCGATGAACGCCGCCGTGATCTCGCGGATGTTGCGCTTGAGCTCGGCGGGGTCCTGCCACACGGTGATCGCGTGCAGGTCGACGACGCAATAGATGCATTCGTAGCGCTGCTGCAGCGCGACGAACTTCACGATGGCGCCGAGGTAGTTGCCGAGATGCAGATTGCCGGTCGGCTGAACCCCGGAAAACACCAGCTCCTTGAACGCCATCGTTCGCTCTCCTTGGTAGAGCGCGTGAATTCCCTTTTCCGAACCTCATCCAGAGGAGCGCGCTTTTTTGCGCGCGCCTCGAAGGATGGCCACAGGCCGCAGCGTGTGTGGCCCTCCTTCGAGACGCCGTGCTGTGCACGGCTCCTCAGGATGAGGTCAAAGAATTCACAAGCTCGTTGCCGCGGTGCATGCCATGCCGGGGCCGCGGCACGCAAGAGGCGGTTACGAGCCGCCTGGCCGATGGCGGCGGCGAGCAGCCCGCAGCGAGGTCACGCCGAACGCCTGCAGGGCAGCCGAGATAGACCGCGAGCCCGGCGGCGACCAGGGCGAACAGCGTGACAGATGCGGGCCGAGCGAGGAGCCGGACATGTCGAGGAGCGACGTCAGCGCCGCGTCGCCGGCGGCGATGACGGCGCCCATGATCGCCGTGGCGATCACGATGCGCGGCATCCGTCGCAGCGCCGCGGGCTCGATCCGCAGCCAGCCGCGCCGCCACAGGGTGATGGCGAGCAGGGTGGCGCCGATCCATCCCGACAGCGCGATCGCCCCTGCGATCCCGACATCGCCGTAGTGGGGAAACAGCAGCATCGCGCCGGTCACCGCGGTCGCGAGCCCGCACAGCGCCGCATACATCGGCGTGCGGGTGTCCTCATGGGCGAACGACACCGCGCCGAGCACTTTCTCCAGCGAGTGGCCCGGCAGGCCCGCCGAGATCGCGGCCAGCGCCGCGGCCACCATGGCGGTGTCGCGGGGTCCGAACGCACCGCGCTGGAACAGGCCGCCGGCGATCGCTTCGGACAGCACGGCGAAGGCGGTCGCCGCGGGCAGCGACAGCGCCAGCGCGAGCTCGAGGGCGCGCGATTGCGACGCCGCATCGTCGGCGCCGTCGCCGCTGCGCAGGCTGGCGGCGATGGCGGGAACCATCACCGCGGAGACCGCGATCGAAATGACTCCGAGCGGCAATTCGTAGAGCCGGTTGGCGTAATAGAGCCACGACACCGCCGCCTGGGACGACGAAGCCACCATCGCTCCCGCCATCAGCTTGAGCTGCGGGATGCCGCCGGCGACGACGCCGGGGAGCGCCTGGATCAGGAACCGGCGCACGGCCGGCGAGGAGCCGAATGCCAGCCGGCGCGGCCGCTCGTCGGTCCGCATCCAGGCGGCGCCGACGCACAGGAGCTGCGCCGCCCCCGCCGCGGCCATCGACGCCGACAACACCGCTGCGGCGAACGGCGTCGCCTCGGTCTCGAGGAGCAGCAGCGTGACCACGGCGGTGACCAGCACGCCGTTGAACACCACGAGGCCGAACGCGGCCGCGGCGACCCGCCCCTGCGCGTTGAGAGCCGATGCCGCCACCGCGACGATGCCGGACAGCGCCACATAGGGCACGCACAGGCGCACCAACGTGACCGCGAGCGAAAACCGCTCGCCATCGACGTCAAAGCCCGGCGCGACCACGCGCACGACGAGCGGCGCGCCCAACAGGCAGAGCACCGCGACGAGGCCCAGCGCCCGCGCCATGGCGCCCAGCACCTGTTCGCCGAACCGGCGGGTGCCTTCGACGCCGCTTTCCTCGCGGATGCGAATCCACATCGGCACGAAGGCGGAGTTGAGCGCGCCTTCCGCCAGCAGCCGCCGAAACAGATTGGGAATCTGCAGCGCCGCGAAATAGGCGTCCGACAACACGCCGGCGCCGAGGATCGCGGCGATGCCGGCATCGCGCAGGAACCCGAGCAGGCGAGACGCGAGCGTGGCGGCGCCGACGGTGGTGACATCGCGCGCAAGGGACATCCAGTGGCCTCCGAATCGGAGTGTAGCGAAGACTCTCATACTTGGCCCGGTCTTCTCCCCGCGAAGCCGATGAGCGAGCGGCACGCCTTGCATGCACGCGCCGGAAATCTGGATGCCATACCGCCGTTGCAACGCACGGGACGCCGGTTATTATGCGCGTCCTCTTCCACCAGCCCCGTGAACCCATCATGACCGCCGTTCGCTACGACGTTCTCGGCCTCGGCAATGCCATTGTCGACGTCATCACCCGCGCCGACGACGCATTTCTTGCCGCGCATGACATGCGCAAGGGCGGCATGGCGTTGATCGACGAGGCACGGGCCGCGCAGATCTACGACGCCATGGGTCCGGCGGTCGAAATCTCGGGCGGCTCGGCCGCCAACACCATCGTCGGGGCCGCCGGATTCGGCGCCCGCGCGGCGTTCGTCGGCAAGATCAAGGACGACCAACTCGGCGCCGCCTTCGCCCACGACATCCGCGCGGCGAACGTCGATTTCGACACGCCGCCCGCCGCCGACGGTCCTTCTACCGGGCGCTGCTATGTGCTGGTGACGCCGGACGGCGAGCGCACCATGAACACCTATCTCGGCGCCGCCCAGGACCTGCATCCGCGCGACATCGATCCCGATACGGTGGCGGGCGCGGCGATCACCTATCTCGAAGGCTATCTGTGGGACCCCGTCCACGCCAAGGAGGCCTTCGTCAAGGCCGCGTCGATCGCCCACGAGGCCAAGCGCGTGGTGGCGCTGACGTTGTCGGACGCCTTCTGCGTCGATCGCTGGCGCGACGAGTTCCTGCATCTCCTGCGTTCCGGCACCGTCGACCTCCTGTTCGCCAACGAGAAGGAGTTGCAGAGCCTCTACCAGACATCCGATTTCGATGCCGCGCTGGCGGCGTTGCGGGCGGATGCGCGGCTTGCGGTGGTGACCCGCAGCGCGAAGGGCTGCGTGGTGGTCGAGGGCGCCCGCACGATCGCATCGCCGGCGTTCCCGGTGGCGCGGGTGGTCGACACCACCGGTGCCGGCGACCTGTTTGCCGCCGGCTTCCTGTTCGGGCTCGCCCGCGGCGCCGGCCATGAAAAGGCGGCCCAGCTCGGGGCGCTGGCGGCCGCCGAGGTGATCGCGCCACATCGGCGCGCGGCCCGAGGCCTCCCTCAAGACGCTGGCGCGGGAGCACGGGCCTAGCTCTGAATAGGGGTTGCGCGCTCTTCGGCGACCCACGCGGATCGGACGGGGCGGGCATTTTTGGAACTCTGCGCCGCCCAACAGATCCGCCTGATCGCTCTAGTCGAAATTCAAATCGTGTCTGCGGCAAAATAGTAACCGGCTTGGTAAGCATCATTGCGTAGCGTCCGCACCGCGGAGAGCATGCGGAGCAGGCCATGAGCGAGTTCAACAGCGATCACAGCGCCAATTCAAACCCGGGTGAAGGCGCAGGGCCGGCCTCGTCGCTTCCCCATGTGAACTCCCCATCGATGGCGCCGGACGACGGGATGCCGGCCGAGACAGCCAAATCCGAGATCGCACAAGTCTGAAATTGCCATCCCGCAGTCCGCAAGGTCCGAACCTGTGGCGCCCCTCACGGCGACCCGCGGCACCGCGCTGGTTGTGGCGATCCCGCGCGCCGAAGAGGCAGCGCCGGACCCGCCCCGCGAACCGGCCGGGCGGCCGGCCAAATCCCGGCGCTTCGCGTTCACGCCGGCGGCGGTGAGCATGGTCGCGGTGCTGCTCGGCGCCGCGGTCGGATCGGCCGCGACCGCCGGCCTGCTCTATCTCAGTCCCGCGCCGACGGCGGCGCCGGCCGACCCGACGACCTTCACCGCATCGTTTGACCGGATCAACCGCGAATTGGCGACGCTGAAGGCGAGCATCGATGGCTCCGCCAAGCAGTCCAACGCCCAAATCGCGAAGATCGCGGACCGCATGGAACGCGCCGAAAAAGGCCAGGCCGACACCACCGCCAAGCTGGCGCGGACGGCGGAGTCGCTCGATCGCCTCGACCGCCGCCTTGCCGCCCCGGCCGCCGCCGGCGACATCACGGGTTCGCTCCCGTCCGGTACGCTGGGCACGCTTCCGGCGGGGCCGGGCGACCGCACCGCCGCACTGGCCGATCCGAAGCGGGCCGCGCCGGCGCAACCGACCATCCTCGAAGGCTGGGTGCTGCGCGATGTCTTCAACGGCGCTGCCATGATCCAGACCCCCCGCAACGGAATCCTGGAAGTCATACCCGGCGACACCCTGCCCGGCCTCGGCCGCATCGAGGGGGTCAGGCGCCAGGACGGCCGCTGGGTCGTGGTGACGAGCCGCGGGCTGATCGTTTCGCGCTGAGCGCTCCGCCGCGTCTCCAGGTCAAGTTTCCAGGTCAAGTCTCCAGGTCAAGTCTCCAGGTCAAGTCTCACGGCCAAACGTCGCGTCGGTTCGACAAAGCTTGCGCTCCCATCCCGTTTTTGCGTTAAGCTCTGCGGGGTGTCTCACCACACGGAGCGTTGCATGGCCGCCTTTGCCGCCCTGACGCGACGGCTGATCCTTGCCGCCGGCCTGATCGGGCTTTGCCTCGCATCGGCCCGGGCGCAAATGCAGGTTCCCGCGCCCGGCAAGCCGGAAATGCGGGAGAGCTGTCCCGGCCTCATCGCGTCGGATCGCCCGCGCACGGTTCCCGCCGCATTCGATCTCGCCGCGCTCGCCGGGCGACCGTGTCCGCATCACCTATAGCGGCCACTCGACCTTCCTGCTCGAGAGCCCCAAGCTGGTGCGCATCGCCACCGACTACAACGACTTCGTCAGGACGCCGGTGCTGCCCGACATCGTCACCATGAACCACGCCCATTCGACCCACTATACCGACCGGCCCGATCCCGACATCAAGTTCGTGCTGCGCGGCTGGCGCAACGACGGCAAGCCGGCCGGCCACGACATATCGTTCGGCGACGTGCGGGTGCGCAGCGTCTCCACCAACATCCGCAACTGGAACGGCGGCACCGAATTCAACGGCAATTCGATCTTCGTCTTCGAGATGGGCAATCTGTGCATCGCCCATCTCGGCCATCTCCATCACACCCTGACCCAGCAGCAACTCGACGAGATGGGCCGCATCGATGTCCTGCTGGTGCCGGTGGACGGTGCCTTCACCATGGACATGGACGGCATGGTCGAGGTGGTGAGATCCATCAAGGCGCCGCTGATGGTGCCGATGCACTTCTTCAGCACCTTCACGCTGAACGAGTTCCTCGATCGCGTCGGCCGGAAATACGACATCGAATACGCCGAAGTGCCGTCCGTCGTGGTGTCGAAGGAGACGCTGCCGACCAAGCCGAAATTCCTGGTGCTGCCCGGCCATTGAAGATATCTCCTTCCCTCTTCAAGGCTCTTCAAGGGGAGGGAGAGGTACGGCCGAAGTCGAACGCGATATCGGGACACAGCCGCTATGATCCAGATGCCGATCGTCGATCTGCTCGCGCGGGGCCGCGAGATTGCCGCGCGCGGCGAACGCGTGAGCGTGCTGTGGCAGGAGCCGGAATCGCTCGCCTTCGTCGCGCGGGGCCGCGAATACCGCTCCGAGTTCCACATCAATCCCAGCGACGAAGTCATGCTGATGATCCATGGCGACATGCGCCTGCATTACCGCACCCCCGACGGCAAGGAGGAGGTCGCGCTCGTCCCCGAGGGCTCGACGATCTATACCCCGGCCGGTATCCCGCATTCGCCCCGTTTTCCGCCCGACGCCTATCTTCTGGTCATCGAGCGCCAGCGCCGCGCCGGCGAGGTCGACCGTTTCCTGTGGTTCTGTCCGAACTGCGACGCCCCGCTGCATGAGGAAGCAGCAGAGGTGCGGGACTATCGTGCCGATCCCGTGTCGAAGGCCTATGCGCGCTTCTTCGACAGCGAGGAATTCCGCACCTGCAAGACATGCAAACACGTGATGCCGAAGCCGTAGCAAGCGCGCTGATGCAAGGTTCGGCAAAGCGAAGTGTACTCAGGTGGGGTCACAGCCCGTAGTGTGGGCAAGGCGGCCGATGCGCCTCCACTGACGCGCAAGCGCCAGACCCGCCGTGCCCACGTTCGGACTGGTCCCGCGTGGGCACGGCGCGAAGAGCGCGCCTTTCCCACCCTACGACGACGCTACGACGCCCAGGGCGTTAGCGATTCCGAAAGCGGTCCATGGTTATCAATAACCATGTTGCGTATCGGAGCCCATGTATGGCCGCGTTGGAAACCACCGCTTCCCCGCCCAAAGATACCGTCGCCTTCGCCTTGCTCATTTCGATGATCTTGGTGGCCGCCGTCATGTTCGGCGCCGGCGCGAGCGGGATCGCGAGCGGCGCGGCGCAGGACATGCTGCGGTGGGCCGGATTGGGGGCCAACGCCGAAAACCGCGCGGAACTGAGCCGGCACAGGGCCGACATCGCCGACGTCCGCATGGCGCTCGACCGCACCATCGGCGAGGCCGCGACGCTCGGTGCGCGCACCGAGGATCTCGTCCGCAGCAACGCCGCCCAATCCGACCGCCTCGCCAAGCTCGACGACGAGGTGGCGATGCTCAAGGCGAAATTTCGCGCATTGCTCCCGGCCGATCCCTTGGAGAGCCTCGCCAATGGCGGCACCGATGTCCTCACCCTGCGCACGACCCTGGACGCCCAGGCCGAGCGCAGCCGCCATGAATACATCGCCCTCAACAAGCGCATCGATTACCTGGAGAACCTGATCATCCCGGCGCCCGACGTCACCGGGTCGGTCCGCGCGCCGGCGAAGCACAAGCGCCGCGGCTTGCACGGGGACCTCGGGGGGAATGCGTCGCGAGGGAATTAGGGGCCGTTGGTCGCGCTGGGTTGACAATATAGCGGTTACGCTATAATGAGCAGCGACACGAGCATCGACCTTCGAGAGGTGATCTTCGTCAACCGGGCCGCGGAAGAAGCCTACCGCGGATTGCCCGACGAGGTTCGCCAAGCTGCTGACGCTAGAACGACGGCGATCCAGAACCATCAGGCGCTGCCGCGGAACCAGCGGCAATCGCTCTCCGGAAAGCTCGCCGGCATCGACGAGGTGCGGATACTTTCTGACGGCGATACCTATCGCGTGTATCACCTCGTGGAATTTGTGGAGGTGATCTACATTCTCGACGCCGGGATGAAGAAGTCACCGACCGGCGGCAGGATGCCGAAGCCGCAATCTGAGATGTTGGAAAAGCGCAAGAGATCTGCGCACGACGATTACGATCGGAACAAAGCCGCATACGGAACGGCAATGCAGGAACGTCTCGTTCGGCGAAGAGCCTTGGAGTCTTCCAACGTGCCAAAGCCACCCGGAGGAGAGAGCCGATGACGGCCAAGGAAAGTTCCGGTCCCGTGCGGGGCAGCGGCGATTTTCTGCGGGACATGGGCTATGACGATCCCGACGAAATGCGGGTGAAATTTACTCTTGCGAACACCATCGCGATGGCCATCGAGCAGCGCCACCTCAAACAGGCTGACGTGGCGAAGCTCACCGGCCTGGCGCAACCGGACATCTCGCGCATCGTGAACGGAATCGTGAAGGACTACTCGCTTATCCGCCTCATGCGCGTGCTCACCGCACTCGGCAAGGACGTGTCGATCGGCATCAGCGATGCGTCGGGTGGGCGTGGAATTATTGCCGCGAAAACATCCGCTCCGGATCAGGCTGCCTAGGACTCAGCTTTACACATAACAACGGCCCGCTATGCGCACCAATATCGAGATCGATGATACGCTAATGGCAGAAGCCCAGAAAGCTTCCGGACACGCAACCAAGAAGCAGACGGTAGAACAGGCGCTCCGTTTGATGATCAGGCTGCGGCGGCAACACGAGGTCGACGTGGCTTTCGGCAAATACCGCTGGCGCGGCAGCCTCGCCCGGAGCCGCAAAGGGCGAGGGACCGGGTGATCGTTGTCGACAGCAGCGTGTGGATCGACTTCCTCAATGGCCGGAATGCGCCCCATGTCCGGCGACTGCGCGCGGCCCTCGGCACCGACGAGGTCATAGTCGGGGATTTGATGCTTTGCGAGGTACTGCAGGGCCTTGACAGCGAGCGGGCGGCTCGAGACGTCGAGGCCCTGCTGCGCCGCTTCGAAATCGTGCCGATGGCCGGGGACGCCATTGCCGTCGCGGCGGCCCGGAATTTCCGTTCCTTGCGCAGGCGTGGGATCACGATCCGCAAGACCATCGACCTGCTGATCGGCACCTGGTGCATCGAGAACCGAAGGCCACTGCTCCACAACGACAGCGATTTTCGTCCGATGGCGCGGCATCTGGGGCTGATCGAACTGCCGGTTACGACGTGAAATCGAGAAGTGGGTCTTGCGGAAACCAGAGAACCAACCCGCTCACACGTCCATGCTCACACGTCCACGCTCGCCGTCAGTGCGTTGTCCTGGATGAACTCGCGGCGCGGTTCGACCACGTCGCCCATCAGCCTGGTGAAGATGTCGTCGGCCTCGTCGACCTCCTTGACCTTCACCTGCATCAGCGAGCGCGCATTGGTGTCGAGGGTGGTTTCCCACAACTGGCCGGGATTCATCTCGCCGAGGCCTTTGTAGCGCTGCAGGGTCACGCTCTTGCGGCCCATGGCCATGACGGCGTCGAACAGGCTGACCGGGCCGTGGATCGCGGTCTCCTCGCCCCTGCGGCGCAAGGTGCCGGGGCGCGGATAGACCTCCTGGAGCGCCGGCGCCAATTCATCGAGCTTGCGGGCGTCGGCGGAGCCGAGCAGCGCATGGTCGATTGCCGCCACCTCCTTGACGCCGCGCACGGTGCGCTCCAGCGCGAAGCCCTCGCCCTCGAGGAAGCGGCCGGCCCAGCCGCGCTCGGTTTCCTCCGACAGCGCGTCGAGCCGGCGGGCAATGTATTCGGCCGCCTGCAGGCCCTTGTCGGGGTCGCCGAAAATCGCAGGGTTGAGCACGCCGGCGATCGCCGCCTGCTCGACGGCCTTGCGGTTGTAGCGGCTGTGCAGGCCGACCAGGATGTTGCGCACGACCCGGGCGTCCTCGACCAGCCTGAGCAGGTCGGCGCCGGCGCGTTCCTCGCCGGAGGAGAGCTTGAACACCGCCTCCTCGATGCCGCCGGCGATGAGGTAGTTCTCCAGCGCCCGCTCGTCCTTGAGATATTGCTCGGACTTGCCGCGCGCGACCTTGTAGAGCGGCGGCTGGGCGATATAGAGATGCCCGCGATCGATGATCTCGCGCATCTGGCGATAGAAGAAGGTCAGCAGCAGGGTGCGGATATGGGCGCCGTCCACGTCGGCGTCGGTCATGATGATGATCTTGTGGTAGCGCAGCTTGTCGGCGTTGAACTCTTCGCTGATGCCGGCGCCGAGCGCGATGATCAGGGTGCCGATCTCCTGGCTCGACAGCATCTTGTCCATGCGGACGCGTTCGACGTTCAAGATCTTTCCGCGCAGCGGCAAGACCGCCTGGAATTCGCGGTTGCGGCCCTGCTTGGCGGAGCCGCCGGCGGAATCGCCCTCGACGATGAAGAGCTCGGATTTGGCGGGATCGCGCTCCTGGCAATCGGCGAGCTTGCCCGGCAGTGACGCCACGCCCAGCGCGCTCTTGCGCGTCATCTCGCGCGCCTTGCGGGCGGCCTCGCGGGCGGCGGCCGCCTGAATGACCTTGCCGACGATGACCTTGGCTTCGCTCGGATGCTCCTCGAACCAGGCGGCGAGCGCCTCGTTGAGCACGCCCTCGACCACCGGCCGGACTTCGGAGGAGACCAGCTTGTCCTTGGTCTGGGACGAGAATTTGGGGTCCGGCACCTTGATCGACAAAACCGCGGTCAACCCCTCGCGGCAGTCGTCGCCGGTGAGCGCGACCTTCTCCTTGCGGGTGAGGCCGCTGGCGTCCGCATAACCGGTCACCTGGCGCGTCAAGGCGCCGCGGAAGCCGGCGAGATGGGTGCCGCCGTCGCGCTGCGGGATGTTGTTGGTGAAGCACAGCACGGCCTCGTGATAGCCGTCGTTCCACCACATCGCGCATTCGACGACGGTGCCGTCGCGCTCGGCCGCGACCACGATCGGGTTGGGCACCAGCGGCGTCTTGTTGCGGTCGAGATATTTCACGAACGCCTCGACGCCGCCCTCATAGATCATCTCCTCGCGCTTCTCGACGGCGTGACGCTTGTCGGACAGCACGATGCGGACGCCGGAATTGAGGAATGCCAGTTCGCGCAGGCGATGCTCCAGCGTCGCCCAGTCCCATTCGGTCATGGTGAAGGTCTGCGTCGAAGGCAGGAACGTCACCTCGGTGCCGCGCCGCTCGAATGCGGGGCCGACATCGGCGAGCGGGGCGACCGCCTCGCCGTCGCGGAACTCGACCACGGATTCGCGGCCGTCGCGCCAGATCGTGAGCTTGAGAAAACTCGACAACGCATTGACCACGGAGACGCCGACGCCGTGCAATCCGCCCGAAACCTTGTAGGAATTCTGGTCGAATTTTCCGCCGGCATGGAGCTGGGTCATGACCACCTCAGCCGTCGACACGCCCTCGCTGTGGAGTTCGGTCGGGATGCCGCGCCCGTCGTCCCGCACGGTGCAGGAACCGTCCGGATTGAGGGTGACGGCGACTTCCTTCGCATAGCCGGCGAGCGCCTCGTCGATGGCGTTGTCGACGACCTCGTAGACCATGTGGTGCAGGCCCGAGCCGTCATCGGTATCGCCGATATACATGCCGGGGCGCTTGCGCACGGCATCGAGGCCCTTGAGGACCTTGATGCTGTCGGCGCCATAGTCGGACGCGTCTGACCTGCGGGCGGGTTCAGCCATGAAAAGGGTTTCGAATCGCTGTTGAAATGGCGCTTTACCTAGCTGTTGCTGTGACATGAATCCGGGCCGTCGTACAGCCCAAAGTGATGCAGTTTAAGTGGTTGTTCCCCAAGCAAATTTCAAGGCCGAATCGAGCATCTCTCGGGGCCTCTCTTGGGGCCTCCTTGGGGCCTTCGCGGCGGCCCGAAAACCGTGTTGCGGCGGGGCTCGCGCAAGGCTTGCGCAGGCCGACTTTGGTGCCCGATTGCAACCTGCGCGACATCGCGATATCGGCGAATGCAGCGGGATCGGCGCGGCCCCTGCGCGTCGCGCGCCGGAATCCCGACGCTCATGCGTCGGGATCGAGCGTAAAGAGCTCCTGGGGGCGGGACACGCCGCGCAGCGCATATCGTCCCACCGAAACGAGGCGGTGCCTCACGCCCCCGACATGAGCAAACGACGCCGACATCAGAACCGGCTGATCGACGGAACGGCACATCGCGGTGATGCGGCTCGCCTCGTTGACGGCCGGGCCGATGACGGTGAAGTCCAGGCGTTCGCGACTTCCCACATTGCCATAAAAGACCTCGCCGACATGCAAGCCGAGATACATGTCGGTTACCGGCTTGCCGTCGCGCCGCCCGCCGCTGTTTCAATTCGGCGACACTTCGGCGCGCGGCGATCGCGGCGGACAACGCCGCGCTGCATGCCTGCATGCGGTCCTCGGCGGTGAAGATGGCAAGCGTGCCGTCGCCGATCAACTTGAGTACGTCACCGCCATGCTGATGGATCGCCGAGACGATCGCATCGGCGTAGTCGTTCAGCAGCGGAATTGCGTGTTCCGGCGCAGTGTCCGTGATGCGAGTGAACCCTTGCAAATCGCTGAACCAAACGACGGCATCGATTTGCTCCGCGATGCCGCGCACGATCCGTCCGCCGAGCACGCGTTGGCCGGCGTCGCGGCCAAGATAGGTTTCCATCAGCGTTGCGGTCATGCGCGCGAGCGCCACCGATTTGATGGCGAGCGCGAGGTACGGCACGATCCGCTCAAAGCGCCGCGATCTGGCCGTCGTTGAACCCGTCGGCTGCCCTTGTCCCCCATGACGAGTACACGCCATCCATCTCGCCGATAACGCCGTCGCGCGGCAAAGCGGGTGATGATCGCGACGTAGTCGGTCATCCCGGCTGCGAGCAAATCGGGCAGCAGCGAAAACTCGTCCTTGGTCGCGGCGTCAGGCGGCGGCGCAGCAGCAAGTTCGCCGGTTTGCAGCATCTTGTAGAACGGGCTGCGCCGCCAGCGTTCGGCCGCCTCGACATTCTTGGGGATCGGAGTCGGACGCGGTCGAGCGCGTCCGGGCTGGTGCGGCCATATTCGAAGACAGGAGATTCGCTGGGGCCATGTCCCCAGCGAAACAGGCGGCCCTCGTGGACCGGATGGAGCGTGTCGATAAACACCTGGGCGCGGCCGAGCGGAAGTCCGGCCGCGACGCAACGGTCGCAGAATCCAGCGACGATGTCGGTTTCAGAGGTGCCGGCGAGGCCCGCCTGGGTCAGCCATGCCGACAATTCGGTGAAGGAGGCTTCGTTCATACGGAGATTATACAGATCTTCGCCGTCCCGCCGACGCGATGAAGGGGCGCGATGTTCGATCCAAAATCCTCTCAGGTCCCGCGCCGCCCGACCTTGCCGGGGCTCACGTCGAAGGTCTCTGCGCCAGCGGCGACATCGGCGAACGCTGCGGGATCGGCGCCGGTCATCCACACCTGGGCGCCGAGCCGCGCGAGCGCCGCGAACAGCGCGGCGCGCCGGTTTGGATCGAGATGCGCCACCACTTCGTCGAGCAGGATCACCGGCGCGGCGCCGGTCATGTCGGCGACGAGCGCGGCATGGGCGAGCACGAGGCCGATCAGCAGCGCCTTCTGCTCGCCGGTGGAGGCGTCGCGCGCCGCGATCCCTTTCGGCTCGTAGTAGACGGCGAGATCGGTGAGATGGGGGCCGTCGAGGGTGCGCCCGGCGGCGGCATCGCGGCTGCGATTGTCGCGCAGCACGGCGCGATAGCGGTCCTCCACCTCGACGGCGGGTTGGGCCAGCACCATGGCCTCCATCCAGCCTTCGAGCGCGATCTCGGCGGACGGAAACGCGGTCTCCGCGGCCCGTCGCGCCCTCAATGCGGCCGCGAGCCGCCGCACCGTCTCCGCGCGCGCCGCGGCGACCGCAACCGCGATCTCCGCGGTCTCATGCTCGGCGGCATCGAGCCAATGGGCATCGGGGCGCGGGGCCTCGAGCAAGCGGTTGCGCGAGCGCAGCGCGCGCTCGAGCGCGGATCACCCGCGCGGCGTGGGCGGCATCGACCGCGAGCACCAGGCGATCGAGGAAGCGGCGCCGCTCCGAGGCGGGACCGGCGAACAATCCGTCCATCGCCGGGACCAGCCAGATCACGCGCAGATGATCGGCGAAGGCGGTGGCCGAACCGGCCGGCTCGCGGTCGATCCGATACTTGCGAAGCGGCGCGATCTCGGCGCCGCCGGGCGGCTCGATGCCGGTGCCGAGCGTGGCGAGGCCGAGCGCGCCGTCGACCTGCGCCGACACCGCCCAGGACTCGTCGCCCTCGTTGAAGGCGAGTTCGCCGAGCTCGGCGCGGCGCAGCCCGCGGCCCGGCGACAACAGCGAGATCGCCTCCAGCAGGTTGGTCTTGCCGGCGCCGTTGGGCCCGACCAGCACGACGAGGTCGCCCGCGACGGCGATGCTCGCGGCGTGGTAGCTGCGAAAATTGGAGAGCGTCAGTCGGCAGATGCGGGCGTTCACGAACCGTCGGCCTCACCAACCCGGCCTCACCTGCCGGGCTTGTTGCCCCCGCGGCGGGAGAGCGCGGCGCTCCGAACAGCCTGCAACTTTTCGCGATCAGGCGCCTACACCCGCATCGGCATCAGCACATAGGTCGCGCCCTTGGCCTCCTTGTCCTGGATCAGGGTCGGCGAGCCGGGGTCGGCGAGCTTGAGCAGCGCGGCGTCGCCTTCGAGCTGGGCGGCGATGTCGAGCAGATAGCGCGAGTTGAAGCCGATATCGAGCGGGTCGGCGTCGTAGCCGACCTCGAGCTCCTCGGTGGCGCTGCCGGAATCCGGATTGGTCACCGAGAGCACCAGGCGGCCGGCCGACAAGGACAGCTTGACCGCCCGCCCGCGCTCGCTCGCGACCGTGGAGACGCGATCGACCGCCTGCTCGAAGTCGCGCTTGTTGACCTCGAGCTGCTTGTCGTTGCCGACCGGGATCACCCGTCCATAATCGGGGAAGGTGCCGTCGATCAGCTTGGAGGTCAGCACGACGGCGCCGTGGGTGAAGCGGATTTTCGACTGCGACAGCTCGATCCCGACCTCGCCTTCGACGCCGTCGATCAGCCGCTGGACCTCGCCGACGGTCTTGCGCGGCACGATGATCGCCCGGCATGCCCTCCGCGCCGGCCGGCAGCTTCGAGGTCGAACTGGGCGAGGCGATGGCCGTCGGTCGCGACCGCCCGCAGCACCAGCGCCTTGCCGGTGCCCGCGGTGTGCAGATAGATGCCGTTGAGATAATAGCGGGTCTCCTCGGTGGAGATCGCGAACTGGGTCTTGTCGATCATCCGCTTGAGCGCGGCGGCGGCAAGCGTGAATCGGTGGGTCATGTCGCCGGCGGCAAGATCGGGAAAGTCGCTCTCCGGCAGCGTCTGCAGCGTGAAGCGGGAACGGCCGGCGCGGATCGACATCACGGCGCGGTCGCCGGCGGCCTCCAGCACGATCTGCGCGCCGTCCGGCAGCTTGCGCACGATTTCGTAGAACATGTGCGCCGGCACGGTGGTGACGCCGGCCGGATTGACCTCGGCGGCGACGGTTTCGATCACCTCGAGGTCGAGGTCGGTCGCCTTGAAGGCGAGCTTGGAGCGTTCGGCGCGCATCAGCACGTTGGCGAGGATCGGAATGGTGTTGCGCCGCTCGACCACGCGATGAACGTGAGACAGCGATCGCAGAAGCTCGGAGCGTTCGACCGTGACCTTCATGGGAAATCCTGCGCGGTATGAGCTCGCCCGGCGAAGAGGGGACACCGGTTCCAGCGCGCCGTCAGGCTGAGTGGATACCGTTCAGCCGCCCCGGCAACGCGCCCGACCCGGAGATTCGGGCGCGTTGGGGACGTGAGACCGGATAGCACTTTTGCGCCGGGTGCGCTCCAGAAAATGCATCAATATCAACAAACCGGAACCGCAGGCCGTGCGCCCGCGAGCGGTTCCCATCGTCCCGCGCGCATGAGCGGTGCCGCGTTCTCTCGTCCGTCGAGCGCCGCCGTTCATTCCTGCAACTGGCTCTTCAGGACCTCGATTTCGGCAGCCAACGTATTGTCCTTGCCGATCAGGCCTTCGATCTTGCGCACCGCATGAAGCACCGTGGTGTGATCGCGCCCGCCGAACCGGCGGCCGATCTCCGGCAGCGACCGCAGCGTCAGGGTCTTGGCGAGGTACATGGCGATCTGGCGCGGGCGGACCACATTGGCGGTGCGGCGCGACGACAGAAGGTCGCTGCGGCTGACATTGTAATGGCGCGCGACGATGCGCTGGATGTCCTCGATCCGGACCCGCTTGAGCTCCAGCGGGCGAACCAGGTCCCGCAGCTCGCGCTCGGCAAGTTCCATGGTGATGGGATGGCTGGTCAGCTTGCTGTGGGCCAGCAGCCGGTTGAGCGCGCCTTCGAGGTCGCGCCCGTTATGGGTGACCGAGCGCGAGATATAGGCGAGCACCGGGTCCGGCACCGCAAAACCCGGGTGGTGAAGGCGCGCCGCCCGGACCCGGGCCGACAGGATTTCAAGCCGCAATTCCTCATCGAGCGCGCCGACCTCGACGGCAAGCCCGCCCGCGAGCCGCGAGCGCATGCGCTCGTCGAGGCTTTCGAGTTCGGTCGGCGGCCGGTCGGCGGCCACCACGACCTGGCGGCCGCCGTCGAGCAGCGAATTGAGGGTGTGGGAGAATTCCGCCTGGCTGTTCTTGCCCTGGAGGAACTGCAGGT
>CAVVCE010000100.1:0-12310 GCA_963746235.1 uncultured Alphaproteobacteria bacterium
CGTTGAGGGTGCTCATGCCGGCGCGCTCGACTGCGGAAATGTGGACGAATACGTCCTTTCCGCCGTCTTGCGGCTGGATGAAACCAAATCCCTTTTGGGAATTGAAGAACTTAACTGTACCTGTAGCCATTCCGGCCTCCATTGAAAACGCCGACAGGCGTCCGCGTGCTGCACGACGTCCGCAGCCTTACGTCCGAATTCGACGTTGTCTTGGGAAGAGCCCTGGTCGGGCAAAAACAAGAACAGGCAAAATCTCGAACGAACGCTTATATGGGCCCAGAATGGAGCGATATCAACCCCCCTCATGAGCAAGTCGGAGCGCGCACGCTGCCATCAAGGCGCCGGCCGCATGCATGTTTCAAGGCGCAGAGCGGCGCAATTTCGACATCTTAAAATTACTTCTTGCGCAAATTTATACGGGCCAGCACCTGCAGGCCTGCGGCCGTCGCGGCGGCTTCCGTAGAAAATATCGGCACCGAATACTTGATCGGCTCGGCGATGCCGTTTCGATATAGGCTCCATGCATATTTCTTGCGATCCATGCGAATTTTCAGCGTGAGCTCCGTGTCCTGATCCATCCCGCCACCTGCATTAGATCTGCCGGCCGAGAGCAGATTGCCCAAGTCCATTGCCTGTCACTCCTGATGCGCGCGAGGACCAGTGCCGGGAGAAACTCATACTTTTTCCAGGTCGCTTTCCTTGACCACGCGTTCGTGCGGCTCACGCACGCTCTTGATACGATATTGCTGCTCACCACCATTGTCGGGAAGCTGCCGAACGATCTTGTAGTCGCCGTCGGCCGCCGATTTATAGGGGAGGCCGCGGGAGAGGCGCACCGTCTGTCCTGATCGAAATTGGGGGGTCATGTCTGCTCCGGTTGTTGGCGCCTCACTTTGGCACGTGCGATGCCGTGCAAAGCGCATGATGACAGAACCGGCAGCAAGAACAAAGCTTTCCGGTCCGCGCGTACTGCACGCACCCCATGCTCGATATCGCTCGCCCCGATACCGCGTGCCTCGATACCGCGTGCCTTGATCGGAGCTGCAATCGAGGGCGCGAGCCACGGACCCGAGCGCGGCTCACGAGGTCGGACGGCAAAGCTGGGCCCACGGCCAATACAAAGCTTTGAAACATCACAAAGCCTTGCCGATTGTGTCGAAGTCGCACGCATTCTATGCGACTGCGCTGCGTTCGTCTACACAATAGCGATGCGGATGGCCCGCATTCGAGAATATTTACCCAGCCCGGCTAGCTTTCCCGCGCTTTGATCTTACATCCGTTAACAGCCGCGCACAGGATATTTGGTCGATATTTTGAGGATACTTGAATGACAAATGCACTTGCAGGTGCAGTCAGCCTCAAATGCGGGCACCGTGCGACCCCAAACCCGGCACATCTGGCGCCAGCGGATTATCCCCTATACGCGGACGATTTCGCTACATGACAACCATCCTGCCGGAAGGAGGCCATCATGGGTGACCAGGTCGCGGCGGCAGAGGACGTGTTCGACTACGAGGCGGAAGCCGAGTTGTTCTCCGCGCGAAACCGGAAATCCAGCCGCCAATCCTCCGGATACAAGCGGTTCGATCGGGCCGCGGACGCGATCCGGTTTGCGATCGAGGAACTGCCGCCGGAACAGTTGCTGCGCGCCCACCTCGAGGTCGAGGAGTCCCGGTTCGACAGCAACGGAATTCGCCGCCTGTACGATGCCGCCGCATATCCGCTCGCGCGGCGCGGCGCGGGAGCGACGCTGTGACCACACGGACGCAGCGCCGCATCGGGTCCGCCTTGCATTGAGCGGCGATCTGTAGTTCTCCATTGCGTCCGCTCCCTGCATTTTGTGTGTGACGCCGATGAACGAAACTCCGCCGGATCGCCTTTCCACCGACACCAACAGCCCGTTCTACAATGCCGAAATGCTGGAGAGAGGCGTCGGCATCCGTTTCAAGGGCGTCGAGAAGAACAATGTCGAGGAATACTGCGTCAGCGAGGGATGGATTCGCGTCGCCGCAGGAACGGCGAAGGACCGCCACGGCAATCCCATGACGATCAAGCTCAAGGGCGAGGTCGAGCCGTATTTCCGGCAGGACGCACCGGTGGAGAAGGCCGCCGAGGAGCCGGCCGACGACGAATGAAGCGCCGACGGGCTAGTGGTGCGACCCAAACAGATGGTTCCCATCTGTTTGGACAAGTCGCCCCACCGCCTCAACAGGTTAGTGGGCTGACTTGTCCCAACATTTGGGAACCAAATGTTGGGGTCAGACCACTAGCGGGCCGTTACTGACGCCGTCGCCGGGTTTCAGGCGCCGATGGCCGGATGCCGCCGCGGCGGATGATCCGGATGCGAAATTCGGCAATCGCCGCTTCCGGAACCGGGAAGAATTCGGCTATCCTCACCGCCATGACCGAGCCGGTTCGGCCCCCTTGCGGGTCGAAGATGGTGGGGCGCGAGAGGGAGGCGTTGCAATGTCCGAATTGAAAAAGGTGCTGCTGTGCGCGGGAGCCGCCGCGATAGCCGCCGGGATTCTTGCCGGTGTCGCCGGCTCGCCTGCCTGCGCGGAGCAGATTCCCCAATTTTCGGCGGACGGTCTGGCATGGATCAGCAACGGCGGCTGGCTCGATCCGCCGCCGGGCACCGGCCATGGCCCCATCAAGCAGGATCCCGCCCATCCCTTCCACGGCAACCTCGACGGCCCCGGCCAGGTGACGCCGGCACTGGGCGACACCAAGGATCCAATCCTCAAGCCCTGGGCCGCAGCGCAAATGCTCGCCTCGAATGAGGAGGTGCTCAGCGGCCGGCGGGGACTTCCTTTCAGCGCGCAGTCGCGATGCTGGCCCGGCGGCATCCCCGGACAGTTGCTCTATCCGATCGAGCCGTTCTATTTCATCCAGATGCCGAAGCAGGTGTGGATGATCTGGCAGCGCGACCACATGGTCCGCCGCATCTATCTCACCGACCAGCATTCGGAAAGCGTGAAGCCGTCATGGTTCGGCAACTCCATCGGCCATTATGAGAACGGGGATACGCTGGTGATCGATACCATCGGCCTTTCCACCGGATACAGCTATATCGACAATTTCCGTACGCCGCACACGGACAAGGAACACGTGGTCGAGCGCTACAAGATGACCGCCGACGGCAAGACGCTGGAGGCCTCGGTGACGGTCGAAGACCCCGATACCCTCAACGCACCGCTTCACATGCTCAAGCGCTGGCGCCGCGCGGCCAACCCGATACTGGAGACGGTCTGCGCCGAGAACAACGGGGATCGTTTCAGCAGCAACCTCTTCCCGATCCCCCAAGCCGACAAACCCGACTTCTGAAATCGTCCCCACAACATCGGTGACCACACCGAGCAATGCTACCGGAGGAGAGCAACAATGTCGTCGTTCGCCTTGAGAGAGAAGCTGCTCGCAGGCATCATCTTGGTGGCAATCACGGCGGTCGCGCCGGCCGTGGCGCAGCAAGCGGCTGCTCCACCGGATTTCTCGTCGAACAATGTGGGATGGGTCGGGCTGAACGGCGGCGGCCCCTTCTTCGAGCCGGTTCCGGGCCGTCTGCCGCCGGTCACCCAGGATCCGGCTCATCCCTTCGTTCCCAACGGCGTCGGCGCGCAGCCGACCTATCGGATCGCCGATCTCAGCAATCCGAACCTGAAGCCGTGGGTGAAGGAGCACATGAAAAAGGACAATGACGAAGTGCTGGCCGGCAAGGTCGCGTTTACGGCGGGATCGAGCTGCATGCCGGCGGGTGTTCCCGGCTTCATGAATCAAGGCGGACCGAACCCCGTTTACTTCCTGCAGACGCCGAAGCAAGTCTGGATCATCGTCCCGAGCAATCAGCAGGTCCGCCGGGTCTACATGGATGTGCCCCATTCGGCCGATCCCAAGCCGTCATGGTACGGCGAGTCGGTCGGCCATTATGAGGGGGACACGCTGGTCATCGACACGATCGGGCTGAACGACAAGACGGTCGTCGACGTCTACCGCACGCCGCACACCGAGAAGCTGCACGTCGTCGAGCGCTGGAGAATCATCGACGGCGGCCAGATGATGGAAGCGACCTTCACCGTGGACGATCCGGACGCCTTCCATCAGCCCTGGTCGGCAATGCGGCGTTACCGGCGCGCGCAGCGCGAGAGCATCGAAGACATCTGCGCAGAGAACAACCAGCATCTGTTCGACTATCACATCCCGGTCGCGAACAAGCCGGATTTCTGACCCGGCGACTGCAAGTGCGCGCGACGGGAATGTGGACTCCCTCTCCCGCTTGCGGGGGAGGGTTGGGGAGGGGGCCTGCGGCCGGCGCAGAACGACGAGGCCGAGTGAGCCGCCAAGCGACGGCACTTTGGTCATCATCTGATCGGTGCAAACTTGGTCGGAAGCATCAGCGGCGCTCGCTTGGAACCGCCGTTGCCCCCTCCCCGACCCTCCCCCGCAAGCGGGAGAGGGAGTCCCGCCGCGACGCCAGTCAGAAATCCGGCTTGTCGGCGGTCGGCACCGTGGCGTCCTTGTCGGAATAGTATTGGCCTCCGGCATAGTATTGCTGCACATTTTCCGCACAGACGCGTTCATCCCATGCTGTGCGCGCGGCACGCCGATAAGTTATGATCGCCGGCCAGGGCATGGTGAAGACGCCTTCATCCTCGACGGTGAATTCGAGCTGCAATCCCTTGCCCTTGTAGTCGGGATCGACCGGATAAGCGGGGACGGCGGGCCATTCTTTTTGGCCGCGTTCCTGCGCTTCTTTCGCGGCCTCGAAGTCCAGCAGCCGGTAACGCTCGACTACGTGCAGGGCCTCGGTATAGGGGGTGCCGAAACGGTCGACCATGGTGTAGCGCCCGACCTTGATCCCCACGGTGTCGATCACCAGGGTATCGCCCTCGTAATGGCCGACGGAATCCCCGTGCGCGGACGGCGTCACCTGCGCCGGATGAGGCTGGTTCATGCGCACCTGGCGGAATTCATGATCGTGGTTGTAAAGGATGGTGACCTTGTCGGGCTGCTGGAGTATCTGGATTTCGAAATTCCAGAAAATATAGGGCACGGGTTGGAGCAGACACTGGTTGTCCGGGTCCGGAAAGGCGAGGCCGGACAGTGAGATTTCGCCGCGCTTCTTGACGACCTCCGCGGCCTGGGGTTTCAAGATCGGATTGGTGTAATCGCCGACCAGCAGATTGAAGTTGCTCGCGCCATTGGGCAGGCGCGACGTGTTGCGCACCGGGCCCGGACCCGATACCGGCGACTCGAATCCGAGGGAAGGGTGCGCCCAAATGGTGATGCCGGAAAAATCCGGGATCGATGCCGCGCTTTGCGCAGCGCTACCGATCGCCCCGGCTGCAGGCGCTGCCGTTTGCCCCAAGGCAGGGGTCGCAGCCACTCCCGCCAATGTCGCCATCAAAAGGAAAGCCTGTGCGTTCATGCTCCACTCCCTTTCACGGTTTCGCCGACCGCTCTCGAATAAGGCTACGCTCTTTGCGTGCATGCTTGGAAGGGGTGCGCGCTGTCTGCATCGGCCCATCGCTGCCAACGCCGCGGCCCCGCGTGGCCCGGATTGAACGCCCGTGAAATCCGGGACAGACCTATTCACAGGGAGAGGCCGCTCCCGGATTTCGCTCGCGCTCAAGCCGGGCTACGAGCACGAGATCGCCGATCAGAAAATCTTGATCGCGCTCACCAGCGTCTTCCACACGCCCCAAGCCAGCGGAATTGCGACGATGGCCCAGAACATCGCGGCCCTGGCGTCGAGCCCGCCCCTGCCGATGCCGAACGACCCGGACGGCGCCACCGTCCCGGCACCGCCCTGCTCGGCTCGCAGCGCCGCCACCTCTTCCGGTTTCATGTACCACTTGTCCGCCAGCGGCTTGATCAGGTAATTGCAGACGAAGCCCGCCACCAGCATTCCCGCCAGGACGTACATGGTCACGTCGTAAACGTGGTCGCGCGGCACGCCCGCCGAGATTTCAAACTCGCGGATATAGTTCACCACCACCGGGCCGATGATGCCGGCGGTCGACCACGCGGTCAGCAGGCGGCCGTGGATGGCACCGACGAACTGGGTGCCGAATATGTCGGCGAGATAGGCCGGCACGGTGGCGAAGCCGCCGCCATACATCGACAGGATGACGCAGAAGAAGGCCACGAACAGCGCCTTGTTGCCGGAATGCGCCGCCCACGGCGCCAGCGCGTACATGGCGATGCCCAGCAGGAAGAACGTGTAATAGGTGTTCTTGCGCCCGATATAGTCCGACAGCGACGCCCAGAAGAAACGCCCGCCGATATTGAACAGCGACAGCAGGCCGGTGAACCCGGCCGCGATGGCCGCGATCACCGTGCGCTGGTCGGGGCTCAATTGCGTGAAGCCCAGCTCCGGCTGGCCGATCAGCGCGCCGCCGAAAATCTCCTGCAGCATCGGCGAGGCCATTCCGATCACGCCGATGCCGGCGGACACGTTGAGGCAGAGCACCGCCCAGATCAGCCAGAACTGCTTGGTCTTGTGGGCGTCCCTGAGGTGGACGTTCTGCTGGGTGATCATCGCTTTGGTGTTGGCGGGCGGCGTCCATCCGTCGGGGCGCCAGCCGGCCGGCGGCAATCGATAGCCGAATGCGCCGATCATCATGAACACGAAGTAGCCCGCACCCATGGCGAGAAACGTCTGCCACACGCCGACCGACGTCGGCGTACGGAAATAGTTCATCAGCAGGTCGGCGAGCGGAGCGCCGATCATGGCGCCGCCGCCGAAGCCCATGATCGCCATGCCGGTCGCCATGCCGCGGCGATCGGGAAACCATTTCACCAGCGTGGAGACCGGAGAGATATAGCCGAGGCCGAGCCCGATGCCGCCGATCACGCCCGAGCCGACCCACAACATCCAAAGCTGATGGGTGATGACGCCGATCGCGGAGATCACCAGCCCGCCGCACCAGCACACGGCGGCGACGACGCCGGCCTTGCGCGGTCCGGCGCGCTCCAGCCAGCCGCCCCACGTCGCCGCAGCCGAGCCGAGCACGACGAAGAAGAGGGTGTACATCCAGCCGAGGCTCGAAATGCGCCAGTCGCAGGTGGTGGTGAAAAGCTCGCCGACGAGCGTGAGGTCCGGGCAGGCGACGCTCTTGTCGAGGCCGATGGCGCGCGACAGCGGCAACCAGAATACGCTGAAGCCGTACGCCATTCCGATGCAGAGATGGATGCAGAGCGCCGCCGGCGGCACCATCCAGCGATTGAACCCGGCCTTGGCGATGATGCGCTCGCGGTCGAGCAGCCCCGCGATGGGTGCAAACCCGCCCCCCACTTGCGCGATCGTCGTCATTTGCGTTCCCTCCGATACGGCTCTTATGAGCTTCGTTGCATGATCCGCCGAGCTTCCTATGCGATGCGCGATTCCTAGACGCCGGTAACGATCACGTCGCCCGGCGGCCAGCGGCGATTTCAACTCCACCGCCCGCACCGAGCGGCCGATCTCCTCCAACGCGATGACCTGCGCAATGCGCGTCGAAGCCTTGTGCATCTGCGCGGAAGACAACATGTCGTCCAGGACGCCGGTCGAATCCGCGAGACTGAGAAGAAGCGTGTCGCGCGGCGTCGGAACCTCGTCGTCAAAAATAACCGACATGAGGCGCGCCTTCGCCTCACGCTCCTCACGCTCGGAATTCTTGGGATAGGCGCGTCGCGACAACACCCAGAGGAACTGCCGGTCTTCTTCGCGAAGAATGCCGGCCTCGACCAGGCGGCCGAGAACTTTCCCCAAGAGATCGCCGCCGCGGACACCGAACTGGTTGATCCACCACACGCTCGATCGCTTGGAAGGCTCGGCGGCGATCTCACCCAGGGCATGGTCGAGAAGCTCGTCGCCGACCGGATTCGGATCGACGATGAACAGCGACGCGAGATCGGTGTCGATCCGGCCGAGAAGGGAGAGTTCCATGAGCAGGCCCCCCGCGATCGCTATATTGGCTGAAGCGGCCCGGGCCGGATTGATGGCACCGGTATCGTCGCGGAGCATGAGCACGACGATCTCGTCGGCCAGTGTCAGATGTTTCATGATAGACGCCCTTCTCACGCGCCCAGCTTCGCGCGCGCTTCCGCTTCATCCGATGCGATGGGGATGATCGCATTCACGCCGGAAATCTCGAACACCTCATTGACCCCGGGTTGAACCCCGAAAATCGCGAGACCTCCCGTGGCCGCCGTGGCGTTCTTTGCCGTCACCAAAATGACCCTGAGGCCGGCGGAAGAAATGAAGTCGACTCCGCGCATGTCGAAGATAATCCGGGACGTTCCGTCGCGGATGGCGGAGCCGACGGCCAATTCCAAATCGCGGCTGGTCAAGGCATCGATCCTGCCGATGATGCGGTACACGGCCACGCCGCCGGCCACTTCGCTCCTGACTTCCAATTCGAGGCCCTCCCGGAGACCCGTCTTCACCCCCACCATAGAATTCGACGCGAACGATGGCGTCAATGAACTTTACGGTTGGGCAAGGTGCGACAAATCGGGGCGCAAACGCAGCGCCGGTATCTAAGCCGCCTTTGTGTCCCGTTGTCCCGATTGCGGTCGCTTGCGGCCGGCCCGGTCGCAGGTCCGACGCCGCTGCCCGCCAGTGCGATTGTCGTCATTGCCGTTTCTAGTGGATCGATTCCATGAAACCAATCAGTAGGGTGGGCAAAGGCGCGCTCTTCGCGCCGTGCCCACGCGGATACGACGAGGGTGGGCACGCTTCGCTTTGCCCACCCTACAAGTCCGATATCATCAATCAACCTCGTCCTGAGGAGCGCGCTCTTGCGCGCGTCTCGAAGGACGGTCGCAGGCAACGCCGTGCCACAGCGTCCATCCTTCGAGACGCCATGCTTCGCATGGCTCCTCAGGATGAGGTCCGTGGGATTAAATTAGACGTTGTCCGATTCTAGCTTCGTCGTGAAGCTGCCACGCCCCGCTACGTGATCCGCGATTCCTGGCGTTGCGCCGGGCGCAGCTTTTCGATCGCCTCGCGGGCGGCCGGATCGAGGCCGGCGCCTCCGGCATCGAGATGCGCCATGATCGTCGCGCGCATGCGCGGGTCCCAGAATTTCGCGATATGCTCGGCGATGCCGGCCGCCGCCTTGTCGTGGCCCTGGCTGACGAAGAATTTGCCGATCTGATTGGCCATGTAGACGAGCTTGTCAGGCGACACAGGCGACCCGTTCTTTCGTGATGCGATGGGGGTGGGTAAAGATCTCGAAGCCGTCGCCGCGGGCGATCGCCACCAGCGTGATGCCCGCCGCGTCGGCGGTCCGCACCGCGAGCGCGGTGGGCGCCGAGATCGCGACGATGAAGGGAATGCCGAGGCGGGCGGTCTTCTGCACCATCTCCACCGACACCCGGCTGGTGAGGACGACCATGCCGGCGCGGCCGACGACATGCTCGCGCGCGAGCCCGCCGCCGAGCTTGTCGAGAGCGTTGTGGCGTCCGACGTCCTCGCGGAGCGCGACGAGTTCCCGGCCCGGTTCCCAGAACGCCGCGGCGTGGACGGCGCGGGTCTCCCGGTTGATCGCCTGGTGCGGCGCGACGGAGTCGATCGCCCGCATGATGTCGCGCGGCGTGAAAAGCTGGCCGTCGGTGACGACCAGCGCGGGCCGCATCGCCTCGGCCAGCGTCTCGATGCCGCACAGCCCGCATCCGGTCGGCCCCGCGAGATGCCGCCGGCGCGTCTGCAAGCCGGAGGCACGCGGCTCGGCAAGCCACATCCGCAACTCGATCCCGACCTGCTGGTCGATGATCTCCAGCCGCTCGATCTCGTCGCCGCAGCCCACGATCCCCTCGGTCAGGCTGAAGCCGAGGGCGAAATCCGCGAGGTCCTGCGGCGTCGCCATCATCACCGCATACGAGGTGCCATTGTAGGTGAAGGCGACCGCCGTCTCCTCCGGGATCGCGCGGTCGCCATCGGCAAACCCGTCGAGGCGCCAGGCGGTGCGGGCAACGCGGTCGATCGGCGGGGCCACGAGGGTCTACTCCGCGGCTTCCACCGCCGGGGCGATGCGGCGGCTGTTGCGCGCGAGGTCGTCGTAGCGCTCCTGCCACTCGGTCGGGCCGTTCGACGGCGTGATCTGGACCGCCGTCACCTTGTACTCCGGGCAGTTCGTCGCCCAGTCCGAATAGTCGGTGGTGATCACATTGGCCTGGGTTTCCGGGTGATGGAACGTCGTGTAGATGACGCCGGGCGCCACCCGCTCGGTGATCAGCGCGCGCAGCGTGGTCGCGCCGGCACGGCTGGCGAGCTTGACCCAGTCGCCGTCGCGGATGCCGCGCTGCTCGGCGTCGTGGGGATGGATTTCGAGGCGGTCCTCCTCGTGCCAGACCACGTTCGCGGTGCGCCGGGTCTGGGCGCCGACATTGTACTGGCTGAGGATGCGGCCGGTGGTCAGCAGCAGCGGGAAGCGCGGGCCGGTGCGCTCGTCGGTCGCGACATATTCGGTGATGACGAACTTGCCCTTGCCGCGCACGAAGCCGTTCATATGCATGACCGGCGTGCCGGTCGGGGATTTTTCGTTGCACGGCCACTGGACCGAGCCGAGCTCTTCGAGCCTGTCGAACGAGACGCCGGTGAAGGTGGGCGTCAGGTGCGCGATCTCGTCCATGATCTGCGACGGATGGTCGTAATGCATGGGAAAGCCCATCGCCTTGGCGATGTCGAGGGTGATCTCCCAATCGGCCTTGCCGGATTTCGGCGCCATCACCTTGCGCACGCGCTGGATGCGCCGCTCCGCATTGGTGAAGGTGCCGTCCTTTTCCAGGAACGTCGATCCCGGCAGGAAGATATGGGCGTAGTTCGCGGTCTCGTTCAGGAACAGGTCCTGCACCACCACGCATTCCATCGCCGCAAGGCCCGCCGCCACGTGCTTGGTGTCGGGGTCGGATTGCAGGATGTCCTCGCCCTGGACGTAGAGGCCCTTGAACGAACCGTCGACGGCGGCGTCCAGCATGTTGGGGATGCGCAGGCCGGGCTCCTTGTCGAGGGCGACGCCCCATAGCGCCTCGAATATCGCGCGGGTGGCATCGCCGGAGATATGACGGTAGCCGGACAGTTCGTGCGGAAACGAGCCCATGTCGCAGGCGCCCTGCACGTTGTTCTGTCCGCGCAACGGATTGACGCCGACGCCGGGACGCCCGAGGTTGCCGGTGGCCATGGCGAGGTTGGCGATGGCGATCACCGTGGTCGAGCCCTGGCTGTGCTCGGTGACGCCGAGCCCGTAATAGATCGCGCCATTGCCGCCGGTGGCATAGAGGCGGGCCGCGGCGCGGATCGTCGCGGCGGGAACGCCGGAGAGCTTCGCCACCGCCTCCGGACTGTTGCGCGGCTCGGCGACGAACGCCGCCCAATCCTGGAACTCGTCCCAGTCGCAGCGCTCGCGCACGAAGGTCTCGTTGACGAGGCCTTCGGTCACGATGACGTGGGCGAGCGCGGTGAGCACCGCGACATTGGTGCCGGGCAGCAGCGGCAGGTGATGCGCGGCCTCCACATGGGGCGTGCGCACGAGATCGATGCGGCGCGGATCGACCACGATCAGCCTCGCGCCCTGGCGCAGGCGTTTCTTCATGCGCGAGGCGAACACCGGATGGGCGTCGGTCGGATTGGCGCCGATCAGCATGACGATGTCGGTCTGCTCGACCGAATCGAAATCCTGGGTGCCGGCCGAAGTGCCGAACGCGGTGCTGAGCCCGTAGCCGGTCGGCGAATGGCAGACCCGCGCGCAGGTGTCGACATTGTTGTTGCCGAAGCCGCCGCGGATCAGCTTCTGCACCAGGAAGGTCTCTTCGTTGGTGCAGCGCGAGGAGGTGATGCCGCCGACGGAACGCCGGCCGTATTTCGCCTGGATGCGCTTGAATTCCGACGCGGCGTCGCGCGATCGCCTCGTCCCAGGAAACCTCGCGCCAGGGATCGCGTGATGTTGTCGCGGATCATCGGCTTGAGGATGCGTTCGCGGTGGGTGGCGTAGCCCCAGGCGAAGCGGCCCTTCACGCAGGAATGGCCGTGATTGGCCTTGCCGTCCTTGTAGGGCACCATGCGCACCACTTCGTCGCCGCGCATCTCGGCCTTGAAAGCGCAGCCGACGCCGCAATAGGCGCAGGTGGTCACCACCGAATGCTCGGGCTGGCCGATCTCGATCACCGATTTTTCGGTCAGCGTCGCGGTCGGGCAGGCCTGCACGCAGGCGCCGCAGGAGACGCATTCGGAAGCGAGGAAGGATTCTTCCATGCCCGGCGACACGACGGACCCGAATCCGCGCCCGGCGATGGTCAGCAATACGGTACCAGTCGTTAAGCGTACATAACA
>CAVVCE010000101.1:0-3866 GCA_963746235.1 uncultured Alphaproteobacteria bacterium
GTGCGTTCGGAAACGGCGCCGTAGACGAGGTCGACCCGCACATGCTCGTTCCTGCACAGGGTATAGGGCCCGCCGAGCAGCACGATGCCCGCGAACATGTACCATTGGACTTCGAGCCAGCCGTTCGAGCTGACGCTGAACAGGTAGCGCGACGCGGCATTGCCGGCGCTGATCAGGCACGCCAGCAGCACGAGCCAATTGGCGACGACGCCGAATTGCGCGTTCATCCAGTCGATTGCGCGGCTGAGTTTGAGCAGTCCGCCCACGTTCCCCCCCTGGCCCCCCTGGTGCGGCGAGTCCGGCTGCGACCCGCCGGCAAGAAGCTCAGCCGCCGGTGACGCTCATGTGGCGCGCGAGCGCCGGGCGCCGATGGCGCCGGTCGATGATGAAGTCGTGGCCCTTGGGCTTGCGCGAGATCGCTTCGTCGATGGCGGCATAGAGCGGGTCATCGGCTTCGGACGCGCGCAGCACGCCGCGCAGGTCGGCGGCGTCCTCCTGGCCGAGGCACATGAACAGCGTGCCAGTGCAGGTGACGCGGACGCGATTGCAGGATTCGCAGAAATTGTGGGTGAGCGGGGTGATAAATCCGAGCCGTCCGCCGGTTTCCGCGACCCTGACATAGCGGGCCGGCCCGCCGGTCCGGTAATCGATGTCCGCGAGGGTGAAACGCTCGGCGATCCGCGCCCGCACCATGGACAATGGCAGGTACTGGTCGAGCCGGCCCTCGCCAACGTCGCCGAGCGGCATCACCTCGATGAAGGTGAGGTCCATCCCGGCGCCATGCGCCCATTCCACCAGCGCTGCGAATTCGTCCTCGTTGACCCCCTTGAGCGCGACCGCATTGATCTTGACGGCGATGCCGGCGTCCTGGGCGGCCTTGATGCCTTCCAGCACCTTGTCGAGGTCGCCCCAGCGGGTGACGGCGCGGAACTTGGCCGCATCGAGGGTGTCGAGGGAGACATTGATGCGCTTGACGCCGTGGGCGGCGAGTTCGGAAGCGTATTTCTTGAGCTGGGAGCCGTTGGTGGTGAGCGTGAGCTCGTCGAGCGCGCCGGCGGCGAGGTGGCGCGAGAGCGAAGCGACCAGCGCCATGATGCCGCGCCGGACCAGCGGTTCGCCGCCGGTGAGGCGCAGCTTGCGCACGCCCTTGGCGACGAAGGCGGAGCACAGGCGGTCGAGTTCCTCCAGCGACAGCACGTCGGCCTTCGGCAGGAAGGTCATGTTCTCGGACATGCAGTAGACGCAGCGGAAATCGCAGCGATCGGTGACCGACACCCGCAAATAGGTGATGGCGCGCGCGAACGGGTCGACCAGCGGCGCCGGCGGCACCGCCATGGCGCGCTTGAAATCGCCTCGCGTCAGCTCATCGATACCGGACATGCCCGCACTCATTGGAGACCGTACTGGTTTTCTCAGGGAAGCGCTTATATTGCAACGATATAATCATCGGCTGCGGCGGCGGGAGGGGTGGCCTTGCGCCGTGCGGTCCGACCGGTCCGGCGCGGCACGGCCCGTTGCACCGCAATATCATGGAGTTCTCCGATGGCATCCGAACCAGACCTCGCAGCGGCCGCGCCCACCGAGATCAGGCTGCGCAAAGACAAGGCCGCACTCGCGGTCGCGTTCGACAATGGCGAGGCCTACGAGTTTCCCGCCGAATTCCTCCGCGTTCTCAGTCCGAGCGCCGAGGTCCAGGGCCATTCTCCGGACGAGCGCAAGACGCTGGGGGGCAAGCGCGACGTGACGATCATCGAAATCCATCCCGTCGGCAATTATGCCGTCCGGCTGGGGTTCGACGACATGCATTCCACGGGAATCTTCAGTTGGGACTATTTTCTCAAGCTCGGCCGCGCCCAGGGCCGCTACTGGCGCGAATATCTCGATGATCTCGCCGCCAAGGGCCTGTCGCGCGAACCGCCGTCGCGGAAATGAGTCCCGCGGCGACGCCCACCGATGGATCGGCACGCCTCCGGCGCTTATCGCAGCACCACGACCTTGGTCCCGACATGGACCCGGCTGTAGAGGTCGATGACATCGTCATTGGTCAGGCGGATACAGCCTGAAGATGCTGCGGTGCCGATGGTGTCAGGCTCGTTGGAGCCATGGATCCGGTAGAGCGTATCGCCGAGATACATGGCGCGCGCGCCGAGCGGGTTGGCAGGGCCGCCCGCCATGTGGCGCGGCAATTCGGGTTTGCGCCGGAGCATGTCATCGGGCGGGGTCCAATCCGGCCATTCCCGCTTCATCGAGATCTCCGACGTGCCGGACCACGTGAAGCCCTCACGTCCGACGCCGATGCCGTAGCGCAATGCCTGGTGGCCGGCCAGTATGAGATAGAGCCGCCGCTGGCTGGTGCTGATGACGACGGTGCCGGGAGCGTAAGTTCCCGGAAAAGCAACCACCTCGCGTGGGATACGCTGGGCGAACAGCCAGCCGAAAATGCTCTGCGCCTTGGCAGTCCCCGGCATGCCTGCCAGAAGGATCGCTGCGATTACCCCGGCAATGATACGCGATATCATTTTTCTGCACCCCCCAGAATGACCCCGCGACGACGGCGCGCAACCCCGGCGCGCCATGCAACACCCATAAAACATTGGGCGCCTCTGCTCAACCGCAATTTTTGACAGTGCTAAGCTGGCGGGATTGGCTTGCCAAGCCGGCGGGATTGACATCGCAGTGGTGCGGGCGCGACAGGGATCAGAGTCCCGGTCGCAGGAGAGCCCCCGATGTTGCGCAAGATGATTGTCGGAATCGTTGCCGCCGCCACCCTCGGAGTGGCACTTGCGCCTGCCGACGCGGTTGCATCGCGCGGCAAGTGGCGTGGCGCGCGTTTTCACGGCGCTGCCGTTTATTACCCCGACGTCCATGGCGCGCCGTTCTATGCCGGTGGCGCCATCTACTGCTGGCATTGGTTTCGCACCGGCCGCGGCTGGGGAAGAGCCTGGGCCTGCTGACCTCCCCGCCTCCCGCCCCTCGGAGAGGCGAACTGCAGCAGCCGGTGGGGAGCGCCGACGTTCACGTCGCGCTTGTTTTTCTGGGCGCCGGCCTGGTTGATTTCCCGGCGCGGTCGCGGAACGTTTTTTCGGAGCGAGCGTTGCTATTCGGTCACAGTTTTTCGGCGGCAACGCGCGTATAAAAAGGCATTCGCTGGCGTAAAGGGGGCCAATTGTGAGGCACGTGATTTTTGGTGGTGTTGCCGCCGCGATAGCGGCTGTGTCTGGTTCTGCTTTCGCGGCAGACATGGCGGTGAAAGCGCCGCCGCCGGCTTATTCCGCTTATGATTGGGGCGGCATGTACATCGGCGGCGTCATTGGCGGCGCCTGGGGTGAGCACGATACTCGTCCGATCCAAATTTTGGCATCCTCGGAACACGTGTCGGCGTGCCGGTTGTCCAACCGACCTTCAGCAGCGGCTTCATCGGTGGTGTCGAGGGCGGTTTGCGCTACCAACTCGGTAAGCTGGTGGTGGGCACTGAAGCCGATATCACCTGGGGCAGCGTCAACGGGACCAGCACCACCAACTGGGTTCCGCTGGGCGTCTTGAGCCGGTCAATTTCCGCGGACACCAACTGGATCGCGACCTCAACCAGCTCTATCGGCATCGCGCATGACCGCTGGCTGATTTACACAAAGGCCGGTGTCGCCTATGCGCACACCAACTACACCGACAACTGGGTGGGCGGCGGGCCTCCCGCTCTTCACCGGCGCCGACAGCGAGAACCGGGTCGGCTGGACAGTGGGCGCGGGCGTCGAATGGGCGATCTGGAACAACTGGTCGGTCAAGGCCGAATACGACTATCTGGACTTCGGCAACCGGACCGTGGCCATCAACGGCACCGTCGCACCCAGTGCGTTCAACCTGCCCGC
>CAVVCE010000102.1:0-7749 GCA_963746235.1 uncultured Alphaproteobacteria bacterium
TGAGCGAAGCGATATCCGGGAGCGGCCGATTGGTTTTCGCTCTCGGCTCAAGACCCGCGGTCGCTTCGCTCGCGCGGGCTACGGGCTATACGTGTTACGTGCCGCGTTCGAACGTCGACCCACCATCACATATGCCAGTTCACGCCCATGCGGACCAGATTGTCGGTGTAGTTGTGGTGCATGGAGATATCGCTGCCCTGGGCGCAGGGGAGGCAGGACGGGATGGTGGTATTGAAATTGTCCATGTGCAGATAGAGATACTCCGCCTTGACCGACCATTGCGGCAGGAATTTCCATTCAATGCCGCCGCCGCCGGCCCAGCCCGGGCGCACCGTCGTGCTGGGGGTCGTCGTCAACAGCGTTCCGTTGAAAAAGGAGAACGTATCGGTGTTGGAAAACCAGCCCATCGCCAGCCCCGCGGTGCCGTAGAAGAGCACATTGCCGAAGGTCAGGCCGAGGCGCGGGCGCAATGTCGCCACCACGTTGGCGGCGGAGGAATTGTACATGAAGTCGCCGTCGGCAACGGGAATGGCGTTGACGTAAGTGAATTGCCGGCTCGCGGCGCCGCCGAGCCAGTCGCCGTCCGCCTCCCAGCCGAACACGACATTGCGGATCTGCCAGTTGTAGCCGATCTGCCCGCCGGCGGCGGCGCCCCTGGGATCGAGCCAGGTCGAGGACCGGCTGTCGATGATGTCGGCCGCGTCGGTGCCCCAGCCGTACCCATCGGCGTGCGACGAAATGCTGTCCTGGCCGCCGTGATAGCCGAGATTGGCGCCGACATAGAGCCCGGTCCAGGAATCCGAAACCACCACCGGAGGCGGCGCCGGGTATGGCGGCAGATCGGCCGCCTGTGCCGGTGCCGCGGCGATGGCTGCCATCGCGACGCAAGCCAAAAACATCGTTTTCATCGCAGTATGCTTCCGCGAACGCACATGGTTAATCGAGCGGAAATCTAGCATCGGTATGGTTAATAATTCGGGAACGGGGTTGGAGTTCGGGGGCGCCGGAGACCGCAATTCGCTGACCCCACTTGGCGATAGTTGCGTCGGCCTCACGACGCAATGCGGGCGGCGCCGTCGTCTCACTGCCGCTTTACCGGCGAACCCAATCCGGTGCAGAAATCCCACGCCGCCGCGGCCCAATACCCGGTGCTGGGGCCGCAGATTCCCTGCACGACATCGCTGAACTGGGTGGGGGTCTTATAATACGCGGTCAACTCGGCATTCGACGATGCGCTGAAGCGGCCGGTGTTGTTTACGAGGCCTGCCACCACCGGCGTGGCGACGCTGGTGCCGCCGATGATGTTCCATCCCTGGGCGTTGCTGATATAGACCCAGACGCCGGTGCGCGGGTTGGCGACTGCGGCGATGTCGGGCACGCCGCGAAAATAGTCGCTGGCGAGCTTTTTGACGCTGCTCTGATAGGAGGGCTTTGGGATGAACGCGCTCACGCCGCCGCCGCCGTCACCCCATGCCGCTTCTCCGATGAAAGCGCCGCTCGAAGGGTCGCGCGAGACGCCGGTGCCGCCGACGGCGACCACATTGGCCGAGACCGACGGCCATTCCGTCCCGGGGCTGTCGCCGGTCGCCGCGAAATACACGATGCCGGGCGTGGCAAAGTAGGTGGAGTCGTACCCACTCTCGGACGAGAACTCGGCGCTGCCCCAACTCATCGATATCTCGCCGCCGCCCGCGGCCGCCACCAGGTTGTTGGCGACCTTCACCGCGCCGAGCAGATCCGTGCCCGCGTTCGAAACCGCCTCCACCAGTATGATCCTCGCATTGGGCGCCATCGCATGGGCCCATTGGACGTCGAGGGATATCTCGACCTCCCAGCCGGCATCATAGGGCGGCGGGGTGGTGGTCACCGATCCATTCGAAGCGGCATAGACCACCTGGAAATTGGTGGGCACGGGCAGGCCGAACTGAAGGCAAAACGTCGTCAGGTCGGCGAGCGCATTCGGCGCATGATAGGCATCGACGATCGCGATGGTCCGGCTGCCGCCTTTCGGCACCGCGGTGACGGTATTGGGATTGCAGCCGGGGACCGTGCTCACGAAACGATAGATGCATGCGATCGATTCCGGCGTCTCGAAATAGAGCCCGGGAAGCGGAGGACCGGCCGCCGGGCGGACGCTCCGGTTGGTGATCGTGGGCATGCCGAAGGGTTGAAAGAGATGCACGTTGGTATGTGCGATGGCCTGGCCGGTGCCGGGCTGGGGAATCGACGAGGACGGGGTGACGACGGTGCCTTGCGCGAGCACGTGCCGGGTGGCGTTCGGGTCGAGGCGCAGAAAGGCGGGTTCCTGGGCAAGCGCCGGCGCAATCGCCCCCATCAATGCGAGCGCCATCCATGCCTTGAGGAAATTCATCGCCCCACCCATTTCATGCGAACTTGTGTCGAACGGCGACAGCGGCGCGTGCGCGCGGCGCTGCCGATTCGACCGCAAGCAGCGTCCACGGAAAATTTACGATAAAGGGATTAAGAGAATTTTACCCATAACGGCCGATACGGTCCGTCATCGCCCGGCTCGTCCCGGGCTTGTCGCGGCGATCTCGACCGGCGTGGCGCGGCGGGCCGGCACATTCCGGTTTGGCACCCACCGTGCCTCGATCATCGCGATGACCGGTACGAAGCCCGGCCATGACGGCGTCCGGTTTGGTGTACGTGTTGGCGTGTGCGTACGCGGATCGATCTGCGTCGAACCGGAGCGTTTGCATGCTGCGCCTGACCGAACTGAAGCTGCCGCTCGGCCATGAGGAGGGCGCGCTCAAATCCGCCATCCTCGCGCGGCTGAAGATCCAGGCGCAGGATCTCGTCGGCTTTTCCGTGTTCCGGCGCGCCACCGATGCACGCAAGCGGACGGCCATCGCGCTGACCTACACGCTGGACGTCGAGGTCGCGAACGAAGCGGCGCTGCTGAAGCGGTTCGCAAACGACCGCAATCTCTCGCGCGCGCCCGACATGAGCTACCGCTTCGTCACCCGCGCGCCGGCGGGATCGCGCGCGCGGCCGGTGGTGATCGGCGCCGGCCCGTGCGGCCTGTTTGCCGGGCTGGTGCTGGCGCAGATGGGGTTTCGTCCGATCATCCTGGAGCGCGGCAAGGTCGTGCGCGAGCGCACCAAGGACACCTGGGGCTTGTGGCGCCGTTCCGTGCTCAACCCGGAATCCAACGTGCAGTTCGGCGAGGGCGGCGCCGGCATGTTTTCCGACGGCAAGCTCCACAGCCAGATCAGGGATCCCCACCACCACGGGCGCAAGGTCCTCACCGAATTCGTCGCCGCCGGCGCGCCGCCGGAAATCCTGACCGTCGGCAAGCCGCACATCGGCACGTTCCGGCTGGTCACCATCGTGGAGAACATGCGCCGCACCATCGAGGCGCTCGGCGGCGAGTATCGTTTCGAAAGCCGGCTCGAGGACATCGAAATCGAGGAGGGCAGGGACGGCCTGCGGCAGGTTCGCGGCGTCGTGCTCGCCGGCGGCACCCATATCGCGGCCGATCATGTCGTGCTCGCAGTCGGCCACAGCGCGCGGGACACCTTTCAAATGCTGTGGGAGCGCGGCGTCGCCATCGCGGCCAAGCCGTTTTCCGTCGGCGTGCGCATCGAGCATCCGCAATCGCTGATCGATCGCTGCCGCTATGGCGCAAACGCGGATGCAGGCCATCCGGAGTTGGGAGCGGCCGACTACAAGCTCGTGCACCACTGCGCCAATGGACGCTCGGTCTACACCTTCTGCATGTGCCCGGGCGGAACCGTGGTGGCGGCGGCCTCCGAGCCGGGGCGGGTGGTGACCAACGGCATGAGCCAATATTCGCGCAACGAGCGCAACGCCAATGCCGGCATCGTGGTCGGCGTCACGCCTGCGGACTATCCCGGGCATCCGCTCGCCGGCATCGCATTCCAGCGCCACTGGGAGGAGCGCGCTTTCCTCGCCGGCGGCGCGAGCTACGCAGCGCCGGCCCAGCGCGTCGGCGACTTCCTCGCCGGACAAGCGTCGACCGGCCTCGGCGACGTGATCGCGTCCTATAAGCCCGGCGTGCACATGACCGATCTCGCCGGCCTGCCTGCCGGACTTCGCGGTGGCAGCGATCCGCGAGGCGATCCCCGCCTTCGATCGCCGGATCAAGGGCTTTGCCATGGCCGATGCGGTCATGACGGGGGTCGAGACCCGCACCTCGTCGCCGATCCGGATCGGCCGCGACGACACCTATCAGAGCCCGAACACGCGCGGCCTCTATCCGGCGGGGGAGGGGGCGGGCTTTGCCGGCGGCATTCTCTCCGCCGGCGTCGACGGCATCCGCATCGCGGAAGCGGTGGCGCTCAGCATCGCCGGGCGGCGGCCGTGCGCGCACCGCGGGCGTGAGCGCGATCGATCTCGCATCCCGCGACCGCATCCCGCGACCGCGCACGCAAGGGCGCTTGGCACCGCCTCCGGGATGACCCGACTTTTCGCCCAACCGGTTTCTACCGCCCGGCCGTAGACGCACGCCATTGGACCAGGGCGCCATTGGTCGTGCGGATCATTTTCCACCCTTCGGCAAGGCGTTTCGCAACTTCCGGCCCGCTCAAGGCGGTAATTCCACATGCGACATTGTGAGCGAGGCAGGCCCTCAGGATGGCCTGGAAGGCTTGCTCCACTTCGGGCGCGTTGCGTCGACGCCCAGATACTGGTGCAGGTCTCCCCCGGCGCCCACGAAGATCGCGCCGACGCCCGGCACCGCGGCGATCGCGTCGGCGTTCTTCAAGCCCTCGGTGGTTTCGATCATCATGATGGCCAACAGGTCGCCATCGGGATTGAGCGGCCACAGATCCGCCCGCCGCTCGTACTCCGCGGCTGAAACGCCCCACCACCACACAGCGACGCCCGGCGCGTAGCCGCGCAATCCCGGCGGTTCCGGGTACTTCGATGTCTTTCTTTGCGGGTAGCGCATGTTCCGTACCGCCAGCAGCGCCTGCTCCGCGTTGTCGATTCCGTTGAAAATGACGCCCATCAGGCCGATGTCGAGCGCCTGCTTCACGACCCACTGCGCCTGTTCCCGGCCGTAGGGAGCAAAGCGCGCGAATATCGCCACGTTCGGCTGGGCGTTGCCCTTCTTGAGAATGGCCGCTTTGTCGATCATGCCGACCGTGAACTGTTGCAGTCCCGCAAAATCCATCGGCCCGTGCTCCATCTCGATGTACACATAGTCGATGTCGGCGCGGGCCAGCGTGCGGGCGCTCTGAAGCGACAGGTCGCCGGTCTGGAAGCCGATGAACGGCTTGCCGGCGGCAAGCTTTTCAATGACCGGATTGAGATGCTTCGGCGGCTCCTGAGCGGACAGCGTGCCCGTCAGCGTGATCATCCCTGCCATCATCAAAGCAATGCGCAGGCATCTGGTGCGCAGGTATCTGGTGCGATCGGCTCCGGCCATGTTTCTCTCCCTGAAGTTATGGAATGGAATCGCCCTCTCGGTTTTCCGGTCAGGGTCCGAGGTGCCAAAACGGCGCACCAGGGGATGCCCGACGTCGCAATCCGATCGGCGGGTAGTGTAGTCCAAGCGCGCCCGCGATGGGCTCTCATCCGCCAACAATCGATTCAGTTTTCGTCCCCTCTCCCGCTCGCGGGGGAGGGTCAGGAGGGGGCAATTCCAACGGCACAGACTCGCGGCGAGAGCCCCCTCCCCAACCCTCCCCCGCAAGCGGGAGAGGGAGCAACGCTGCCGTGCGGTAGCGCTCCATGGCCGGCATCACCTTCATCCGGTCGAGGCTGACGTGCCCGGCATTGCCCATTTCCTGTCCAAGCGTTGCCTAAAAGTTACATACATGACCGTCATCCCTCTGTAATCTGAGCAAAGTTTGAGCGTTTGGTTCAAATGTGACCTTTTCAGGGGGTAAAACAAATGCAGGCTAGGACTTGGTTCCTTTCATCCGTCGCGACGGTTGCGCTGGCGTTCAATGCGTCGGCGGCCGACCTGGGTGGTCCGTTCAAGGCACCGGTTTATGCCGCTCCGTTCAGTTGGACCGGCTTCTACCTCGGGGCGACGGCCGGCGGCATCGGGCTTACCTCGGAGAATACCTATACGGATGCCGGGGGCCCTTCGCCTGGAAATGGCGACACCAATAAAGGCAGCGGCCTTCTCGCTGGCGGGACCGCTGGTTACAATTATCAGATGGGCCAGTGGCTCGTCGGCATTGAGGCCGACTACAGCATGGCCAATGCGCAAACCGGCGCGAGCTCGAGTTTCAACTTTGCGGGAGGCAACGGACAGGCCAACATCTCGTCATTTGGAACGCTGCGCGGTCGTCTGGGATGGGCAGCCGATCACACCCTGCTGTTCATAACGGGCGGTCTTGCATGGGCCGACATCACGAATACGGCAGCCGCGCCCATTTTTAATTCCGGCTGCAGACAAAGTTTCTCCGGCACGCGCACCGGCTGGACCTTCGGCGGCGGTATCGAACACGCGCTGACCGATCACTTCACCGTCAAGGTCGAAGCCCTCTATGCAGATTTCGGCTCGAAATCCACCACTTCGAACCGATGTGGTTGCGCCTTCGGCTTCAACGCCAAGACGACGGCCGCTATCGGTCGCCTCGGCCTGAACTACAAGTTCTAAACAAACGCGAGGCCTCGATCTGGAAAAGCCGGGCTCGCCAGCCCGGCTTTTTCATTGGATCGCTTTTTCAGTTCGCGAGCAATTTTTCGCGAATGCGGGCTCGCACGATTTTGCCCATGTCATTGCGCCCGATCCGGTCGAGCACTTTCACCCGGGCGATCTTCCAACGCGGGTTTTTGGACAGCAGAAAATCCTTGATCGCATGTTCGTTCACGGCGCCCGGCGCCGTCACGGCCATCCACATCTCCTGACCGCCATCGGCCCGGGGCATGCCGACCACGGCGGCATCGACGATGCCGGGGTAGCCGCCGAGTTCGCGCTCGATCTGCTCAGGCGACACGAAGGCCCCTTCGACGGCGATGGCATCGGCAACGCGCCCGACGAGAGTGAGCATGCCGGTCTCATCGACCTTGCCGATGTCGCCGGGATACATCCACTGCGATGCGGCCTGCGGTCCGACCGCGAGATCATAGCCTTGCCACTGGCTGCGGACCCTGAGACGCCCTTCGACACCGGGCGGCAGCGGCTCGTCCTTGGGACCCACGACCTCCACATCGACCCACGGCGCGAGCTGACCGGTCGAGCCCGGCCGTTCCAGGATGCGCTCGACATGCCCAAACGCCACGGGGCCCGATTCGGTCGAACTGTAGACGCACAGGATATCCTTGCAGAAGCGTGCGCGGACCTCCGGGATCAGGTGAGGCGAAATGGCGCTGCCGCCGAATTTGATCAATTTGAGGGACGGGGTCGGGATCGGCGTCTCTCGATGGGCGTCGACCATTGCCCCGAGATGCTGAGGATTGGAGACCAGCAGATCGACGCCATAAAGGGCGATCATCTGCAGCGCATGCAACGCGTTCTCCGCAAAGACGAGCGAATGGCCATAAGCGAGCGCCTGCAGCGCCGAACCAAAACCGAGGCTGCTGGTGAGCACCGGCAAGCACATCATCCGGTCCCAAGGCGCGAGCGTCAGCGTGCGGCGGCCGGTGACGATGCGATCCTCGACGACGCGACCGCTCATTCCGATGGCTTTGGGAGCCGCAGTCGTTCCGGACGACATGATGATCCTGGCGAGCGAATTGTCGCTTGAAAAGCCGCCGGGACGCCCGGCGTTTTCCTGGCGTGACCGCTGGAACCAGTCATCCCCGAGG
>CAVVCE010000103.1:0-22707 GCA_963746235.1 uncultured Alphaproteobacteria bacterium
ACATCAGAATTCTGCCCATGGACAGAGAGGCTTCTACGACGCGCCCGACCAGTGCGTGCGGCTACGGCTTCGTTCCGGTGCAACGCGAACACCTGCCGCTGCTGCGCCGATGGCTCGAGGCCCCGCACGTTTCAAAATGGTGGGGCAATCCGGACCATGAGATCGACTTGATCGAAGAGGGGCTGGGCCTCGCATGGGTCGAGTCCTTCCTGGCCACGCTCGATGGACGCCCGTTCGCCTACATCCAGGCCTACGATGTACACGCCGAGCCCGCCGGCGAATACGTCGACCAGCCGCCGGGCTGCTGGGGCGTGGACCCTTTCATCGGCGAGGCCCACATGATTGGCCTCGGCCACGGTTCGGCGATGCTGCGCGCATTTGTCGACCGGCTATTCGCCCTGGGCCGCACGTGCGCCTTGATTGATCCGGATCCGACGAACCTCCGCGCCGTCAACGCCTTACCGCAGGGCGGGCTTCGCTCCCGTCGAAGAACGGCAGACCGAATGGGGTCGGGTGCTGATGATGCAACGCCACGCAGACGACCGACATTTACCTTTCTGCCCCCGATAATTGTTCGGACAATCGCCTTGAGGCAGATCGAGTCCAACGAAACCGACAAGGAAATCGCAGTAGTCTGAGGCCTTGAAACATCATAGTCTCTCGCTGACACGAACGGCGGCCCAGGAGCCCTGCCGGGCGACTGCATCGCTCGGGTTGAACGCGATGTCGCAGAGAAGATGTCGCAGAGAAAGTGTGCAGAGAAAGAATTGGCTGTCCAACGCTGTCATAGCAAGCGTCACGGGAGAGCGGGTATGAAACGTGCTGGTGCTCTCGTTGGTTTGGTTTTTGCTCTCGCGACCCACGTCGAAGCAGCGGAAATAAAAGTTATCTCGACCGGCGGAGCGAGGGCGGTGATGACGAGCCTCGTCCCCGAATTCGAACGCAAGTCGGGGCATAAGGTCGACATCGTCTTTGGAACGCCGGGAAACATGCGCGATCGGCTGCTTCAGGGCGAAACCGCCGATGTTGCGGTCGCGATCGCGGCAATCCTGCCTGATCTTGAAAAGGCCGGCAAGATTGCGCCCGGCACGCGCAGGGAGTTTGCCGCCAGTTACGTCGGCGTCGTGGTGCACGCAGGCGCGCCAAAGCTCGACGTCAGCACGCCTGACGGCGTCAAGAGGGCGGTGCTCGTCGCCAAGACCGTCGCGCTTTCCGATCCAAAGGCCGGCACTCAGCTCGGAGCCACATTTATCGGCGCCGCAGATCGCCTTGGCTTCGGTGCCGATCTTCGATCGCGCGTGAAACTCATCCTCGGCCCTGGATCGGACGTGGCGGAAGCGGTGGCGAGAGGCGAGGCGGAACTCGGCGTCACCCTCATAAGCGAAATATTGCCGGTGAGCGGCGTCGCACTCGGTGGTGAACTGCCCGCGGATATAATGCCGCCCACGGTCATCCACGCTTTTGCGGTGTCGGGGGCAAAGGATCCCGAGACAGCGAAGATTTTCCTGGATTTTCTCCACTCTTCCGACGCCGGCAAAATAATCGAAGCCAAGGGAATGAAGCCAGGCCCGCGATAGGGAACACGATAGCGACACACGTGCCGCGTTTTTGCGCCCGCTCGCGAGCCAATGCGGCTTAGAGATGTCCCGCTCACATTGATTCGTCATGGCCGGGCTTGTCCTGGCTTGTCCCGGCCATCTCGATTATCGAGGCACCGCCTGACCATGTGGAAACGCCGTGCCCTCGTTATCGAGATCGCCGGGACAGGCCCGGCGATGACGTCCGAGATCTAGCCGACTTTGCCGCTACCAGATCCGGACACGGTCTTGCGGCTCGAGATAGAGCTTGTCGCCGGGCTTTATGCCGAAGGCATCGTACCAGGCGTCGACATTGCGCAGCGGGCCGTCGACCCGGAAACGCGCGGGCGAATGGGGGTCGGTGATGGTCTGCTGCTTGAGCGCATCCGGGCGGTACTTGGCGCGCCAAACCTGCGCCCAGCCGAGGAATACGCGCTGCTCGCCGGTGTAGCCGTCGAGAACCGGAGCGGTCTGGCCATGCAATGAGGCCCGATAGGCGTCGAGCGCAAGGAGAATGCCGCCGAGGTCGGCGATGTTCTCGCCCATGGTCTGGGCGCCCTTCACGTTTACGCCGGGTGCGACTGTATAGGCATCATATTGGGCGCCGTATTTCGCCGCCTCCGCCTGGAATTTGGCGGTGTCCGCAGGCTGCCACCACTGGGTGAGCACGCCATGACCATCGGACTTGCGGCCTTGATCATCGAAACCGTGGGTCAACTCGTGACCGATAACGCCGCCGATGCCGCCGTAGTTGACCGCCATGTCGGCGTTCAGGTCGAAGAACGGCGGCTGCAGGATTCCTGCCGGAAAGACGATCTCGTTGTGGGTGGCGGAATAATAAGCGTTCACGGTTTGGGGCGTCATTCCCCACTCATCCGGGTCGACCGGCTTGTCGAGCTTTGCGACCGCGTACGCCCATCGAAACGCGATGGCGCGGCGGACATTGCCCACAAGATCGGCCGGATCGATCTCGAGCGCTGAATAGTCGCGCCATTTGTCGGGGTAGCCGATTTTGACGCTGAAGAGGTCGAGCTTTTCCAGCGCCTTGACCTTGGTCTGCGGCGTCATCCAGGGGAGATTTTCGATCCGGCCGCGCAGAGCGCGCTTCATCTGGCCGACCAGTTCCTCCATCTTGACCTTGGATTCCGGCGGAAAGTAGCGGGCGACGTATTCCTTGCCCACCACCTCGCCGAGCGTGCCGTTGACCAGAGCCGCGCCGCGCTTCCAGCGCTGCCGCGGTTCCGGCTGACCGGCAAGTTCCGTGGCGCGGAACTCGAACTGCGCCTTGACGAACCGCTCGGATAGGTACGGCGCCGTCTGATCCACGACGCCGAACGCCTGCCACGCCCGCAGGGTCTGAAGCGGCGCGTCGGCGAAGATTTTCGCCAGCTTCGGAAAGGCGGTGTTCTGGCGAACGACGACGCGGCGGGCGCCTCCCACCTCGGCCGCCGCGAGCCACGCCGACCACGGAAAGCCCGGCGCATACGCCTCGAGCTCCGCCAGCGTCAGCGCATTATAGGTCTTATCGCGGTCGCGGCTCTCGGCACGGCTCCAGCTCGCTTCCGCGATCCGGGTTTCGAGCGCGACGATGTCGTCGGCGCGCTGCTGCGCCTCGGCCCAGCCGACCATATCGAGCATGCGCGCGACATAGTCGCGGTACTTGGCCTTCTTGCCCTGGAAAGTGTCCCTCAAATAATAATCGCGATCCGGAAGATGCAATCCTGCTTGGGACGCATGCAGAGTGCTGCGGGTGGGGTCCTTTTCATCCTCGCTCACCGTCACGGAGAACAAGCTGCCGCCGAAGCCGCTTTTCGCTCGTCCCATCAGGACCGCGATGTCGGCTTTGGTCTCGGCGCCGCGGATTTCGGCGAGATCGCCCGCGATCGGCGCGACGTCGAGCTGTTCGATCCGCGCCTCGTCCAAGAATGCGTTATAGAGCGCGCCGATCTTGCTGCCGTCGGTTCCGGGCGAGGAAGATTTGGCGGCTTCCTCGATGATCGCGCGAACCTGCTCCTGGGTCTTGTCGGTCAGGGCGTCGAACGCGCCGAAGCGGGATTTGTCGGCCGGGATCTCCGCGCGGGCATGCCACGTCCCGTTGGCAAAATCGAAGAAGCTGTCGCCTGGATTGGCCTTCGGATCGACACCGGAATCATCGAAGCCCCAGCGGCCCTGTGCCACGCCGTGCTGCGCCGTGGGATTTCGCGCGGGATGATCGATCGATTGGGAATCGATCGACTGCGAAGCCATGCGTGCGGGCGCCTTCGACGCCGGCGCCCCGGGTTCCTGCGCGCCGGACATGTTCGTAGCGCCGGCAAGAGCAAGTACCGGTGCAAGAGCAAGTACCAGTCCAAGCATGGCGCCCGTAAGCAGGTTGCTTTTCACTCGCATGACTCAGTTGCTCCCTGGAGACGGTGGCTCTCCGGAGACGGTGGACCCGAACTGGTGACGTCGGACCTTCGACCAATCATGGCGGCGGCTCATCGAAAGAAATACACCGGTTGCACCCTTACGCTAAGCGTTCGTTTATGGTCGCCTCGTCGGCATTGTCGGCTGGCTTTAATGCACGGTCCTGTTCCGGCAATCCGTATTTCAAAGAGGAAATTGCGCACGCCTCAAAAATCCGGCTTCTCCGCCACCGGCGTACCATAGTCGATGCCGAACGGGTTGAAATTGTTCTCGGAGCAGATGTCCTCCGACAAGGTCCGGTTCACACGATCGTACTGCCGCAGCGCCTGCCAGGGCTGGTTGAACGTGTCCGGGTCATCGATGGTCATGAGGATTTCCAGCTTCTTGCCGTCCTCGATCAGCCGCCAGCGTTCCGTGACGTGCAGCTTATCGGTATGCGGCGTGCGATAATTGTCGAGGAACGTCTTGTCGTTGAGGCCGATGGTATCGACGACGAGCGTATCGCCCTCGTAATGGCCGACCGATTCTCCGTACCAGGAGGGTTTCGGATCGGCGGAATGAGACGCATTCAGCCGGATATGCCGCGCTTCCGCGTTCCCGGAGAAGATCATCGTGACTTCCGCAGGCGATTGCAGGATGAACAGAGCCCCCCCGAGCAGTACATCGAAGCCCGGAACGCCGGCGGGCTTGCACGAGGAACGCGCCGTGAAGGCGAACTTGCCCGCGAGCACTTCGTCGTTGTCCTTCTTCATCACGTCTTTCGCCCATTGCTTCAGATTGGGGTTGCCGATGTCGCTGATGCGTTGGGTCGGCTGCCGTCCGGTGACGCCGGATTCGTCGTTCGAAATGTAGCGATGGGCCGGGTCCTGGCCGATCGGCTTCGGCGAGCCCGGAACCGGAAGGAGTGCGCCGATGCCGATACCGACCCAGGCGGTCCGTGCGGTGGGGGAGAAAACGGGCGGGGCGTCCGCCGCCGCAGCCTGTTGCACTACCGCCGTCCCGACGAAGCTCGCGAACAGCCCGAGCGCGAGTACCTGCCGTCTCCTGTAAGATTTGCGCATCATTTTCTCCTTGGCGCCATCCGACGAGCGGCCCGCCTCGCGATCCGCCAGCGACCGCCCGACAAACGGGTGCCTGACAAGCGGCGGAGGCGTGCATCGCACTCGCCGGTACCAACCTTCGTACCACCGGACGCAGCCAACAGGAACTGGACGCCGATTTGATAAAGAACCCACGAACCAGGCCATCGAAGGATCTTGCTACGGCCGGTCCTCGCCCGCGAAGAGAGAAGCCGGGAACTGTGCAGCGTAGCGCCGGCGCCGCGGTTTCGGCGCAATGGGCTCATCCTTTTGAGGGTTTGGATTTGGGTCTGGCGCCACCACCTTGCGATACAAGTGCCAGCTCGAATGTCCGAGCACGGGCATCACAACCGCAAGTCCGATGAACAGCGGCAGCGAGCCAATGAACAAAAGCCCTGCGATGATCAATCCCCACACCGCCATCGTCACGGGGTTCCTGAGCACCACCCTCGCGGATGTCAGGATTGCGACTCCCGCACCCACGTTGCGGTCAAGCAGCAGCGGAAATGACACAACGCCGATCATCAACACGACGACTGCGAACAGGAAGCCGACGCCATTACCAACGACGATCAGCGTCCACCCCTGCGGCGTGGTGAAGACTTGGCGCAGGAAAGTCGGAATCGACTCCGGAGGCGAATTGCCGAAAGTCGCAATGTAGATTGCGTGTGCGACGGCAATCCAGAGAAGGAAGATGAAGATCAGCAACACGCCGAGCGTAACGATGCCGCCAATCGACCGGGAATGTCGCACGTCAAAGGCATGCGTCCACCAGAGATCAAGACCCAGCTCCCGCCGCCGGCTCAATTCATAAAGACCGAGGGCGGCAACGGGGCCGATCAGCGCGAAGCCGGCGGCGAGCGGAAAGAACAGGTGAATGAGGTCGTTCAGGGTCAATTGGGCCACTATGAGGGCGCCGACCGGATAGATAATGCTGAGAAAGATCACGTGGGTCGGAATCGCTCGGAAGTCTTCGACACCCTTCGCCAGCGCGTCCCGGAGATCCATCATCCCGATCTTCCGGACTATTGGAAGAGCTTGGCTCGCGTGGGAGCCGGCCGTCATTTCCAGTTGGGTCATGGATTGCCTCCGTTGATCATCTCCCCAAATTTGTGCAGCATCATCGGAATGGCGCGCCTGAAAAGCTCCGTCGAAACTGTGTCTTCAGCGAAATTGTGTCTTCAGTTTGAATGACGGCGCGCCGCTCGCGTAGCGGTTCAGTCGACTCACTGCTTGTACTAGGTCAAGGAGGCGGCGTGATGGCCGTGAAAGTCACGACCGTGTGAGTGTCGCGGACAATTCGTCGCGTCTACCGGACTTTCCTCGGGGTCGGGGAATAGTAACTGTCCGACAAACCGAACGCACGCCCGGCATTCCAGATCGGGCACGCGGAGGAGAACGTGCGTCCAGCAACTCCCTCGCGAACCCGCAATCGACGCTTTGGAGCGGACACGAGAAGCGGGACACAAGGGCAACACGCAAAACCGCGGCCATTCGTCTTATGCAAAAATGGCTTCGATCCCCTACGTGAATGATACTCGCGGCGAAACACACGGCCATCAACCCAGCAGGTGCGCCCTCCATTGGAGCTTTTAGGGCGGGCCGATGTACCTGCGGTGTCGCGCATTGATTTACCACAGGCGTTGCGTCCTTAACCTGCAACGCAAAGGAGATCAAGATGATGATCAAGACACTCATGTTGGCCACCGCGGTCACCATTGGGATCGGCATTGCCGCCACCTCAAATGCCTCGGCGCGCGATCTCTACAATTCACCGCAACGCGGAGACGTAGTGCGCAGCTACAAGCCGCCCGCCGGGCAGATATACCAGCGCGGCTTCAGAGACGCCCGCACGCCCGAACAAAAGGCGCGTCGGGACTTCCAGTTGGACGGCGCTTACCAATAACGGCGGTCGGGTGTGCCGCCCCCGTTCGTCGGACTGCTGCGGGTTGGGCTGGATTGGACCGGGCGCGGCGGAAGCGACGGATCGAGACCCGCCGCGAAAGGGCCTCGATTTCGACCGCGCCCCGGACGTTCGGCGCCGGTTCATCGAAGATGCAGGGTAACGTGGAGGAACCCATGGGAGTGTTGATGTTGCGATGCCCGACGACGGGTTCCGGTTTCGCCACGGGCGTCAATACCGATGAAGCCACCTTTAAGCGGTTGCCGGACACGGTCAGCAGCGCACATTGTCCGCACTGCGGACAGGAGCATCGGTGGCGACCTGACGATGCTCGGCTACTGGAAGTCGTTCCGTCCAGCCTCTGGGTGGAAAATGTGGAGCATCGATTGAAGGTCGCCAAATGACCTCCGCGGTTTGTTGGTCGGAAATGGCCTGTTCGAGATCGTGCTGCGAGACCGCTCGTGTCTCGTAAAGCTTCTTGAGACGCGCCAGATTGCGGTCGAGCAATTCCAGTACGCCCGCCGCCGCGATCAAGTTCGAATTGGCCGCAAGCAGGTCCGGGCTGTCGATGGTGAACAGGGTCTGGCCTCTCTTCACCTCATCGCCGACCTTGGCAAAGGTTTGAAGGATTTTCCCTTGATACGGGGTGAAAACCTGAACCGTCATCTCCTCATTGAAGTCGATACTGCCAACCGCGGACTTCTCGACCGGAAAAGCATATTCGCCGACGTTCACGACCTTGACTGAGGCCATTTGCTTTTCATTGAGTTCCATGGTCGGGGTGCCGACCGGAGCTGCAGCAGTTATTATCGCCGCCCGGTCGCTACCCTGGGCGTTTGCGATGCTCGCTGCATCGACGCCTGATCTCAGCCAGCCCCCTATTTGGCCGACCGAATATACTCCGGCGACGAAGCTCAGTACCGCCATCGCGACTGCGCCCCTCACAGCGACTGTACGATTTTCCATGGATGAACCCTTGCTTGCGGGTCGCCGCGGATCGCGAAATCAGATGCCACCATGAACTACGACGTGCGCTGCAGTCTAGCGTAACAGTTCTCAGGTTTTAGCAGTATAACTCTCAGTCGTTCGACACGTTCGCAATTTCTAATCGACGAACGAACGGGTATCGCTCTCGTAATATTGTGCCCCAACAGCGCAATACCCGGGTTGCAGCGAGCACAAAACACCAATCGTATGAGTTGCAGTAATTACGCGACAATTAACACGGGTTTTGTCTCGTTGGCCTGTCGCCGAAGACCCGTCTTGTGAGCGGACCAGCGAGTTCCTTCGACAGTCGAAATGAACTCCGGCGATCGCGATTCTGCTGGGAGAAATGCCGGCGGTGCGCGGCCTCGGGGGATGCTCGCTCAAAAAACGTCTGGATCGCCCGGTCAAGCTGGGCGATGACGGCAATGGGATTCTAAGCGTTGGAAACAGAACGCTGGGACTTGCCGATGCCGACGTGTAGCAGCACACGAGCATGGAGGCCTGCGAGCCAGTCAGGTGGCGCCGCCAATTGATCCGTAAGGACGCGAATGGCAGCCGCCCGCCACGCCTGGACCCGGTCCGGGCATCTGGATGCTCACCGGCCGTCGCACCACTTGAGTTTCGAGTATCAGGCCGTCAACTGACGAAGTGCTCCGCCGGGCGGAACGCTTTCCGCCAACCACGCGTCGTTGGGTCTCCACGCATGGTTTTGCCCGCAGTACGGACAATGTTCGACGATCGTCGTGCCCGGGGTCAGCCTGGCGCAGTCCCTGTCGACATTGATGCCCGTCGAAAAACTCCGGTCCGTCATAGGGCAGCGGAACATCAACATTCCCATGGATCACCTTATCGAGACCACGGAGAAGCAACCCACATGAAGACCTTTTGTTCCGGCCTCAGCCCTGACGCGCCGGCAGTTCCCGCACCTAGCCGGATGACGCTGCCATCCGAATCGAGAACCGGCCAGCGCGAGGGAACGTCGACCGAGCGGCACAATGCACCGACGCGCCGACGAGCTGCCGGCATCAGATCGCGCCCGTCCGCCGGAACTCATCACATCGCAGCATGTTGAGCCAGATGGGAATCGGCTGGGAATCAGGTGGGAATGTTGAACCGAGTGAAGTCGAACGGGATTCGCGTTATGATCGATATTCGCAATGGGATCGTCGGACTTGCGCTCGTCGGTTTGGTCAGCCAGGCCGCGGCGCAATTTATAAACCCGGGAAACGAGCCGCTGAATATTGATCCGCGCAAAGGGATGATCGCCCCTGCGACGCAACTGGCGCTGACGCCGGAGCAAAAGACCGCGATCTTCGACGCGATCCGGCCGGCCGATGCGAAGGTCAAGGCGCCGGGAGACGTTCCGGTGATTGTCGGGGCGCAAGTGCCACCCGCGACCGAGCTTTACTTTTTGCCCGATAGCGCGCTCGCCATCGCGCCGGAAGCCAAGGCCGTCAAATACACTGTGGCGCAGAATCGGGTCGTGCTGGTCAATCCGACGATGATGCGCGTGGTCGATGTCATTCCGCCCTGAGGCGAAGGGTGGATCGGCGTACAACTCCTTCGCGGGTGGCGGTTCCCCTTTGGGCCATAAAGCGACGGTCGATCACGATGAGTGAAAAGCTCGACGATTTTTCGGACAGCTTCTACTATCGGGCGATCCGGACCAGGATCGGTGAGGTTCTCCGCACCCTGTTTGTCCCCACCGAGCCTGCACCTGAGAGGTTCTTGAGGCTGCTGCTCGCCCTCGATCAGCCCAAGGGCGATCGTAACAGCGGGACGGAGGAGAAACAGGGCGGCTCTGAGAATGCTCGCGCGTCTCCCGAGGAGAAGTCGGGCCGCGCGGTGTGATCGAATAGACAGGTCGACGATGCTCCCTGGTGCGCTGTCCCGTTCTCCAAATTCGCGAATTTCCGCGCCGTATTTCAAAATCGGCGGGAACAAGTTGCCAAAGCGCTGTTGTCATCCGTTGCGGAGCCGAACGAAAAGCGTCGCCTTTTTGAATTTTGCACGATCGAACGCGACCTGGAAGCACGGCGCGCCTTCCGCCACTTTCCGCCAGCCATTTGATCTTATTTCCGAAATAGCGACATCCGGACCTGGCGGCGGTTCCGGTGGAGAGAGAAATCCGCCTGACTGTCCGGCTTGGTGGTGGATGCAGTTCTGATCGAACAGGTCTGCCGGGAAAATTCCCGTTTAAACGCGAAAAACCGGGAATTTTCGCGGAAAATTCCCGTTCGGGGTTAGATGTGCCGTGAATTTGGCGGGTATTCGAATGGCTTGAGAGCAAATTCCCGTCAAACCCTAAACGGGAAAAAGTGAGATCCCAATCGGGAATTCTGCTTGGGCTGCGACGGGAACGAGAGCGCAATTAGGAGAATCAGGCGTTTGATGTTAGAGGCCGGTTGCGTTGTTGGATATGTCGGGTTTCGGTGATCGAGGCCTGACAATCACGGGATGTGATCCGACCTCGCAATTGCTTTGGGCGGGACGCCCGATGCGACCGAACCCCTGGGGGATCCAGGGCCTCGGTAACGTCATCGGGCTCCGCATTTCCTTTGGTCGCGGTGCCCCCGGATATTTTCAAGCCGATGAGGGCGCCATGCGCAATCTTCAAGACCAGAAACTTGCGCGTCTCGCGCAGGATCATAACTCTAATTCATGCCGTAACGGCTCCGGCGAAGCTCCGGCCATTACGGCCGACACTTCCCTCACGGTGGAGATGCTTCCACTCGAAACGCTCCAGCCGTACGCGCGCAATGCGCGGACGCACTCTAAAAAGCAGATACGCCAGATCGCCAAGAGCATCCGGAGGTTTGGCTTCTGCAATCCGATCTTGATCGATGATCGGGGCGAGATCATTGCCGGGCATGGACGGGTAGCTGCCGCAAAGCTGCTCGGCATCTCCGTGGTGCCGACCGTGAGACTGTCCCACTTCGCCGAAGCGGAAAAGCGCGCCTACATCCTCGCCGACAACCGCTTGGCCGAAAAGGCTGGGTGGGACAAGGAGATATTGGCGATCGAGCTGCAGGCCTTGATTGACCTCGACTTCGAGGTCGAGTTGACGGGCTTTGAAACCGCGGACATCGATCTCTGCCTGGAGGAAGCCCGCGAAGCCGCCGGCGAGCCTAGCGGTCCCGAAGATGAGATACCGGCCTATGCCGGCGCTCATGCTGTCAGTCGCGCCGGCGATCTCTGGCAGCTTGGACCGCACCGGCTGTTATGCGACGACGCCCGAGACCCGGCGGCCTCTGTCCGGCTGCTGGGTGATGCCAAGGCCGAGTTCGTGTTCACCGATCCGCCTTACAACGTCCCCATCGACGGCCACGTGTGCGGCCTCGGCCGTATCCGGCACCGCAGCTTCGCCATGGGCTGCGGCGAGATGAGCGAGGCCGAATTCGCGCGCTTCCTGACCACGATATTCACGCAGTTGGCAGCGCACACCACCGACGGGTCGATCCATCAGATCTGCATGGACTGGCGGCACATTCCCGAGATGCTCAAGGCCGGCCATGCCGTCTACAGCGAGCTCAAGAACGTATGTGTGTGGAACAAGAACAACGCGGGCATGGGATCCTTTTATCGGTCGAAGCATGAGCTTGTGTTCGTCTGGAAGAGCGGGACCTCTCCCCACATCAACACATTCGAGCTTGGCCAATACGGGCGATCCAGGTCGAACGTCTGGGACTATGCGGGAGTGAACACCCTCAAACCGGGCCGGCTCGATGAACTCGCGATGCATCCGACGGTCAAGCCGGTTGCCCTGGTGGCGGACGCGATCAAGGACTGCTCCCGACGCAATGGTCTCGTCCTCGACCCCTTTGCCGGCAGTGGCACGGTGCTGATCGCCGCCGAGCGGACGGGACGGAGGGCCCGGGCGATGGAGATCGATCCCCATTATATCGATGTCGCCGTCAAACGCTGGCAGGACTATGCCGGCAAGTCTGCCGTGCTCGTAGCCACCGGCCAGACTTTCGAGGAGGCCAGCGAACGCAGTTTCAATGGCCCAGCCCCTCCGCCCCCGCCACCGCTGCAGCCAACTTCGCTCAGGGGGGGCTTGACGCGATGACAACATTATCGAGGTCGAGCGTCGAACACGGCGAGACCGGTGTCGAGCGCCAAGAACCCAAGGGAGATTACCCGGTCGGTTACGCCCGGCCCCCCGTCGAGCATCGGTTCAAGCCGGGCAACAATGCCAATCCCAAAGGTCGCAAGAAGAAGACCCGGAACCGCAGGGTGGTGATCAGCGAGCTGCTGCTCGAGCCTGTCACAGTGCGCGAGGGCGGCGAGGTCAAGCAGATGGCGGCGTTGGAGGCCGTCCTCAAGAAGCTGCTCTCCAAGGCGCTTACCGGGGACAACAAAGCGGCTCTCACCATCATCGGCCTTGCGCAACGCGATGGTATCCTCACCCCGGAGCAGGAAGAGGCGGTGGACAACCTGCCCGAGAGCGACATGGCGATCATGCAGGACGCCATGATGAGGTTTGGCGCGGCCGCAGCCTCCGTGATCGAGGCCGGAGCTTCTCTAGCCGAGGCGCATCTGACCGATGCGAAGTAACGCGCAGGCACGCCCGGGATATACGCAGCAAGACCTGCTGCGTGCATTCCTGCGCGCTGATTTTTACGCCTTCGTCCAGAAGGTCTTTGAAACCGTTGTGCCGGGTGTCCCCTTCTCCCGGAATTGGTCCGTCGAAGCGGTCACCCATGCACTTGAAAGGATCGTCCGCGGCGAGACCACACGTCTCATCGTCAGCATTCCGCCGCGGCACCTCAAGTCCCTGTGTGCGTCGGTTGCCCTGCCTGCTTTCCTGCTCGGCCACGATCCCACCAAGAAGATCATCTGCGTCAGCTACAGCGATGATCTCGCGGTGAAGTTCTCCAATGATTGTCGTGCCGTCATGCAGGCCGACTGGTACAAGAGAACCTTCCCGAACACCCAGATCGACAAGTCCAAGAACACCGAAACCGAGTTCCGGACAACGAAACGCGGCTATCGCCTTGCCACCTCCGTCGGCGGCACGCTGACCGGCCGTGGCGGCGACCTCATCATCATCGATGACCCCATCAAGCCTCAGGATGCCCAATCGGAGGCCATCCGGAAGAAGACCACTCAGTGGTATGAAAACACTCTCCTGTCGCGTCTCGACGACAAGGTCCACGGCGCCATCGTGCTGGTGATGCAGCGCCTGCATCTGGAGGATCCGGCCGGTCATCTCCTGGAGAAAGGCGGGTTCGAGCACCTCTGTTTGCCGGCGATCGCCGAAAAGCGGGAAGCAATCGCGATCGGAAACGGTCGCACCCATGTTCGGGAGATCGACGATGTCCTCGATCCCTCACGCGAACCACTTTCGGCGCTTACCAAGCTGCGCGACGCCATGACCCCGCTTGCCTTCAGCGCTCAGTACCAGCAGCGACCGATTCCGCTCGAAGGCAATATCATCAAACGCGAGTGGATCCGCTACTTCAAAGGCAACCTTGCGCGGCAAAACGGGGACTACTTCCTCATCAGCTGGGACACCGCCATGAAATCGTCGGAGCAGGCCGACTATTCGGTCGGAACGGTCTGGCAGGTTCAGGGACGCGGCCGGCAGAAGAATGTGGTCGATCTCGTGCGCGGCCGTTTCGAGTATCCCGAATTGGTCACGGCTGCCGTGGCCCTGTGGAAAAAATGGAAGGTGGAGGGCACCACTACCCATCTGGTCATCGAGGACAAGGGCTCGGGATCGAGCCTGATCCAATCCCTCAAAGCGGAAAGAATTCTACGCCAGCCCGCACAAGCTCAAAGTCGATGGCGACAAGGTCATGAGGCTTACGGCTCAGGCCGCGCAGTTCCATGCCGGCTCGGTCCATCTCCGGGAAGATGCGCCTTGGGTTGGCGAACTGGTTGCCGAGTTGCTGGGTTTTCCTGGCGTGCGCCACGACGACCAGGTCGACTCCGTTTCACAGGCGCTCGCGTTCATCATCTGGCTCGACTCTCAGCGGTCGGGGTCGGAACCCCTGAGAATTTGATCCGAGTCGCGACGCTGACTCCCTGACTCCGTGGAGGCCGGCGCATCCGAGGCGGCGCGCGCCTCTCTAAAAATATTTGGAGGTGCGGCCGCTTGTCAGTGGGCCAGCCCCAGCGTCTGGTGCTGGCGCGACCATGCGACGGGCGCATCGAACAGGCGAGCGACGCCGATCCCGAGCGGCAGCTGGCCTTCGACGGCGGCTTTGACGAGGCTCGGCGCGAGGAAGGCCAGCGAGATCGTCATGTTGACGTGGCGCTTGCTGCAGGCCTCCCGAGCGGCGATGCCGTCGATTGTCGCAGTGCCGGCCTCGATCTCGGACAGCCACCGCCGTCCGCGCGCGATTGCGGTGACGAGCTTGACCCGGGTGTCGGAGCGGATCGGAAGAATTTCCGTTCGTGCATTTTCGGGAACGATGATGTCGCGATGGCGTCGATGGGCCGTTTTTCCCCACGGCACGGTAAGGACAGGTCGGCCCTCATCCGCGGCATGCTCATCGCCCCGCAACGAGATGGCGATTTCGGTCCGTCTTACGTCGATCCGATCCACATGCGTTGAGATAAGCTCCGCACTGTCGATAGGCGCATCGCTGCCGACGTGCTGGCGGACCGCATCCACAACGACGGCCTCGATCTTTACAGCGGGCACGCGGGATACCGCGCCGGCGGACTCCGGCCGCCCCTGAATCAGGGCCGAGGAAATATAGTAGCGATAGCGCGTACCGCCCTTGCGGCTGTGGCTCGGGCTCATGCGGTTGCCGCGGTCATCGAAGATGCGGCCCATCAGAAGAGCTTCGGAACTCGCCCTGACCGCATGATAGCCATTGTGTTGCTCGGTAAGCTTCTACTGGACGGCCTCGAACAGGTCGCGATCAAGGATCGGCGGATGCTCGCCCGGGCAGATTTCGCCTTTGAAGACGACCTCGCCGATGTAGAACCGGTTGCGCAGGAGATAGGCGAGGGGGCCCCGGGTGAAGGGGATGCCGCCAACGGTCCGTCCATCGGAGAGCTGGCGGATCTTGGTGACGATGCCGCGCTCCCGGAGGTCGGCCAGAAGTGGCCCGATACTGCCGAGGTCGAGATAGCGCCGGAAGATGGTGCGGACCCGCTCGGCCTCTTCCTCCTCGATGACGAGCTTCTTGTCCCGGCTCACGTAGCCGAGGGGCACCATGCCGCCGACCCATAACCCCCTGCGCTTGGAGGCCCCGATCTTGTCGCGGATGCGCTCGCCGGTGACCTCGCGCTCGAACTGGGCAAACGACAGCAGCACGTTCAGGGTCAGCCGGCCCATGGAGGTCGTGGTATTGAACTGCTGGGTCACCGAGACGAATGAGACGCCATGGGCGTCGAACAGCTCGACCAGCTTGGCAAAGTCGGCCAAGGAGCGGGTCAGCCGGTCGACCTTGTAGACCACGATGATATCGATTTTGCGGTCCCGGATGTCCGCCAGAAGCCGCTGCAGGGCAGGGCGCTCGGTCGAGCCGCCGGAATAGCCGCCGTCGTCATAGCGGGTGCGGACCAGGGTCCAGCCGTCATGGGCCTGGCTGCGGATATAGGCCTCCGCGGCCTCATGCTGGGCGTCGAGGGAGTTGAACTCCTGGTCGAGCCCATACTCGGTCGAGACCCGAGTATAGACGGCGCAGCGGACCCGCTTGGGGGCTTTGGCGGTCATGCCGACTTCTTCGGGCGGCCGCGCAGGCCGAAGAAGCGAGGGCCGGACCAGCGGGTGCCGGTCATCGCGACCGCGACCTCGGTCAGGCTGCGATAGGTCGTGCCGTTCCAGGCGAAGTGCTCATCCAGGACCATGACCCGCTGGGGCATCCCATTCCATTCCCGGACCAGGATGGTTCCGGGTTGAAGGCCGTGGCGGGAGGGATGAGTTGCCACGGCCTTGATTTCGCTGCCGCCTGGGCGCCCGAGGCCACCCGGTCGAGGAACCGCTGGGTGTCCTTGTCGAGATGGCCGAAGCGCTCGGCCTGAAGCCGGTAGGCCAGCACGCGGAAGAGCAGGCTGCGGGGCAGATGATCGGCCGCGGTGCGACGGAATACCGTACGCCACCGTGCCCGCAGACCCGAAGATCGAGATCGCGCAGGCGCGCGATCTCATCCTCCAGACCACTCAATGATGCAGCCATGGCCGTCAGGCCGCCCGGCGGGTCGACTTCGTCTTCGCCGGCCTGACTTTGCCCTCCGGGGCGACGATCCGGTAAACCCGTTCGTCGCCGATCTTGTCGGAGACCAGCGTGAGCCCCAGCTTCTTGCGCACCGCGCCGGCGAAGAAGCCGCGCACCGAGTGCTGCTGCCAGCCGGTGGCCTTCATGATGGCCGCGATCGTCGTGCCTTGCGGGCGGCTGCAGCAGCGCGATCACGCCGGCCTGCTTGGAACCGGCGCGCATTTTGGCGGTGCCTGATGCGAGAGCGGACTTGCGCGATTTCCCCGACCGGGCGGGTGGCTTCTTTGGCAGTTCGTCCGCCGCGGTCGCCTCGTCGTCGACCCGGATCGCCTGAAGGCCTCGCTTGGCGATGCGCAGCGTGTGCGCAACGTCCCCGTCGCGACGCCACACCGGCGACGAACCGCGGGATGGGATTTCCTCGACCAAGCCCTCGGTGAGGAGCTTGGCTACCACCTTGCCGGCCGCACCGCCGGGCAGATTTGACGGTCGCTCAACGGCACGGTCGTCGCGTTGCGAAGCGGCTGCCAGCAGCCGCCGTTGGGTATCGGTCAATTTCACGGAATCCTCCGTTCGGTTGCGACGGCGATTGGCGCCGCCACCACCGAAGCCCCGCAATGGCCAAAAAGGCCGGCGGGGCAGAATTCCCGAGGGGCTATTCGCGCCCGGAAACGGATGACAGTACCGCTCCGTTCGAGCCGGAAAGCCAGTTCTTTCTGGATCATCTTGTTGTTGGTTTCAGGCCGAATGGATCATGGTCCGATCCGCGTCAAAGCCCAAAGTGAAAGTCGCCTCTGGCGCCGCAGCTGCTGAGCTCGTAATCGGGAGTCACGCGCAAATCCAGTTTACTGGCGCTGACGATCCCACCCGCTGCGACGCCTTGGAAGGACCGGTTCGAATTCGACACAGCGCGGTTCGAATGGTCTCTCCACAGGACTTTTCAGCACTCAGAGAAGTGTCGACATTTTCGGAGGTTGGCGGCCAAGAGCCTGGTCTCTGGCGAGGAATATCGGGCACCTCGTACGGAAGGCCAAGATTTTCGAGGGTGAGTCTGTGCTCGATGAATTTTCAATAATTGACGCGTCGTTGCTGCGAAGCAGCAGCGACTGCGGTGGCCGAAGCACCAGCGTACTCTATCGGGCGCGCTTCGATACGCTCTCGCTCAGTCATTTGCCTTTCCCGAACTATGCGCGCTTGGTTGGACAGAACCCAAGTGTACTGCTCCGGAGAGGACCGGTCATAGGCCGCGCACAGGGCCGCACGCCGGTATCTGCACGGTCCAGCTAGCGGTTAGCGGTAGGTGGCGAGCGCCAACGTGGCGGGTGCAGAGCGGGAAAGCGCGGCCCGCCTTGCGGCTCGCCGTGGCCTGAGGGCGAAACGCGCTTTGGCATTTGCCGGGCTCGATTTCGATGAGGCGGCCGTAATCTTCAGCGGCGCGATCATAATGGCCGGCCCGTTCATTTGCGTCGCCCCGCTCCGCCAACGCCTAGGGTTGTTCGGGACCAGTCGAATCGCTGCGTCATAGTCTGTGAGAGCGGCGGCATAGTCCTTCTTCTGGTAGTAGGCACGGCCGCGGCCCACACGGGCGTCCGCATCCGTCGGGTCGAGTTCGATGGCGTGGTCGAAATCGACAGCGCACGGTCGATCTCCCCTTTTCCATCAAAGCGGTAGCGCGGTTGAAGACGGTGAAAGCTTCCGATCGCTCAACGATACAGGCACCCACACCATCTCGCCCACGGCCGATTGATCATCCACAGGCAATAGCCGCAGTACCCCAGCGACCGAACCCAAACCAGAACCGCCCTCATCCAATAATGTGGACGCGGACCCACGGATACGACGTCGGATAAGTGGTGATGGAGACATTGGTCACTTCAGCTGCGGCCACACGAAAGCTTCATGCGTCTCTAGTGTCCCGTTCATGATTATTCTTGGGACAGTCAGCAAGGCGTCTAGGAATTCAAGCCGATACCCACAAGGGCTAAATATGGAAGACGGGGGACGAGCGCCGGAAAGACAATGGCGCCGCGGCAGGTTCATCCAGAAACCGGACCGGCTGACCTGCCAGGCTGGATGTCTGGAGAGGAAAGAGACCTGCTTGCATACAGACAGTTGCAACAATTCTGGATTGTTGCATTACGGATACAGCAACTAGGTGAGAAAGCTGTTAGTATATACAAATTCGAGCATGCTTGAATGTGCCGGGTACTGGGCTTAGTCAGTAGTGCCGGCGTGGGATTATACCCACTCATTCCGTCGACGTGAATTTGCAGTGCGTTGTTACCCGCGCTCCCGTGGCGTTAGGCGTCAGCGAATGGTGTGCCCAGTCAACGGCTGTCTGCGCGTTCCTAAACATTTTGACCCTTCAATACCGCTGAAACGGCGGAGGAGAGGAACTAGGGGGATATCATGTTACACAAGTTGGTTCTTTCTGGCTTTGCCTTGATCGGGTTGACGGGATTCGCAGGCGCTGCCGATCTGTACGTGAAGGCGACACCAATCTACGTCCCGACTTGGACCGGCTGCTATCTCGGCGGTCATGCCGGCTATGGCAAGGAGGAATCCACCGATCAATACACTTTTTTACCGACGTACAACATAAACGCTGAGACGCCGCAAATCAGTGACTACTCGAACAAGGGATTCGCCGGCGGCGGCCAAGCTGGATGTCAGCTCCAGACCGGAACATTTCTTTGGGGTATCGAGGGCGACTTCACATCGTTCAATAACAGAGACAGCAAACACTACTTCACTCAGTATTTCGACGTTCCCTCTGGCGAGCGCTATACCAGCAATACCGAGCTTTCGGTCAGCAAGAGTTCCTTGTGGAGCGTTCGCGGTCGTTTCGGCATCATCACTTCGGATGTCTATCACCTGTATGCAACGATCGGTGTTGGTGGTGAACGGGGCGGCTACGATTACTCGGACGTTCACACCGCCAATGGGCCTATTGGCAATTTCACCCCCAGTACCGCTGGCAGCGTCGGGATCAGTTCGATCGGTCTCGTATTCGGCGCGGGCGCAGAATGGAAAATCTTGCCCTATATCGTCTTGCGAGCTGAATATCTTCACTATGCCATCGCTTCAGATACGCCACTTCCCCAGAATATGACCCCTACCACCGGCATCTTGACCGGCCCGGGATTGGGCGATCACGTTCACTTAGGGGACGCCGATGTCGTTCGCGTTGGCGCCAGCTGGCTCTTCAACTTCGGCCGCTGAAAAGTGATCTTCCCGCCATCCCGCTCGGTAGTCGCCGACGCTTCAACCAGCCCGAGATAATGTCACATCTCGCCGGACGCTGTCTGCGCCGAATTGCACGAGCGAGGGAGGCCGTGCTCGTGTTCGGATGAACGTAAGCGGTCTTCTGATCCCACTTTGTCGCGGGAGCAGCGAGCGGCACGATGTGGCCCACATTTGGAATGTGGGGTCGCATATATGGTCGACTGTATGGTTGACGCTTCAGAGCAGGAGGCCGGGTCGATGTCCGCGTCGGTCTCGGGCGACGACGGCGGTGGAGCGACGAGGCCAAGGGACGGATCGTGGCGGAATCGTTTGCAGCGGGCGCGGTCGTGACGGAGGTGGCACGGCGGCACGACATCTCACCGCAGCACCTGTTTGCTCGGCGCAAAGGGGTGCGGGCCGGTTTGCTGAGCCTGCCGGCCGATGATGCACCGATGTTCGTCCCGGTTGTGATGGAGCATCGCCGGGACGGAGTGACCACGACAACGCCGGCGCGTGAGGGAATCACGATCGAGATCGGTGGCGTGGTGGTTCGTGCGGCCCACGGGGTCGATCTGGTCTGGCTGCGGGCCGTGCTGCGGGCGGTGAAGGCGGCGACATGATCACGGCTGCGTCTCGCGGCAGTTGTTCGTGAGCAGCTCCGACACGATCCGTTCTGCGGCACGATCTTCATCTTTCGCTCGACCAGACCGGGTGAAAATCCTCGTCTGGGGTAGTTCCGGGTTGGTGCTGCTGTGAAAGTGTCTGGTGGAAGGAGCGTTCCGGTGGCCGCCGATCAGCGATGGCGTGTGCGGCTGACCGCCTCACAACTCGCAGCCCCCCGTTGACGGGACGGATTGGTCGCGGCTGCATGCCCGCGACACTGCGCCGCCGACCGCGACATCGTGAGCCCTGCGACGGGGGATGGTTACGGCTCGCGCGCGCCCCAAACCCCGGGGAATAGCCCCTCGTGTCGGATCGCGAGTGTGTCTCGCGTCGCTGCGAGCAAGTATGAAGAGGACAAACTCAGGGCGCGGGCTGTTCAAAAGTGCACATAAGCCCATGCTTATCGGAGGGTTGCGTTCGACGACGGATCGCACCTCCGAACATCATAAAAAGCGACAGTCAGTAACTTCAACCCTGCGTCTCCCGTCATCAATGTTGCAGCTGGGTAGCGCCCGTTTGGAAGCTATGACCGAAACACAAAGCGTTTCCGCCGGAGCACTTTTAGCGAGAGCGCGATGAGGTCAGTTTTGGATCGCCATTCACACCAGCCTGGTGCCGATGACGTGAGGTCCGTCAGACGATTCTTTCGATCTATTGATGTTTGAAACAACTTATGCTGCCGATTTTAAAATCCATTAATGATAATATAGGTTGGAGGCATCGCCGGTGGTTGTTTGTTCAAAAATGAACGGCGCGCAAGCCCGATCCCGCGTGCAATCGGTCTTAACACGCCAGCGCCGGGCAAGCCGGTTACTGACAAAGGAAGATGCGCCCGCGCGTCGCGACCAATATTCCAACGCGAGAACAATTTGCGGCAATAGGCGCCGGACACGCCGTTGGCGTCGGCGAGGGCCTGATGCCGGGAGAGCGACCATGAACGAGGTCAGCTATTTTACCATCCGCGGTTCGCATTATTCCCAACTGGCCATGGAAACGGGCGATGCCACACTCAGAGCGGCGTACGAAGCGATCGCCGCGGACATGCTGGCCAAGCTGATGACGGCTGATCTCAGTCGTGAGGTCTTCTTGATCGACGGCGTGCCTTTGGATATGTCAAGCGATGTACCGCACAAGCTGCGGTTAGCCGCGGACGCCAAATCATCCAACTCGGCTACATGATCCGAAGGGCTGCATAAGGTTGCGAGCTTTCCGGGCAATTGGGTCGATCGCCGCAGTTCGATTTGGGCAGGAACCGGGTGATGCTGCGGCATCGATAAAGTCGCACGCCTCGGCGGTCGCGCCTGGGTGCGCCGTAAAGCCGGTCGCTCCCGGGGTCAGCAGCGACGACCACATCCGGGTGATGGCGGATCGCAAAACGCCCGGCCCCAAACCGCGATTCGGTTTATCCTGCGACATGTTGCTGAACGCCGTCTGCCGATAAGTTTATGGTACGGTTCAAATTTGAACATTTGGCTGTGCGCATTCGAGCTATCTCTATCATATTCGAGCTATCTCTATCATAAGTGACTTTGAGGCGAGGTCAGAAAGACATCCAATGAAGCAACAGGTCCAGGGAGAAGTTACGGACATTTCGCCGTCTTCACCCAAATTGCCCGCCGCACCGACAGTCGCCATCTTTTCGAATTCATTTTCGAGCCGTCGGTCGTTGACACGGCAGGAACGTGTCGTGCTAAAGCAGATCATCATGGGGGCGTCCAGCAAGGAAGCCGGTCGGATACTCGGCATCAGCCCGCGTACTGTTGAATTTCATCGTGCGCGCATCAGGAAGAAACTTGGCGCCAAGAACACCGCGCATCTCGTCCGCATTGTATCGAGCCGGGGGATTGATCACTAAAGTCTGCCGGCATTCGACGTCCGACACGGCCGTGTCGCCTCGATTTGAAGGTATCAGCGTCCCTGATCGAGAAGCACCGGCACTATTGTGGCGATCGAGGCTGGCACTGGATTGGCCGAAGGAGCGGCGTCGGCATGGGCAGACCAGGAGACTTTCCAACATCGATGTGCAGAGCTGCCGGTTTGGCATCTTCTCCCAATAGCTCCTTTGCTCGCTCAGTGACCATCGAGCCATGGCGATCATCACCTTCACTGAACGCGACGTACCCATACACCTGGCGATTGTCTAAATATTGCGGAACGCCTTGCTTGCGAGCGCTCTCGGAAAGGATCACGTATTCGTGCCGAAGAGTGCCGTCCTCATAGGCTAGGTCTTCTAGGACGTCGGCGCGGATTAGATACGTGCCGTTCACGACCGGCATCTCCAGCACGCCGCGCACCCAACGATTGAGTGCCCAGGCGTACTGGTCGCATTCTTCATAATACCCGTTGTCGTCGATCGCGGCATGGTAGTTCGAATAAAGGTCGCCTGGACCAATTGAGCGCAGGAACGGCGCGACGATCGGCAAATTGAGCGCTACCAAGTTGCGCAGCGTACAGCACCGAACAAAATTGCCAACCTCTGCTACAAAATAAAAATCGCACCCATTTTTCACAGCTCGACGCAAGCTGAGTTTGCGAATATGCCCGGGGACATGACGCCGCGTCGCGATCCCGTTGATGCCGCCGAACTGTCCGGCCCCGGTTTCCACATCTGCCGCGTCGAATTCAACGCCAGCATACAGATTACCCACGCGGTCAACCCATTCTCGCAACAGACGCTCGGTTCCGTCGGTGTTG
>CAVVCE010000104.1:0-17765 GCA_963746235.1 uncultured Alphaproteobacteria bacterium
GAACGAGGCCGATAAGTCGCTCAATTTCCGCATCGAATTGAGCTCGTTCCCGAATTGGAGCGGCACCCAGCAGAAACGGCCGGTCACCGCGCTCACCGACGATGTGTTGACCTATACGACGCCAAATCCGTCGGCCGACCCGTCCACCAATGTCAGGAGCGAGTTGGTGTGGAGACGGGCGAAGTAGCATCGATCCGATCGATCCGACCGGCCGCCATCCGGCCGGAGCCGCCGGGACTTCGCAGCGGCATTTCGAAGCGGCGACCGGACTCTTGAATGGGGCTTTGCTAAATCGATCTCCGTCGGGCCATTGGCCCGGTGGAGATCGCGACGGACCCGGCCGAAGGGGCAGGGCGGGGACGACGCACGCAGCACGACGTACGCAATAAGTCCGTACGCAATGAGGAGGAACCGATGCTGAAGATGTTGTCGCTCTCAACCACTGCCGCCGTGGCGGCGTTTGCCCTTTGCAGCGCGGCGCAGGCCCAGGGCGCCGCCGCGCCCAACCTCGCCGGCACCTACAAATGCCAGCCGCAACCGGTGAAATGCCATTGGGGCGAGACGGTCTCGATCACCCAGACCGGCAACACGGCCCAACTCAACAACGACTCCGGCTCGTTCGCCGACGCCAAGATCACCAGCAACATCACGGTCAGCGCGGCCCCGCCCGTCAGCGCCAATGGGGTCATCCTGCCCGACCACTCGATCCAGTGGTCGGACGGCACCCACTGGCTCAAGCAATAAGCTCGAGCGAACAACCTCGAAGCAAAAACAGTCGTTCCGGGGCGCGCCTTCGCGCGAACCCCGCGGAATGACAGGCGTCGGATGACGGCGTCGGTCTCACCGTTCGCGCTTCACCGCGTACACGTTCTCCGGCCCCGGGAACGCGCGGCTGCGCACCTCCTGCGCATAGGCGGACACCGCCGCTTCGATGGAGGGACCGAGCGTGGTGTAGCGCTTGACGAACTTGGGCACCCAGGGCGACAGGCCCAGCATGTCCTCGAGCACCAGCACCTGGCCGTCGCAGGCGGCGCTGGCGCCGATGCCGATGGTGGGGATTGCGATCTCCCGCGTGATCTGCGCGGCGAGCGGCTCCGCCACCGCCTCGATTACGACCGAGAAGGCGCCGGCGTCCGCCACGGCGCGGGCATCGGCTTCGATCGGCCCCCAATCGGCGCGGTCGCGGCCCTGGGCGCGGAAACCGCCGAGCGCATTGACCGATTGCGGGGTGAGCCCGACATGGGCCATCACCGGCACGCCGCGCTCCGCCAGGAAGCGGATCGTCTCCGCCATGCGCTGGCCGCCCTCGAGCTTGATCGCGCCGCAGCCGGTCTCCTTGAGCACGCGCGCAGCGGTGATGAAGGCCTGCTCCTTCGACACCTCGTAGGAGCCGAACGGCAGGTCGACGACGACGAGCGCGTGCCGGGAGCCGCGCATCACCGCATGCCCCTGCAGGATCATCATGTCGAGCGTAACCGGGATGGTGGTTTCCAGCCCATGCATCACCATGCCCAGCGAATCCCCGACCAGGATGACGTCGCAATGGAGGTCGAGGATGCGCGCGGTATGCGCGTGATAGGACGTCAGCATCACGATCGGGTTGCCGCCCTTGCGGGCGCGGATGTCCGGTGCAGTGAGCCGCTTTTGGTCGGTATGGGTCGACACGATCAGGTTCCGAGCGCCGGAGTTCCGAATACCGCGCGTCCGATCACCAGCGGATGGAACACGAGGCCGAGCGCGAAATAGAGGATGGTCCCGACGATGACGGCGGCAACGTCGTTGCTGCGCCCGCCGATCGGGATCGGCGGCCCACCGGGATCGCTGCGGCGCTTGAGGCTGATGCGGTCATACACCGCCCAGGCGAGGATCGACACGAACAGGATCATCGATCCGAGGTCGCCGTTGGAAATGAGATGCGCCACCGCCCACAGCTTCACCCCCACCAGCATCGGATGCTTGAGCTTGCGCTTGATGTCGCCGGGGATATAGGCCGCGGTGACGAGGATCACCGCCGGCCACATCAGGGCGACCGTGATGTGCCGGGTCCAGTTCGGCGGATCCCACACCTCGATCGGCCCGGCATCGCGATAGAGCGCAAAGCCCTTGGCAAGCACGAACAGTCCGACGACGGTGACGACGGCGAACAGTCCCTTATAGGGCCACTCGCCCATGCGCTTGACCGCCATGTCTCGCTGCGCCCGCATGGTGACGAACACATGGGGGCCGAGGAACAGGATCAATCCGAGAACGAGTAGCGCCAAGCCCATTTCTTTTGCTCCACGGCGGCGAGAGGCGCGCAGTAGAGGCGAAGGCCGCCGCCGACGCAAGCGGGGTCCAAGCGGGGTCCAAGCCGGGGCGCGCCGGCGCGTCGGTCGAAGCCGAGCCGCGTTAGAGAAGTCCTGGTCCGCGTTAGAGAAGTCCTGGTCGGAGCTGCGTCGACTCCCACGTCCGCATGAATTCGAGTTCCCGCGTGATCCAATCGGCCGGGACGGCTTCGCTGCCCCATTCCGTGAGGCGACTCGCATACTCCCCCATCAGCCAGACATGCCGGATCGGCACGAACAGATGCGCGGCTTCGAAGTCCGCCTCGGTGAGCGACCGGACCGAGCGGTAACCTTCGATGAAAGCATGCCACATCGCGTGCTCCTTGCGCTGAAACGAGACTTGCGCCCACAAGAACACCGCGAGATCATAGGCAAGATAGCCGGGACCGCCATCGTCGAAGTCGAAGAAGGCCGCCTGTCCGGCGCGCGGTCCTTCCACCGCGATGCGCGCATTGAATCCGTGGCAATCGCCATGGCAGCGGGTCCAGCCGAGCCCACCCCGCGCCGCGACGGCGCTCGACAAGCGCTCCGCCAGTTCGGTGAGTCCCTGACGGGTGGCGTCGCTCAACGCCGCGAGGGCCAGGACTGCCGACACGGGGCGGTGCAGGAGATGATCGAGGTCGAGCCGGTAACGCTCGCCCCAGCTCGGGACGAGCCCTTCCGCGGCATTGTGGATTTGCGCCAAGGTCACTCCGTGCGCCCGCGCGTCGGCAGCCGAATTCGGCTGCGGAGCACGCCCCTCGGCATATTTGAACAGGACCGCGGGACGCCGGCCCTCCGGCAAGATCGCCATCGTGAAGAGAGTTCCGTCGCGCGCTGCCACTGGCGCCGCGACCGGAACACCGTCCTTGTCGAGATGGGCGATGAACGCGGTTTCGGACGCGACATCCGATTCGCCGCGCGCGCGCCGGCCCGACAAACGGAGAATCAGGCGTCGGCCATCCTCGGCTCTCACCTCGAAGGTGTCGTTGAAGCCTCGACGCAGCAACGTGCATTCGATCGGACCCGGCAGCCCGTAATGCGTCGCGACGAAATCGGCCACGACGTCGGCACGCGGGGTCGAGTAGATGACTTCGAGCGAAGGAAAGACCACGCTGACCGCGCCTTGCCGCGAATGATGTCCGACAATGATGTCCGATAATGATATTGCGATGGCGGTGCCCGAGGAAGCGCATCCTGCGCCCTTGAATGCATTCCGGAATGCATTCCGGAGTTCACCCATTTTGCGGTGAGTCGCGGGTTGCATGATCGGTGCGGCCGATGGCCACGCCGGCAAGTCGACACATGCCCGGGATGGGGGGTCGCGCGCTAACTTCGCAGCCACGGCGAACCGCTTGGTCTTCGATAAGGAGATTGTGTTCGATGAGTGCACCCCATCCCACGCCACGGCGCACACTGCCGGCCGTCGCCCAATTTGCCCTGACTCTGACCATCGTGCTGCTGGCGAAGATCGTCGCCGCCGAAGCGTTCTACGTGCCGTCGGGCTCGATGCAGCCGACTTTGCTGATCGGGGACGAGCTCGTGGTCTCGAAATTCCCCTACGGGTACAGCCGCTACTCTTTGCCGATCGCGATCGGGCCGTCGCTGCCGGCGCGACTGCTCGGGCGGTTGCCCGAGCGCGGCGACGTCGTCGTGTTCCGGCTGCCGCGCGATCCGACCCAGACCTACGTCAAGCGCGTGGTCGGTTTGCCCGGCGACAAGGTGCAGATGCTGGAGGGTCGTCTGTGGATCGACGGCGAGATGCTGCCGTTGCGGCGCGACGGCTTCGGTAGCGTCGAAGAAGAGGACGGGACCGTCGTCCGCGCGGGCCGCTATGTCGAGACATTGCCGGGCGGTCGCGAGCATCCGCTGTTCAAGCTCACGGCGGGCGGAGACCTCGATGACACCTCCGTCTTCGAAGTCACGCCGGGGCATGTGTTCGTGATGGGCGACAATCGCGATAACTCCGCCGACAGCCGCCTTTCCCCGGCAGCAGGCGGCGTTGGCCAAGTGCCCGTTGAAAACTTGGTGGGACGGGTCGAAGCCGTGCTCGGATCATGGGACCTCGCCACCGTGCAGGATCCGATCTGGACCTGGCCGTCGGGACTGCGGCTGTCGCGGTTCTTCTCGCGCGTTCACTGAGTTGCAAGCAGGCCGCCCCGGCCCACTCGCCGATGCGCTTGACCGCGCTGTCGCGCTGCGCCCGCATGGTGACGAACACATGGTGACGAACACATGGGGGCTCAGGAACAGGATCAATCCGAGAACGAGTAGCGCGAGGCCCATTGCAATGCTCCACCGGTGCCGACGCAAGCGGGGTCGACGCCGCAGCAGTGAAAGCCGAATTGCGATCCCCGACCAGAAGAGCGCTTCGCGGCCTCCCGCGAAGCGACCGGCGGCCGCAGCGCGGGCACGCAGGGTCGAGCAGGTAACTGCAAGCGAAAAAAGCCGCTCCGACCGCACACCTTGCCGCTGATGATATCCAACAATAATATTGGGTTGGCGCTTGCAGAGGAAGGGCATCCTTCGCGCTCGACATGCGTCCGAGCCGGAGCGGGTGGCGCAATGACCACGGCCGATCGACTGCTTCCGTCAGTGCGATTGATCGAGCGGGTTCTCGCGGCGGACGTGGCTTATACGATCTCGCGAATGCGGGTTCTCGAACGCATACCCGGCAACCCGATCGGCATTGGCTATCGCTGGATCGACGAATCGGCGGTTGCGCTGCTGTCGCGATTTCTGCCTTCGTTCACGCGCGTCGTCGGACTACGACCCGGCCACGAGCGGCAGATCGAGCCCCTCGTGGACTGGTACCGCGAACACGGAGCGAGGCCGACGTTCGAATTGGTGCCGGGCATGTACGACACTGAATTGGGACGAGAGCTGGCCCGGCTCGGATTTTTCCAATCGGGGTTCCACGCTTCGCTGATTGGGGAACCCGATCTTTCCATGACCCCGGCCGAAAATATGGACATCGAGCGGGTCGGTTCGGCAGATGCGATGGAGCGCTACCTTGAAGCTTATGTGGCAGGATGGGGGTTCGCGGAAAAGGACCACGCTCAGTTCAAGTCCAATGTTCGCCTGTGGCGCGATCAACCCGGCTGGTCGCTCTACCTGGCGCGGGTGGACGGCCGCCCCGCGGCCGCGGCGACGCTTTATGTGGGCGATCGCGTCGGCTATCTCGCGGACGCGACCACGGCTCCTGCGTTCCGCCGGCACGGTCTCCACGTCGCACTGCTCCAGCGGCGGATTCACGACGCCAGCATGGCCGGAGTTGATTTCATATTCAGCGGCGCCGAGCCGATGGGCACCAGCCATCGAAACATGGAGCGAGCCGGTCTGCGTCTGCATTTCATCCGAGCGAAGTGGACACCGGTTTGAGCCGCATTGGACAATCCTCTCGTTCCCTAAGCTTTTCGTCGACCAATAATCCATGGCATAAATGCAGGATATTCATCTTTGATAGTGATGTTGGGCCAGGTCTTGGAGTAAGTGCGGTTGAATTTCAGCCATTTTTTCAACCCTGGCTCAGAGTCCGGTTTGATCGCTTCAACCGGGCATTCGGGGGCGCACCTGCCACAATCAATGCACTCATCGGGATGTATGACCAGCATGTCTGCCCCCTCGTAGAAGCAATCCACCGGGCAGACTTCAACGCAATCCATTGATTTGCACTTGATGCAGCTTTCGGCGACGACGTAGGTCATTTCCGGCCCTCCGGATGTTTTCGCAGGCCAACGATAAGCAAGTAGGCCGCATGAGCAAAGCGAAATGCGGGATGACCAGGCAGTCGAATGCTGCCGCTGCACCCGGATGCGCTTCGCTTATCCGGGCTACTCGCCGAGGTGGTTGGCAGACGATACGGGGTTGCGCTACAGTCAGCTATGGATCCGATATCCAAAGAGCTTCTGCGCAGGGTCGAGACTTGGCCGCAAGAAGACCAGGACGAACTCGTCGAGGTCGCGCGAGAGATTGAAGCGCGCCGTACAGGCATCTATCTATTGAGCGATGAGGAGAAGGCCGCGCTCGATGAAGCGCTGAGAAGTCGCGCTGTACCCGACGATGAGATCACCGCCTTCTGGAAACGTCACGGCGTCTCATGAAGGTGCGCTATCGGGGCCGGGCGCTTGCCGATCTCGAACAGATTTTTCAGTATATCGACAAGCGCAGCCCGAGCGGAGCGCGCCACGTCATTGATGAAATCCACGCCGCAATCAATGCCATTGCCGAGTATCCGCTGAGCGGACAACAGACATCATATCCGCGCATTCACGTTAAGATCGTCCGACGGTATCGGTACAGAATTTTTTACGTTGTCGAAGCCGACCAGATCGAGATTTTGCATGTGCGCCACGGCGCGCGGCGGCCGTGGCCTCCAGAGAAGTGACCTGCCGAGGCGGTCGACCGAAAAGAGCTGGGTCGGCAGTCAAATGCTGGCGCTGCACCCGGATGCGCTTCGCTTATCCGGGCTACTTGTCTGGGTCTTGGCCGCCGTCAGTTCACGTTGACCCCGATGCTTTTCGCCGTTTCGCCGAGGCGCGCGTAATCCTCGCGCAGCAGCTTCGCCATTTCGGCCTGGGTGCTGCTTGCGGCTTCGGTGCCCTGCTCTTCGAATTGCTTCTTGACCTCCGGCAGCGTGACCACCTTGGCGATAGTCGCGTTCAGCTTGTCGATGATCGGCTGCGGCGTGCCGTTGGGCACGAAGATCGCGCCCCAGCCGACGGCGTTGTAGCCGGGGTAACCGGATTCGGCGACGGTCGGCACGTTCGGCAGCAACGCCAGCCGCGTCGGGCTGCCCATCGCCAGCGCCTTGAGCTTGCCGCTGCGCACATGGGGCATGCGGCCGCCGATCGGGGCCACGGTCCATTGCGAATCGTTGTCGACCACCGCGTCGATCGCCGGGCCGCCGCCCTTGTAGTGGACCACCACGGGTTTCACGCCCGCCATGGCGATGAACATCTCGCCGGCGAAATGGCCGGCCGTGCCGGCGCCGGCGGTCGACATCCGCAGCTTGTCCGGGTTCGCCTTCATCATCGCGACCAGCTCCTGCAGGGTGTTGACCGGCAGCGAGGGATTGGCCGCAATGAGCGTCGGCTGGATCACGAAGCGCGCGACCGGGGTGAGGTCCTTCAACGGATCGAACGAGACCTTCTTGACATGGGGCAGCAGCGCCACGTTGCCGGACGACCCGTAGATGAGGGTATAGCCATCGGGCGCCGATTTGATGCCCTTCTCGACACCGGCTTCGAGGAACAGGTTTTCGTATGTCACGGGCTGGCCGAGCGCCTCGCCGATCCGCTGGCCGATGATCCGCGACATCAGGTCGGCCGCCGAACCGACGACCTCCGGGACGATCACCCGGATCGGCCTGGTCGGGTAACTCTCCTGCGCGCCGGCGACCAGCGCCGATCCCACGAGTGTAGCGGCTGCGACGGTCATTGCCGTCATCAATGGATATTTCATCTGTCTCGACCTTCCCGTTTTGAAATTCGGTGCGGAGATTGCACCCGGCGAACGCGCAAAACAAGCGCGGGCCGCACCTTTGCGAGCCCCCTCCCCGCTCTCCGACCAGATCCTCGAATTCGTGAATTTATTCTACGACCTCATCCAGAGGAGCCGTGCAAAGCACGGCGTCTCGAAGGATGGCCGCAAAACACTGCGCCTGTGGCCGTCCTTCGAGACGGCGCATCGAAATCGGCTGTTGCCGATTTCGACACCAATGGATACCGAAGTCGGGCAGGCCCGACTTCGGTGCGCTCTCGGACGAGGTCGTGGAAAAGTTTCACGCGCTCTCTGGATGAGGTCGAAAGGGATTTCTACGCGCGCTCCGCAGCGTTCAGAAATCCGGCCGGTCGGCCTGCGGGATCGGGAACAGGTTCTTGCTGAAATGATCGCCGTTGTTTTCGGCGCAGACCGTCTCCAGCAACTGGTTCTTCACCTTGCGCCACCGCTGCACCATGTGGAGCGGCTCGTTGAAGGTGCCGGGGTCGTCGACGGTCACCACGGCTTCGAGCGTACGGCCATCGGCGCCGACCTTGAAGCGCTCGACGACGTGCTCGTTCTCGGTGTGCGGCGTGCGGTACCAGTCGAGAAAGCTGTTGCGGGTGGATAGCCCGATGGTGTCGACCACCAGGGTCCCGTCGCTTTCATAATGGCCGATCGACTCTCCAAACCATGACGGCTTCACCTCTTCGGAATGCTTGTCGGTCATGTGGATGCGGCGCACCATGTGATCGCGCTGCCAGATCATCCAAACCTGCGTCGGCGTCTGGATGAAATAGAACGGCTCGGCAGGGGTCAACAACTGCCCCGGGACGCCGCCCGGATGGCAGGTCGACTGGGCCACGAAGGGAAGTCCCCGCTTGCCGCTCAGCACCTCGTCGTTGGACTCCTCCATCTGCTTGGCCGCCCAGGGCTTGAGAACCGGGTCCTTGGTATTGCCGATGTCCGGCATCACCTGTCCGGGGCCGTCGAGATTGCCGTGGTAGGGACGGGCGGGATCCTGCCTGATCGGCCCGCGGCCCGACCCCGCCGGCGGGTCGAACCAATGGACGCCGAAGGCGAGCCAGGCGAAATCGACCGACCCGAGAGCGGGAATCTCGCTTTTCACCGGAGCTTGGGCGGACACCGGGGAGCCTGCGGCAAAAATCGCGACGCTCGCGCCGAGCGCGGCGGCGGCAGCCCGCTGCAGCAGCCCCTTCGGCAAAAGGCGACGGGGAATGGCATTCAACGCGACGTTCGACATCAGGATACTCCCAGGCTCCGGTTAAGGCTCATTGCTCCGGTCAATGCACGTTGCGCATGCCGGCCGGCATGCTGCCCACCCGCTTGCGGTTCATTCCGCCGGCGCGGGGGTGTTCTGCGGCTTGTCCTTGTCCATGATCAAGAGTTCGATGGTGCGCGTCGGCGCCTTGCTCTTGTTCTCGTTGCGATGGATCGTTCCGCGGGGGATGTAGACGTATTCCCCGGTCTTGAGCAGGCGCGGCTGCTGGCCCTTGGCGGTGAAAGTGATCTCGCCCTCGATCACCACCTCCCACTGATCGCCGCTGTGCGAATGGAACCCGTTGCCGGGGCGATCCGGAAGATGAAGCTGCATCTGCATCCGCACGTCGCGCGACGGATCCTTCTCGAGCGGCGTGGTGAAGAAACGCGTCGAAAATGCGGGGCCGGTCGGCGACGTCGACGTTTGTGCCGATGCCACCGTCGCGATCGTCCCTGCGACCGTAATGACGGCCAGTGCCAGCATTGATCCGCGCATGTGATCCTCCCAGATATTCTTATTGCCTTGATCATAGCGGCCACGGCCGGAAAGCCAAGACTTGTAGGGTGGGCAAAGCGAAGCGTGCCCACCATCGTCGTATCCGCGTGGGCACGGCGCGAACAGCGCGTCTTTGCCCACCCTACGGATTGGTTTCATGGAATCGATCCGCCAGGGCCGACGCTGACGGCTGTGCATCGGACATCGCGTATCGACGGCCTCGCGACATCGGAATATGATGCAACCAAAATGGAGCGGGAGAAAACGAACATGCGCGCACGCGGTTTGGAGTCCAGAGGGCTTATTGCGAACGTCGACCGACGCACGTTCCTGGTGCGCTCGACCAAGGCCGCAGGCGCCGCCATGCTGATTCCGCTGGCGATGCGCCGGGCATGGGCGGCGGAAACGCCGGTCGTCGAGACCAGCGCCGGGAAGATCCGCGGCGCAGCGGTCGATGGCGTCAACGCCTTCAAGGGCGTGCCCTACGGCGCCCCGACCGGCGGTCGCGACCGCTTCATGCCGCCGAAGAAGCCGGAGCCGTGGGCGGGCGTGCGCAGCGCCGAAGCGTGGGCCGGCCATGCGCCGCAATCACCGCCCGAGCTCAAGCAGCGGCCGGAACTGGCCGGGCTCGGCGGCGTCCGCGATACCGTACCCGAGAGCGAGGACTGCCTGACGCTCAACGTGTGGACCCGCGGTCTCGACGGCGGCAAGCGGCCGGTCATGGTGTGGTATCACGGCGGTGGCTTTGGTTACGGCTCGGCCAACACGCCGCGGCTCGACGGGACCAATCTCGCCGCCCATCACGACGTCGTCGTCGTGACCGTCAACCAACGGCTCAACATCCTCGGCCATCTGCATCTCGCCGAGCTCGGCGGCCCGGCCTTCGCCCAATCCGGCAATGCCGGCACGCTCGACATGCTGGCGTCGCTGCAATGGGTGCGCGACAACATCGCGCGGTTCGGCGGCGATCCCGGCAACGTGACGATCTTCGGCCAGTCGGGCGGCGGCGGCAAAGTGAGCACGCTGCTGGCGATGCCGGCGGCGCGCGGCCTGTTCCACCGCGCCATCGTGATGAGCGGGTCGGCCATCCGGCTCACCGATCGCGAGCGCGCCGCAAAGCTCGCAGAAGCGGTATTGAGCGAACTCGGCCTCGCGCGCACGCAACTCGACGAGTTGCAGATGCTGCCCTTCAAGCGCGTGATCGCCGCCATCGGACCGGCCGTAAAAAAGGTCGGCCGGTCCTCCTCGCCGCTGTTCGATCGCTACGATTTCGGGCCGGTGGTGGACGGCACGGTGCTGCCCGGCCATCCCTTCGATCCCGCCGCCACCGCGGTGTCGGCCGATATTCCCGTGCTGGTGGGCGGCGTCAAGGACGAGATGGCGATCTATCTCGCGCCCGACAGACAAGATCTGGGACCGGGCGCTCACCGAGGACGAGTTGCGCTCGCGCGTCGCCCGGGTCGCGGGCGGCAATCCCGATCGGGTGATGGAGACCTATCGCCGCCTGTTCCCGGACGCGACGCCGTCCGACCGCCTGATCACCATCCTGACCGACTCCAACCACCGGCTGCGCTCGATCACGCTCGCGGAGCGCAAGGCGGCGCAAGGGCGGGCGCCGGTGTGGCTCTATTCGTTCGACTGGGAAACGCCGGTGTTCGGCGGCAAGCTGAAAGCCTTCCACGCGCTCGACGTGCCGTTCGTGTTCGAGACCATCGACACCGGCGGCTGGACCGATCGCGGCGAGGTCGCCCATGACCTCTCCCGCCGGATCGCGGCGACCTGGACGGCATTCGCGCGCAACGGCAAGCCCGACAATCCGGCGATCCCGCACTGGGCGCCCTATACGGCGTCCGATCGGGCGACGCTCGTGCTCGACCGCGAATGCCGGGTCCAAAACGACTATGGCCGCGAGGCGCGGTTATTTTGGAAGGACGCCGCCGGGATCTGAGGCGACCGTGTTGTCCGTAGGATGGGTGATGCGCAGCGAAACCCATCGTGGGCCATCTGAATCGGCGCGATGATGGGTATTGCTTCACTCCACCTATCCTACGGACGCTTCGGCGGCAGCGAAATGGCCGTGGCGCCGGCAATAGGGGCGCCCCCGCGGCGCCCCCGATCGCAAAGCATGGAGTCCGTGCTGGATTTAGTCGATCCTCCAGCCGGAGAAGATCACGCTGGGCACCACCGGCTCGCCAGCCGGTTTTTTCACGACCAGCCCGACACCCGGCTCCGAGCCGGAGAAGACCACGGTGATTTGTCCCCATTCCACCATAGATCATTGAAAGCTTGAACGAATTCCATCTTGGCCGACGCGCGGGGAAGGAAACATATGGATTTAATATGTTTATTGCCGTAAAAAGTATCATTTGTATATTTTTTACCCAATACACCTTGCGTTGCCAGCGCTTCCGGCGTCTTGCCAGGGTAGCAAGTCCTTGGCCCGCCTGAGCAATAAATTCGCTGCCCTGCCGCGGCCAAGCTTGCCGCACAGCGGTACCGGAGCGGCTATTCCGGGGTGGCATGTCATTTGCTCACCACCGACCGGAGTTCGCAAAGGCCGAACAAAGGGGCAGTCCGTCAAAATCGTGATTCAATCCATCGATCTGAAAGATCAACCCGTCGCCCTTGGGAACTCTTTTCACGTAGTGCAACTCCAGCGGGAGGTAGCGATGAAGGCTTTTTTTGGTGCAATGTTTGGCGCGGCCATGCTTTTGGCCCCCGCCAGCGGTGCTTTCGCGGCCGGCGGGTATATTCAGGCATCGAGCGAGGAAGACCAGATCGTCAAAGAACCCAACAAGCCTCAACTGGTCACCATGGCTTCGACTGACGCCGCTAAGGGCATCAAGAATGTCAAGGGCGTGGTGCAGCTCGATCAGAGCGGGACCTACTTCACGATCGTCGGCGTCCAGGTTGGCAGCCGAGGCGGCACCGGCTTGGTCAGACTGTGGTTCCAGACGAACGGCAAGGACGTCGACAACAGCAACTGCGAACAGTTGGTCGCCGCCCCCGAGTTCACCACGGTCATGATCTCGCAGGGGGTCGGCGAATACAAGAAGGGTGACAAGGTCAACGCGATGATCTCGGGCTCCGCGGCGGGCATTGGTCTCGTCTACAAGAAGCCGACCGGCGAACCGGCGGTGCCCAGCGTGATCTTCTCGGCCTGGAAGATCGACTGAGGAATCGCGGTGTCGATCCAAGGGGCGCCGCAGCGGCGCCCCTTGCTGTCGCCCGCGCCCGCCGTGGAGGAAGTCGTAGCAATCGATCGATGAATACCAATTATTCTAATTAATTACTCTAGTCAACTCAGACGCTTCATCAACCAATGTTGGTTAATTGCCGAACAGATTGCTCCAGTCCTTGGTGTTCGCCTTGGCAGCGACAGCATCACAGGCGTCTTTCGCGCCCTCGCACCGGGTTTGAACGATCGCCCCCATTGAATCGTCAACTTGCACGATTTGAAGGCAGGCCGCGGCAGGAAATGCCGGCTGGGAGCTCCCGGGCAAAAGCCCAAATCATCTGGTTGCCCGCCAATATGACGTGGGTAGAGCGCTCTATAACGCGCCAACCGTGATCTGCCTCACGGCGCAGTTCGGCATAGAGTTGTGACAGTGAATCGAATTGCCGACCACAAAGCTGATCGGCGCTAGCCGTGACGGGCGAGAAAGGATCCCAAGAGCCAGAAGTGGGGCAGCAGGATAGCGCACCGGTATGACCATCTTACTTGTCGTGGGAATGTGTAAACATATGCCGAGTTGGACCGGGGAAATCAATACCGAAAAGTCATTCCAGGGGCGCGTGGTCGCCGATGGCTCCGCGCGGGCTTCGACTTTCCCCTTGCCGAAGTGCCGCTGCTGTTGACGGCTATCAGCACCCGCGCATAAACGGCGCAGCATAAAAAAATGGCACGACATTTGCGATGGTGAACCACACTTCGCCGTCGAACTCTCAGTGGCGAACGATGGACGGAGTCAGTCCATTCACGACCACCGAGGTCAATGGCTGACCTCCGAAGACCCATTTTTCTTTGCCATTTTTGCGCGGGTATGCCGAGCCGGTAACAGATGCAAGCTCGTATTCAAGCAACCAAGGGCGTGAGATGCCGACCGAATTGCGCAAACCTCCCGAGCGCAAGTCGACCGATTTGGAACGCTATGGCCATTGGCAAGATGTCTTGATGTTTATCGGGTTGCTTTTGCTCGGCGCGGTCATCGCAAACTGGCTTTGGAGAGGCTAGCCGTGCAAGGAGTTTTTGCCGCGACTGATAGGTTGGCTTTGTGCCTCGCGGCTCCTCGATACCGTCGGACCGCGCCGATGGGCAACTCGAACCGGCCCCGCGAGTTCACGCCGCGCGTATCGAACATCCCCGATTGCGACGGCTTTCATGCTTTGCCCGCTGCCCGCTTTGAAGAAAGCCCATTTATGACTTACCGGACGCCGATGCGCTCCGCGACAACTTCGACTAAAATATATGCAGAAGCCTGCATTTTAGGCAGAAGCCAAGACCTCGGTGCCCCCAGATCAAAATGTGCGCAGCCCTTGCTCCGACCATCTCGAATTTCGCCAGCGCGCCTTGCGTTGGAATTCTTCATTTTGGTGCTTTTGGGTCGGCACTTGGCACGCTGTTTGATTCCCCAACCGAGGCTTTGCTCGCGAGGGCTTCACTTCGAGCAACGAAGCCCTGTTGAGATCGCCGGAAACTTAGGACCGCCGGAAACCCGGCAGTCCCGGTGTTTAGGGGGGACCCGATGAAAACTGTGGTTACCATCATCAAGCCGTGCCGGATCGGGGACGGCAAGCACTTCGTTCTGGACCTTCAAGGCGCCGTGCGCATCCGCGCCGGCGAAGCCGACACTGCGGCGATCTGAGAGCCCACACCTTGGACAGGAGTAACATCATGACGATCAAGAAGCCTAAACGTGCGGGGCTCGTGGCTCTCATGTTCGGAGTCCTGCTCGGCCTCTTCCTTGCCGTCGCTTCCTACACGCCGAGCCACGCGCAGGCACCGGCGGCCGAGTCAGGAGGGGTGGCAGTCGAGACGCTGGCGTGCGATTCGAAGGTCCAAAAAGAATGCTCGCCCAATTCAGGCGATACAGCCTGGATGCTCACCTCGATGGCCATCGTGCTGATGATGACCATCCCGGGCCTCGCCTTGTTCTATGGCGGCATGGTGCGCAAGAAGAACGTGCGGCGACACGGTGATGACGAGCTTTGCCATCACCTGCCTGATCAGCATCCTATGGCTGTTCTTCACTTACAGCCTGGCGTTCCGCGAAGGCGGCGAGATATTCGGCGTCGATATGGGCTGGTTTATCGGCGGGTTCGACCGCGCCGGTCTCCAGCACATCTTGAGCGATATCGCCAACAACAAGGGCAATCCCAATTCTCTGGCACCGACGATCCCAGAGGCTGTCTACTCGATGTTCCAGTTGACCTTCGCGATCATCACCGCGGCCCTCATCGCGGGCTCGTTCGCGGAACGCATGAAGTTCTCGGCCATGCTGGTGTTCATCAGCCTATGGGCGATCTTCGTCTACTCGCCGATCGCCCACTGGGTGTGGGGGCCGGATGGCATGTTCAACTGGGCCAACCCCCATGCCTATCTCAACGTGCTGGATTTCGCCGGCGGGACGGTGGTGCACGTCAATGCCGGCGTCGCCGGCCTGATGTGTGCCCTGATGCTGGGCAGGCGCACCGAGACTGCCCCGCCCCACAACATAGTGATGACCTTGATCGGCGCCTCGCTGCTCTGGGTCGGCTGGTTCGGCTTTAACGCCGGCTCGGCCGTGACCGCGGGCCTGCAGGCCGGTATGGCGATGCTGGTCACCCACACTGCCACTGCGACCGCAGGCTTCACCTGGATGATCGTCGAGTGGATCATGAAGGGCAAGCCGACCGTCATCGGCATCTGCTCGGGCGCGGTGGCGGGTCTGGTGGCTATCACGCCGGCCTCGGGGTTCGTCGGTCCGATGGGCTCGTTCTGGATCGGCATCGCGGCCGGCATCGTGTGCTATTGGGGCGTCACCGGCCTCAAGAGCATGTTCAGCTACGACGACGCGCTCGACGCCTTCGGCGTGCATGCGGTCGGCGGGGCGACCGGCGCGCTGCTCACCGGCGTGTTCGCTGTCCAGGAATACGGCGGCAACGCGGGTCTGCTCGAGGGCAACGCAATGCAGGTCGTGAACCAAGCAATCGGCATCGGCGTAGTGGTCATCTACGACTGCATCGTGACGCTGATCATCCTCAAGCTCGTAGACATGACCATCGGCCTGCGCGTGTCCAAGGATATCGAGCAGGAGGGTCTCGATCTGGCGCTCCATGGTGAAACCGTGCAGTGAGGCCGGCGAGCCGGGGACAGTTAGGTCGGCACCGCCCTTTCCGTCGAGGCCTCGGCACCTGCCGGGGCCTCGTACTTTTGTGCGCCAGGCATGGCGTTGATGCCGGAGGTGTAAGTCCTCCGCAGCCTTGGTGATGGGCGGAGCCTGTCCGCAGGACTGCCGCAAACCACCTAACGCTGATCTGGAACCACCCGGCGCAGGTTAATTCAGTTCGTAGCCCGCATTGGAGCGAAGCGGAAATGCGGGGCGGGCGGTCCCGGATTTCCGCTGCGCTCCAATCCGGGCTACGGCGATCGCTTTCTGTTCGCGGAGAACAAATTGAGCGGGCCGCGGGTGGCCGATCCATTCGTTAGGCGCGAGTTAAGCCGGTGCGCTGTCCGGCGTGCCGTTATGGGCAGTTCAATTCACCACGCCGGGAGAGACGGCGGGCGCGGTCGTAGGGGGAATGAAACCCGGCCGCGCGCCCGGAGCGAACAGAGGCGGCAGCGTACGACCTCCGAAGCCAAAGAATCGCCGCGGCGGCCTACAAAAATTGTCGCCGTGCCCCGCAAGGTTCGCAATCAATTCGTCGGTGATGTTGACTTCGACGGCAGGCTGCTTGGCACTGGTCCAGAACTTCCTCACGGCTTCCCGGGTCTGATCGCCCAACTTGCCGTCGATGCGGCCCATAAGGCAATCGAGCCGCCGGAGTTCGACCTGCGCCTTCCTTATCTGTTCGGGCGAATTGGCCGGCGCGCTGGGCGCGGGCGCCTGGCTCGGCTCGATGTCCCCTCCACCCCCCTCTGAAGCATTCTGCGCGAGTTGGATCATGCGGCCCGCAGCAACAGCGCCCGCCGGCAGCGTGCATAGCGAAATTGCAATCGCAGCCACTCCGGTCCGCCAGAAACAGCCGTACATCGCCAGTATCTTTTGCCTCATATTCGTGTCGCTGCCGCAATAGTTGATGGCGGACTTTTAATGCCGATACGGTCGCGGAGCAATCAGCCTTCGGCCATACAGCTCTCCGCGTGGGTGATGTCTCGCTTTGCAAGCGCGCCATGTGGGCCGCCATGTGGACAGTTGAACGGTCGATTGCATTTTCGCCTCTGATCCGCTCCCAGGATGGCCACAGCGATGCCCCGATGTGTTATGTTTTTGGCTCCTTGGCGATCGGCTGGGTCACCCCATGAATTTCGTTCGGGACGTTTGGGCGGTGCTTTTGATCCTGATCTCGACCGCGATCGTGGTGGCGATCGGCGTCGTGGCGGCGAAGGCCCGCGATAACGGCCAGTGGGCGGACGCGCCGGAACATATTCGCCAGTGGTTCCGGTCGCTCGAAATTCAAGAACGGATCTCCGTCCTGGAAATCGCGGGCGATCCCTTCGACATCGCCGTAGGACCACTCTACCTTAATGACGGCGCGACTCCATGCCTCCGGTGCGTTCGCCCAAAGATGCAACAGATGTGGTGGGACACCGATGAAACCGTTTCCGCGTTGCGGAAAGTAAATTCGAAGTCGTCTCCACTGCGCAGGGTGAATGCTTGGCAAAGCGCACCGTCGCTCAGCGCCATCGCGGGAATCGCCGCGAATGAAGCACTTTCGCTCGCCAGCGGGTATTCGGAGCCAGGGCTTGTCGGGCGCCGACTGAACATCTCGCTGCAAACATACGAAACGCGTATCGACGACTTCGAGAGAGACGCGCACTGCAGCTGGTGCGCGGCTCCGAGCGCACCCGACGCGTCATTCTCGCGAGCGACGGAAAGAACAAGAATTACGAGGAGAGCAGGAGTCCGGTGACACTCCGCTGCCCCACGGCTCGCGCAGGCTTCCACGTTCTGGGCGGCGGACTGGATTCCGCAGCGTGCCTTCCGCGCTTGAGCGCTGGGCCC
>CAVVCE010000105.1:0-11862 GCA_963746235.1 uncultured Alphaproteobacteria bacterium
CTTCTTGTACTTCAGCCGGTGCGGGATGATCGAATCCGTTCCGAGCCTTCGCATCTTGTCGGCCTCGTAGTCCTGGAAGTTGCCTTCGAACCATTCCACGTGGCTATCGCCCTCGAAGGCGAGGATGTGGGTGGCGATGCGGTCGAGGAACCAGCGGTCGTGGCTGATGATCACGGCGCAGCCCGCGAAGTCTTCGAGCGCCTCCTCCAGCGCCCGCAAGGTGTCGACGTCGAGGTCGTTGGTGGGCTCGTCGAGCAGCAGCACGTTGGCGCCCGACTTGAGCATCTTGGCGAGATGAACGCGGTTGCGCTCGCCGCCCGAAAGCTGCCCCACCTTCTTCTGCTGATCGCCGCCCTTGAAGTTGAAGGCGCCGCAATAGGCACGCGAATTCACCTCGCGCTTGCCGAGCATGAGCTGGTCGAGCCCGCCGGAAATCTCCTCCCACACGGTCGCCTTGCCGTTGAGGCTGTCGCGCGACTGGTCCACATAGCCAAGCTGGACTGATGTGCCGACCGAGATGTTGCCGCTGTCGGGCGCTTCCACCTTGGTGATCATGCGGAACAGCGTGGTCTTGCCGGCGCCGTTGGGACCGATGACGCCGACGATGCCGCCGGGCGGCAGCTTGAAGGTGAGGCCGTCGATCAGGAGATTGTCGCCGAAGCCCTTGCTGAGATTCTCGAACTCGATGACGTGCTGGCCGAGCCGCTCGGCGACCGGGATGACGATCTGGGCGGTGGTCGGCCCCTTCTCCGCAGCCTTGGCCAGGAGGTCGTCATAGCGCTGATAGCGCGCCTTGGACTTCGCCTGGCGGGCGCGCGGGCTCGCCGCGATCCACTCCTGCTCGCGGGCGAGCGTTTTCTGGCGGGATTCCTCCTCGCGGCCCTCCTGCTCGAGGCGCTTCTGCTTCTGCCCAAGCCAGGACGAATAATTGCCCTGGTAGGGAATGCCGCGGCCGCGGTCGAGCTCGAGAATCCAGCCGGTGACATTGTCGAGGAAGTAGCGGTCATGGGTGACGATCAGGATCGCGCCGGGATATTTGCGCAGATGGCCCTCGAGCCAGTTCACGGTCTCGGCGTCGAGATGGTTGGTCGGCTCGTCCAGCAGCAGCAGTTCCGGCTGCTCCAGCAGCAGCTTGCACAGCGCGACCCGGCGCTTCTCGCCGCCCGAGAGGTGAGTGACCTCGGCGTCGTCGGGCGGGCAGATCAAAGCCTCCATGGCCTGGTCGACCTTGGAATCGAGATCCCACAGGCCCTTTGCCTCGATCTCGTCCTGCAGCTTGGTCATCTCGTCCGCGGTCTCGTCCGAATAATTCATGGCGAGCTCGTTGTAGCGGTCGAGAACGGCCTTCTGCGCCGCGACGCCTTCCATCACGTTCTCGCGCACGGATTTGGTGGAATCGAGCGACGGCTCCTGCGGCAGGTAGCCGACCCGGGCGCCTTCGGCCACAAAGCCCTCGCCGTTGAACTCGGTGTCGATGCCCGCCATGATCCGCAACAGCGTGCTCTTGCCCGAGCCGTTGGCGCCGAGCACGCCGATCTTGGCATCGGGATAGAACGACAGATTGACGTTCTCCAATACCTTCCGGTTGCCCGGATAAGTCTTGGAGAGACCTTGCATGTGATAGATGAACTGCCGCGCCATTGCGCCCCTCTTCCAAGGCCTGGCAGCGAGAGAAAACCGGCTCGCCGCCAAGAATCCGATTCAAGAATGCGGTTGCTGATCACCAGGGCGGTTTCCCAATGGAGCCGCCCGGATATTTTCGGGAAAGTCGGCGCTGATGTAACGACGCCGGCCCAAAAGGGCAAGCACCGCAACCAAGCCCCTGTTGCCCCTCCCCACTGCCCGTCCTATTGCCCCGCCCTATTACCCCTTGCCGGCAATCCGGCCACTCCCTGTGTCGATCCGATCACGGTCGCGGGAAAAAACGGCCGTCGCCGCCGCCACGACGCCGAATCGACACGAAATTGCACGCGATTTTAACAAATTCCTGCCATAGAGGGCGCAGTGAACCAGTTCCTTGGCCGGTGAACTAATCCAAGGAAGCAAGCAATTCGACACGGGATCAACGCGGGATTCGTTGCGATGGCGAATGACAGGAAAGCTCCTCCGATGCGCGCTGCCTTTGCCGCGCTATGGCGCTCCCTGGTCAAGGACCTGTTCGGCGCCTACCGGCCGGAGCGCCACTACATGCGCGGACCCGGCCCTAAATCCCGCGCCAAGCACGGATTTGCCGGCCTCCCGACCTGAGCTGCAGGCTCGTTTCCCGCCCCCTTAAACCATTCCAAGGCGTCATACCGAGCACACCCTGGATTCCGGGTTCGCGCAAGCGCGCGCCCCGGAATGACGCTGTCGAATGGTCCGCCCGGCTCCTTTAGAGCGGTCATGCTCCCGCGCGATCACGCCCACCCCGGCTTGTCCGGCATCAGGCTGATGTGCCAAAGCTTTCTCCGACCCAGAGCTTCACCGGGGATGGCAGGAAAGGGATGTGCGGATGCGATACCGTTGTGCGGTTCTCGACGACTACCAGAATGTCGCGCTGAAATTGGCGGATTGGTCGAAGATCGCCGCGGATGTCGACGTTACCGTGTTCAACCAGCACCTCGGCGGGCCCGACGAGGTCCATAGCGCTCTCAAGGATTTCCACATCATCAGCATGATGCGCGAGCGCACGCCGTTCCGCCGCAACACCATCGAAGCGCTGCCCAACCTCAAGCTCCTGATCACCACTGGCGCCCGCAACGCCTCCATCGACATGGCGGCGGCGGCCGAACGGGGAATCACGGTGTGCGGCACGTCGAGCTTCGGCAACCCGACCACCGGCATCACCTTCGGCCTCATCCTGGAGCTGACGCGGCGGATCGGATTCGAGCAGGCCCGCCTCAAGGCGGGGCAGGCCTGGCAGGTGACGCTCGGGCCGGACATCGAGGGCATGACGCTCGGCATCATCGGGCTCGGCAAGCTCGGCATCAGGGCCGCCGGCGTGGCCAAGGCGTTCGGCATGAAGGTGATCGCCTGGAGCCCCAACCTCACGCCGGAGAAATGCAAGGAGGTCGGCGTCGACTACGCCGCCAAGGACGACCTGTTCCGCCAGGCCGACATCGTCACCATCCATGTCCAGCTCGGCGACCGCTCGCGCGGCCTCGTCGGCGCGAAAGAGCTCGGCCTGATGAAGCCGACCGCCCTGCTCGTCAACACCGCGCGCGGACCGATCGTCGAGGAGAAGGCGCTGATTGCCGCGCTTGCGGAGCGCCGCATCGGCGGCGCCGGCCTCGACGTGTTCGACGTGGAGCCGCTGCCGCTCGACCACCCGTTCCGAAAGATGGACAACGTCGTGATCACGCCCCATCTCGGTTACGTCAGCCGGCAGAATTACGAGCGCTACTTCCCGGACATCGTCGAGGACATCCGCGCCTTCATCGACGGCAAGCCGGTGCGGGTGATCGCCAAATAACGGCGCAGACTGCACGTCGCAAGCAATCGCGGCGCTACCAGACCAGCGGCACCAGGCGATACCTCACCTGATCCAGGTATTGCGAATATCCGGGCAGGTTTGCGGCGAGGAACTTTTCCTCGTCGAGAAGCCTCCATATGATCACGAGCATCAACAGGATGAACGTGAGCAATCCCCACCATGAGCCGAGCGCGAGCGGCACGCCCAAGAGCATGATCAGGGAGCCGGAATACATGGGATGGCGCACCAGCGCGTACGGCCCGGTCGAGACGACTTTCTGGCCGGCGTCGACTTCGATTACGCCCGACGTGAAGGTGTTTTCCTTGAGCACGAAAAATATGACCAGAAGACCGAGTGCGATCAGGATGTCTCCGCCGATGGCGACGTAGGCCGGCACCGTCGACCATGCAAAGCGATGATCGATGGCGGGAAAACAACGCGACGTATGAAAAACGCCACCATTGCCACGACCTGAATGATCTTCTGGCTCGCCTGCTTCTCGGCGCGCGGTCCCGCCCTCATCCGCCGCTCCAGGAGCTGCGGATCGCTTTTCATGAGGTACAAAGTGATCGCCACGCGACGAGCCCGAATAATATCGCCAGAAAAATCCACGCCTGCCAGTAGTCGAAGGTCCACGCCGCGAGGAACACCAGCGCCGCAAGGACGACGAGGAAGCGCAGAAGACCGACAAGCGCTTTTTTATTCAGGTCTTTCATGTCTTGACCAACATTGCGTGCCTGGCTCCGCAATCACCCAAGGCGCGACAGCGGTTGCCGCGGCGCGTGCGCCAATCCAATATGGCGCACGATCCCGAACAGTTTCAGACTTTTCGGCGGCGCCGGTGTGGAGTTACGGAGCGACGTGAAGGCAACCATCATCGGCCGGCCGGCGAGTTGCGCGCGTCGGCGGCAAAATATTGGAGCCAGTAGCCAGCAGCCCGCATGAGCGTAGCGACATGCGGGATCCCCGCCGTGAGATATTCAGTCGCCCGCCCGTTGCTCCCGGATTTCGCTTCGCTCATCCAGGCTACGGCTACCTGCTGGCGCAGCCCGCACAGGCGGCGCCCGGCCCTCGGAAAAAGCGATGGGAGTGCGCCTGCGATTGCGCTAAACAGGCCGCCCGCTCTCACGCGATCCCAAGGAGGAGGAGAATGCGAGCTTTCCCACGTGCAGGTGCCCTGGTGGCACTCGCCCTCGTTACCGCGACGGCCGGCGTGTTCGCTGCCGGTTCATCCACCCCAGCGATGGCCCAGGCCGCCGGAGCACCCATGACCACTCCATCGGGCTTACAGATCACGGACAGCAAGGTCGGCACCGGCGCCACGCCCAAGCCCGGTCAGATCTGCGTCATGCACTACACCGGCTGGCTCTATGAGAATGGCGCCAAGGGCAAGAAATTCAACTCGTCGGTCGACCGCGGCAGGCCGTTCGAATTCCCCATCGGCCAGCAGCGGGTCATCGCCGGCTGGGACGAGGGCGTCGCCACCATGAAGGTCGGCGGCAAGCGCACCCTCGTCATCCCGCCCGCGCTCGGCTACGGCGCCCGCGGCGCCGGCGGCGTCATCCCCCCGAACGCCACCCTGATCTTCGATGTCGAATTGCTCGACGTGAAAGGCTAAAGTCCCCGGCGCAGGCAAGGCCGTCGCATGCGGCGGCCTTGCGGGCCGAACGGCCAGCCAACACGGTTTTTCCGACGTTGCAAAAAAATCTGGAGGAAACGACCATGATGACCCGACGCAATTTCTTGCTTGCGACCGCCGCGAGCGCCGCGGTGCTCTCCCGCCCGACCAGCCTGTTCGCCGCCACCTATGACCTCGTCATCAAGGGCGGCCACGTCATCGATCCCTCGCTGCGCATCAACGAGGTTCGCGACGTCGCGATCTCCGGCGGCCGCATCGCGGCAGTCGAGGCCAACATCGCCGGCGACGCCACCGAGACGATCGACGCGCGCGGCAAGTACGTGACGCCGGGCCTGATCGACATCCATACCCATGCCGGCCGCGGCGGCGCGGCGCTCGCCCTCTCGGACGGGGTGACCGCGTGGGTCGATGCGGGATCGTTCGGAGCCGACGGCATCGACCAGGCGGTCGCCGGCACGGCGGCGTTGCCGAACATGGGCCGCTTCCTGATCAATATCGCCCGAACCGGCGTCGCGCCCGGCGGCGAACTGCATGACCTCAGCCACGCCGACGTGGGCTTGGCGCGCGGCGCGATCGGGCGCCATCGCGACTTCATCATCGGCGTCAAGGCGCGATTGTCGAACAACGTGGCCGACAGCAACGACCTCGAGGCGCTGCGGCGCGCCCAGGCGGCGGCCGAACCCTATGGCCTGCCGGTGATGATCCATGTCGGCCAGAACTACTCGCCGATGCGCAGCATTCTCTCTTTGCTCAAGCGCGGCGACATCGTCACCCACATGTATGCGCCGCCGCCGAACGGCATTTTCGACGACAAGGGCCGCCTGCTGCCCGAGGTGCTCGCGGCCCGGCGCCGCGGCATCTGGTTCGACTTCGGCAACGGCGTGGCCGACCACTTCAACTGGGAGATGGTGGAGAGCGGGATGAAGCAGGGCTTTTGGCCCGACACTTTCTCCACCGACTGGAGCACGACGTCGCGCACCACCGGTGTCGTCGACTTCCCCAACGTCATGTCGAAGTTCCTGATGTTCGGCATGCCGCTCGACCAGGTCATCGCGCGTGCGACGCTGTAGCGCGGCGCGGGTGTTCCCCGCGTTCAACGAGCGCGGCACGCTCAATGTGGGTGCGCCGGCGGATGTCGCCGTCCTCGAGCTGAAGGAAGGCAACTTCGAATTCCTGGACAACTACAAGGGAACGCGGACCGGCCACCAGAGACTGTTCCCGGTCGCGGCCGTATCCGCGGGCAAGAAAGCGCCGCCGCGCGCGTAGCTAGCGTGATCGGATGAAGTAGACCCACCAGACGTCATCGCCGGGCTTGTCCCGGCGATCTCGACGCTCCGGGCACGGCGTTGCCATGTGCATCGCGATGGCCGGGACCAAGCCCGGCCATGACAAGGCACCTCAAATCAGGCCCCTCGCTCCACTCATCCGTTGGCAAGATAGGCGTCGAGCTGCTCCAACGTCCCCACCCACCCCTGGGTCATGCCCTCGTGGGAGCAGTCGAACAATGCGCACTCCTCGTCGGTGGCATTGATCGGGGTCCATTCCAGGGTGAATGTCGTGCGACCGTCGTGTTCGGCAAAGCGAAATACCGACAGCACTTCCAGCGGCCAGGCCGGAACCATCGGGTGGCGGGCGAAGTCCCCGTCCGCGTTGGAAAAGCCATTGATGAAGACGAGCCGCTCCGGCGCGACGATCTCACGGTAGGCGATTTTGCCCCACATCAGGCTGCCGTCCGGCACGCTCATGGCGTAGTGACACATTCCGCCGGGGCGCAGATCCATGCTGGAGGAGACGACCGGAAAGCCCTTCGGTCCCCACCATTGCTTCATGCGCTCGGGATCGGTGAATGCCCTCCACACGAGATCGCGCGGCGCGTCCAGGGTGCGGGAGAAGACGAACGAAGTTACGGGGCTTGAAGTTACGGGGCTCAAGGCTTGCACGGAGCACATCTCCTATTCATGGTCATAGGCCTCTTTCAGGCCATTGATGTCGATCTTGTCCATTTGCATCATCGCCTTCATGGCCCGGCTCGATTTCCCGGCATCCTGGCTTTGCAGCAGTTCGCCGAGAATCGAGGGGATGATCTGCCAAGACAGGCCAAATTTGTCCTTCAGCCAGCCGCATCTCTGTTTTTCTCCGCCGTCGGAAAGCTTCTCCCAGAGATCGTCGACCTCCTGCTGCGTTTCGCAGTTCACGAAGAGCGATATAGCCGGTGTGAATGCAAATTTCGGGCCGCCATTGAGCGCGTGAAACTGTTGTCCATCGAGCCGGAATGTCGCACCCATGATCGACCCCTTCGGTCCCGGCCCCGCCTCGCCGTATCGCATCACGCTCACGACCTCCGAATTCTTGAAAACGGAGACATAGAAATTCATCGCCTCCTCGGCATTGCCGTCGAACCACAGGAACGGGGTGATCTTCTGCATGGGTGCTCCTTGCCGCTTGGTTGGTCCGTCGATTCCGTGAGGCTGATCGTCAGGATGGGTCGAGCCCAGCGATGCTGCAGGCCCCTCGACGCGGCGGCCCCTGACGGGCATCGCCGCGCCCGACCCGTCCTGCAGGCGCCCGCTCGATGATGCCGGGCTGCACGCCCGTCAGGCGGGCTTCTCGCAATTGATCATCCAGGGGGTGCCGAACCGGTCGACCAGCATGCCGAACCGCTCGGCCCAGAACGTCCCCTGGATCGGCATCGTGATGGTCCCGCCGGCCGCCAGCGCCTCGAACAGCCGCTCGGCCTCCGCGGCGTCCTCGACGCCGAGCATCACATGGAAGCCCTTGGCCGCCTCGAAACGGTCCGGCGGGGCGTCCGACGCCATCAGCAGCTTGTCGCCGAACTGCAGGCGCGCGTGCATGATCCGGTTTTGCGTGTCCTTCGACATCTGGGTGTTTCCCGGCATATCGGCATAGGTCATCATCGCCACGATCTTGCCGCCGAGCACCTTCTCGTAGAACTTGAATGCGGCCTCGCAGGTTCCGTCGAAACTCAGGTAGGTGTTGAGGTCCATGGGCTTTCTCCTGGTGCGATCCGTTTCCTCTTGCTTACCCTCCTAGGACGACCGAGGGTTTGCCTATCCGACAGGGGCGAATGGATTTTTTTGCGGCCGTTCGGACGCAACGAAGGCTCAGCCAGCGAAGACTAGCCGGCGAACTCAGCAAAGACCGCCGTCGGGCGTCCCGGCGCCGGCCGCTTTATCGTCCTTGATCAGCCGATCGAGCTGCATGCGGATGTGAGCGGCCTCGGCCACCGTATTGGCGCAGGCGATGGCCTGGTCGAAGGCGATCCTCGCCTCGTCGTGGCGGCCGAGCTGCCGCAGCAGCGCGCCCTTGACGCCGAAATAATAGAAATAGCCGGAGAGCTGCGGCGCCAGGGGCTCGATCATTTCGAGCGCCGGGGCGGCCCCCCTCGCCTTGGCGACCGCGACGGCGCGGTTGAGGGTGACCACGGGCGACGGCTGCATGCGCTCCAGCGTCGCGTAGAGGGCGTCGATCTCGTTCCAGTCGGTATCGGCGGACCGCGCAGCGCGGGCGTGGAGCGCAGCGATCGCCGCCTGCACCTGGTAGGGACCGGGGCGACGGTGGCGCATCGCCTTGTCGAGCAGGGCGAGCCCCTCGGCAATCATCGCACGGTCCCACCGACTGCGGTCCTGATCCTCGAGCAGGATGATGGCGCCGTCGGCATCGAGCCGTGCCGCCGTGCGGGCATGCTGCAGCAGCAGCATGGCGGCGAGCCCCATGATCTCGGGCTCGGCCGGGAACAGCCGGAGCAGCAGCCGCGCCAGCCTGATCGCCTCCTCGCAGAGGGGCGCGCGCACATGCACCTCGCCGCCGCTCGCCGAATAGCCCTCGTTGAAGACGAGGTAGATCACCGCCGCCACCGCGGCAACGCGCTCGGCACGCTCCACCGGGCCCGGAGCCTCGTAGGGAACCCGCGCCTGCGCGACGCTGCGCTTGGCGCGGGTGATGCGCTGCTCCACCGCGCTCTCGCTCACCAGGAACGCGCGCGCGATCTCCTTGACCGTGAGGCCCGAAATGATGCGCAACGCCAGCGCGACCTGCTGCGTCGCCGGCAGGTCGGGATGGCAGCAGACGAACAGCAGGCGCAGGATGTCGTCGCGATAATGGGCTTCGTCGACCCGCTCGACCAGCGCAGCCTCGGCATCGTCCACGTCCGAGATGGCCTCCTCGGCCGGGAGCGGCACCTGCCGCGCCCGGCGCCGCAGGGAGTTCGACGGCGAAGTTGCGCCCGACCAGGATGAGCCAGGCGGCGGGATCGCGCGGCGGACCGTTTTCCGGCCAGGTCTTGAGCGCCCGCAGGCAGGCGTTCTGCACCGCCTCCTCCGCGGCGTCGAGGTCGCGGAAATAGCGCACCAGGGCCGCCAGCGCGCGCGGCCGCGCCGCGGCGAGCGCGCCGCCGATCCAATTGAGCTCGGTCATGAGATCGGTCACGCGCTGCCGCTCCCGGGCCAAAACATCGCGACCGGCCTGATCTCGTAGGCGCCGCCGGGATTTGCGTCCCCCAGCTCGCGGGCGATGCCGAGCGCTTCCTCGAGCGACGCGCAATCGATGATGAAAAAGCCGAGGAGCTGCTCCTTGGTCTCGGCGAACGGGCCGTCGATCACCAGCGGCGGCTCGCGGTCCTTGCGCAGCGTGGTCGCGGCGGTCGTCGGCATCAGGCGCGCGACCGGCCCGAGCTTGCCCGCCTTGGCGAGCCGCTCCTGCACCGCGCCGAGCTTTGCCATCACCGCGGCATCCTCCTCCTTGCTCCAGGCGCAGACGACATCTTCGGAATGGTAGCAGAGGAGGGCATAGTACATGTCGATACTCCCAGGGATCCGCGGATACGCATATCGAGGACGAACGAGCCGGCATCATTCCGACAATGATCGCAAAATAATGGGACGTCTCGTCTCGCAATCCCGCGGCAGAGGCGCCTCGGACGCTGGCTTGCGTCCATGAGAATGCGGACGTGGGTAAACGCCGGCCCGGCGGGTGCCTGCGTGCTTGGCGCGTGGTGGAAAACGTGGCATGATAACCCGCGAAAGCGGCAACGAGCGACCGGCCATGCCTCTCCGGTTGCCATCATTCCGGTTCCAACTTCCGGTTCCACTTGGCCGACCGCACCGGCGAAAAACGTTTGTCCGATAAAGGGAGAACGCCCATGAAGAAAATCTGGTTGCTGACGGCCGTGCTCGGCCTGTGGCCCGCGCTTGGTGTGGCCCAAACGACGGACGAGCTCATCAATGACGGCAAGAACACGGACAACGTGCTCAACCACAGCATGGGCCTGGACCGCAAGAGCTACAGTCCGCTCAAGCAGATCAGCAAGGCAAACATAAAGCGGCTGGTGCCGATTTGGAGCACCAGCCTGATGAACGACTGGGGCGAGCTGTCGGCGCCGACGGTCTACAACGGCGTCATCTACGCCATCAACGGCAAGTGGACCTTCGCGATCGACGTCGAGACCGGCAAGCAGATCTGGCGCACCGCGGTCGAACCGGAGCCGGAGGTGAAGCGTCAAGGCATCACGCGCGGCGCACCGGTGCTCTACAATGGCAAGCTGTTTCGCGTGACCATCGACAATCATGTCCTCGCCCTCGACATGAAGACCGGCAAGCAGATTTGGAATCAGAAATTCGCCGACGCGAAAGAGGGCTATTACGCGACCGGCGCGCCGATCATTGCCAATGGCGTGTTGATTTCCGGAATGTCCGGAGGAGAATCCACCACCCGCGGATTCCTCGATGGCTGGGACCCGGAGACCGGCAGGAAACTGTGGCGCCGCTACACCATCCCGGCGCCCGGCGAGCCCGGCTCGGAAACCTGGCCGAAGAACAGCGACGCCTGGATGCGCGGCGGCGGCCCGACCTGGAGATCGGGCTCCTACGACCCGCAGCTCGATCTCGTCTATTGGGGCACCGGCAATGCGGAACCCTACGATCCGCGCTCCCGCGAGGCACTGGACAGCTTGTACACGTCGAGCATGCTGGCGATCCGGCCGAAGACCGGAGAGCTCGTCTGCTATTATCAATACACGCCCAACGACGTGTACGACGTGGACGGCACCGACGAACCCGTGCTCGCCGACATCACGATCGGCGGACAGACCCGCAAGGTGATGATCCAGGCCAACAAGAACGGCTTCATGTACGTGCTGGACCGCACCAATTGCAAACCGGTCGCCGCCAACCCTTACGTCAAGGTCAACTGGGCCACGCACATCGACAAGGACAGCGGCCGCCCGGTCCTGACCGGCGTCTACAAGGATTTCCTGGCGGGCCAGGAGGTCGAAATCTGGCCGTCGCGCGGTACCAACGCAGTGCCGATCGCATTCAATCCGAACACCGGGCTCGTCTATGTGAACACGTGGAGCGTTCCGCGCCTGCAGAAGCTCGCCCCGCAGAATCCGCAAACCCCGGGATCGGTGTCCACCGGCGTCGTCGCCCGCAACCCGACCTTCAAGCCCGGCACGGTGGTGGGCAACTTCGCGGCGATCAATCCCGTCACCGGCGAAAAGAAATGGGAGGCGCCATTGATCGACCTGCCGAGTGCGGCAGGCATGCTGGCGACCGATTTTTTGGTAGATTTGCATGGTTATGAAAGATAAACCTATTGACAAGTATGGCTGTGTTTGGTAAATACAATGTAGTTACAAAGCATGGGCGAATTGTTTACAATTGAGCTATGGAGTTTGATTGGAATAATGTGCCCTTTGAGTTTGGGTCACTGACACCGCAGGAGGTTGAGGAATCTTTTGAGGATGCGTTTGCGGTGC
>CAVVCE010000106.1:0-17801 GCA_963746235.1 uncultured Alphaproteobacteria bacterium
TTCACCTGCGGATTCTCCACTTGTCTTCATCGCATTCTCCGTGCATTGTGCCAAAAACCTATAGTCCGTACTTGGCATTTGTCGGACTCGAAGAGAGGTTGAGGGCCAACAGGTTCATATTAATGGCTGCGGTTCTTGACGTCCTCCCCTCGTTTGCAAATGTGGCCTGATTCGGTAAGAGTTCAAGCAGTCAAAGAAAGAAACACATGTGGCGTGCTCCAGAATCTCCTTTGAGACCTGGGCTGGCAAGACAATCCCGCTCAATCATAGATTAGTCCCAAAAAACGCCCTTATATCCAGTTGGGAGCTACATCGCGGATTGTCGATTAACAGGACCTGCGTGGCAACGATCGGTATTTGCTTCTTGCCAGTAGGCACGCTCCACTTTGACTACTTGGGCGACTTGGCACCAAGTTGCCCAAGCCACGCGAGGGACAGTATTACCGCCCTTGCCCCACCATTCATCTCCGTCTATTCCAAGACGGCGCACGAGAAAGAGGACCAACAAATGAGCACTCTGATACCCCAAGATATTGAATCATTCCTTTACGATCTAGGCACCCTCCCCGCAAATGTTCCGGGGGCGTTTGAAGGCTATGCTGACAACGTCAAGAACTTGCGCCTGGTCTGGGCGTTGGCGCTGCGCGGCATGCAGGATGTCGGCCAGAACGGCCCGGAGAACGAAGTCAATCCGCTGATCGACAACGGCTTCATGTACACGACCGACGGCTGGGGCACGGTCTACAAGATCGACGTGCGCAGCGGCGATCACGGCGAATACGTGTGGATCGCCGATCCCGGGGTCAAGCACGAAGGCAATATCCCACGTTCGCGCGGCATCGCGTTGTGGGAGGACCTCGTCATCAACAACCTGCCCGATGGGCGGGTGATCGCGATCAACCGCGATAGCGGCGAGATCGTGTGGGACAAGCAGGTCGCCAAGCCCAACGAATTCGGCACCAAGGAGAGGTTCAATTCGGCCCCGGTCACCGCGGAGGGCAAAGTCCTGGTGGCGAACGGTGCCGCCGGCGGCGGCACCCGCGGCTGGCTCGCGGCGCTCGACGCCAAGACCGGCAACGAGCTATGGCGTTGGTACGCCATCCCCAAGCCCGGCGATCCCGGCAGCGAGACCTGGAAGGACAAGAACAACGCCTGGAAGACCGGCGGCGGCGGCATGTGGCAGACCGGATCCTATGATCCCGTCAACAAGCTCACCATCTGGGGAACCGGCAATCCGGTGCCGGAATTCGATCCGCAGGCGCGCCCCGGCGATAACCTCTACACGAACTCCGCCGTGGCCATCGACGTCAACACCGGCAAGCTCGCCTGGTACTACCAATACCTCCCGAACGACTTCTGGGACTATGACGAAGTCGGCGTCCACATGCTGTATGACATCAACGTCAACGGCGAACCCCGCAAGGTGATGGGCCATTTCGGGCGCAACGGCTTCTTCTACACGCTCGATCGCGCCAATGGCAGCTTCATCAAGGGCGGCCAGTACGTCAACGATTTGAACTGGACCAAGGGTCTCGATCCGAAGACCGGCAAGCCGATCGAATACGATCCGGGGCTCGACGTGCAGAAATACGTGCCGGAAGCTCGCGCGTTGCGCGGCGATCCGATGAAGCGCACCTGCCCGACCTGGCACGGCGGCGTCGCCTATCAGCCGACCGCCTACAATCCCGTCAAGCAGATCGCCTACGGGGTCGGCGCCGAGGGCTGCTTTGCCGGCAACGGCGCTGCCGCCGCGTTCAAGGGGCCGGACGGCGGGCTCGACCGGGCCAAATTCGAGAAGCGGACCTACACCAGCGATCTCTACTACGGCGCGATCACCGCCTATGACGCCGTCACCAGCAAGGTATTGGCGAAGACGGTGACCGATATCGAAGTGCGTTCCGGCGCCACCGTCACCGCGGGGGGCCTGGTGTTCTCGGCGCTGCAGGATGGCTGGGTGGTCGCCTATGACGACGAGAAGCTGCAGGAGCTGTGGCGCTTCAATGTCGGCACGCCGCTGAAAGGCGCGCCGGTCGTCTATGCGATCGGCCCGAAGCAGTTTCTCGCGGTGCAGGCGAGCGGACGTCACCAGCACCCGGTGAAATACGACAACCTCGAGCACTCGAGCTATTTGTTCGTCTTCGCGCTGAATTGAGCGCGATTGCGCTTTCTACTCCCTCGCCCCGCTCCTGCGGGGTGAGGGAGGGCCACGATCAAATATGATCGCCAGGGGCAGTCCTTCCCTCGATCCTACTTCGGGAACTCGCCGCAGACGGGGGTCTCGCTGCCCCAGAATTCGATGCACTTGGCGTGGTCCATCGGGCCCTTGCCGATCACCTTGGCGAACATGAAATCGGCGATGTAGTCGATTTCCCGGTTCTGCAGCGTCGCCGGAGGATCGCTCATGCGCTGGCCGGCCTTGGCGAGGTCGGCCTGCTTGAGGCCGTAGCAGCGGCCGTCGCTGTAGGCGAACTTGTCGAACGGCGGCATGCCGGTGCCGGGCAGGCCGCATTTGATGGTCATGATCAGGGCGGCGCGGTCGAGGCGGGTCTGGCGCAGATTGGCGCCGTCCGGCATCTGGTCGTCCATCTTGCGGCCGTCGCCGGCCCAGCCGTGGCAGGACTGGCAATTGCCCTTCTGCCGGAACAGCCGGGCGCCTTCGGCGATGTCGCTGGCGTCAGGGGTCTGGGCGGCCAGCGGCAGGGTCGAAACCAGCACCGCTCCCGCGACGGCGGCCATCAGCGTCGCATCCCGCAAGGCGCGCCGGCCGACTGATTTGCACAAGTGAGCCACGTGTCGCTCCATTTTCGTTCCCGTTCATGGGCTAGAGCATTTTCCGATGGCGCTGCCCCATCGGTGTCATTGCCCGGCTTGACCGGGCAATCCAGTATGCCCGGTCGGTGTTTACTGGATCGCCCGGTCGAGCCGGGCGATGACAGCGAAGAGGGTGTCAACCTAAACGAAAACCGCAGTAGCGTCTTGATGTCACGCGATCAACCGAAAGATTGGCGCCGGCAGCCATGCAGGCTACGATGAACTCGAAAAGGGACGTGTCCATGCGCCTCGCGGCGACACTGATGTTTGCGATGCTGGGGTCGGCCGCGGCGGTGGCTGCGGAGGAGTTGCATCGGTCCACCATCTGGGACCTCGTGCTCGGCGCGCCGGTCTCGGCACAGCCGCTCCCGCAGGAATTCCAGGCCTTCGCCTGCGGCTCCAATGGCGGCTCGCCGCGCGCGCCGCTCACCGGTTGGGCCGATTTCAAGCGCTGTCCGGCGGAGGTGGACGGCCTGCACGAGGTTTATTTCGAATACGACGACGAAAACGAATACATCGCCCGCGCCCACGACAATGATCGGGAGATCTCGCGCTGGGCCGGCACCCATGAAGTGACGTTTCCGGTGATCGCCAGTGCCTTGTTCGACGATGCCGGCGTCCTCCGGGGCATCCGCCTCGTGACCGATCCGCGCCCCGATCACCGCAACGACATCACCGAGGCCAACCGCAAGAAGCGCGAAGAGTCCTACACTTTGGGCGGCGTCATGGCGTCCCGCTTCGGGATCGAACCGGAACGCGACTGCAAATCCCTGCCGCCCGCCGAGGGCGAGAGCGCCGTCGGCTCGCTCTTCATCAAGCAATTGTGCGAGCGCGCCGACCCTGCCTCCCACCGCCGCTTCGTCGTTCGTGCCAATCTGTTCCGCAAGCCCGGCCAGAGCGGGGTCAATCCGCAATTGCCCATCCAGTTGACCCAGGGCCAGTTCGAAAGCTCGGCCCGCCTCGAGGTCTATCAGCTCAACCCGCAATAGGCATGAGACCGTAGGGTCGGCAAAGGCGCGCTCTTCGCGCCGTGCCCACGCCGTTGATGCCGCACGTGGGCACGCTTCGCTTTGCCCACCCTACGACTACATTGAGGTCACGGCTGGATGGTGCCGTCGGGCATCGTCGTCGCGCGCAGGATCGCATCGTCGAGCTTGGCTTCGTAGAGGTTCGCCAACCGCAGATTGGCGTCCGCGAGGTTTGCGCGGGTGAGATCGGCGCCGCGCAGATTGGCGTGCAGCGCATTGGCCTCGTGCAGATCGGCACCGACCAGGCTCGCTTCGACCAGTTCGGTTCCCATCAGCCTGGTGCCGGAAAGCGTCGCGCCGTCGAGCCGGGCGCCGCGGGCGAACGCCTCGTCGAGTGCGGCATCGGTGAGGTCCGCGCCGGTGAGCACCGCGTCGGTGAGGCGGGTCTTGCGCATGTCGGCATTGCGCAGGATCGCCTTGGCGAGATTGCTGCGCAGCAGGCGCGCGGTCCCCATCATCGCATCGCTGAAATCGGCACCGTCCAGCGCCGCGCCATCGAGGATGGCGCCATAGAGCATCGCCTCGTGCAGCACGGCGCCGGTGAGCTGGGCGCGGCTCAGATTGGCCTTGTTGAGATTGGCGCCGCTGAGGTCGGCGCCGGCGAGCCGCGCGCCGGCGAGCTTGGCGTCGTGGAGGTTCGCATCCCTGAGCTTGGCTCCGGTCAGGTCGGCCCCGGTAAGGTCGCGGCGCTTGAAATTGGCGCCGCTGAGGTCGCAGCCGGCGCAGGCCTTGGTGCGGCCGGCGAGGAAATCGTCGCGTGGCTCGGCGCGGGCGCCGCCAGCTCGCAAGCGTCGATGCCGGCGCCACTGCAAGCAGCGCGGCCAACACGAAGTTTCGTAATTTTGCTGATATCATGGGATCGCCGCTTATCGACATCGCCGGGGCCGGGCGACTACCATAGCATTGAACGCCACGCGCCGTATTCCCGCAATCACCCGAGTTGGAGTGCCTGATGCGTACCAAACCGTGCCTGACTTCGGCCGACGTGAAGAAGATGATGGCCGCCTGTGCCGCCGAAGCCGAGAAGAACAAGTGGAAGGTCGCCATCGCCATCGTCGATGACGGCGGTTTCCTGCTTCATCTCGACCGCATGGACGGCGCCGCCGTGACCACGGCGGAGGTTGCGACCGGCAAGGCCCGGACATCGGCGCTCACGCGGCGGCCCAGCAAGGATTTCGAGGAGCGCGTCAAGGAGCGCCCGTCCTTCATCTCCTTTCCGGCCGGCCTGTTCATCCAGGGCGCGGTCCCGATCATGCACGACAATGAATGCGTCGGCGCCATCGGCGTATCGGGCGTCCAGTCGTTCGAAGACGAGCAGATCGCGCGCGCCGGCGTCGCGGCCTTGACATAGGTGCGCGCCGGCCGATCCGGGATAGATGGAGCATCCACGGGACACGGCGATGGTCATGGTCAGTACCGACATAGCAAAGCGGGTCCACGATCACACCTTCAAGCTCGATCCGATCGTGCGCAGCCTGCTCGACACCGACTTCTACAAGCTGATGATGCTCCAGATGATCTGGGGCCTCTATCGCGACGTGCAGGTGACGTTCTCGCTGCTCAACCGGACCACGCGGGTGCGGGTCGCCGACGAGATCGACGAAGGCGAGTTGCGCGCCCAGCTCGATCATGCCCGCACGCTGCGCTTCACCAAGAAGGAGATGATCTGGCTCGGCGGCAATAATTTCTACGGCCGCGCCCATATCTTCGACGCGAAATTCCTGGCTTGGCTCGCCGATTTCTCGCTGCCCGAGTACGAGCTGCACCGCGAAGACGGCCAGTATATCTTCCAATTCGCCGGGCCCTGGACTCACACCACGATGTGGGAAATCCCCGCGCTTTCGATCATCAACGAGCTGCGCTCGCGCGCGGCGCTGCGGGACTACGGCCGCTTCATGCTCGACGTGGTCTATGCGCGGGCGAAAGCCAAGCTGTGGTCCAAGGTGGAGCGGCTGCATTTGTTGCCGGACCTGCGCATCTCCGATTTCGGCACCCGGCGGCGTCATGGCTTCCTGTGGCAGCGCTGGTGCGTCGAGGCGCTCAAGGAGGGATTGGGCGACGCCCTGATCGGCACCAGCAACGTGCTGTTGGCCATGGACAATGACCTCGAGGCGATCGGCACCAATGCCCATGAGCTGCCGATGGTGGTGGCGGCGATGGCGGACAGCGACGAGGAGCTGCGCCGCGCGCCCTACCAGGTGCTGCGCGACTGGCAGCGCTATTACGCGGGCAATCTCCTGATCGTGCTGCCCGATTCCTTCGGCACCACGGCATTCCTGCGCGACGCGCCGGATTGGGTCGCCGACTGGACCGGGTTCCGCCCGGACTCCGCCCCGCCGGTTCCCGGCGGCGAGGAGATCATGGCGTGGTGGAAATCGAAAGGCCGCGACCCCCGCGAAAAACTCCTGGTGTTCTCCGACGCGCTCGACATCGACACCATCGAGGCGACCTATCGGCACTTCACCGGGCGGGTGCGGATGAGCTTCGGCTGGGGCACCAACCTCACCAATGATTTCAAGGGCTGCGCGCCGGAGCCCAACGGCGGCCTCGCCGCCATTTCGCTGGTGTGCAAGGTGACCGAGGCGAACGGCCGCCCCGCCGTCAAGCTCTCCGACAATCCGCGCAAGGCGACCGGCACGCCCGCCGAGATCGCCCGCTACCTGCGCGTGTTCGGCGGGGAAGGGCGCGTCGAGACGCCGGTCGTCATCTGACGGCGGCGCGTGCCTCCCTTGGTTGGCATCGCCCGGATTGATCGGTAACCACCGGCCGTGAACACCGGATTGCCCGGTCAATCGGGCAGCGACACCGATGTGTCGGCGCGCGTGGTAGGAAAGGGGCAAATGACCGAATCCGACCTGCCACCCGACCGCCGTCAACGCTGCGTCATCGTCATTTTTTTGCGCGTGCGATACGCGCGCACGGCCGTCAGAACTTGATCGAAAAGACGTGGCGGCAAAAACTCGTAGTGGAATTCATCGCGGCCAGGCACCTTGCGCAAATCGTAGCCCGGCCATACGAATTGATTGCCTTCGTTGACGACAACCCATGACCGTTCGAGATCGAGGCCAAGTTGTTGCTTGACCGCTTGCGGGATTTCGACGGCGACGGCCGCATCCTCGGGCGGGCGGTGCGTGACCGGCAGCGCCACCACCACCGTGTCGCCGGCGGATTGCCGTTCGACGGCGACCAGGATCACGCAGGGCCGATCCTTGCGGCCTTCCTCGACGCCGGAGTTGCGCTCATAGTACCACAAATAGGAGTACGAAATAACGAGGCCCGGCTCGGGCTCCGGAAGCGGCATGCGCCCCTGTCACTTGGGGTCGAGCAATTTATTGAGATGATCATGGCGCGGGTCCATGCGCGCCGATGCGATCGTCTCAAATTCCTGATCGGACAGTTCCGCCGTGTCGAAGCTCCGGCGCATGCCTTTCAGCCGGCGCAGCTCTTCGTATTCGTGCGGCGACACGAAATATCCGGCAAGCGTGCCGTTGCTGGAGACGGGCACCGCTTCCCGCTGCGCCTGCATCTTGTAGCGGCCGAAGTTGCGGGCGAATTCGGCGGCCGGCACGGTATCAGCCATACATGGTATCCTCTCTCACTGAAGCAACATACGCTCTTTTCGCAAAGAACGCAATCCGCGCACTTTGCGCAATCCCTACCCTCCTTGACCCCATATCACGCGTGATAACGTCCCTAATCATGCGCGCGCCTACTGCACCTGTCCCAGGTTCGGCGACGCCGGTCGCGTCTCCACCGTCGCAATGTCGCGCAGCAGGCGACCCAGCAGGTCGGAGCCGGTGATGATCCGCCGTTGCGTGCCCCACACCAGGATCAGGTCGTGGTCGATCACGTCGTCGTCCGGCCGCTCCGGAGCGACTTTCATGCGCCCGATGACCTCGCCCAGCCGCGTCTGCATCTCCCGAACAATGATCGGCCGGTGCCAGTACGCGGTCGGATCGCCTTCGAGCTGGTTGAGCAGGGCGTCACGCAGGAAATGGTGAGAGTCCAGGACGAACACCGGCTCGCCGTCGAGGTCCGTCACGATGACCCATTTCTTGCCCGAGGCATCGACCTGCCGCAGAAACGGATCATCGGGGGAGCGATCGAATTTAGGCAGCACGCATCTGCGGTTCGCCAGCGGCAGGCTGATGATGCTTTGCGGGTGGATCTGCTCGCCCTCTTCGGTGACCGGAATGTCGTCGAGATCGAGAAAGTTCTGCGCTCCGGTCGCCTCGAGCCGTCCGATGTCGCCGCCGCTGGCGGCGCTGCGGGCGATCAACGAGCGGATATCCCGCTCTCGAAGGTAGGTGATGCCCTCCTTTCCGAGCCACCAATCGAGCAGCATCGCGGTCGGCTTGGCCAGGGGAAACAGGACGACAAGGTAGAAATTCAGGAAGGGCAGGAATCGCGCCGTCATCTTCAAGGCGTTTCGCGAGAAATAGGCTTGCGGGATGATCTCGCCGAGCAACGTGATCACGATCGCCGAGAAGAAGAAGGCGTAAAGCCCGGCCAGGACGGAGTCGGACAGCAAGGTGAGCAGCACATTGGTGCTGACATTGCCCCAGATCACGGTGGCCAGCACCTGATTGGAATTCTTCCGCAGCGCGAGCACGCGCGCCGCGTCGGCGTCGCCGCCGTCGGCTTGGATTTGAAGGCGCAATTGGCTGAGGCTGAAGACCGCGAGATTGAGGCCGGCAAACGCCGCGGACTGGGCGACGCAGGCGACAATGCCCAGCCAGATCCAGATGCTTGGAACAGAAGACATGGGCGTTTTCTCGCGGTTGGCGGTCGGAACACGCGGGGCGGCCGTGGGAATGGCGAATGGCGCAAAGCGACCCTGGCGCCTGAGAATATGTGGACTGCATGACATCTCGATTGGGGTGCGGGATTCTCGGGGCGGCAGCCGTCACCTGCACGTCGCTTCCACCTGAATGCCGCTTCGCTCCTGCGGGCTACTCAGCCATCCACCGCCGCCCCCGCGGCCTTCGCTCGTGCCAGCAGGCGCAGCGCCTTGGCGAGATGCGGGCGGTCGTACATCACGCCGGCGATCCCGACGACGCCGGCGCCCGGCTGGCCTTCGAACGCGGCGATGATCGCTTTCGCGCGGCGATCGCCTCGGGCTTCGGGGTGAACACGTCGTTGATGGTCGCGACCTGGGCCGGATGGATCGCCATCTTGCCCTGGAAGCCGTCGCGGCGGGCTTCCTCGCATTCGCGGCGCAGGCCGGCCTCGTTGCGGAAATCCACATAGACGGTGTCGAGCGCGAGCACCTCCGCGGCGGCCGCCGCCGCGAGGCAGAGCGTGCGCGCCAGGCGATAAGGGTCGAGGAATTGGCCTTGGCCGTCGCGGTTCGCCTCGGCGCCGAGGTCCGCGGAAAGGTCCTCCGCGCCCCAGGTCAGCGCGGTGAGCCGCGCGCTCGCGCCGCGATAGGTGCCGGCGAGGAACAGCGACTGCGCCGTCTCGGTCGCGATCGCGACGATCTTGACGTGCCCGTCGGGGAGGCCGTGCAGCGCCTCGCGGGCGGCGAGCTTGGCGTCGGCATGCATGATGCTGGCGCCGCCTTCCGCCTTCGGCAGCATGATGGCGTCGGGCCGCGCGGCGACGATGGCATCGAGGTCGGCATCGGCGAGGCCGGTGGCGAGGCCGTTGACCCGCACCAGGAGGTAGGGCCGGGCCGGGCGCAAGTTGGGCGCGCGCCCCATGGCGCGCGGCGAGAAAGGCGGCCGCCGCGCTCGCGCGCCGCAGCCTTGCGTTCCGGCGCGACCGAATCCTCGAGGTCGACGATGATCGCGTCGGCGCCGCAGCCGAGCGCCTTGTCGAGCTTGGCCGGGGCGTCGGCGGGCACGAACAGCAGCGAACGCATGTCACGCCGGCCGCATGCGGATGAAGGCGCTGCGGCGGCATTCCGCCACCAGCTTGTCGTCCTGGTTGTAGCAGCGGTGCAGCAATTCGACGATGCCGGCGCCGGGGCGCGATTTCGAGGTGCGCTTGCCGATGACCTCGGTGTGGCGTGGAGGGTGTCGCCCTCGAACACCGGATGGGGGAATTTCACCTCGGTCATGCCGAGATTGGCGATGGTGGTGCCGGTGGTGATGTCGGCCACCGACATGCCGATCATCAGGCCGAGGGTGAACAGGGAGTTCATCAGCGGCTGGCCCCACTCGGTCTCCTGCTCGCAGAAATGCCGGTCGATGTGGAGCGGCTGCGGATTGAGCGTCATGTTGGAGAACAGCATGTTGTCCATCTGCGTCACGGTGCGGTAGTAGCGGTGCTCGAACACCTCGCCGGCGACGAAGTCGTCGAAAAAGATGCCGCCGCGCTTGTGCCGCTGGGCCGTCGTCGTCTCGGGCATGATTCAGTCTCCTTGCGACCGGAGCGATCGGCCCCGCGCGTTTCGCTTACCATATCCGCCCGAGGGCGTGGAGAATGGCGAAGCAGAGAGGGCGCCCCGATCAGGCGTTGGCAGGTCTCGCCTGGCTGCCCCCTTCCAATCAACCCTCGGACGGCACCCGAACATCTGGCGCGGCGGACCGGGAGGGTGCGGCGTTTGCGCGCTCGTTGCGTTCACGCAGCGAGTCGATCTACGGCGCCATAACGTCAAGATCATCGGCGAAGTCCCCGGTCCGACGCCATGCCGAGACCACGTCCAGCAGTTGCCGCAGCGCTGGCTCGGAGAGGGGCAAGAGGTACCGATCGCCCGCTTCGGTCTTGAATGTCACGGTGAGCGTGCGTTCGACGTCTGCGGCATCCGCATCGCAGATGACCGCCCCAATGCACGCAACCGCAAGCGGAAGTTTCGCGACGGCCATACAACCTCCAGCACTCAGACACCACAGCTTTCGTGTGATGTATCGGCACAAGAGTGGCTACAGATTGGCGGAAGTCCACCAAGCCACAGAAATCTTCATGCCAAGGGCAGATGAGTCGGCCGGAATCTACTTGGGCAGGGAAGGACAATAGCCACGTCGTGCCTCGCCTGCGTGTGCCGATGCCACACATTCACCTTATTGAGGCCAAAAAGCGAAGCTTACTAGGTCCTGCAGCCGGAGTGATTTAGGGAGTCAAGATGAAAATCAGAGTTTTCCACATGAGAATGGTCCTGATTGCGTCTCAGGGAACGCGGCGGCGGAGACAGCCGACCGCAAGGTCAATTCGCGGTGTGCCGTCTTTTCCGCATCGGCGAGGGTTTGCGGGTAGGGGCGGCCATGGCTGACCGTTTGAACAGGGCGGAGCATTACCGCAAGCAGGCGGAGACCTATCACGAGTTGGCTAAATTCGCCGAGCCGGCTTATCTCGGCGACTTTTATCGCGGCGTCGCCGTGCGATATGTCTTCATGTCGCAAGAAATATCCAAACAGGCGGAAAAGGATGTCGGGTCCGTCGCGGAGTCGACGCCCGCCGTCGCAGGCGACGATGAGCAAACGACGCGCCTTGCCCGAGGTCTCGACGCCCAAGGCCTCGACGCCCAAGGCCTCGACGTCCTGGACCTCGATCTGCTCTCCGTGTGGGCCGGAGAACAATCGCGCTCGGGGGACTCGAAGTAGGCCGCTCGCCAGGCGATCTGCGGTCAGCGCCATCGCCTGCCAAATCCGGTGCACGAACGGTCACGAAACCCCTCGCGGAAGCGATCCCAAGGGTTTCGTCGACCATTCTGCCCAAAGAGGGCAGGTGTAGGGCAGGTGTGGGCCACAGGTACCGTCCTGGTCCGTGTCGCCCGGGTTTGCGGCGGTCTCCCATGAATTCTTCCTGAAGAAACATGGTGAACGAATTTTTAATGCTCGCCGCCTAAACTGGTCTCGGTCGGCGCGATATCCCTTCGGGGGCTGGTGCCGGCGAGGGCGGCTACAGCGTGGTCCATCAATGATCGTCCGTCAGTTCCTGCATTGGGTGCGCACCGCCCCCGCCGGCGAACGTGCCGAGGCGACCGGTGCCCTGGCGCGGGCCTATCTGTATTCCGACCTATCGAATGAGGACCGCGCCGCCGCCGAGGGCGCGATGATCATGCTGCTCGACGATCCCTCGCCGCTGGTGCGCGAGGCGCTCGCGCAAGCGCTGGCGGGGAGCCCGGACGCGCCCTATGCCGTGATTCATGCGTTGGCGTCCGATCATGCCGACATCGCGGCGCTGGTGCTGGCGCGCTCGCCGCTGTTCATCGACGCCGAACTCGTCGACCTCGTGGCGACCAGCGGGTGCGATCTCCAGGCGGCGATCGCCGCCCGCATGCCGTTGCAGTGCGCGGTCGCCGCCGCGATCGCCGAGGTCGGCTCCGCCGAAGCGTGCCTGATCGCCATCGAAAATCCCGACGCCGATTTCGCGCCGTCTTCGATCGAGCGCATCGTCACGAGGTTCGGACGCCTCGGTGCGATCCGCGAGGCGCTGTTCGCCCGGCCCGACCTGCCGCTCGCCGCGCGCCATGTGCTGATGGGGCTCCTGTCGTCCCTGCTCGCCGATTTCGTGGTCGATCGTGAATGGCTGAGCCGTGCCCGCGCCGACCGGGTGGTGCAGGAAGCCTGCGAGAAAGGCACCGTGGCGATCGCCGCGCTGACGACGGATATCGACGCGCGGCCTCTGATCCGGCACCTGCGCACCAGCGGCCAGCTCACTGCCGGTCTCGTGCTTCGGGGACTGCTGTCCGGAAACGTGGCGATGTTCGAGGATGTGCTCGCCGAGCTGTCGGGTCTGCCGCTGGGCCGGGTCCAGGCGCTCGTTCACGACCGCGGCAGCGCCGGATTTCGCGCCATCTACGAAAAGGCGGGCATGCCGGCCTCCGCCTATGTGGCGTTCCGCGAGGCGATCGGGGCGATCCGCGACGCCGAGGATGACGGCGAATACGCCGGCTCGAGCCGGCTCAAGCGGCGGGTGGTCGAGCGCGTGTTGACGAGCTGCGAGAGCACCGATGTCGGCGACATCGAGCCGCTGCTGATCCTGCTGCGGCGCTACGCCGCCGAGGCGGCGCGCGAAGATGCACGCCTCTACTGCGAATATCTCGTGGCCGACGACCGCGAGGATGACCTCGCCGCAGCTTAGATCAGTAGGGTGGGCAAAGGCGCGCTCTTCGCGCCGTGCCCACGCGGAATAGGCACGATGGTGGGCACGCTTCGCTTTGCCCACCCTACACGTCCGATGGCATCGACATGATTCGAACTTCGGAAACGGTGTAGTCGACAAAGCCGGCCGCCGCTAGAGCCCGCCGAGATTGCGGAACTTCTGCACGCGCTTGCCCTGCACTTCGGCGCTGTAGACGTTGCCCTTGCTGTCGATGCCGATGAAGTGGAGGTTGTAGAACTCGCCGAGTTGATGGCCGACGCGGCCGAATGACCCGACCAGCTTGCCGTCGGCGCGATTGATCACGTGGAATTGGCCGTTGGGGTCGTCGACCACCAGGAGATAGGTCTGCGCCGCATCCGGCCATTTCACGATCGAGCCGATGGTGCCGGGCGCACTCTCCTTGAGGACCGAGATCTCGCGCACGAAGGTCCCGTCCTTGCGGAACATCTGCATGCGGTTGTGGCTGCGGTCGCACACCAGCACCAGCCCGTCATTGGTCATGGTGATGCAATGCACCGGATTGCCGAACTGCTGCGGCGGCGGACCCTTCGGGTCCCACTCGACCTTCTCGTCGGTCGGCGGTTTGCCGTAGGCGCCCCAGTGGCGCTTGTAGGCGCCGGTCGCGGCATCGAACACGATCACGCGATGGTTGGCGTAGCCGTCGGCGACGAAGATCTCGTTGGTTTCGGGGTCGACCACCATGTCGGCGGGGCGGTTGAAGTGCTCGATGTCGTTCGACCCGCCGGGCGTGCCCGGCTTGCCCAGCCGCATGACGAACGTGCCGTCGCGGGTGAATTTGTAGATGTGCCCGCCGCCTTCGATGTTGTCGGCGACCCAGACGAAATTGTTGTGGTCGACGAAGATGCCGTGGCCGTCATTGCCCCACTTGTAATCGGGACCGTCCCCGCCCCAGCCCTGCACCACTTTGCCGTTCTGGTCGAACTCGATCACCGGCGGCGCCGGCACGCAGCAGATCACATTGGTCGCCGTCGACGCCCGCTTCTCGCGGGCATCGAGCGAGCTCGGGCGCTGGTTGATCCAGATATGGTCCTGCGCATCGACGAAGATGCCGCCGATGGTGCCGATGATCCAGTTGTTCGGCAGCGTCTGCGGCCAGGTCGGATCGACCTGGAATTTCGGCGGCTCCGCCAGCGCCGGCTGCACCAGTGCGGCGACGACGAAGCCGATCAAAGCGATCCTGCGGCCGATACGCGGCATCGGTGCCTCCCATTTCCTCTTGCAAATGTCGTGCGATACTATCGGGTCGCCGTCGTCGACAGCCCCTTGTAGACGAACTTCTGCACCCGGTAGCCCTGCGATTCGCCGGTCACGAGATTGCCGTCGGGATCGACGCCGAGGCTGTGCAGGTGGAAGAACTCGCCGGCCTTGCGCCCGGGTCCGCCGATGTGGCCGATCTCTTCGAGGGAGGTACGATCCAGGATGGCGATGCGTTCGTTCGAGCCGTCCGCGATGTAGACGAAACGCTGCTGCGGATCGACCGACAGCGCAACGCCGAATGCCGTGCCGGTTCCCTTGGATTCACGCTTTACGAAACCCTCCTTCAGGAAGGTGCCGTCGAGCTTGAACGACTGGACCCGGTTGTTGGCGCGGTCCGACACATACACGACGCCGTCATTGGAGACCGCGATGCCGTGCGGCGTGTCGAACTGCTGCGGGCCCGCACCGGTCGTCTGGCGGGCCTTCGGCGCCTTGTCGTCCGGCTTGTTGCCATAGGCACCCCAGTGGCGCTTGTAGGCGCCGGTCTCGGCATCGAACACGATCACGCGGCGGTTGCCGTAGCCGTCGGCAACGAACACCTCGTTGGTCTTCGGATACACGGTGATGCCCGCCGGCCGGCTCAGATGCGCGGTGTCGTTGCTGTCGGGGGATACGCCGCCCTTGCCGATCTGCAGCAGGAACTTTCCGTCCTTGGTGAACTTGAGGATTTGCCCGTCGCCGTCGCCGTTACCCGTCAGCCAGACGTTGTCATTGGCGTCGACGGCGATGCCGTGCTCGCCGCCCCCGGGACGCCCGTCGCCATTGGTGCGCCGTTCGGCCGTGCAGGACTGGCACTCGGCAAATGCCGAATGCAGCCCTCCGCGATTGAACCATTCATACCCGCCGCCTTTGGTCGGGCCGCCCCATGCCTGGAGGTTCTGGCCGGTCGCGCTGAATTCGAGGACGGGCGGAGCCGGTGTGTACCCATTCTCCGTCACGTTGCCTTCTTCCAGCGTGTGCGGGCGATGAAACACCCAGACATTGCCGTGGGAATCCGCGGTCGCTCCGCCGACTCCGCCGAGCAGCTTATGGTCCGGCATGGTGGGGAAATGGGTGTCCACTTCGAAAATCGGCAGGACCGGGCTAGCCCCCGGTTTCTGTTCCTGCGCGACGGCGGCCCTCTCGAACGCAGGCCCGCCGAGCAAGGCCGCCAATGCGACGGCCGCCAATGCTGCGCCCGCGAAGTCGTGCCTTCCCATGTCACAGTTCCTCCCTCGAAAGAGCACCTTATGGTTGCCCTGCGGATTGTACGTGTTCGAAACCCGGTCGCAATGTACCACAAGCGCCGCAGCCACTGCAGCGCGATGTTGGCGGCCTCGGCGACGATGACCGCCCTTGGCTGATCTATACCCCGAACTGCTCGCGCAGGATGCGTTCGTCCAGGGCGTGGCCGGGGTCGAACAGCATGTGCATGGCGATGCTGCGTTCCAGCCGCGTCTCCACCGTGCGCACGAAACGCACCTCGGCGTGATCGGCAACGGCGGCGACCGGGCGCTTGTCGGCTTCGAGCACTTCGACGGTGACGACCGCGCCGTCGGGCAAGAGCGCGCCGTGCCAGCGGCGCGGCCGGAACGGGCTGATCGGCGTCAGCGCCAGCAGCGGCGTTCCGATCGGGATGATCGGTCCCTGGACCGAGAGATTGTAGGCGGTCGATCCGGCCGGCGTCGCCACCATGATGCCGTCGGCGACGAGTTCCGACAGGCGCTCCTTGCCGTCGACCAGCACGCGCAGGCGCGCCGCCTGGTAGGTCTGGCGGAACAGCGCCACTTCGTTGATGGCGCGCGCCTCGTGCACGGCGCCCTTGGCATCGACCACGCGCATCATCAGGGGATGAATGACCGACTCCGAGGCCGTGGCGAGGCGCTCCCTGAGGTTGTCCTCGCGGTATTCGTTCATGAGGAAGCCGACGGTGCCGCGATGCATGCCGTAGATCGGCTTGCCTGCGTCCATGAAGTTGTGCAGGGTTTGCAGCATCAGGCCGTCGCCGCCGAGCGCGACGATGACGTCGGCCTCTTGCGGCGTCGCATCGCCGTAGCGGCGGACCAGGGCATCGCGCGCGGTTTCGGCCTCGGGCGTCGTGCCGGTCACGAAGGCGATGCGGTCGCGGGTGGTCATGTCGCAATGCCGGGTGGGAGCGGCTGCGCGGCGGCCGCAGGGATCAGAGGCAGATATGGACCGCGCGGTGTTCGTCTATACGACCTACCCTTCGGTTGTCGAGGCTGAGAAGGCCGGCAAGACTTTGGTGGAAGACGGGCTTGCAGCCTGCGTCAACATCCTGCCCGGCATGGTCTCGCATTACCGCTGGCAGGGCGCGGTCGAGCGCGGCGAGGAAGCGGTGATGCTCATCAAGACGCGGGCGTCGCTGGCCGAGCCGGTGCGCGCGGCGGTCAAAGCGTCGCATCCCTACGACACGCCGGCAATTCTCGTGCTGCCGGTCGAGAGCGTGGACCAAACCTATTTCGCCTGGATCATGGCCTCTACCGAGCCCGCCGACGAGGCTTGACCCGGCGAGATGAACGGCCGGCAACGCGCTTGTTCGCATTGCTTCATCTACATGAACCGCGAGCGTTGCGGCCCTTCAGGCGGGGTTCAGCGCCGCGCAGGCATGGTGGCGTCAAGATCGGTCGTGAGCCGGTCGAACAGATCCACCGGTTCGCCAAGCGAACCGCCCCCGAAAGGCAATTCCCATGTTCCGCAAAGTCGCCATCGCGCTCATCGCAGCCTCCATGTTCACGGCGCCGGTGATGGCAAAGGCCCCCGCGTCCTCCACCAAGTCCGCAACCACGTCCTCGGCCACCGTCAAGATGGTCAAGGCCGACAAGACGGCCCTGAAGCACCGCAAGCATGCGCGCCGCCACAACGGCACCCACATGGCCAAGCACATGCACAAGAATGGCGTGAAGCATGCGCGCCATTTCAACAAGGGCAATGGCCACAAGTTCGCCGGCACCGCCCACAAATTCGTTTCCGCCAAGTCGGCAACCCGGTCGGGTACCAACTGATTCTCCCACAGTTGCGACCGCGTTTCCGAGCGGAGGCCGGCGTTCGCGCCGGCCTCTTCTTGTGTGTCTCAATTCTTTATGTGCCTTGCCGCGAATTCCGCAATCCGTTCGATCCGATCGACGGACGCGACATCTACTGGCGCTGTCATCTGATTTTCATATTGTTCCACACCTGTGTCACCCGGCGGGCGCTGCGGCGTTAGGCCCGAGACCGGCGCACGTCGCCGGCGGCGTGGTGGGAAGCGGCGTGGTGGGAAAAGGCAGGGGCATGGATTTCTTCAGGCGTTTCACGTTTCTCGTCTGCGCGCCGGCATTCGATGCCGAAGATCTGGAGGGGCTGCGGCTCGGGCAGATCACCGTCGCGATCGAGAAGCTCGGCTTCCAGGTGGTGCGGGCGCGGCGGATCGAGGATGCCGAGATCGCGGTGCAGACCGATGCCGCCATCGGCTGCATGGTGGTGGACTGGGGCAAGAAGGGCCTCGAAGGCAAGACCGCCGCGCTGATCAACCTGATGCGCCGGCGCGGGCTGGAAATGCCGATCGTCATGCTGGTGCGGCGCAAGCGGTTCGAGGACATCCCGGTCGAGGTGCTCGACTATATCGACGGCTACATCTTCCTCGCCGAGGAGACGCCG
>CAVVCE010000107.1:0-8561 GCA_963746235.1 uncultured Alphaproteobacteria bacterium
ACGTCCAATACGGCCACGCGCGCGGACAGTCGATCTTTCGCAATGCCCGAGAAGCGGTGCCGGAACTCTCCGGCGACGACGCGGAACGCGTCCGCCAGTTGGCGCCCGCCGTCCTCGGCCGCCTCGACGACCCCGCGGAAATCGCCTTGATGCGCCGCATCGCGCTTTATCCTCGGCTGGTCGAGGCGGCTGCCGGCGCCCACGAGCCGCACCGGGTTGCGTTCTATCTTTACGAATTGGCTAGCGAATTCCATGCTCACTGGACGAAAGGAAAGGATTCGCCTCATTTACGCTTCATTATCCAGAATGATCGAGAACTAACCATGGCTCGTCTCGCGCTGGTGCAGGGCGTCGTCACGGTGCTTGCCTCCGGGCTCGGTTTGCTCGGGGTTGGCGCTCCCGATGAGATGAGGTGAGCCCGGCGTCGCCGGTCGCGATCAAGTCTGCGATTGACGGGGCGTCATCGCGCAGCCCATGGCTGGCGCCGAACGAGGTTGCGATAGCAGAATGTCCGACGGCTCATTTCCTCGCCCCCCGCGCGCCTACCCATCCCGCGCGCCAGACGACGCGGATCGAAACGCGCCGTCCTCCGACCCGTTGCTGGAGCTTGCCCGGCTGATCGGGCAAAGCGATCCGTTCGGCCCGCCCACCGCCCGCAGCGGCGATTCGCCGCGCGGCATGCCCGATCTGCCGACCCGGGGGCCGATGGCGAGGCCGCCGTCGCGGGAGGTGTCGTCGGCGCCGCCCGATCGTTACGCGGCGGAGCGGGAGCGCGAGGCGCCGCCAGCGCGGTCTCATCCGTTTCCTTCGCTGCAGACCTTTCCCAGCCGCTCCTTCGCGGCCGATGACCGGGTACCTCAAGATCGCGTAACCCAGGATCGTGTACCTCAAGATCGTGTAGCTCAGGATCGCGTACCTCAGGATCGTGTACCTCAGGATCGTGGGTACGATGATCGCGGCGACGACGGCTATTCCGAGCCGGCCCGGGCCGAAGCCGCACCGGCCGCCCCCGCACGATTTGAATTTCCCGAACGCGGCTTTCCCGAGCGCGATTTTCCCGAACTCGGTGGTCCGGCGCCCGGTCGGACGACGCATGACCACTCCGCCTATCCGGACGAAACCCATCCGACCGTGCCCGATCAGCATTATCCCGCCGAGCCGGAGCCGGCCTATCGGGAGGACGACCTACCCGCATCCGGGGAATGCACGGCTGGAGGCTTCGCGCCACGAGGACACCTACCCGCAACAGGGCGAGCATGAGGGCCGGTATGCCGATGCCGAAGGCAATCGGTACGATGAATACGAGTATGCCGACGGCGAAGAGGGCGCCTATGAGGACGAGGAACCCGGCGGCAAGCGGCGCAATACGATCAAGATCGGGCTCGCGGTTTTGGCCGGCGTTCTCGTGTTCGGAGGCGCCGCCGCCGCGCTGGGCTACCGCTATGTGTTCCGGGGTGGCACCGATGGGCCGCCGCCGCTGATCCGGGCGGACACTTCGCCCACCAAGGTGATGCCGGCAGCCTCTGCCGACGGCAGCGCCGAAGCCGATCAACGATCGGCTCGGCAATGGATCGGGCGAACGCATGTTGTCGCGCGAGGAGCAGCCGGTCGATCTCAGAGATGCCACGCGCAATGCCAATGGCGGCGTGGTGGTTCCGCTGACCGGCGGCGCCGGCGTTGCTCCCTATCCGAGCGCATCCACGGCCGGCGCTGCGGCGCCTGCCGGCGCGCCGACGGGCGAGCCGAAACGGGTCCGTACCGTCACCATTCATGCCGACCCCGCCGCACCGGCCGGGGCTGGGGTCGCCGCGGCAGCACCGCCGCCGGCCGCCCCCCGCGCGGCGGTTCCGCGCCCGGCTGCCCCGCTCGCGCCTGCGCCGCCGCCGGCGCCGCAATCGCAACCGTCCGTGGCGGCCGTCGAACCGGCACGCCCGCCCGCGCCCCCCCGCGCTGCCACGCCGCGCACCGGCGAAGGCGGAGGTTGGGTGGTTCAACTTTCGGCCCAAAAGACCGAGGGGGAGGCGCAGTCGGCATTCCGCGCGATGCAGACGAAATATTCGATGCTCGGCAGCTATCAGCCTCTGATTCGCAAGAAGGACCAGGGAGATCGCGGAGTGTTCTATGCAGCACAAGTCGGCCCGCTCGCGCGCGAGGAAGCCAACCAGTTGTGCGAAAACCTCAAGAGCGCCGGCGGCAACTGCTTCATCCAAAGGAATTGACGTCCGCGCGCTTGCCCTTGGCCAGGGCGCGGGCTAAGCCGCGCCCATGGCGCCGCGGGCATTCATCACGGGATTGGCGGGCACGACGATCACGCCCGACGAGCGGTCGTTTATGCGCATGGCCGCGCCGTGGGGCCTCATCCTGTTCAAGCGCAACATCGGCGATCCCGCCCAAGTTCACGCACTGACCAACGAATTCCGATCGATTTGCGGGCGCGATGACGCCCCGGTGCTGGTCGATCAGGAGGGCGGTCGGGTGCAGCGGCTGGGCCCGCCTCATTGGCCGGCCTATCCGGCCGGCGCGGTGTTTGGGCGACTCTATGCGCGCGATCGCGCGCTCGGCCTGCGGTCGGCGCGCCTCGGCGCCCGCCTCATCGCCGCCGACCTGACCGCGGTCGGCATCACCGTCGATTGCCTGCCATTGGCCGACGTGCCGGTCGCGGGCGCCGACCGTGTCATCGGGGATCGCGCCTATGGCGATACCCCGGAACAGGTGTCCGCGATCGCCGCGGCGGTCGCCGAGGGCCTCGCGGGCGGCGGCGTTCTCCCGGTCGTCAAGCACTTGCCCGGCCACGGCCGCGCCACCGCCGACAGCCACCAGCGCCTGCCGGTGGTCGCCACCGACCGCGAGACCCTGGAAAAGACCGATTTTGCCGCGTTCAAGCCGCTGGCCGCGCTGCCGCTGGGCATGACCGCCCATGTCGTATTCACAGCCCTCGATCCGGGACTTCCGGCCACCACCTCGGCCGTTATCATTCGTGAGGTGATTCGGTCCTGGATCGGATTCGCTGGAGCTTTGATGAGCGATGACCTGTCGATGGGCGCCTTGACCGGCTCGATTGCGGAACGGACCCGGCAATCGCTGGCCGCCGGCTGCGATCTCGCGCTTCATTGCAACGGGATCCTCAGCGAAATGGACGAGGTCGCGTCCAATTGCCCGGAACTCGGCGGCGATGCGCTGGCGCGCACCGGCACGGCGCTCGCGTCCCGCCGGCCGGCCGATGACATCGATATCGACGAGGCGCGGGCGGCATTTGCGGCGACGCTCTCGGCGCAAGCCGGATCGGTAACGGGATGACGAGCGAGATGAACGCCGACCAAGCGCCCTTCGCCGAAGATGCCGCCGCCGATCGCGGCACCGACGAGCCCGCCCTCATCGTCGATGTCGGCGGCTTCGAGGGGCCGCTCGATCTGCTGCTGACGCTGGCGCGCCAGCAGAAGGTCGACCTCGCGAAAATCTCCATCCTGGCTCTCGCCAACCAGTATCTCGCCTTTGTCGAGCAGGCGCGGCGCACCCGGCTCGAACTCGCGGCCGACTATCTCGTCATGGCGGCGTGGCTCGCCTATCTCAAATCCCGCATGCTGCTGCCCGAGCCGGTCGCTCCGGAGGGCATGAGCGCCGCCGACATGGCGAATGCGCTGGCGCTGCGCCTGAAGCGCCTCGATGCGATCCGCGAAGCCGGCGGGCGCCTTTTCGAGCGGCCGCTGCTCGGCCGCGATGTGTTCGGGCGCGGCGATCCCCAGCCGATCGCCGAAATCAAGCGGCCGGAATGGTCGGCGACGCTTTACGACCTGCTCTCCGCCTATGCCGCAGAGCGCCAGCGCCGCGCTTTGGCGCGGGTCCGGTTCGCCAAGCGCACCGTGTGGTCGCTCGCCGAGGCCCGCGCGGTGCTGGAGCGGATGATCGGTGCGACGGCGGACTGGAGCTGCCTCGACGAATTTCTCATCGCCTATGCGGTGGAGCCGGCGCTGCGTTCCACCGCGCTCGCCTCCTCGCTCGCGGCGACCCTCGAACTGGTGCGTGAAGGTGCGATGGAGGTCCATCAGTCGGCCGCATTCGCCCCGATCTATCTGCGCAAGCGGGTCGCGGGGAATGGCGAGGAAACGGCCGCCGTGGGGCCGCCGTGACCGATGCATGGGCGTGACTGATGGATGGGCGTGACTGATGCATGGGACTGTAACGTGATGACCGGGAGGAGCTGTTGATGGCGGTTTTGGCCGAGCTGCGGGTGGGCGTCTTCGAACAGGACAATTCCGAGGAGCCGGATATGGCTATCGAGGCGCGGCCCGAAGAGCTTCGGCTGCTCGAGGCGCTGCTGTTCGCCGCCGCGGAGCCGCTCGATGAACGGACGCTCGCCAAGCGCCTGTCGGCCGGTGCCGACGTGCATGCGTGCCTGAGACGGCTGCAGATCGAATACGCCCCGCGGGGGGTGAACCTCGTCCATATCGGCAATAAGTGGGCGTTCCGCACCGCCAACGATCTGTCCTGGCTCCTCACCCACGAGGCGGTCGAGCCGAAGAAGCTGTCCCGCGCCGCGATCGAGACCCTTGCCATCATCGCCTACCACCAGCCGGTGACCCGCGCCGAGATCGAGGAGATCAGGGGCGTGTCCGCGGCAAAGGGTACCGTCGACGTGCTCCTCGAAACCGGATGGATCCGTCCGCGCGGCCGCCGCAAGGCGCCGGGCCGGCCGCTGACCTATGGGACGACCGCCGAATTCCTGTCGCATTTCGGCCTGGAAGCGGTCGGCGACCTGCCGGGCCTCGACGAACTCAAGGGATCCGGGCTGTTCGACGGCACCCTGCCGGCCGGCTTCAGCGTTCCCGAGCCGTCCGACGACCCGGCGCTGCGCGACAATGAGGAGCCGCTGGAACCCGGCGATCTCGATCTCGGCCTTGCTCCGCGCCCGGACAGCGTAGAGGAATAAGGCCGCGCGCCGGCGCGGCGCCACTGGCGGCGGTGCGGACCGGCAGCCATGGTGCTAACCATGGTAGGGTGCGCATGCGGCGAAATCGAATCGGCCGAAGTCCTTGTTTTTGCCGGCCGCGAAGCCTAGGTTCAGATCAAATCGAGAGGCGAGGCCCCGCCCGAGCGGCCCGTCGTTGTGGAGGGTTTACCCGATGGGTTCGATGAGTATGTGGCATTGGATCGTAGTGATCGGCGTCGTGCTTCTGCTGTTTGGCCGTGGCAAGATTTCCGAGCTGATGGGCGATGTCGCTCAGGGCATCAAAGCCTTCAAGAAAGGCATGTCCGAGGACGACACCGCGAAGATCGAGCCGTCGAAGACCGAACCGGTCAAGACGCTCGATCATCAGCAGCCTGAAAGCGCCGCGGCCTCCGCGGCGAAGAGCCGGGCGCAAGTTTAAGCCTCGGCTGCGGCCAGGCATTGCGATTCGGGCGCGATCCGAGAATGGATGCATGGCAGGACGTTCGCCGGCAGCGGCGGGCGGCGTTCGGAGTTTGAGGCGCGATGTTCGACATCGGTTGGAGCGAGCTTGTCGTCATCGGCGTGGTCGCGCTCATCGTGATCGGTCCGAAGGAACTGCCTGCCGTCCTGCGTGCCATCGGCCATTGGACCACCAAGATCCGGCGCATGGCCGGGGAATTCCAGAGCCAATTCCAGGAAGCGATGCGTGAAGCCGAAATGTCCGACCTCAAGAAGCAGGTCGACGGTCTCGGCGATGCCGTCAAATTCGATCCGCTCGATCCCGATCCGATGTATCCAAATCCCAAGGAGGCGACCAAATGGGAGCCCAAGAAGGATTCGGCGGCGGATTCCAAGACCGGTTCCGAGGCGGAACCTGCGGCGGATGCAACGCCTGATTCCGCATCTGCAGCCGCACCCTCCGAAACGCAAGGCGACGTCGTGACGGCCGCCGAACCTGCCGCCGCGGGAGCCGCGGAATCTTCACCCGGTCACAGCCCGGCGCCGGCCGGATGCCGGAGCGGCATCCGGGCCGCATCCCGCGGTGCCGCTGGCCGAAGGGAGCGGCCGGGCATGACGCACGATGACATCGAGGCGACCAAGGCGCCGCTGATCGAGCATCTGATCGAGCTGCGCACGCGGCTCATCAAGGCGCTGCTCGCGTTCGCGGTGATGTTCATCCTGTGCTTCTTCTTCGCCAAGCAGATCTACAACGTGCTGGTATGGCCGTTCGTGTTCGTCGCCGGGCCGGAGAACTCGAAATTCATCTACACGGCGCTGCTCGAATATTTCGTGACCCAGCTCAAGCTCGCCATGTTCGGCGCGGCGTTCCTGTCTTTCCCCGTGGTGGCGGCACAGCTCTATATGTTCGTCGCGCCCGGCCTTTATCGCCATGAGCGCCATGCCTTTCTTCCCTATCTGATCGCGACGCCGTTCTTCTTCGCGTTCGGTTCGATGGTGGTCTATTTCATCGTGATGCCGATGCTGGTGCGTTTTTCCATCGGCATGCAGCAGGCGCCGACGCCAGGCCAGGCGGAGATCGCGCTGCTGCCCAAGGTCGGCGAATATCTGTCGCTGATGATGAGCCTGATCCTTGCGTTCGGCGTCGCGTTCCAGCTTCCGGTGATCCTCACCCTGCTCGGCCGGGTCGGCATCATCACGTCCGAGCAGCTTCGCGCCAAGCGGCGCTACTTCATCGTGGTCGCCTTCATCATCGCGGCGGTTCTCACCCCGCCCGACGTGCTCAGCCAGATGTCCCTTGCGGTCCCCCTGCTGCTTCTCTACGAGGGGTCGGTGTGGTCGGTGCGCATGGTCGAGGGCAAGGCGAAGGCACAGGCCGCCGCCGCTGCGACGAAGCCGGCCGAGTAACCCGCTGTTTCATCGGTCCTGTGTTTCATCGGTCTGGTGTTTCATCGGTTCTGATTGATCGCTAATTTGTCATGCCCGGTCTTGCGCCGGGCATCCCGAGCGATGGGGCAACCCATTCCAATCGGATCGGGGTGGCCGGGACCCGGCCGTGACGGGAGAAGACGCCTGCCATGCACGACATCAAATGGATTCGCGAAAACCCGCAGCCTTCGATCGCGGACTGGAGCGGCGCGGCCTTGCGCGCCGAGGCTTCTCGCCTCATCGCCATCGACGAACGCCGCCGCACCGGCATCCCAAGCTGAAGAGGCGCAGGCGCGCCGCAACGCGGCGTCGAAAGAAATCGCCGAGGCGAAGCGGGCCAAGAACGATGCCGACGCCCGCGCGCTGATGGCGGAAGTGGTCGAGCTCAAGAACACCATTCCGGCGCTGGAGGCCGATGAGAAGCAGGCGTCCGCCGAGCTCCAGGAATTGCTGTCGCAAATCCCCAATCTGCCGGCCGACGACGTCCCCGACGGCGTCGACGAGCATGGCAATGTCGAGCACCACAAATTCGGGGCGATACGCGATTACGCGTTTACACCGAAGCAGCATTTCGAATTGGGCGAGGCGCTCGGGACAGATGGATTTCGAGATCGCGGCGAAATTGTCCGGCTCGCGGTTCGTGGTCCTCAAGAAGGGCCTCGCCCGGCTCGAGCGGGCGCTCGGCCAGTTCATGCTCGACCTGCACACGACCGAGCACGGCTATATGGAGGTCGCGCCGCCGCTCCTGGTGCAGGACGAGGTCATGTACGGCACCGCGCAACTTCCCAAGTTCGCCTACGATCAGTTCATGACCGCGCGCAATCTGGTCCAGTACCTCGACGCGATCGACCGCGGACGTCGAGCAATTGACTCTCCAGCCGCGCGCGAATGCGGAGCTGACGCTGGCTTCCGGTGACGCTGCGCCGGCGCGCGAGACTCGACCGCAGCCTCTGGCTCATCCCCACCGCCGAGGTGCCGCTGACCAACCTGGTGCGCGATTCCATCGTCGACGAGGCCGAGCTGCCGCTGCGATACACGGCTTGCACGCCGTGCTTTCGCGCCGAGGCGGGGGCTGCGGGCAGGGACACCCGCGGCATGATCCGCCAGCACCAGTTCAACAAGGTGGAACTCGTCTCCATCACCACGCCCGAACAGAGCCGCGACGAGCACGAGCGCATGCTCGCTTGCGCCGAGGAGGTGCTGCAGCGCCTCGACCTGCATTACCGCGTCGTGACCTTGTGCGCCGGCGACATGGGCTTCCCCGCCCAGAAGACCTACGACATCGAAGTCTGGCTGCCGGGGCAGGGGATGTATCGCGAAATCTCGTCCTGCTCGGTGTGCGGCGACTTCCAGGCGCGCCGCATGGGTGCGCGCTACCGCACCAGGGAAGGCCGCCAAGTCCGTTCCGTCCACACCCTCAACGGCTCGGGCGTCGCGGTGGGCCGGGCGCTGATCGCGGTGATGGAGACCTATCAGCAGGCCGACGGCGCGATCGCGGTACCCGACGCACTGCAGTCATATATGGGCGGCATCAAGTCGATCGCGGCCAAATGAATCGCAGCACGTGAATTGCAGCAAGTGAATTGCAGCAGTAAATTGGGTGCCGATGCGCATTCTCATCACCAATGACGACGGCGTGCATGCGCGCGGGCTCGAGGTGCTCGAGCAGATCGCCCGCACCTTGTCCGACGACATCTGGGTGGTGGCACCGGAGACCGACCAGTCCGGCGTCTCGCATTCGCTCTCG
>CAVVCE010000108.1:0-8242 GCA_963746235.1 uncultured Alphaproteobacteria bacterium
GCCAATTGCCCACGGTCAATACGCCGGAATACGACACCTGGGTGAAGGAGGCGCGCAAATTCGGCAAGGCGATCTGGGACATCACCGGCAAGCGCGACGCCGACATCGTGTTCGAGCATCCGGGCGAGCAGACCTTCCCGGTGTCGTGCCTCGTCGTCAAGCGCGGCGGCATGGTGGTGTTCTGCGCCGGCACCACCGGCTATAACATCACCTTCGACGCGCGTTACGTGTGGATGCGCCAGAAGCGCATCCAGGGCTCTCATTTCGCCCATCTCAAGCAGGCGAGCCCGGCCAACCAGTTCGTGCTCGACCGCCGCATCGATCCCTGCATGAGCGAGGTGTTCCCCTGGGAGAACATCCCGCTCGCCCATCAGATGATGTGGAAGAACCAGCACAAGCCCGGCAACATGGCGGTGCTGGTCAATGCGCCGCGCGCCGGCCTGCGCAATTTCGAGGACGTGCTGGAGGCGTCGGGCGGGGCGAGCCGCCGCGAGGCAGCGGCCGTTCCGAAATCAGCCTCTTAGGAGCCCCCGCCGGCTTCTCCTTCCGGCTGGCCCTCGCCTTGCGCATGGCCTGGTTGAATTCGCCGCCATAGACGAAGATTCCCGCGGTCCAGTACAGGAACACGAGGGCGATCATGGCGGAGGCGAGCCCCGCATAGGTCGTGACATAGGCGCCGGAGAACTGGGCGAGATAGCGTCCGAACGCGGCGCCCAGCACGATCCAGCCGACCAGCGTCACGATGATGCCGGGGGCGATGTCGGCGAGCCGGCGGCGGCCATAGGGCAGCCATTTGTGCACCAGGAACAGCGCGACCACGAGCACCACGGTGGCGATGCCGAATCGCGCAAAGGTGAACAGCGCTTCGACGCCGGCAAGCCATGGCATGTGGGGCAGCGCGGCGTGAAAGATCAGCGGCGCCAGCACGATCAGGAAGGCGAGCGCGATCAGCCCGGCGGCGCCGACCAGCACATAGGCGATCGACTCCAGCCGCAGCAGCCACCACGGCCGCATCTCGATCTCGTCATAGGCGCGGTTGAGGCCGATGCGCAGGCTCTCGATGCCGCTGGAGGAGAAATAGACCGCCAGCACCACGCCGAAGGTCAGGGGCCCGCTATGGGCGGTGGTGAGCACGCGCGTGATCTGGCTCGCGATCGGCCCCGCCACCTCTTTGGGCCAGGCCTCCAGCAGCAGGGCGGCGACCTGGTCGGCGAGTTCCTCGGTGCCGAACAGGAAGCCGGTCAGCGCGGTGACGAAGATCAGGAACGGAAACAGCGACATCAGCGTCGACAGCGCGATGTGGCTGGCGATCGCCCAGCCGTCGTCGCGCCCAAGCGCGACAAAGGCATCGCTGGCGATGCGGTACCATTGGGCGACCACGCGCAAAGGGTACTCCGTGCTGGTTCGGAACCGGGCCGTCTGCTTGATAACGCGCGAACCGTCCGGCAGCGAAATATATTCCGCGCGCGCCCCGAAAGGCTGGCGCCGGCGGTGGAAATGGTATTATGCTGCATTGCAGCATGGGCAATCCGGGCGCCCGGCTTCACCTGACGGGCGGAGGAGACGATGTCGCAAGCAGCGCCGTTAATGGAGACCGGATCGGATTTGCTGGGGTCGATGCAGGCGGCGCGGACCGCAGCGGATGCGCTGCTCGGCGACGCCACCTACAAGGTCCGTGAGCGGGTGACGGTGAACGGCCGCACCGACCCGGGCCTGGTCGAGCGCGAGCAGCGCGCGACCCACGGGCTCGCCTGGTTCGCCACCTATGCCGAGGCGATACGCCAGCTGCTCAGCTATGCGGAGCGGATGAGCGCGCTCGGCCGGTTCGGCGAGATCGAGGAGCTCCTGGTGCGCATCGGCGCCGGGGAGTTCCTGGCGCAGATGGCCGGCGGCATCCTGATGAGCCAGGGCGAACTGGTCCGCCCCGCCGATCTCGGCCTCGACGCCGCGGCGGTCGCGGCGCGCTTCACCCCGGCGGTCGAGGATCTCATCGCCAACGGCAACACCGTGCGCAATCGCGCCCGCCTCATCGCGCTGATGGAAAATCACAGCGGCGCCACGGTGGGCGATTGCGGGCTCGACGACATTCTCGACACCATGCGCGAGGAGATGCGCAAATTCGCCGACAGCGAGGTGATGCCGCACGCCCAGGAGTGGCACCGCGCCAACACCTACATTCCCCTCGAGGTGATCGGCCACATGGCCGAGCTCGGCGTGTTCGGCCTCACCATCCCGGAGGAATATGGTGGGCTCGGCCTCGGCAAGGAATCCATGTGCGTCGTCTCCGAGGAGCTGTCGCGCGGCTATATCGGCGTCGGCTCGATCGGCACCCGCTCGGAGATCGCCGCGGAGCTGATCCTGGGCAGCGGCACCGAAGAGCAGAAGCGCAAATGGCTGCCGAAGCTCGCCTCCGGCGAGGTGCTGCCGACGGCGGTCTTCACCGAGCCCAATACCGGCTCCGACCTCGCCTCGCTGCGCACCCGCGCCCAGCGCGACGGCGAGGTCTACAAGGTCAACGGCAACAAGACCTGGATCACCCATCCGGTGCGCGCCGATCTGATGACGCTGCTGGTGCGCACCGACCCGAAGCAGCCGGGCTATCGCGGCCTCTCCATGCTGCTGGCGGAAAAGCCGCGCGGCACCGATGCGGATCCGTTTCCGGCATCCGGCATGTCCGGCACCGAGATCGAGGTGCTGGGCTATCGCGGCATGAAGGAATACGAGATCGCCTTCGACGGTTTCGAGGTGAAGGCGGAAGGCCTGCTCGGCGGCGCCGAGGGCCAGGGCTTCAAGCAGCTCATGCAGACCTTCGAATCCGCGCGCATCCAGACGGCGGCGCGCGCGGTCGGGGTCGCCCAGGCGGCGATGGAGCAGGCGATCGCCTATGCCAATGACCGCGTGCAGTTCGGCCAGAAGCTGATCGAATTTCCGCGCGTCGCCGACAAGATCGCCATGATGGCGGCGGAGATCATGATCGCCCGCCAGATCAGCTATTACGCCGCCCGGGAAAAGGACAAGGGCCGGCGCTGCGACCTCGAGGCCGGCATGGCGAAGCTGCTGGCCGCCCGGGTCGCCTGGGCGGCCGCCGACAATGCGGTGCAGATCCACGGCGGCAACGGCTTTGCGCTGGAATACAAGATCTCGCGCATCCTGTGCGACGCGCGCATCCTCTCGATCTTCGAGGGTGCGGCCGAAATCCAGGCCCAGGTGATCGCGCGGCGCCTGCTCGACGGCCGCAACTGAGCCGCGGGGCGCCGCAACATCATAGCGCCACGGCGAAGCAACAGTGCCGATCTTCATCGCGCGCCACCTGCGCCAGAGCGCTCTGTCGTGTGCGGGCGCTTTCCGCGCTGCTGTTGGCAATCTGGAAGGTGCGACTGCGCCTAAAGGGCCGACTGCACTCTGAGCAAGCCCAAAGGAGGTTGCATCTCGTATCATGACATGATACGTACACGTCGATGATCAGAAGCTTCCGGGGTACGCTCGCGGCGTTGATTTTCCAGCAGCGACGCGTTCCGAAGGGGTTTCCGACGGACGTTGCCAAGGTCGCCCGCCGAAAACTGGTGCAGCTGAACCACGCCACAATGCTCGGCGATCTTGTGGCGCCGCCGGGCAACGGACTGGAAGGTTTGCGAGGGAACCTCGCTGGCAAGCATTCGATCCGAATAAACGATCAGTGGCGGATCGTATTCCGGTGGAGCGATCAGGGGCCGGAGGAAGTCGAGATCGTGGATTATCATTGAAAGGCGCGCGCCATGGTCAAGAAACTTCCCCCTGTTCATCCCGGCGAGGTCCTGCGCGAGGAATTCCTGCGCCCCCTGAACCTTTCGCCTTACGCCGTGGCTCGTGCAGTCGGCGTGCCGCGCACGCGAATCGAGCGGCTGGCCAATGAGCAAACCCCAGTGACCGCCGACACCGCCCTGCGGCTCGGTAAATATTTCGGCACCTCGGCCGCGTTCTGGATGGGCATCCAGACGCAGTATGATCTTGAGCGGGCCGAGGACGAACTGGGTGCCACGCTGCGCAAGATCGCGCCGGCGCGCGAAGCCAAACCCGCAGCGTGACCGATAGCCGACCTGAAAGGCGGCGCTTGGGCGGCGGCCCAGCGATGGTTGCCATCGCGGCGGCTGAGGAGCGCCACGAGAAAACCGGCATCAACGAGCGCGCTTGTCGCCAAAGCTGGTCGACTTAAGGTATTTTTTCGTCCGCGCGCTCAAATCGCCCGGCAGCCCATCGACCGAGCCGAGCAGGTCGGAGACGGCGTCGAGCAACATCGGTTGTTTCCGCCGTGACCCCTGCGCCCCCGTCAGCCGTTCACGCACCACGACGGACTTCGTGAGGTTGCGCCGGCGCGACTCGGCTTTGATCTGGGCGACCAGGGCTTCCGGCAACCGAACTGTCAACGTCTTCATGAGATTATTGTATTACATCGCAGCCATATGCCCAATACATTCACCCGACCCCTGCGTGCAGCTTGGGCGATATTCAAGCTGTTCGCGACAGGTCCAGATGATCGCGCGGCGCTTGCTCGACGGCCGCAATTGACCTGCGGCCGCACGCCGCCGCGAATTGAGGAACATCGAGGCCGGCCCCGGCGTTTCCCTGTGATCGGCAAGCAAGCCGATGGCGGCAGGACGAGGGCTCATGACCAAGATCCATATTCCCCACGATGCCATCGTATTCGTCGGCGACGGGTGCAAGGCGCTGTTCCTGCGCAATGACGGCGATGAGAAATTCCCCAATCTCAGGACCGAACGCGTCTTCCTCGATCACAACCCGCCGACCCATGAACAGGGCACCGACAAGCCGGGTCGCAGCTTCTCCAGCGTCGGGCATGGGCGCAGCGCGGTCGAGCAGACCGATTGGCACGATCTGGAGCAGCACCGCTTCGCCCGCGTGGTGGCGCAAGAGCTCGAAAAGCTGATGCGCGAGCGCCACGTCAAGGCATTGGTGATCGCCGCGCCCCCGCGCACCCTCGCCGACTTGCGCGAGGCCCTGCACAAGGACGTCAAGGCCCGCATCATCGCCGAGGTCGACAAGGATTTCACCGGCCAGCCGGTCTACGAGATCGAGAAGCACCTCGCCGGCTGAGTTTCCCCCGGTTTCGGCTAAACGAGAGTGCGGGACCTACCCTCGCAACACGCCGCCGGTGCGCTTGCCGACCTCGGCCACGATCCTGGCGGCGACGGCGTCGATCTCCTGGTCGGTCATGGTCTTCTCGCGCGGCTGCAGGGTGACTGCGATGGCGATCGACTTCTTGCCGGCGTCGATGCCGGGGCCCTCGTAGACGTCGAACACGCTGATCCCTGAGATCAGCTTGCGGTCCACCCCCTGGGCGGCGCGCACGATGTCGGCGGCCCTCACGGCGCGATCGACGATGAAGGCGAAGTCGCGCTCCACCGGCTGGAACGGCGCCAGCTCCAGCGCCGGCTTGGCGCGGGTCGGCTTCGCCTTGGCCTCGGGAATGCGTTCCAGCACCACCTCGAAGGCGACCAGCGGGCCGTCGGCACCGAGCGCTTCCAGCGCCTTGGGATGCAGTTCGCCGAAATGGCCGAGCACGTTCTGCGGCCCGATCTGGATGGTGCCGGAGCGGCCCGGATGCAGCCACGAAGGCCCGCCCGGCACCACCTGCAGGGCCTGCATCGGTGCACCGGCGGCGGCGAGCACGGCCAGCGCATCGGCCTTGGCATCATAGGCATCGACGCCGCGGCCGCCGGTCGCCCAGTGCCGCCCCGCTCCCGAGGCCTTGGCGAGGCGCCGCCGCACGCCGGCTGCGGCGGTCACCTGGTCCTGCGGCCGGTCGCCGAGGAAGATCTGGCCGACCTCGAACAGCGCCGTATCGGGATAGCCGCGATCGGCATTCTTCTGCGCGGCGGCGACGAGGCCGGGAACGAGGCTCGGCCGCATGTCCGAGAGTTCGGCCGCGATCGGGTTCGCCAGCACCAGCTCCGGCTTGCCGCCGCCGAACAGGGCGGCTGCCGGGTGCGAGATGAACGACCAGGTCACGGCCTCGACGAGGCCGCGCACGCCGAGCGCACGCCTGGCCTTGCGGGTGCGCACCTGCAGCGGCGTCAGCACCGGCTTGCGCGGGGCGTCGCCGCGATCGAACGGCGTCATCGGCACGCGGTCGACACCGACGATGCGCACGACCTCCTCGACGAGGTCGGCGGCGCCGTGCACGTCGGGGCGCCAGGTGGGCACCTTCGCCCGGACCACCGGGCCGGCTCCCGTGGCGACGAAGCCGAGGCGGCCGAGCACGCGCTCGACCTCCGCCGCCGGCAGCGCAAGGCCGGCGAGGCGCTCGACCTCCGCGAGAGGGAAATCGATCACGCGCTGCGGAACGGGCGTCGCCCCCGCCACGGTGATTTCCGTCGGGGTCCCGCCGCAGAGGTCGAGGACCATGCGGGTCGCGAGCTCCAGGCCCGGAATCATGAAGGCGGGGTCGACCCCGCGCTCGAAGCGGTAGCGGGCGTCGGAATTGATGTTCAGCCGGCGGCCGGTGTGGGCGATGTTGATCTCGTCCCACAGCGCCGATTCGATCAGCACGTCGGTGGTCGTCTCCGAGCAGCCGCTCGCTTCGCCCGCCCATGATGCCGGCAAGGGATTCAACGCCGCCGCCGTCGGCGATGACGCACATGGTGTCGTCCAGCGCATAGGTCTTGCCGTCGAGCGCCAGCACGGTCTCGCCCGGCTGCGCGCGACGCACCACCAGGTCGCCCTTCACCTTGGCGGCATCGAACACGTGCAGCGGCCGGCCGCGGTCGAAGGTGATGAAATTGGTGATGTCGACCAGCGCATTGATCGGCCGTAGCCCGATCGCGATGAGCCGCCGCTGCAGCCATTCCGGGCTGGGGCCGTTGTCGACGCCGCGCACCAGGCGCAGCGCAAAGCCGCGGCACAAGGACGGCGTGGTCCCGAAATTCAGCCTGACCGCGACCGGGCAGGGGCCGGCACCCTTGACCGGCTCGATGGGAATGTCCCTCAACATGCCCATGCCGGCGGCGGCAAGGTCGCGGGCGATGCCGTGGACGCCGGTGCAGTCCGGCCGGTTCGGCGTCAAATTGATCTCGATGACGGGATCGTCGAGCTTCGCCCATTCGGCATAGCGCGCGCCGAGCGGCGCGTCGGCCGGCAGGTCGAAAATGCCGTCGTGATCGTCCGATATCTGCAACTCTGCCGGCGAGCACAGCATGCCCCGGCTCTCGACGCCGCGGATGGTGCCGATGCCCAGCGTGATGTTCTTGCCGGGGATGAAGGTGCCGGGCGGAGAAAACACGCTCATCATTCCGGTACGCGCATTGGGCGCGCCGCACACGACCTGCACCGGATCGCCGCTGCCGGTGTCGACCATGCAGACGCGGAGCCGATCGGCATTGGGATGCTGCACGGCCGAGATCACCCGCGCGACGGTGAACGGCGCCAGCGCCGCCGCTTTATCGGCGACGCTCTCGACCTCGAGGCCGATCATGGTGAGCCGGTCCACCAACGCCGCCAGCGGCGCGTCGGTGTCGAGATGCTCTTTGAGCCAGGAGAGAGTGAACTTCATTGCACCGCCTCGCGTGCTCCCTCCCCCGCCTGCGGGGGAGGGTTGGGGAGGGGGAGCACCTCTCCCCGCGCGCGGGGAGAGGTCGGATCGCGCAGCGATCCGGGTGAGCGGGCCTTCCCACGAGTTTGGGCGGGTGAATAGGCCCCCTCACCCCGACCCTCTCCCCGCAGGCGGGGCGAGGGAGCCCGCGGATGCGCGGCCCGGTTCCTAATGCCACCGCCCGTCATCATCCGCCGAGCCCTCCGGCGAGGGTGGGGAAATCGAGCGGCCGGAAGCCGTAATGGGCGAGCCAGCGCACATCGGCTTCGAAGAAGGCGCGCAGGTCGTGCATGCCGTATTTGAGCATGGCGATGCGGTCGATCCCCATGCCCCAGGCGAAGCCCTGATAGACATCCGGGTCGATCCGGCAATTGCGCAGCACGGTGGGATGCACCATGCCGCAGCCGAGAATCTCCAGCCAGTCGTCGCCTTCGCCGAAGCGGATTTCGCCCTTGTCGCGGCGGCACTGGATGTCGACCTCGAGCGACGGCTCGGTGAACGGAAAGAACGACGGCCGGAACCGCATCTTGACGTGATCGACCTCGAAGAACGCCTTGCAGAACTCGGCGAGAATCCATTTGAGATGGCCGAGATGGGAGCCCTTGTCGATGACCAGGCCTTCGACCTGGTGGAACATCGGCGTGTGGGTCTGGTCGC
>CAVVCE010000109.1:0-8029 GCA_963746235.1 uncultured Alphaproteobacteria bacterium
CAGAACAGGAGCCCATCGATGACCGGTGATCCCGTGCCCCAACGCAGTGAGCGTTACACGGTCGAGTGGATGGACAACGAGTGCCTGATCTATCGCAGCCCTGCGAAGACGGCGATCTATCTCAACGAGACCGCGACCGTCATCTGGAAGCTGTGCGACGGCAGGCGCACCGCAAAGGAGATCGTCGACCTTCTGGCCGATGCGTTCCCCGAGGCGGCGTCCGACATCAGGGCCAACGTCAAGGAAACCATCGACGAACTGGTCAACAGCGGCGTGCTTGCGCTCAAGGCTCCGGAGGAGGAGGCGGTCGGAAGTCCGGCCGCGGGCTCCGAGCCGGCGGGCGACGTGCGGAGCGAATGATTGCCTTTCAGGGCATGATCAGACGGTGCCGATGAAAGGTCGAGGCGCAGCAGCGCGGTGACCCGGAGCCGTGGGTTTTCTCGCGGCCTCGTCTCACATCCCCGCCTGACATAATACTTTCACGCCTCGACAGTAGCGTGAAAATCAGCGCATGCGGCCCTTTTGCCTTAATTTCTACGGAATGATAACATCCTGTTAGCAATACCAAAATTGAAGCTGAACAGGCCCGCTACGTTCACCGAATATAGTCATATTTCGGGCAGGCTGATTTTGCGACGAAGTAACCAAAGACGGCTTTCTGGGGCGGGCGGGTTTCGCTTCTGAACTTCCGCAAGGTTCGATGGAAACGCTTCTCATCAAGATATTTGCCACCGCCCTCGCGCTGAGCCAGGTGATGACGGCGCCCGATGCCGTGAAGACGCAGTTCGACCGCGACCGCGATCGGCCGCAGGTTGCGCAGCTCCTTCACGCCGGCTGCACCCACATGGTCAAGGCGTTCGAGCTCGAAGACATCAATATCGACGACCTGATCGCGACCGCGATGGACGATCCGCAGGCGATCAATGGAAGCAAGGCACTGCGGGGCATCAATATTGCCGATTTGCAGACGGCCTATCGGCAGTTCTGCAAGAACGAAATGGTGGCGCAGCCGGCCGTCGACCTCGGCGACGTCATCGATTTCTACAACAAGGCGGCCGCCAACCTGCCAGACCACAACAGGCTCAAGGGCCTCAAGCTTCCCGGCGCGAGCACCGTGCTCGACCGCAAGGGCCAGCCTTTCGCCGAAGTATTCGAGGATAACCAGCGCCGCATCTGGGTGCCGCTCGCGGAAATTCCGCAGCAGGTGCGCAATGCCTTCATCGCCGCCGAGGACAAGCGCTTCGCGCAGCACAGGGGTATCGACGAACATGGTTTGATCCGCGCCTTTGTCGGCAACCTCGCACGGTCCGGCCGCCCGCAGGGCGGCTCGACCATCACCCAGCAGGTCGCCAAGAACCTTCTGGTGGGCGAGGATCTCAGCTATGAGCGCAAGATCCGCGAGATGATCGTCGCCTCGCGCGTCGAAGCCACGCTCAGCAAGGACGAGATCCTCGAAATCTATCTCAATTCCGTCTATCTCGGACGCAGTTCCTGGGGCGTCGAGATGGCGGCGCGCAGCTATTTCGGCAAGCCGGCGAAGCAGCTCTCACTCGAGGAAGGCGCGCTGCTTGCCGGCCTGACCAAGGGACCGAGATATCTCAGTCCGGATCGGCAACCCGGCGCGCGCGCAGCAGCGGCTCGCCTACGTGCTCGACCGGATGCGGGAATCCGGGATGCTCGGCGCTGCCGAGGGCGACGAGGAGGGCAGGGGCGAGGAAAGCAGGGGATTGCCCGCTTTGCCGGCCATGACGCGGTTCGAACGGCCGCGGCGCGACATCGGCTTCCATTTCATCGATCAGGTCGCCCGCGAGGCCAAATCGGTTGCCGGCATCGACACGATCACGGCCAGCTCCGTCACGGTGCGCTCCACCATCGATCCGCCATTGCAGCGCGCAGTGGAGGAGGCCCTGCAGGACGGCCTGTCGCGATACGAACGCGGCGCCGGCCGTGCGAGGTTCCTCGCCCCCGAGGCCAATCTCGCCGCAGGCTATTGCGCGGATCGAGGCCGGCGGAAAACGAACCGACAAGCGGCCGTATTGGCAGCAGGCGCTCGCGGATGCTGCGCCCGCCGCTCTACGACGTCCATTGGACGCCGGCGGTGGTCGTGGAGCGTGCGGGAGGCAGGAAGGACGGCGGCTGGCGCGTCGGCTTGGCCGACGGGCGCATCGTGCCGCTCTCGGATGACGGCGCCGCGCAGCGCAAGCTCGCGCCCTACGATGTCGTCCTGGTCGCCGTGGTCGAGGGAAAAGGCAAAACCGCCCGCGCGGAGCTGCGGGTGCGTCCGGTGGTGCAGGGAATGGTGGTCGTGCTGGAGAACAAGACCGGCCGCATCCTGGCGATGTCGGGCGGATTCTCCTATCCGCTGAGCCAGCTCAATCGCGCGACGCAGGCCGTGCGCCAGCCGGGTTCCACCATCAAGCCGTTGAGCTATCTGGCGGCGCTCGGCAAAGGCCTGCAACCCAACACGTTGATCAACGACAGTGCGATCACCCTGCCGCCACTCAAAGGAGGCCGCGCCCTCCAGCAGGATTTCTGGTCGCCGAAGAACTACGACGGCGGCGGGGGCGGCACGATGACCATTCGCCGGGCGCTGGAGAATTCGCGCAATCTTGCCACCGCGCATCTGCTCCTGGGCGGCATCGCCGACAAGCCCGAAGCGAGCCTCGATCGTCTCTGCCAGCTCGCATTGGAAGCCCAAATCTATCACGAATGCGTGCGGTATTATCCGTTCGTGCTCGGTGCCCAGCCGGTGCGGCCGGTCGATCTCGCGGCGTTCTACGCGGCGATCGCGAATGAGGGGATGCGACCGTCGCCCTATGCGATCGAATTGATCGAGCGCAGCGGCCGCGTCGTCTATCGCCACGACCCGAAGTCGTCGACCCCGATCACCTCGGTCGACCACGCCGCCTTCTATCAGCTCAAGTCCATGATGCAGGGCGTGCTGGCACGCGGCACCGCGCGGGCGATCGCGGACCTCTCGCCTTATGTCGCCGGCAAGACCGGCACGTCGGACGATGAGAACGACGCCTGGTTCGTCGGTTTCACCAACGAGGTGACCGTTGCGGTCTGGCTCGGCTACGACAACGCCGATGGCGTGCGTCGTACGCTCGGCGGCGGCGCGACCGGCGGCGGCGTGGCGGTCCCGATTTTCGAGCCGGTCATCCAGGCCGTATGGGCCAATGTCGCCCCCAAGACCGCGCTCGCTCCGCCGTCGCCGGAGGCCAGGCGCCAGCTCTCATGCAAATCGGTCGATCTCGAATCCGGCGAGGCGAAAGAGCGGGGCGGAAAGACGATCAGCGAGTGCTTCCGGGTCGATGGCAAGGGCAGGATCATCGATACCCAGACCGTGTTGGTCTCCCGCGACGGCGAACATGGCAGGCGCCATCGTGACGACGACGACGACGATCGTGCACGGCACAGGCTCAGCGCCGCGGCCCAGCATCGGCGTGTTGCGCGCGCCGTGCGTCCGGCTCCGGTGCCGGCAGCGACCCAATGGGGTTTCCAGCAATGGGGTGCATGGGGCGCACAATCGCAATGGGGACACTGGTGAGGGCGAGCCGGCGCCGCCGCATTGCATCCGCCGCCTAGCGCCAATCGATGGCGCGCCGATCTGCGGCCACGGCTTCTTCAGGGAATGGACCGGTCGGGTCGACGGCACCCGCGCCGTGATGATCGACCATCGGGTGCGCGTGTTTCGCGAGCAATTCCGCGCCCGGATCGATGGAGCCGGCGCAATCTCCAGGCCAGGTTTGGAGGCTTGAGCTGCGAGCGGCGATACGCCACATCCATTTATGCAAATTTATGAGGAAGGGGAGCTGAACGGTTCTTTATGCCGGCGCCCGGCGGGGCCGCGCCTATAGTCACTTTTTTGTAACATCGTAAGTTATTGCCATATATGAATATTATTCATCATGAAGGCCGCGGCGCCAACGAAACTTGATCGCTCCGGTGGGTGCCGATGATAAATTTGCTTGCTCAAAAAATTAATTCTGCATAAATTTTATATCTCAGGTTACGGGGCACACCTAAGAGCCACCAAACTTCAATCAGCAAACAAGAACCGCACTAAAAGCAACCAAGGAGAGGCATCATGCGTCAGTTCACAATCGCGGCGGCAACAGTGGTCGTCGCAGCTCTGATCTCGGCCGCCCCGGCTTCGGCCGAGCGGATCAATGGCGGACCGATCAAACAGAACGGCCTATGCTGGAGCGGACATGGCGGCGCGAGCGAAGCCACCTGGGGATATTGGGAATCCTGCGCGGCGAAGGCCAGCCGCGGAGGTCGAGGGGGAGCGGGAGCGGTAGGGCCTCAAGTGACCACTCGCCGTCGGACCTGACACAGCTTTCGGGCTGACCTCCGCTCACGGCCCCGCAGTCTCTGTGGGGCCTTTTTCATTCCCGGAGGGTGCCGCGGCACGGCCGCATGCGCGCCGTGCTCGGCAGCCACAGGATCCATCGGGAGCGCCCCGGTCGTCAGTTCCCCGATCCCGGGATACGTCGGCCCGCCAGGAATTAACCCGCGACAGGCCGCGGCAGGGCACCGTCCGGCCGCTGGCAGCGGTTGGGTTGCGCTGCAGGGTCCGTGGGGTCCCGAAGGGACATCGCGACAGCGGCCGGCGGTACCGAATTCAAAAAATCTCGGCCTCGACCCGGCCCGGCGCCGGCTTCTCCCGGCGTCCCGCGATCATGTAGAATACCTCGCATGGGTGTGCACGGGACCATGACGGGTGGACCATGACGGGTGGCCAGGCGCGGGTCTTGGCAAAAGGTGGGTGGCCGGTCGCTCGCGTGGCCACTCTCCTGGTCGTTCTCCAGGCCATCGCCCTTTGCGCTTGCTCCAGCTTCGGCGAAAAGAAGAAGCTCGACGAGAACGCTTACCCGGCCGACTACAAGGTCAGGATCCGGGAGTGGCTGGCCCTCCAGGTCACCGATCCCAAGAGCATACGCGATGCGTATATTGCCGAACCCGCCTTGAAGGCGCGTGGCGCCGTCACGCGCTACATCGTCTGCCTCAAGTTCGATTCCAAAGACGAGCGCGGCCAATATCAGGGGAACAAGGAATTCGCCGCCTTCTACTACGCCGGCGAGATCACGCAGATCGCGGAAGCGTCTCGCGAGACGTGCGAAAATGCGCTTTACCGACCCTACCCGGAACTCGAGAAATTCTGACGCGTGCCGGCGCTGGGGCCGTGCAGGCCCATGGCCCGCGTCGGAACGCATGGAGGCGATGCCGCCGGGTCGATCGGCGCCACCACCGCTCTTTTGTGAAGAACGCCGAATTTCGAAGCAAGAATCCGAAATTCGGCGTGTCCGCAAATGTGCCTCAGCCCTTCACGAAGCGCCGCACCGCCATCTTGCCGGTCCAGCCGCCATAGACATTGCCGGCATCGTCGACGCCGACGCCTTCCGGCGCCGCGGCTTCGGCGGAGGCTTCGGGGATGAAGCCCGTGACCTTGCCGTCCTTGACGCTGCCGATCCGGATGCCCTGCTTGAAGCCGGGATTGTTGGTCGGGGTCGATTGGGAATCGGCCACGTAGATCATGTCGTTCTTGTCGATGGCGACGTCGCTCGGACGGCCGAACTGCTTCCATTCGGCGACGAACTTGCCGTCCGGCTCGAACACCTGGACGCGGTTGTTGGCGCGGTCGGCGACATAGACCCGTCCGGCCGAATCGAGCGCGATGCCGTGCGGGGTGTCGAATTCGCCGGCCGCCTTGCCGTGCTTGCCCCAGGCGGTGATGAACTTGCCGTCCTTGGAGAACTTCACGATGCGGTCATTGCTGTTGCCGCCATGGCCGTCGGCGACATAGATGTCGCCATTGGGCGCGACCACGACGCCGCTGGGTCCATCCAGCCCGTCCGGGCCGTTGCCGGGCATTCCGGCCTTGCCGAGGGTCATCAGCACCTTGCCCTCCGGGCTGAACTTGACCACCACGGCGCCCTTGCCGTTCTTCGCCCGCTCGTCGGCGACCCACACATTGCCCTCGCGGTCGACATAGAAGCCGTGCGGCTGGTTGAACATGCCGCCGCCGAACGCCGTCATGAACTTGCCGGAGGCGTCGAACTTCTGGATCGGTGCGAGGGTGGAGTTGCCGCAGTCGTTCGACGCGCAGCGGTCGAACACCCAGATGCTCTTGCCGTCGCTGTGATCGACCTGAACCTTGATGGCGGCGCCGAACTTGCGGCCCGCCGGAAGCTGCGCCCAGCCGTCCTGCATCTTGTACGGATTGGGCGCGGCATTGGGATCGGCGCCCTGGGCATAGCCCCGGTCTCCCGACACCAGCATCAACGCGCCGGCGGCGATGCCGGCCAATAATGTCAGCCTGATCGTGTGCTTCATTGTCGTCCTCCCATGTGGAATTGACGTTTCCGGGTTCGCCCGGATTTGCTTGCCGGACCTGCCCGGCCGTGCTGTCTGCTTGGCTTGAATTACGTTGGCCCGACGGTTGCAGCGCCTTCAAGCGGACCCATCATAGCGAGTGGCGCGACCGCCGGGAAGCCGCGAAATTGGGCGTCCGAAATCGGGCGTCCCATCTGCGTGGCGTGTAGGATGGGTCGAGCTCTTGGGCGTCGAGCTCTTGGGCCTGGGCGCGGGGAGCGCAGTCATGAAACTGTCGATCGCAACCGTGTCGCTCAGCGGCGGTCTTGCCGAGAAGCTCGAGGCCATCGCGGCCGCCGGCTTCAAGGGCGTCGAGATCTTCGAGGCCGATCTGTTGTCGTTCGACGGCACGCCGGCCGACGTGCGCAAGCGGGTCGCCGATCTCGGGCTCGAGATCATCACGTTCCAGCCGTTCCGCGACTTCGAGGGCATGCCGCCGGAGAGCCGCGAGCGCATTTTCGCCCGCGCCGAGCGCAAGTTCGACCTGATGGGCGAGCTCGGCTGCGGTCTCCTTCTGGTCTGCTCCAACGTGTCGCCGCAGAGCCTCGGCGGCATCGATCGCGCCGCGGCCGATCTTCATGCGCTCGGCGAGCGCGCCGCGCGCCACGGCATCCGGGTCGGTTTCGAGGCGCTCGCCTGGGGGCGTCACATCAGCGACTACCGCGACGCCTGGGAGGCGGTGCGCCGCGCCGACCACCGGGCGATCGGGCTCGTGCTCGACACCTTCCACATCTTCGCCCGCAAGACCGACCTCAAGCCGCTCGGCGCCATCCCGCGCGACCGCATCTTCCTGGTCCAGGTGGCGGACGCGCCGCTTCTCGACATGGATTCGCTGTCATGGAGCCGGCACTTCCGCAATTTCCCCGGCCAGGGTGAATTGCCGCTGCTCGACTTCATGGCGGCCCTCCAGGCGACCGGCTTCGACGACCTTCTTTCGCTCGAGATCTTCAACGACCAGTTCCGCGCCGGTTCCGCCCGCAGCGTTGCGGTGGATGGCCAGCGCTCGCTCTTGTTCCTGCTCGACCAATTGCGCGAGCGCACCGGCATCGCGCCGCTGGAATTCGCCCCGCTGCCGCCGCGGTCGAAGTGCCGCGGCACCGAATTCATCGAGTTCGCCATCGATGAAAGCGCGGCGCCGGCGTTCGAGAAGGTGCTGCGCGGGCTCGGCTTCGCGCGCGCCGGCCTGCACAAGTCGAAGGCGGTGACGCGGTGGTCGCAAGGCGCCATCAACATCGTGGTGAACACCGAAAAGGAGGGCTTCGCCCATTCCTTCAACATCACCCACGGCACCGGCGTATGCGCGATCGGGCTGCGGGTCGAGGACGCGGCGGCGGCGCTCGCGCGTGCCGAGCGCCTGCTCGACAAGCCGTTCCGCCAGGCGGTCGGCCCGGGCGAGCTCGAAATTCCGGCGGTGCGCGGCCTCGGCGGCAGCCTGGTCTACTTCATCGACGAAAAGAGCGAGCTCGGCCGGGTGTGGGAGATCGAATTCGCGCCGACCGGCGAGGCCGCCGCGACCGCCGGCCTCACCGTAGTCGATCACATCTCCCAGTCCATGCATTACGAGGAGATGCTCACCTGGGTGCTGTTCTACACCTCGCTTCTCGACTTGCGGAAGACCGCGGAGCAGGACGTGCTCGACCCCGGCGGGCTG
>CAVVCE010000110.1:0-16166 GCA_963746235.1 uncultured Alphaproteobacteria bacterium
GTCCGGCGCCGCAACGTCCGATCTGACCGGGCCGGCGTGCTCGCCGAACGGCATTCACTGGAGCTACGACACCTACGCCCTGGCCAACGTGGCGGGCAAGGCGCTGGTGGCCGGCGGCGACGATAGCTGGTTCTTCATTACCGCGGACTACGTGTTCGGCCATACGCTGGAGCGCGATACCGGGAACGTGGTCAAGGCCATGGGCGGGCGGGTGCTCGGCGCCGTGCGCGTCCCGCTCAACACCCAGGACTTCTCGTCCTTCATCCTGCAGGCACAGGCCTCGAAGGCCAAGGTCGTCGGCCTTGCGAACACCGGCGGCGACATGCAGAACGCCGTCAAGCAGGCGTCCGAGTTCGGCCTCCAGAGGGGGGGCCAGAAGATCGCGGCGCTCCTGTTCGAAGTCACCGACGCCTACAGCCTCGGCCTGCAGGCGGCCCAGGGCATGATCGTGACCGCGGGCTATTATTGGGACATGAACGACGCGACGCGTGCATTTTCCGCTCGGTTCATGAAGCGGGCGGGGCGCATGCCGACCATGTTCCAGGCCGGCGTGTATTCGGCGGTCATGCACTACCTCAAGGCGATCGACGCGGCGGGTACCGACGACGCCAAGACCGTGATCGCCACAATGAAGGCGACGCCGGTGAACGATTTTTTCGCCACCAATGGTCGTATCCGCGAGGATGGCCGCATGGTGCACGACATGTATCTCATGCAGGTGAAGTCGCCGGCGGAGTCGAAAGGGCCGTGGGACTTCTACAAATTGCTCGCCACTGTTCCGGGCGATCAGGCGTTTCGGCCGATGGATCAAGGCGGCTGCGCATTTGCAGCAAAAAAGTAGAGCAAAAAAGTAGGCAAGTTTTTGTTGTTCGGCGAGGGATTTCCGCCTCATGGATGATAAAGCGATTCGATGACGCCGAGCAGACGGGTTGTTTTGCGAAGGTTATTTGAGCCGCCGTTTATAGTAATGAAGCCCTTAATGGATTGATGGTTGGCTCGTCCGATGAAAATTGCGGAGGAGACCGAGCCATTTAGCCGAGCACCAATGGCGTATACGACATGAAATGCCTACGCTGCCAAGCCGATAATCTCGAAAGCGGAAATTTCTGCACGGCTTGCGGTGCGGCGCTGCCCGTCAAATGCCTTCACTGCGGAACCGTAAATCCCCCGGAAATCAGGTTTTGCGGTCGTTGCGGCACGCGCGCGGCGGGACGTGCGAGCCTGGAGCCCGCGGGCGCCGCCGATCGTCACGGCAGCCGATTTACCGGGCTCGCCTCCTGACGGCTCGATTTCAGCCGCAGAGCGTCGACATCTCACGGTTCTCTTCTGCGACATGGTCGGCTCGACGTCTCTCGCCGGCTCGCTCGAGCTCGAAGATTTGCACGATGTCACGGAAGACTATCACGGGACCTGTAGAGATGCGATCTGCCAGGTCGGCGGTTTCGTTTCGAACGTCGTCGGCGATGGCGTTCAGGCGCTGTTCGGATATCCGCAGGCTCACGAAGACGATGCGGAGCGTGCCGTTCGCGCGGCATTGGCCATCATCCGCACGATCAGCCTCGCGAACTCCAAGAACAAGACCCGCATCGGCGTCCGGGTCGGCATTGCGAGCGGTCATGTCCTCGTACCTTTGACCGAGGCGAAGAATCTCGTCGGCCTGACGCCGAATTTGGCAACCCACATCCAATCCGCTGCAGATCCGAACAGTATCTTCATTTCAGACGAGACGCGCCAACTCGTCAGCGAAACCTTCGCGCTCCAAAAGTCGAAACGCATTTTGAAGGGGCAGCCGGACCCGGTGACGGTTTGGCGCGTGATCGGGGAGCGGGAGGTCGCGAGCCGGTTCGCCGCCCATGTGGTAAATCTCACGGATTTCGTCGGCCGCGAACAGGAAGTGGACCTGCTGGCCAGTCGTTGGCAGCAGGCGATCGAGGGTGAAGGACAGGTCGTCCTGCTTTCGGGGGAGGCAGGCATCGGCAAGTCTCGTATCGTGGAGAACTTTCGCCAACGCATCGCCGGCGAAGCGCAGGTGGCGACGCTGTACCAGTGTTCGCCTTTTCACATCGACAGCGCACTCCATCCGATCATCAGCCAGCTCGAGCGCGCGGCAGATTTGGCCGCGGATGATCAGCCCGACGCAAAGCTCGACAAGCTGGAAGCGTTGCTCAAGCATGCGACCACCCGCCTCGATCACATCGTTCCGCTGTTTGCGGTGCTGCTTTCGATTTCGACCGGCGACCGCTACGCGGCGCCGGATTCGGATCCCCAGCGCCGCAAGGAACGCATTCTCAACGCGTTCGTCGAGCATCTTGCCGAACAGGCGGGCGTGGGCGCCACGCTCGTCATCTTCGAAGACGTGCACTGGGCCGACCCGACCACCCTCGATCTCCTCGGTCGCATCATCATGCGGCTTCAGGAATTGCGCATTCTGCTGATCATGACGTGCCGGCCCGAGTTCAAGGCACGCTGGATCGGCCAGGTGACGGCGCTGACTTTGAACCGGTTGGGGCGGCGGCACTGCAGGACGATGGTCGAGTCGATCGCGGGCAAGACGATGCCGCCCGAAATCATCGATCAGATCGTCGCCAAGACCGACGGCGTGCCGCTGTTTGTCGAAGAGCTCACCAAGACGGTGCTCGAGTCGGGCTCTCTGCACGAGAAGGGCGATGCCTTGGTGCTGACCGAGCCTAATCTTCCGCTCGCGATTCCCGCGACCTTGCAGGATTTGCTGATGGCGCGGCTCGATCGTCTGGATTCGGTGAAGGAGGTGGCGCAGATCGGTGCCGCCATCGGCCGGGAGTTCTCCTATTCCCTGCTGGCGGCCGTATCCACCTTGCGCGAGGCCCAGCTCCAGGATGCGCTGATGAAGCTCGTCGCTGCCGAGCTCATCTTTCTGCGCGGCGTGCCGCCGTCCGCGAGCTATGTCTTCAAGCATGCGCTGGTGCAGGACGCCGCCTACGAGACTTTCGTCAGAAGCAATCGGCAGCAGCTTCACGCCCGGATCGCCTACGTCCTGGAAAACAGGTTTCCTGAAACCGCGCAGACCCAACCCGAAATCCTCGCCCACCATTACACGCAGGCCGGCATGGTCGAAACGGCGGTCGAGTGGTGGCGCAGGGCGGGAGACCTCGCCATCAGGCGTTCGGCCAACCGGGAGGCCGTCAGCCATCTCGGCCGCGCCATCAACCTTCTGCGGCAATTGCCGGCAGCGTTCGGAGTGCGAGGCCGACGAGCTGGCGGTGAGAATCAAGCTGAGCGGTCCGCTGATTGCGACGGGAGGCTACGTCAGCTCGGAATTGTCGGACAATTATGCACGCGCCTGGGAGCTCTGCACGAAGCTCGGTGAGGACAAGAGCGCCTTTCCCGTGATGTACGGTCAATGGGTGATACCGTATGTGCGCGGCGACATGAAAGCAGCTCTCGAGCACTCCGAGAGGTTCCTTCTCCGGTCCGAACAGCAAGACGATGTCGGATTGCAGCTTATGGGGCACCGCATCTACGGCTCGTCTCTCGTATGGCGCGGCGACACCATGTCGGGCAGCGAGCATCTGCGCCGTGCGTTGCGTCTGTACCGGCCCGAGCACGACCAGCTCGCCTACAGCTTCAGTCAGCATCCGCGCACCGCCGCGCTGGCGCATCTGTGCCTTGCGCTCCAGCACATCGGCGATCTCGACCAGGCGATGGAGGCCGGATGGGACGCCATCGCCCAGGCGAGACTGATCGAGCATTTCAATTCGATCGCCTATTCGCTCTGCTTCGTGAGCCTGCTGATCATGCTGCGCCGGGACATCGCCTCGTTGCGAAGAACGGCGGGCGAATTGCTGCAGTTGGCCGAGCAGCACAACGCGTCGTATTGGACGTTGTGGGCGAAGCCGATGCTGGGCTGGGTCGACGCGCAGGATGGAAAGATCGAGTCCGGCATCCGGCAGATGCACGAGAGCACGGCGGAACTCGCCAAGCAGAAGGCCAATCTCTGGGTGCCGCAGACATTGCTGCTCGAGGCGGAAATCCTCGGCGGGGTGAGGCAGTATCAGCGCGCCTATGCGCTTCTCGACGAGGCGCAGGCGCTGATCGAGCCTCTCGACCAGCGATTTTACGAGGCGGAGCTGCATCGCGTCCGCGGCGTGGTGATGATCTCCGAGGGCGGGGATTGCGCCGGCGGCGAGGCCAGCATCGATCGCGCCATCGAAGTGGCGCGGCGCCAGAACTCGCGGTTTCTCGAATTGCGCGCGACCGTCGTCAAGGCGCGGCTGCTGGCCACTCGCGGCGCCCCGGCAGAAGCGCGCGACCTCCTCGCCCCGGTCTATCATTCGTTCTCCGAGGGGCTCGATACCGTCGACCTCGTCGAAGCGCAGGAGGTGCTGAGCGCGTTGGCGTGAGCGGGTTGCGTGCGGCGCGTCGTGCGGTGTCCGCTACGGTACTCACGGGAATATATTATCCGCTGGTCAGGTAATGTTTTTGTGTTATCGTCTCCGCATTAAAATTGACGCTGTGCCCGGGGAATAAGGGAGGCACAGCGGATCGGGCCATGGAGGTCTGGTGGCGTGCCAATTAGGGAAATTTATTTTCTACCACCGCTTGCGATCGCGCGATTGGGTGCCAGTACAACGCCGCTCGATTGCTTCGTCTGGCAAACCGACAAGTCGATCCACGGCGGCAATCGCACGACAATTCAGCCTGCCGTGAGCCTGAGGGTCATGGGCGACGGATCGTTGCGCCCCTTCATGCCGAACGCGATCCAGTTTCGGGATGGTGATCTGCTGCGGCCGGTGGCGCCGTTCTTCGAGCTGTGGGCGACCGTGGAGGAAGGGGGCAGGTGCGAAACCAAGCAGGTGACCGTGGGCCTGCTCAGGGAATTCGGAGCGGATCTCGACAGCGTCAAATACACGATGACGGTCGCCAATCGTAAGGCGCAGCGACGCACTCTTTCGGCGGCGTGCGCTTACATCGCGCGCGAGAGCGCGCTCGGCGACGATCACGAGCGTAAGGCGCTCCGGGCCATCAGTCCGCATAACGCCGACGAGGAACCGCTGGTGACGCGGGACCACCCGATACATCTGGGGTATTTTCAGGTCATAAAGCCGATCGATCGCAAAGTCATGGGCATAGACCTGACCGCCCTGCGGGTGCGTTTCACCCCGGCGACGGGCCAGGTATACGGGCCGCGGACGGCGATCGCGGGACCCGCTTCGCCCTTGCCGCCCGGGCAGGCGCTCGATCGCGTGACGCTCGGTGGGCGCCTGCACGACATCGTCTCCCTGGAAAACCGGATCCTCAACGACTCCACCAAATGGACCAAATACGTGATGGACGCGAAGGGGCAGGAGGACCCGCAACCGTCCGATAGTTATGATGGCGCCAATGTGGGCGACAATTGCTCCTGGGGAGTGGTCGACGACAGTTGCGACGGCATCATCGAAGCGCAGGTGGTGATCGATGGCGTCCGCCATGTCGCCACCGCGCGGGTCCTCTCGAGCTGTCCCGACTTCGCGCCCGATCGGCGGCCGCTCAATTCGTTCGCCGACGACCTTGCCGATCGCGACGAAGGGCCGATCGCGATGGATCCGAACGACAAAGAGCAGATCGAGCTGACGCAGGCCGAGATCGCGGATTTGTTCGCGCGCGCTTTTGAAACGGCTTCGCTGATCAACCTCGATTCCAATCGGTATCGCGCCATCAGCGAGAACGGTTCGAACGCTCCGAGCCGCCCTCAGGTCAATTCCAATTCGATGACCGGCAAGGACAAGCCCCCCGCGGACCTCACGGCCGATCTGTTTCCGTCCGCTCCCGATCCCAAGGACGGAAACCTGCCTTACACCGATGTGGCGCACTTTCGTCACGGAGAGCTCTGCGATGTCGAAACGCTGCTCACTTTTCTTCAGCAGCATGCGGACGAGGTGAAACGGCTCATCCGCCCGCCGTTCGGGCGGTTCGAGCAGTTGGCGCGGCGTCGGGGGTCAAAGCCAAATCCGGATTTTCGCGACCCTCGCGTCGAGCGCGACACACTGCACGACATGAGGATGCCGCCTTATATGCGGGATTCCGATTCGCTTCCTTTGTCCCTTACGGTTCGGCAGTACGATGCCCTGATGAAGCTTTTGAAAGTCTCCGCGGCCGGCAAAGGTGTCGGCAGCCCTGTCACGCGGCGTGTGCGAGGATTCATGCAGCGGCGCAAGGAAGCGCCCGACGAGTGACAGAGAGAGCCGGGAGGAACCGAATGGCGAAAAGACAGAAATCGGCCTCGCGGCCGAAGGCTTCCGGAAAGCGGGGACGGAAATCGGCGGTGTCGAGCCCGTCGAACCGGCCGAGCGCCGGCAAGCCGGACGGCGCAGCATTCCAGCCGCCGGAACCTGCGACGAACGAGAAACCGGACCCGACCCAGACCAAGATCTTTCCACGCAACCTTACCGCGCGCGCGGAATTTTCCGTGGCCGGGAATCCGATCGTCACGCGCCCGGAAGATGCGGTCGCCAACTGCTATCCCGGCCTCGAACTCGATGTCCGCAACCTCGATCGAAGATTTTTTCCCGGCCTGGTGTTCAATTTCGTCGAGCCGGACGGTGCCAAGCTCGCCTATGCGGATGCGCCCCTGGACCCCGACTTTCAACTGGACTCCGACGCGCCTGAGAAAAAGCGCGTCCGCGAAATCTTGCAAATCTCCAAAGAAGTCATCCAGACCCTCTACGCCAAGCTCACCGACAATGACGACGAACTCGTGGCGTCGAAGCTCGGGGAAGGAGGCTGGTATCTGGATTGGATCGAGGTGAAACGCAGCCGGATATCGACGATGGACGGCCGCGAGCCGCTCAGCGGTCTCACCGTGTGGCGTCTGATCCGGGGGCTCCGGCCGGGGCCCGTCTCGATCGGCCTCAAGCGCAGGGACAAAAGCGATAAGCCGGTGGTGTTGCACGGCTGGCGCCGCCTCTACACCGATCCGACCACGGGGGTCATCAGCGGTGCCTACCAGCCGGGCGAATTGATGCAGGGGCTGTGTTCGCCGTGGCAGCACGATTTCCGCGACTGCTATTGCCACTACTGGGCGTCGAACCGTCCGGACCTCGTTTTTGGAGATGTTTACCCGGGCGAGTCCGTCCTGCCGGACGGTGAAGCCGAGGACCCGTCGCTCAATATTCCGCTCGATTGGATGCGCGCCGACCGTTCGCGCGCGCTGGCCGTGAAGGCGTTTGGCATCATCGAGGAGAATCGTCCCTATCAGTTCGACCATTACCAGATCAATCACGAATGGCAGAAACTCAACATCGTCCTGGGGGGCAGGGAGATCGACTCGGTCCGCCTGTCGGAGCCGCTCGATGCGGCCAATCCGTTTGCCAACCCCGGTGAACTCGCGGAGTGGCTGCGCACTTGGCTGGCTCCTCTCGAATTGACGCTCGTGTTCGAATATCTCTATGCGCGCTTCTCGTTGCGCGATCCGGAGAGTATCGCGGACGCTGCGCTCAGCGGTGCAGTGGCCCTGGCGCGGGAATACCTTTTGCTGATTTGCATGAGCGAGATGCAACATCTGCGCTGGGGCAACGAGATTTTGTGGGAACTCCGCAAGGCGGGATTGATTTCGGCCTACGCGCCGATCATCGAATCCTGCCAAGTCGTGCCCATCGGTTGCGGCGGTCCACTGCCATACCCCCGAACCAGCGAGTCCATCGCCGCGTATTTGAAGGCCGGGCGCAAGGTCGGGTCCCGACCTCGCCGGCTCGCGCAACCCACCGCCGCGGCGCTTGCCGAGGCGACCAGCCGCGGCGCCGACCCGGAATGGCGCGAGCGGACGCTTCGTCCGCTGGACCCGGAGGCGCAGCAGGACTTCATCAACATCGAGCACCCCAGTGGCTTTATCGACAGCGCTTACGCCCGTGTCGCTGCCACGCTGGCCCAGACCGACATATATCCGCCGCACCTGGTCCAACTCGCGGAGCGCATCGTGGGTGACGGCGTTCAACACGAGGTCCGATGTATCACGATCAAGGGGGCGCTGCGGCCGTACGAGGATGATGCGGGCCGATATTTCCGGACCGGCATGAGATTGGGGACGGGCAGGGACGTGGAGACCGCGCTTGGCCATCGCAACGACATCATCACGGCCCTGAAGGAAGCCTACGCCGCCGCGGCAAGCGAACGCGTCGCGGATTGCGCGGTCAAGATCGCCGCCGCGCGGGTGAAGATGACCAAGTTGCTGGAAGAGGGTGAAAGATTAGCGAACGAGAAAAATATCGGCATTCCGTTTTTTGAAGGCATTTGAGGCCGGCCATGAGCGTGCACCCTGCGGACGGTACCTGTTCGGAGGGCTTGCCGTCCGCCAGCAAGGATTTCTACCTGTTCCACACCACCGAGGGTCTGCATCTTCTGGTCGTCGACGGCTCGCAAATCTTCAAGATCGGCGACGACCTCGGCCGGGCGATCGCAGCGGCCTCGGCGCAGGGAGGAGAGCCGGCTCGCGCATTGCTTGCCGGGCACGGCCTCGGGCTCCGGCGCTTCATCGACGATGGGCCGCTCGAAGATCCGCCGATGCGGGCGCTGTCGCTCGCGGTGGCCGAGCGCTGCAATCTCGGCTGCACCTATTGCTACGCCGAAGGCGGCAGCTTCGGCGGCCCATCGCGGGAAATGCCGTGGGAGGTGGCGGAAGCCTCGGTGCAGCGCCTGTTCGCGCAGGCGAGCCCGGGCGAACGGGTCAACCTCGCCTTTCTCGGCGGCGAGCCGCTGGTCAACCGTTCGTTGATACGACGCGCGACCGCGTTCGCGGCTGGGATCGCCGGCGAACGGAAGATACCGATCGGCTTTTCCATCACGACCAACGGCACCCTCGTCACTCCCGAGGATGGCGACTTCTTCGAGCGCTATGGCTTTGCCGTGACGGTGAGCCTCGATGGCATCGGCGAAATTCACGATCGCCAGCGCCCCACCAAGGGCGGCCGCGGCAGCTATGACCGGGTGATCGCCAATGTCCGCCCGCTGCTGGCGCAGCAGCGGCGAATGCAGGTATCGGCGCGGGTGACCGTGACGCCGGCCAATCTCGGCCTGCGCACCACGCTCGACCATTTCATCGGGCTCGGCTTCCAGTCGGTCGGCTTCTCTCCGATGTTGAGCGCGCCGACCGGACGGGGCGAGATGCAGGCGCCGGATCTGCAGGTCCTGCTCGACGAGATGATCGCCTGCGGTCGCGAATTTGAACGCAGGGTCGCGGCGGGCGAGGCCTATCCGTTCGCCAACATGATGACGGCGCTCGAAGAGATTCACCGCGGGACGCACCGGCCGTATCCGTGCGGCGCCGGGGCAGGATATTTCGGCGTTTCGGCGTCCGGCGGTCTGTTTGCGTGTCATCGCTTCGTCGACGACGACGCGCGTTCCATGGGACATGTCGGCGAGGGCGTCGATCGGGAGCGGCAACGGCCGTGGCTGGCGCAACGCAACGTCGACCGGCAGGAACCCTGCCGGAGTTGCTGGGCCCGCTATCTGTGCGGGGGCGGGTGCCATTACGAGGTGATACATCGGGGCAGGCCTGCCTGCGACTATATCCGCGGATGGCTCGATTACGTGCTGGGTGCTTATGTCAGGCTTTCGGAACTGCGGCCCGACTTGTTTTCGCCCGAGGGTGCGAACGCAGGCCGTCCCTGGGGGCGCGGTGCGGCCGTGCGCCCGCAGTGACAGCTATGGCGTCTACGGCGTCATGAAGGCAGATGAATGCGAAATCTGCGTTCTCGGCGGCGGCCCCGCAGGGTCGGTGATTGCCCGGAGCCTGGCCGAACTCGGTCACGACGTGCTGCTGATCGACCGCACGGCGCGGGAAAACGGCCCGCGTGGGGAATCCCTGGCGCCGTCGATTGTCCCGATCCTGGATTCCTTGCGGCTTCGCAGTGCAGTCGATGCCGCGGTTTTCTGCCGCGAAAAGCAGGCCCTGGTTCTCTGGGGTTCCGGTGACGTTGCGGTCAAGTCGTTCGGTGCGTCGCCTTCGCTTCTGGTCGAGCGCGCGATGCTCGACGACCGGCTGCGCACCGCGGCCTCGCACGCCGCGGTGCGGATCGTCTCTCCTGCGAAGGCCCGTGCGGTCCGGCACCTGTCCGGCGGCGAATGGCTCATTCCGGTCGCGACATCCGACGGCCCCATGGTCGTCAAGAGCAGGTTTCTGGTCGACGCGCGCGGGAAGCGCCATCGCATGTGCATCGACGATGGGGCGCCGCGCACCGTGGCTTTGTCGGCACCGTGGGCGTCGGGGGATCGAGCGTTCGCCGAGACGAGAATCGAGGCCGGCAATGACGAATGGTTTTGGGGAAGTCCGCTTCCGGACGGTTCCTATGCTGCCGCGATTTTTCTCGATTCCGCGCGCGTTGCCGGCTTTCACGCCGACGGCCGCCGGGAGTTCTACCGGGATGTTCTCTCGCGCTCGAAACTGCTCAGAGATATCATGCGCGGCAAAATGATCGGACCGGTCTGCGTGCGCGACGCCACCCCGCGCACCTGTAAAGATCCGATCGGAAACGACTTCATTCGGGTCGGCGAGGCCTCGGTTTCCATCGATCCGTTGTCGTCACAGGGAATTCAGACGGCTATGTTGTCCGCCATTCAGGCAAGTGCGGCGGTTCATACGATCCTGACCGCGGGGTGCGATCCGGGCGCGGCGCGCGCGTTTTATCGGGAACGCCAGCAGGCGGCAGCGGCGCGAAGCAGGCTGACGGCGGCCCGCCTGTATCGCCAACACCGGGTGCAAAGTTCATTTTGGATACATCGATCGCGGGCCGCGGACGGCGCGGCTGCCGATGATGCAAGCGCAGGCGCGGACCACCGGCGCGTCGCCATCCCGGCCTCGGGTGGATCAGTCCTTGCAATCTTTGCAATTTGATCACTCCTTCCAATCGGATCGCCCCTTGCAATTGGACCACGCCCTGCAAATCGTCGACGTGCCGGTGCTGTCAGGCGCGTTCATCCGGCGCGCGCCAGCGCTCTGCCATCCTCGGCTCGATCACCCCGTCGCCTACTTCTCCGGCGTTGCTCTCGCCCCGCTCGTGCGCGACGCAGACGGTGCGTCGACGGCGGATGAGATGCTGCGACGGTGGACCAAACGGATGCCGCCGGAAGCCGCATGGAACATCATGACATGGATGTGCGCGGTCGGCATTCTCGTCCCGCCGTCCGGGCACCCGCCGACCGAGGACTCGGTTGGTCGCCGATGATGCCGCATCGTTCCGGGTGTCGTACCCCTGGACGGCGAGCCCCGAGCCGCGGAAATGCACGTTGAAATGACAATCGCACGACCATGAGGGGCCCGGATCGACTTTGCTGGCGGGTGTGACCATTCCGCAACCATCGTTGTCGCTGACTCCTGTAGGCTTCTCGATTGCGGTGGGTCGGTCTGCCAGGACAACAAATCGCCGGCGCCTCCGCTTTTACCTCGGGGTCGAGCCACCTTATGGCCCAACACACCGGGAGAGGAGGCGACATGCCTATTCTTCTCTGGTATCTGCCATTCACCATGTTTTCCGGCGCTTGCGATCTCGTGTTTTCGGAGTTCGAGACCCAGATGGCGGGCGAATGGCCGGCGGGATCGGTCGAACGGCCAGGGGAATCCGACGACCCCGACCAGTTTTTGAACCGTGGTTCGCCGCGCTATAGCTGATCGGCACCGGTGTTTCGGCCATCCCTTCCATGAGCGAAGGGCGGGAGCGACGCGGGCGATGACCGCGAAGTGTGGGGCGACCTGAGCAAAAACGCTTTACCGGTTCGCCTCCTTCGCGGGGTCCTTCACCATCGGGTAGGTTTCGAATTCGACGTTCGAGAGCTGTCCGTTCACGCGCTCGACCCGGCGGATGTATTCGTTGTGGACGACGTCCCGGGTGCGCGGGTCGATCTCGATGGGGCCGCGGGGGCTTTCCCACGTCATGCCTTTCATGGCCGCGACCAGCGCGTCGCCGTCGGATTTGCCGCCGGTCTTCTTCAGTGCCTCGAAGATCAGGTGCATGGCGTCATAGGCGCCGACCGAGATGAAATTCGGGCGCTTGCCGTAGGCTTTTTCGAAATCCGCCACATAGGCCTTGTTGGCCGCGGAATCATGCACCGCCGAATAGTGGTGTGCGGTCACGATGCCGAGCATGGCGTCGGTCATGCCGGGGAGTTCGTCGTCGTCGGTGATATCGCCGGGACCGATAATGCGGATCGCGGACCTGTCCATCCCGCGTTCGAGGAACTGCTTGGCAAAGACGCCGGCCTGGAAGCCCGGAAAATAAACGAACAGCGTGTCGGGCTTGTCGTCGCGGGCGCGCTGCAGGAACGGTGCGAAGTCGGGATTGGCGAGCGGTACCCGCAGGGATTCGACGATCTCGGCGCCGCCCTGGGCGATGCGCGCCTTGAACGCCGCTTCGGCTTCGACACCGGGCGCCCAGTCGTTGACGATGGTAACGATCCTCTTGGCGCCGTTCTTCACCGCCCAGTCCGCGATGGTCGCCGACGACTGCCCCAGGGTGAAGCTGGTGCGCACCATGTAGGGCGAGCGTTCTACGGTGACCGACGCGCCCGACACCAGGACGACAGTCGGGATTCGGCCCTCGGTGACCAGCGGCGCCACGCTCAACGCCGACGGCGTGATGCCGGCGCCGAGAACGGCGACCTTCTCGTTGACGATCAATTCCTGGGCGAGTCGCTTGGCGGCGTCCGGCGCGGTCGCGTCATCCTTGATGACGAGTTGGACCTTGCGGCCGGCCACGGTGTCGCCGTGCTGCTTCAGGTAAAGGAGGGCGCCGTTGACGGCGGCCTTGCCGGTGGTGTTGAAGGCGCCCGTCATCGACTGGATCAGGCCGAGCTTGAGAACCTCCTGGGCCGCTACGGCTCCGACCGAGGCGGCGAGCGCCACGAGGCTCGCGACAGCGATGGCGGCATTGGTCTTTGCCTGCAGCAACATGGCGTTCCGTCCCCGGCGCTTACGTGACGCTTGCTTACGCGATACTTTCTTACGCCCACCTCGGACCATAGCGTGTCCTGGATGCAACACCCAAAATTATAACGCCTCCTGAGCCGGTTGGGACCCAACGCTGCATTCTTACGACGTAATCGGCAGTGATATGGTGAAGCCCGCTCCAGCCTTGTCCTGAAGTCGTCAGGGCGCGAGCGAATGCTTGGAAGTCGTTGCGACGGGGGGTGTTGCGAAGTGACCAAGCCAATTCTCATGCGCCTGCTCGTGGCTGCGGCGATTGCCTGCGGCGCTCAAGAGGCTGGTGCTCAGACCAATTGCGATGGTGACTGCCGGCCGCCGCCGCCACCGCCACCCACGCGGTCCGGGCCTTTCACGCCGCCGCCGCCTTCCCATTCGGATTCGGGCAACAGCACCGTCTATGCCATCACCGGAGTTATCGGCGCCATCGCCGTCCTCGGGATTTGGAACTTCTTCAACCCGCCTCCGCCGCCTCCGACGAGCCCGCCTCCGCCGCGGTCCTATCCGCCGGATGGGGTGCCCCCGACGCAGATACAACTGCCCAACGTTCCGCAAGGTGGCGGGCCGGGCGGCGGCGGCACTGCCGTCCAAGGCCCGCCGTTGCGCAGCACCTGCAACCTGCCGCCCGCGGGCGTGACGAGCTTCGAGGACAATCGTCTCCTCCTCGACATTCCCGGCACCGTGTCGGCCGCAGAACTCGATGCGATCGCGGCGCGCCACGACATGACGCGGCAGCAGACCGCCTTCCTCCGCCTTACCGGGCGGACGTTGCACGTCTGGCAAATCAATAGCGGCGCATCGGTGGCGGAGATGATTCGCAGCGTCTGCACCGCGCGAGCGGCTGATCGCGGGCGCTCAACCCAATTACCTCTTCACCCTGGCGCAGGACCAGCAGCAGGAGCCCGTCAACAGCGCTCAATACGCGCCGCAGAAGCTCAAGCTCACCGATGCGCATCGCCTCGCCAGCGGCAACAAGGTCCTCGTCGCACTGATCAATTCCGAGGTCGATGCGTCCCATCCCGACCTCGCGGGCGCCGTCACCGCCACTTTCGAAGCTCCGCCGACGACGAACGGCCGCACTCCCATGGCACCGGCATGGCCGGAGCGATCGCGGCGCATCGCAGCATGCTGGGCTCGGCGCCGCGGGTCGGGCTGCTCACCGTGCGCGCGTTCAGTTCCACGGCGAACAGCGCGCAGGGAACGACGTTCAATATTCTCAAGGGGCTCGACTGGGCCGCCGACCAGGGCGCGCGCGTCGTCAATATGAGCTTTGCCGGGCCGTCCGACCCGCGGCTGCACGATGCCCTCCTCAAAGCTTACAAGCGGGGCATGGTGCTGATCGCGGCCGCCGGCAATGCCGGTCCGAATTCTCCGCCGCTGTTTCCGGGCGCCGATCCCAGCGTGATCGCGGTCACCGCGACCGACTCGCGCGACGCGCTGTTCCCCGGCGCCAATCGCGGAAACTACATCGCGGTGGCGGCGCCCGGCGTCGACGTGTTCGCGCCGGCGCCCGACAGCACCTATCAACTGACCACGGGAACCTCGGTGGCCGCCGCCGAGGTGAGCGGCGTGGCGGCCCTGCTGATCGAGCGCAATCCCGCGCTCACGCCCGCCGCGGTCCGCAAGATTCTCATGGATACCGCAACGCGCCTTGGGCCCAAGGGCCGCGACCGCGACTTCGGCGCCGGCTTGGTCAACGCACTGGACGCGGTGACGGCGGCCAAGCCGAAATAGGCGCGGTCGATCCTACCGGCAGAGCACCCTGACCGTGAACGATCTTGCGCGGTCTGCAATGTCTGGCGTCGAAAGCGTCGCGTCGCCGGCATTGTCGGCATGCGCGATGCCCTGAGCGTCGAGGAACGCTGCGGCCACGGACGCCTTTATGGCGAAATTGACATTCTGTGGGATGTCGCCGGTCACCGAAGCGACGCTCAGCGCGTTGAGCTTGGAAACGATGACGCCGACCACGGTGCCGTTGCGATCGAGAACCGGACCGCCGCTGTTTCCCGGCTGCACCGGCGCCGAAACTTGCAGGTACCGGCTGTCATCTGCGAGGCCGGCCAACGCGGTGACGATGCCGGTGGTGACATTGCCGCCGGAAGCGAGCGCTCCCGTCAGCGGAAAGCCGTACACGACGACGTCTTCGCCCTGGCGGACCCGAAGGCGCCAATCGGCAGCACGGGCCGGTTGCAGGTCGGTCGAGAGCAAGGCGAGGTCGTTCTTCTCGTCCCGCGCCAAAACTCTGGCCGGGCGGGTCTGCCCGTCCGTGACGATGCTGGTGTCCTTGCACCCGTGCACCACATGGGCGTTGGTCAGCATCTTGCCGTCCGGTGTCACAAAGAAGCCCGTGCCGGAGCTTGCTTCGGATTCCGGCTTTTTGGCCGCTACCGGAGGCTGGGCGGTCTGTGCCGGCGGGGCGGCGGATTGTACCGGCGGCACGTATGTGATCCTCGGTCGCCATTCGGCGGTGCGCCTTTGCGCTTCTGCGAGTTGTTGGGTGGTCATTGCCGCTGCGATGGTGTCGCGGCCCTTGCGGGCCACATCTCGGCTTTTGGCGTCCGATTCAGGAACACGGGCGGCGGCCAGCGTAAACCACACATGTGCTTGTACGAAGTCATGCGGTACGCCGGTTCCTCATTCTCAAAACGGCAGGCGGCCGCTTGAACGGGAGGAGGAAAACAGACGCGGCTGGTCCCAAGCCGGATTTCAAGCCTGCCTCGAACCAAACCGATTCACCGCCGGCAGCATCGCTTCCCACCCCTTCGGCAAGCTCAGGGCAGGCTCTTGCAAAGAACGCAAGGATGGGGCACCCTGCGTCAAACGATTCCGGCAAAGACCCCTCGGTGGGCTCTCAGTTCCCTGTTCTCGGTTCCCAGTAATACTCCGGAAGGGTTAGCCGCGAGGAACCATTTCCCTCTGGGCTGCATCTCACAATAACCTGTGCCGGGAGGGTTACCTGTGGTGACCAACTGGGTCCGGGGCGGTCTAATGGAGTGATATACTGCGTGTATTCAGCGCGGTAGACAGGGTGCAACGGACCCTCAACCGAAGGAAACCAAGATGGCTCGTAGTTCTGGCCGGACTCTCATCCTTGTAGCAATCTTTCTGGTGGTTTGCGGCTTCCTGGGCATAGTTTTCGCACAGCGAAGCGGGCGACAGACCTCGGCCGGGGGAGACTCCGACGTCCGAGACAGCCTGAAGCAGTTCACCGACGTGTATTGGTCAAGCAATACATGGA
>CAVVCE010000111.1:0-6167 GCA_963746235.1 uncultured Alphaproteobacteria bacterium
GCTCGATGATCGCCTTGAGCTGATCCTTCGCGAATTGCGTCGCAGGCGCTTCGTTGATGGCTGTTGTGGCGGTGGCGGGCATGGAGCACTCCTCGCATGACGCAAACCGGGCAGCCACGTTGCGCAAGCCCCGGCCGTTGCGCAAGGCGCGCGGCTGGTCGCGCGGCAAGTCATCCACAGTCAAAGCATGATCGCGAAAAGCTGCTGACCCCGCGCCCGGATCATGCCTAAAATAAGCAGCCGGAGCGCTACCTCGGCCATCGCGGACGGCGGGCTGACAGAGCACAGTGCGAGCGGAAGCCGGTGCTTGCGTGCGGAGGTTCGGTGCGTGTGCGCGCGAGTTCAGTGCTTGTGCGCGGCCTTTTCGAAGGCAGCCTTCTGTTCGCCGCCGGATCGCTCTGGTGTTTCGCCTTCCATTCCTCGTAGGGCATGCCGTAGACGGCCTCGCGGCTCGCATCCTTGGTCATGGCGAGCCCCTTGGCGTCGGCGGCGTCCTTCATCCAGTTGGACAGGCAGTTGCGGCAGAAGCCCGCGAGATTCATCAGGTCGAGGTTCTGCACGTCGGTGCGCTGGCGCAGATGCTCGACCAGGCGGCGGAACACGGCGGCTTCCAGCTCGGTGCGGGTGTTGTCGTCGATCGTCATGGCGGTCCTCCGGGGGCGTGGTCCCAACATAAGCCTGATAGAACCCCCTTGCCATAATCCCCGGTCCGTTCGGATAGTGCCGGCCGAACCCCGTGGCCTGCCCCCGACGTCATTTAGTCCCAAATGTTGGGCAAGCCGGCCCGCTCACTCGTTGAAGGTGGAGCGCCTGGCCCGAACGGATGGGACACCATCGGTTTGGGCCGCACCACATGCGGTCATTCATGGATCGATCGCGCGCCTTCCTGGCCGAGCTTTATCGAACCGCCGTCGCGGCTGCTCATCCCGCGAGCTGCCTTGCGCCGCATCTGCCGGACGCGCCGCCGGCCGGGCGGCTCATCATCCTCGCCGCCGGGAAGGCCGCGGGCGCCATGGCGCAGACCGCTGAAGCCCACTACCTCGACCGCGATCCCCGCGGCGCGGATAGCGGGCGTGGCGGTCACCCGCCGCGGCTATGGCCGCCCGGCGCGCATCGTCGAGGTCATGGAGGCCGGCCATCCCGTCCCCGATGCGGCAAGCCTTGCCGGAGCGGAGCGCGCCCTGGCGCTTGCCGCAGGCGCCGCTGCCGGCGATCTCGTGCTGGTGCTGATGTCGGGCGGGGCTTCGGCCAACTGGATTGCGCCGGTTCCCGGACTGACGCTCGCCGAAAAGCAGGCCGTCAACCGCGCTCTGCTCAAATCCGGCGCCGGAATCGGCGACATCAACACCGTGCGCAAGCACCTCTCCCGCATCAAGGGCGGGCGGCTGGCGCGCCGCGCCTACCCGGCCGCGGTCGCGACGCTGGCGATCTCGGACGTGCCCGGCGACGATCCCGCGGTCATCGGATCGGGTCCGACCGTGCCCGATCCCACCACCCTGGCCGATGCCCGGGCGGTGGTGGCACGATTCAAGCTCGCCCTGGCCGAGCCGGTCACCAGGGCGCTTGCCGATCCCGCGAACGAATTGCCCAAACCGGGGGACCCCGTGTTCGCCGGCACCTCATTCCGTCTCGTCGCCCGGCCCGCCGATGCATTCCGTGCCGCCGAAGCTGCCGTGCGGGCAAACGGATACGCAAAGCGGGTACGAATGCATCTTCCTCGGCGACCGCGTCGAGGGCGAGGCCCGCGAGGTGGCCGCCGCCCATGGCCATCTCGCCCGCAGCCTGCAGGCCCAGGGCCGGCGGGCGGTGGTGCTGTCGGGCGGCGAATTGACGGTGACCATTGCCGGCACCGGCCGCGGCGGCCCCAACCAGGAATATGCCCTGGCGCTCGCGCTCGCGCTCGACGGTGCTCCCGGCATTGCCGCGGTCGCCGGGGACACCGATGGAACCGATGGCGGCGCCGGAAGCCCGAACGACCCCGCCGGGGCCTTCATCGACGAAACCACCCTGGCGCGCGCCGGCACGCTCGGCCTCGATCCCGCCGCCTTTCTTGCCGACAACGATTCGACAGGGTTCTTCGAGCGGCTTGGCGACCTCCTGGAGCCCGGTCCGACATTCACCAATGTCAATGATTTCCGTGCCATACTCGTCGGCTCGCCATCGCCTTGACCGCCATCTCTTGACCACCATGACCTCGAGCGCTACCCCGAAATCCTCCATGCGGCACCGTTCCGAACCTGCAAACCGGCTTCTCCTTCCGCTGCGGCGGTCGGCGCAAGCCGTGCTGCTCGTCGCCGTCACGGCGGCCGCGTGGACCGTCGCCGCGGCGCCGGCGGCAGCCGATTTCCGCCTGTGCAACAACACCAACAGCCGCATCGGCATCGCGCTCGGCTACAAGGACAATGACGGCTGGGCGACCGAAGGCTGGTGGAACCTGCCGGCGCGCAATTGCGACACGCTGCTGCGGGGGTCGCTGGCGGCCCGGTTCTATTACATCTATGCGGTAGACTACGACCATGGCGGCGAGTGGTCGGGCCAAGCCTTCATGTGCACGCGCGAAAAGGAGTTCACCATCCGCGGCACCGGGGACTGCCTCGCGCGCGGCTTCGACCGCACCGGCTTCTTCGAAGTCGATACCGGCGAGCAGCAGACCTGGACGGTGCAATTGACCGAGGCCGGCGAGGGCCAGCGTCCCGGCCCGGCCGGCCAGCCGCCCCTGAGCGCACCGCCTGCCGGCAGCCGATCCGGTCCGTCGCCGGCGCCGCCGCCGCGATGAGACGCAAGCGCCGCACCAAGATCGTCGCCACGCTCGGTCCGGCCTCTTCGAGCCGCGACATGATCGCCGCCTTGTTTGCGGCCGGCGCCGACGTGTTCCGCATCAATATGAGCCACACCAGCCACGAACGCATGCGCGAGCTCATGCGCCTGATCCGGGAGGTCGAGGCCGCGAACGGCAGGCCGATCGGGGTGCTGGTGGACCTGCAGGGGCCGAAGCTGCGCGTCGGCACCTTCAGGGAGGACGCCGCCCTCCTGGTCAAGGGCGCCGATTTCGTCCTCGATGCCGATCCCGCCCCGGGCGACGCGACCCGGGTGCACCTGCCCCATCCGGAAATCCTGTCCGCGCTCAAGCCCGGCCACACATTGCTGCTCGATGACGGCAAGATCAGGCTGGTCGCGATCGAGGTGTCGCCCAAGCGCGCGGTCACCCGCGTCGAGGTCGGCGGCAAGCTGTCGGCGCGCAAAGGGGTGAGCCTGCCCGACACCGTGCTCGGATTTTCCGCGCTGACCGGCAAGGACCATTCCGATCTCGAAGCCGGCCTCGATGCCGGCGCCGACTGGATCGCGCTGTCGTTCATCCAGCGGCCCGAGGACATCGCCGAGGCCAAGAAGATCGCCCGCGGGCGCGCCGCGGTGATGGCGAAGATGGAAAAGCCCCAGGCGATCGAGCACCTCGCCGGAATTCTCGACATCACCGACGCGCTGATGGTGGCGCGCGGCGACCTCGGCGTCGAACTGCCGGTGGAAAAGGTTCCGGGCCTGCAGAAGCAGATGACCCGCGCGTCGCGGCGCGCCGGCAAGCCGGTGGTGGTCGCGACCCAGATGCTGGAATCGATGATCACCAGCCCGGTGCCCACCCGGGCCGAGGTTTCCGACGTCGCCACCGCGATCTTCGAAGGCGCCGACGCCGTGATGCTGTCGGCCGAGTCCGCCGCCGGACAATATCCCGTCGAAGCGGTCGCGACCATGGATCGCATCGCCATGGAGGTCGAAGGCGATCCCACCTATCGCGGCATCATGGATGCCCAGCGCGCCCCGCCGGAGCCGACCGGCGCCGATGCCATCGCCGCGGCGGCGCGCGAGATCGCCGAGACCCTCGATCTCACCGCGCTGGTGTGCTGGACCTCGTCCGGCGCGACGGCGCTGCGGGTGGCCCGCGAACGCCCGAATTCGCCGATCGTGTCGATCACGCCGAACCTCGCCGCCGGCCGCAAGCTCGCGCTGGTATGGGGCGTCCACAGCGTCGTCGCCGAGGACGCCCACGACCAGGACGACATGGTCGACCGCGCCTGCCGCATCGCCATCAAGGATGGCTTCGCGGTGCCCGGCCAGCGCATCATCGTCGTCGCCGGCGTGCCGTTCGGCACCCCGGGCGCGACCAACATGGTGCGCATCGCCCTGGTCGGTCCGCAGGCCGCCCGGAAAGATTGAGCCGCGCCGCCAGCGTCTCCCCCAATCGTGCGGCAATTTGCGCATCCCGTCGTCGGGAGCGCGAAACCTGCGCCGATTCGATCGAATGACGCGCTCCGGCCTTGCATGCGGGGCGGGCATGGCGGCGCCCGCGCTTGTGTCGCTGGCGGTTCCGGGCTCAAATCTCGCCGGCAGCGGGGCGATTTATCCAAACCAGATGGAAGCCATCCGGTGGGGTCGCACCGAGCAGGGGGAAGCGACCAGATGGATCCGCACCAAGAAGCGGTATTGAGGAAGATAGCGTGGCGGATCGTCCCGCTCCTCACCCTCGCCTATGTCGTCAACTATCTCGACCGCACCAATATCGGCTTCGCGGCGCTGACGATGAACAAGGACCTCGGGCTCTCGGCGACCGAGTTCGGCTACGGCGCCGGCATCTTGTTCCTCGGCTATACCGTCTTCGAAATCCCCAGCAACCTCGCGCTCTACCGCTTCGGGGCGCGGCGCTGGATCGCGCGGATCATGATCACCTGGGGGATCGTGTCGGCGCTGACCGCCCTGGTGATCGGTGCCAAGTCCTATTACCTCGCCCGGTTCGCGCTGGGGATCGCGGAGGCCGGGTTCTTCCCCGGCGTCGCCTATTATTTTGCGGCGTGGTTTCCCACCCAATACCGCACCCGCATGCTCGCCTGGTTCCTCGTCGCCATCCCCCTGTCTTCCGTGGTCGGCGGGCCGATCTCGGGCCTGCTCCTGGAACTGGACGGGGTGCTCGGCCTCAAAGGATGGCAGTGGCTTTTCATCGTCGAGGGCATGCCTGCGGTCATCCTCGGCTTCGTCGTGCTGCGGGTGCTGGCAGACCGGCCGGAAGACGCCGCGTGGCTGTCGCCGAAGGAGCGCGAATCGTCAAGGGAATGCTGGACGCGGAACACGCGCGAACGGCCGAAATCCAGCCTCGCTCACCGCGCTCTCGCGACATCCGGGTCATCATGCTGGCGGTGATGCAGTTCGGCTTTACGCTCGGCTCCTACGGCGTCGGCATTTTCCTGCCTCAGATCATCAAGACCAGCGGCCTCTCCAACCTCGTGGTCGAGCTATCTCTCGGCGGTCCCCTACATCTTCGCCTCGGTCGGCATGATCTGGTGGGCGTGGCATGTCGACCGCACCGGCAAGAAGATCGGCAATCTCACCATCGCCTGCGCGGTCGGCGCGCTCGGCCTGGCCGGCTTCGGTGCTGTCGGGCAGCCTCGTCTGATCGCGCTGGCGGCGCTGACCGTGGCGCTGGTCGGCATCACCTCGGCGCGGGCGATCTTCTGGCCGATCCCGACGCGGTTCCTGAGCGGCGTCGGCGCCGCCGCGGGCCTTGCCTTCATCAATTCGATCGGCACCATCGGCGGCTTCGCCGGGCCGTCCCTGATGGGGGTCTTGCGCGACTTCACCGGCTCGTTCAACGCCGGCCTGCTCGCCATGGCGGGCATTCTGCTGTTGACGACCTTGCTCGCGGCATGCCTGAAACTGGTCATCAAGGTCGAGTGACGCTGCCCGGAGCACGATTCTATGCACATCGACGGTTACGACATCGACATCCTGGTCCAGGGATTCCCCGGCAAGTCGGTCTGCCATGGCGGCCTCGGCTGGAGCACCGTGGTGCTGCTGCGCGGTGGCGGCCGGGTCGTCATCGTCGACACCGGCTCGTTCAACATGCGGCGGCTGATCGGCGATCAACTGACGCGACGCGGTCTCACGCCCGCCGACGTCACCGACGTCATCCTCACCCATGCCCATTACGACCATTCGATCAACTGGATCATGTTCCCCCATGCCCGCGTCGCCATCGGCGCGGCGGAGCTCGATTGGGCGGCGGCGCAGCCGATCGGGCATCACCTGGTCCCGGAGCTCTACATCCGCGAACTGGCGGCGTCGCCGCGGCTGCGCGTCGTGCGCGACGGCGAGGCGGTGTTTGCCGGGATGACGGCCCATGC
>CAVVCE010000112.1:0-13666 GCA_963746235.1 uncultured Alphaproteobacteria bacterium
CGTGGTGTCGATTGCACGGATGCGGGCATGGGCATGGGGCGAACGCACCATCGCCGCATAGGCCTGGCCGGGCAGGCTCACGTCGTCGGCATAGCTGCCATTGCCGGTGACGAGGCGCATGTCCTCCCTGCGGCGCACCGGCTGGCCGATACGGGTGCTGGTGGCTTTGTCGGTCATATCCTCAGTCTCGTATCGAGACGATAGCACTCTCGTGCGGCGCGATGGGTACAGGTTTGCGCGCGCAGGAACCGGTAGGATAGGTAGAGCGTAGCGAAACCCATCACGTGCGCGTCGATTGGCCGATGATGGGTTTCGCTTCGCTCTACCCATCCGACCGGTCGACGCACTAAACCGCTTCGATATTGAACAGCCGCATCGCGGTGGTGGCGGCGATCGACGCGCGCTCGTCGTCGGTGAGGTAGAGCGCATTGACGATGTTCATCGGCTCGAAGTCGCCGATCGGGAATGGATAATCGGTGCCGAGCACGACTTTCTCGACCCCCGCCATGGCGCAGACCAGGCGCAGCGCGTTGACGTCGAACACGACCGTATCGAAATAGAGCCGGCGGAAGCTTTCGGTCGGATCGGCCGGCCCGGCGGGATGGGCGGCGTGGGCCTTGGCGAGCCGTCCGAGCACCATCGGCAGCGCCGCGCCGCCATGGGAGAGCACGAGCGTCGCGCCGGAATACTTGATGAGGTGGCCGGAATGCATGAGCCGCGCCACCGCGGTCGAAGTGTCGGTGATGCGACCGAGCGCGTTGACGAGGCCGTAGGCGCGCAGGCGTTCGTCGTCGCAGCCGTACATGGGATGGATGAACAGGGTCGCCTTGCGGGCATGGGCCACTTCCCAGAACGGGGTCAGGTCGGGATCGTCGAGCACGCCGCCGAGGCCCTTGGGCTGGGTGCCGATCATGGCGCCGTGGAAGCCGGCATCGAGTGCCTCCTCCAGCACCTTGGCGGCATGCGTGCCGCTCTGCATCGGCACGGTCGCGAGCGGCACCAGCGCCGGCAGCGCCTTCACGCCCGCGAGCAGATGCTCGTTGTAGAAGCGGCTCCAATCGGCGCCCTCCTCGGCGGGCAATTCGTAGCCGAAACTGTCGAGCCAGCCGCCCACCACCTGGCGGTCGATTTCCTGCTCGGCCATCCAGGCGCGGCGCTTCTCGAGGTCGCTCAACAGCGGCATGACCGGGCGGGTCATTTCCGCGCCGGCGAAGGAAAAGCACAGATGGCCTTTCTCTTCCTTGGTCTTGAGCGAGGGAAACAGGCGCTTCTGCGCCTTCACGTCGGCAAGCAGTCCGGGCGGAACGAAATGGGCGTGGGTGTCGATGATCAAGTCATGTTCTCCTGAGCTTTATGTACTTAGGACCCGTCCGAGAACGGCTTTTTCTGCTCCCTCTCCCGCTTGCGGGGGAGGGGTGGGGAGGGGGCCCTTGTAGCGAGTCTGTGCCGTGGAATTGCCCCCTTCCTGACCCTCCCCCGCAAGCGGGAGAGGGGACGAAAACTGAATCGATTGTTGGCGGACGAGTCCTTAGCACGTTCGCGCGCCGGGAACGGCTCGTCGCACGATAGGATGGAACCGTCACGCCCGCCGTTCGGCGACGAAGCGGGCGGCGGCTTTGAGCATGGCGGCACGGGGTCCGAACGGCGCCAATGTCGCCTCGGCCTCTTCGATCAGGCCGAACAGCTTCTGCTTGGCCCGCTCGACGCCGAGAATGGCGACGGCGGTCGCCTTGTGCGCGTCGGCGTCCTTGCCGGTCGCCTTGCCGACCGTTTCGGGGTCGCCTTCGACATCGAGAATGTCGTCGGCGATCTGGAATGCCTCGCCGATGATGGCGCCGAACCGGTCGAGTGCGGCGCGCTCGCCGTCCTCGGCGCCGCCGAGGATCGCCCCGGCGAGGCAGCCGAACCGCAGCAGCGCGCCGGTCTTCATCGCCTGCAGCTCCTCGACCTCGGCGAGGCCGAGCGGCGGCGGCACTACCGCGGCAAAGCGGCCTTCGGCGGCGAGATCGAGCATCTGGCCTCCCGCCATGCCGCCGAGGCCCGAGGCCCGGGCCAGCGCCTGCACCAGCGCAATGCGGATCGCGGGGTCGGGATGGGTCTCGGTGCGCGACAGGATGTCGAACGCGAAGGTGAGGAGGCTGTCGCCGGCGAGGATCGCGGTCGCCTCGTCGAACGCCTTGTGCGCGGTCGGCCGGCCGCGGCGCAGATCGTCATTGTCCATCGCCGGCAGGTCGTCATGCACCAGCGAATAGCAGTGCACGCATTCGAGCGCCGCCGCCGCCATCAGCGAACGCTCGCGCGGCACCCCGAACAGGGCCGCGCTCTCGACCACCAGGAACGGCCGGAACCGCTTGCCGCCGCCGAGCGTCGCATAGCGCATCGACTCGATGAGGCGCCCGGGGCGGGCGCGCTCCGCCGGCATCGGCGCGGAAGCGAGCAGGCGATCGAGAAGCTGTTCGGTCGACGCCGCAATCTCCGTGAGGCGAGGCACGAAATCCGTGCCGCCGTCGTTTACCGACATGACAAATCCTGCGCTGTGGGCGTTCGATTACAGACGACCGGTATTGTACAAAGAGGTAGATTAGGGCATGGCACCTCGGACCTCGCAGGCGTTATATTGCCTAACGGTTTCAAGTTACAACAGGTCCCGCCGGCGAACGGGGCGGGGCATGGCGAGCCGGCGACAAAATGGTCCTTGATTTCGTTGCGTTACTCGCATTTGTCATCTGGCTCTACCTCGCGTTCGGCCGCGGCGGCTTCTGGCTCGGCGCGGAACGCGACGATTTCGATCCGCCGGCGCCAGGGATCACGCCGGGGGTCGTCACCCCGGCGGCCGTCGCCCCATCTGTCATCGTCGTCATCCCCGCGCGCAACGAGGCGGAGGGGGTCGGCGAATGCGTGGGCTCGTTGTTGCGGCAGGACTATCGCGGGCTCCGGGCGGTTGTGCTCGTCGACGACGAAAGCAGCGACGGTACCGCGGCGGTCGCCCGCGCGGCTGCCGCGGCCTGCGGCGCCGCGGATCGCCTGACGGTCGTTGGCGGGAACGCCATTGCCTCCCGGGCTGGACCGGCAAGCTGTGGGCGGTGCGGCAGGGGATCGCCGCCGCCACGGCGTCCGGTCCGCCGCCGGATTTTCTGCTGCTCACCGACGCCGACATCGTCTATGCGCCGCAGGTGCTGGGCTGGCTGGTGGCGCACGCCAGCGCGAACAAGCTCGTGCTCGCCTCGTTCATGGTCGCGCTGCGCTGTGACAGCCTGCCCGAGCGCAGTCTCATTCCGGCCTTCATCTTTTTCTTCCAGATGTTGTATCCGTTCTCCTGGGTGAATCGGCCGGCCGGCGCGACGGCCGCTGCCGCAGGGGGATGCATGCTGGTGCGGGCCGACGCATTGCAACAGGCGGGCGGCATCGAGGCGATCCGCAGCGCATTGATCGACGATTGCGCGCTGGCGGCCGTCCTCAAGGCCAAAGGGCCGATCTGGCTCGGCCTCACGGCGCGCGTGCGCAGCCGGCGCCGCTATCCGCAATGGTCGGACATCGCCCACATGGTGTCGCGCACCGCGTATGCGCAGTTGGGCTATTCGCCGTTGCTGCTGCTCGCGACCGTTGCGGGGCTGACGCTCGTCTATCTGGTGCCGCCGGCCGCCGCCCTGTTCGGCACCGGCGCGAGCCGCGCCTTCGGCATCGGCGCCTGGGCCATCATGGCGATCCTGTTCCAGCCGACGCTGCGGTCCTACCGCCTGTCGCCGCTGTGGGGCCTTGCGCTGCCGGCCATCGCCGCCGCGTATCTCGTCTTCACGGTGCAATCGGCGATTGCGTCGATCCGCGGCAAGGGCGGCCTGTGGAAAGGCCGCTTCCAGGCGGCAGCGGGGGCGAAATGACCGCGGCGGACCTCCGGTCGGGAAAAGGCCATCGGGACGAGAATTTCCCGGTCGCGTCGGTGCTGATCAGCCCGCAGCATCGCGGCCCGATCCTCGCCTTCTATGAATTCGTCCGCACCGCCGACGATATCGCCGATCATCCGACGCTTTCGAGCGCGGAAAAGCTCGCCCATCTCGATGCGCTCGAAGCCGACCTGCTCGGCCGTGGCGACGGCAATGCGGTGGCGGTGCGCCTGCGCGCCGCGCTCGAGGAACGCAAACTGGCGCCGCGCCACGCGCTGGACCTGCTCGCCGCGTTCCGCATGGATGTCACCAAGCTGCGCTATCGCGACTGGGACGAGTTGATCGGGTATTGCAGCCTGTCGGCGATGCCGGTCGGCCGGTTCGTGCTCGACGTCCATGGCGAGCCGCGCTCGACCTGGCGCGCGAACGACGCGCTGTGCGCGGCCTTGCAGATCAACAATCACCTCCAGGATTGTCACGCCGACTATTGCAACCTCGACCGCGTCTATGTCCCGCTCGATGCGCTCGCCGCCGCCGGCGCCGGCGTCGAGGAGATCGGTGCGGCGCGGTCCTCGCCGGCGCTGCTGGCCTGCCTGCAGGGGCTCGCGCACCGCACCGCGGCCCTGCTGAAGGAGAGCGAGGGCTTTGCGGCATCGATCTCCGATTTTCGCCTGTCGCTGGAGGTGGCGGTGATCACGGCGATGGCGCGGCGCATCGTCAGTCTGCTCGCCGGCCGCGATCCCCTGAGCGAGGACGTGCATTTGACCAAGACCGGCGTGATCCGGGCGGCGCTTGCCGGAGTGGCGGCCGGATCGCTGTCCCGGTTGCGGCGCAGCCGATTTGCGGCCGGCGTATCGAGGGGCGCATGAGCGCGGCGGTGGCAGAGAGCGGCACTCCCAATGCCGGCCGGGCGTCCGGCAGCTCGTTCTATGCGGCGATGCGAATCCTGCCGAAGCCGCAGCGCGAGGCGATGTTCGCGATCTACGGGTTTTGCCGGCAGGTCGACGACATTGCCGATTTTCCCGGTCCGCGCGATGAGCGCCGCGCCGCGCTCGCGGCGTGGCGCGGCGGCATCGACGCGCTCTATCGCGGCCAGCCGAGCGCCCCAGACCGGCGATCTCGCCCAGCCGGTGCGGGACTTCGGACTCGAAAAAGACGATTTTCTGGCCGTCATCGACGGCATGGAAATGGATGTGCTCGCCGACATTCGCGCCCCGTCCTGGTCGGAGCTCGATCTTTATTGCGACCGGGTCGCCAGCGCGGTGGGGCGGCTGTCGGTCCGCATCTTCGGCCTCGACGCGAAGCCGGGCCGCGATCTCGCTCATCATCTCGGCCGCGCCCTGCAGCTCACCAATATCCTGCGCGATCTCGACGAGGACGCCGGCGTCGGGCGTCTCTATCTGCCGCGGGAGGCACTGCTCCAGGCCGGAATCGAAACCACCGAGCCGGCGGCGGCTTTGGCCAGCCCGGCTCTCGACCGCGCCTGCGGCGCCATCGTCGCCGTGGCCCGCCAGCATTTCGACCGCGCCCACGCCGATCATGGCGGCGTCGTCGCGTCGCGCCGTGCGCGCGCCGCGCATCATGGGCGAGGTCTACCGGCTCATTCTCGAAGGCATGGCCGAACGCGGCTTTGCGCCGCCGCGTCCGCCGATCCGGCTGGGGCGGGCGCGCCTCGCCTTCATCCTCATGCGCTACGCCTTCATTTGAATGCCGCGCACCGTCCACATCATCGGTGCCGGACTTGCGGGCCTGGCGAGCGCGGTCCGCCTCGCCGCGCGCGGCGTGCCGACCGTCGTCCACGAGGCGACCGATCAGGCCGGCGGCCGCTGCCGCTCCTACTATGACGCCGCGACCGAGATGCGCATCGACAACGGCACCCACATCCTGTTGTCCGGCAACACCGCGGCGCTCGGGTTCCTGGCGGACATCGGCGCCAGCGGCCGCGTCACCGGCGCGGCGGCGGCGCGCTATCCCTTCGTCGATCTCGCGACCAATGAGCGCTGGACGCTCGATCTCGGCGCCGGCCGGCTGTCGCTGTGGATGTTCGATCCGCGGCGCCGGGCGCCCGGAACCCGCGCCGTCGACTACCTTTCCCTGATCCGCCTGCTGTGGCCCGCTTCGCGGCAAGACGCTCGGCGAAATCGTCGCGTGCAGCGGCCCGGCCTATGAGCGGGTGATGCAGCCGTTCCTGCTCGCGGCGCTCAATATCGATCCGCGCGAAGGGGCCGGCGGCCTCGCCCGCGCGGTGGTGCTCGAAACCATCGCGGCGGGCGGCCATGCGTGCCGGCCCTATCTCGCGCCCCAAGGCCTGAGCGTCGCCTTCGTCGAGCCGGCGCTCGACTTTCTGCGCGGCCATGGCGGCACGGTGATGTTCGCGCACCAGCTCCGCCGGCTGGTCCTGGCCGACGGCCGGGTTCGCGGCCTCGACTTCGGCGACAGCACCACCGCGGTCGGAGGCGACGATGCGGTGGTGCTCGCGGTCCCGTCCTACGCGGCCGGCGCCATCGTGCCGGGATTGCAGACGCCGGTCGAATACCGGGCGATCATCAATGCGCATTTCCGGTTGTCGCCGCCCGCCATCGCCCCCATGATCGGCGTGCTGCACGGCGTCGCCGAATGGATTTTCGCCTTCGACGACCGCATTTCGGTCACCATCAGCGACGCCGGCCGTCTGTTAGAACTTCCGCGCGACCAAATTGCACAGATGATCTGGCAGGATGTGCAGCGCGTCGCGGGCATTTCGACCGGCCTTCCGCCGTGGCAACTCGTGCGCGAGCGGCGTGCCACGTTTGCCGCTACGCCGGCGCAGAATGCCAGGCGCCCGGGCGCCGCGACGACCTGGCGCAACTTGGTCCTGGCGGGCGACTGGACCGCGACGGGCCTGCCCGCCACGATCGAAAGCGCCGTCCGCTCCGGCAACCGCGCCGCCGACCTCGTCTTGCAGGGACGCGCGCGCCCCTGACGTCAGCACCGACCGGACGTGAGCCATGGCCGTATCATCTCCCGACTTGCCCACCCTTGCCTGCCCTTGCCACCCTGGAACCCGCGATCGACGCGGCGACGGCGGCATTGCTCGCCTGCCAGCGCGACGACGGCCATTGGGTGTTCGAACTCGAGGCCGATGCGACGATTCCCGCCGAGTATATTTTGCTGAAGCACTATCTCGCCGAGCCGGTCGACCCGGTCCTGGAAGCGAAATTCGCGGCCTATCTGCGCCGGCGGCAGGGCGCGCATGGCGGCTGGCCGCTGTTCCAGGACGGCGCCTTCGACGTGAGCGCGAGCGTGAAGGCCTATTTCGCGCTCAAGATGATCGGCGACGATGTCGACGCGCCGCACATGCGGCGGGCGCGGGAGGCGATCCTCGCGCGCGGCGGCGGGTCGCATGCCAACGTCTTCACCCGTGTCCTCCTCTCGCTTTACGGCGTGCTCACCTGGAACAGCGTGCCGGTGATGCCGGTCGAGATCATGCTGCTGCCGCGGTGGTTCCCGTTCCATCTCACCAAGATCTCCTATTGGGCGCGCACCGTCATCGCCCCGCTGCTGGTGCTGCAGGCGCTCAAGCCGCGCGCCAGGAATCCGCGCGGGATCGGGATCGACGAGCTGTTCGTCGAAAACCCCAGCGACATCGGCCCGCCGCAGCGGGCACCTCATCAAAGCAAGGGGTGGTTCGCGTTCTTCCGCGCCGTCGACGTGGTCCTGCGCGCGGCCCAGCCGTGGTTTCCGCAGGCTTCGCGCAAGCGCGCCATCGCCGGCGCCGTCGCCTTCGTCACCGAGCGGCTCAATGGCGAGGACGGGCTCGGCGCCATCTTCCCGGCGATGGCGAACAGCGTGATGATGTTCGAGGTGCTCGGCTATCCCGCAGATCACCCCGATCGCGCCGTCGCGCGGGCGTCGATCGACAAGCTCGTCGTCATCGATGACCAGGAGGGCTATTGCCAGCCCTGCGTATCGCCGGTGTGGGACACCGCGCTCGTGTGCCATACCTTGCTCGAAGCGGGCGACGGCCGCTCGGTCGCGAGCGCGCGCCGCGGTTTGCAATGGCTGTTGCCCAAGCAGGTGCTCGACGTGAAGGGCGACTGGGTCGCGCGGCGGCCTGATCTGCGCCCCGGCGGCTGGGCGTTCCAATATGCCAATCCGCACTATCCCGATCTCGACGACACCGCCGTGGCGGTGATGGCGATGGATCGCCTGCGCAAGCTCGCGCCTACCGAAGAATTCGACACCGCGATCGCGCGCGGGCGGGAATGGATCGAAGGGATGCAATCGCACAATGGCGGCTTCGGCGCCTTCGATGCGGACAACACCCATTACTATCTCAACAACATCCCGTTCTCCGATCATGGCGCGTTGCTCGATCCGCCCAGCGAGGACGTGACCGGGCGCTGCCTGTCGATGCTGGCCCAGCTCGGCGAGAAACCGGGCGCGAATGCCGACCTCGATCGCGCCATCGCCTATCTGCGCGAGACCCAGCTCGCCGACGGCAGCTGGTACGGGCGCTGGGGCATGAATTACATCTACGGGACCTGGTCGGTTCTGTGCGCGCTCAATGCCGCCGGCCTCGACCCGAAATCGGATCTGGTGCGCAAGGCCGCGGACTGGCTGATCGCCATCCAAAATCCCGACGGCGGCTGGGGCGAGGACGGCGTCAGCTACAAGCTCGATTACCGGGGCTATGAAGCGGCGCCCAGCACCGCATCGCAGACCGCCTGGGCCTTGCTCGGACTGATGTCGGCGGGGCGCACCAACCATGCCGCGGTGCGGCGCGGCATCGCATACCTCGCCGCCAGCCAGGCGGCCGACGGCTTTTGGAACGAGCCGCGCTTCACCGCCACCGGGTTCCCCCGCGTGTTCTATCTGCGCTATCACGGCTATCGAAAGTTCTTTCCGCTGTGGGCGCTGGCGCGCTACCGCAATCTGCAGGCGACCAACAGCGCAGCCGTTGCGTACGGGATGTGAGACGGGCCGCGAGCCACAAAATGCAGCGCCTCGATTTAGCACTGCGAACCCCGCCGGATCGCTGTGTGATGTCAGTCACCGATCGGTCGGTGCCAATGCTGTAGCGATCCTTTCACGCCCGCAACGATGGGGCAGATGAACAGAAAGGACGCATGCCATGACGACGGAAAACGGTGTCGACATTTTCCACAAGGTAGCGGACATCATCGCGGAGACCAGCGACATTCCGCGCGCCGAGATCAAGCCGGAGAGTCACGCCATCAACGATCTCGGCATCGACAGCCTCGATTTTCTCGATATCGCCTTCGCCATCGACAAGGCCTTCGGGATCAAGCTGCCGCTGGAGCAGTGGACCCAGGACGTGAATGACGGCAAGGCCACGACCGAGCAGTATTTCGTCCTGCGCAATCTCTGCACCAGCATCGACGGCCTGGTCGCGGCGAAGGCGGCATAGTTGCCCGCTCTCCCCCGGGGCCAGCGTGTCGAAGTCGGCGGCCTTACGGTCGTCGTGGCGTTGCCGGCTTCGCGCACGACCCCTGCTCTCGCGATATGGCGAGCACGATATAGCGAGTACCTATCCGGCGCGGTCGGTGCACGTCATAATGCCGGGATGCGATTGGATCGGAGTTTGCGACGGTTGACGGGTTTCGCCGGGGCATTCGCGCTCATCGTCACCCTTGCATCCGCCGCGACGGCGCAGGCAATCGATCCGGCCGTCCTCGCGCAACTGGCACCGACCGGCAAGCTGCGCGTTGGCGTCGCGGCCGGTCTGACGCCGGGCACCGGCAACGTGGCGATCGCGCCCGGAGCGGCACGGCCCCAGGGCATCGGTGCCGATCTCGGCGCGGCGCTTGGGCGCAAGCTCGGGGTGGCGGTGGAGTGGGTGGCTTATCCCAACTCCGGCGCCTTGACCGAGGCCGGGACGACCGGCGCCTGGGATGTCGCCTTCATGCCGGTCGATGAGCAGCGCAAACAGAAGCTCGACTTCGGTGCGGCGCATATCGTCTTGCAAAGCACCTGGATGGTGGGGCCGGGCTCGCCGATCCGAATCCTGGCCGATGTGGACCGGCCCGGCACGCGGGTCGTCGGCGTCGAGAACACGGCATCGGCACGCGCCGCGCAGCGTTATCTGAAGAACGTCACGGTCGGGCTCGTCAAATCCACCGACGAAGGGTTCGAATTGCTGCGCGCCGGCAAGGTCGATGTCACTGGCGGCTCGCGGGAGTCGCCGTGGTCCTGGCCGGCTTGCTGCCGGGGTCTCGCGTGCTCGACGGCGCCTATCTCAATTCGTACGTCGCGGTTGGCGTGCCGAAGGGCCGGCCGGCCGCCCTCGCCTATGCCAGCGCCTTCGTGGAAGAGGCCAAGGCGTCAGGCCTGGTGCGCCGCTCGCTCGACAGTTTCGGCATGCAGAGCGCGGCGATCCCCCCGGCCGGCACCAGGCCTTGAGCTAATCGAGCGCCTCGTCGGCCACCGACTGCGGCCCCGCTTGGTCCGGTGCCAGATGAGGCGCGAGGTGGGGCGCGAGGGCAAAGGCAAGCGGAAATATGGCGAGGGCGGTCATCGCCGTCGCCATCGTCGCCCCGTCGACTCCGATCTTGTCGCCCAGGATGCCGAAGATCACTGGCGCGAGCGCGCCGGACCCGATCGTGCCGGTGTAGAACAGCGCGAAGGCGCGCTCGGTACGATGCGCCGGCGCCAACTCTGGAACCGTGCCGTAAAGCACCGAAGAGGTGCCGTTCAACATGATCCCCAGCAGCGGCAGCAACGGGAGAGAGATCAGGAGCGGGGAGACCACGATCGCGACAATGCATGCAGCGGTGCCGCCCTCGGTCGCCAGAACGGTCCACAGCACGCCGAAACGAGCGCCAAGCCATCCGCAGGTGAATTTGCCGGCGGCGCCGCCGACGAATACCAGAGCGAGCGCCAATCCGACCGTTGACAGCGAGGCGCCCTTTGCTTTGAGCAAGAACGGCAGGAAGGTCAGCAGCCCCATTCTGACGCCCGAATCCAGGACACCGATCAAGAACAGCAGCGCAAAGCCGCCACGACCCGCATGTGCGGTGTCGTGTGTCTTGCTGGCCTTGGGTGAAGGTCGCACGATCGTCGGCAGGAAGAATGCGACTCCGGTCGCAACGGCGATGCCGAGAGCGGAGACGATCCACAGCGCATCGCGCCAGGGCATGAACATCAGGACAAGGGACACAGCGGCCGGAAGCGTGGCTTTGCCGAGGTCGCCGGCAAAGTTATAAATGCCCAGCGGGCCCCTGGCATTTTTCCCGTACGCGCGGGAGACGGCTCCCGAGGCAATGGGGTGCTGCGTGCTCGACCCGCATCCCGCAAGCGTCAGCGCGGCACATAGGCCGGCCAAGCCGCCGGACAGCCCAGCCAGCCCATAGCCCACCGCCGCCAACATGGTCCCGAGGACCAGAATGGCCCGCCCCCCGAACCGTTCCGCGAGCCTGCCGGCGGGCAATTGCAAACTCGCCATGGCGCCAACATAGAGCGCGCGGACTGCCGCCAGGAATCCGTAGCCGAGCCCGAATTCGGCCTGCCAGACCGGGAGCATCACATAGATCAGGTCGGTATATCCATCATGCAGCGCATGAGCGACGCAGGTCGACCAAAGCGTTCGCTTCGCGTCAGCGCTCGAGGAATTGGCGGTCGAGGAATCGGCGACGGTCCCGGCCAAGCCGGTCGTCGATGCAGGCGATGGCACAGTCCCCATGATGGTCACCGGGCAGCAGCGCTTGGGAGAACTTCTCCCGGGGCTCTCGAGGAACGCTTTGCGTGACACATATTGGAGCCCGTTTCTCCGCATCTTCAATTGAGCTATTGTCTCCCGTGCTGGGAGAAAAAGTCACCGATGGCCAAAGATAGGCTGCCGCCGCTCAACGCCTTGCGCGCGTTCGAAGCCGCCGCGCGGCGGGGCAGTTTTGTCGAAGCCGCCACCGATTTGAACGTCACCCACTGGGCGGTCGGAAAGCAGATCAGATTGCTGGAGGATTGGCTCGGCGTGCCGTTGTTCGAACGGCGGTCGCGCGGCGTGTCGCTCACCGACGAAGGTGCCGAGCTTCTGGGAGACGTCAGTGCGGCCTTCGTGCGGCTCGCGGAGGCAACCGGCAAGCTACGTCGGCCGGAAGTTGCCAGGCGGGTGTCCGGGCTGGTGCGCGTCAATGTTCAGCCCAGCTTCGCCCTGCGTTGGCTGTTTCCGCGATTGGTGGGGTTCCAGGAGCTGTTCCCGAACATCGATGTTCAGATCTCCACGACCTCCCGCAAGCTCCGGTATATCGGGACCGCCTTCGACGTGGGGGTCCGCTCGGGTCCGGAACAGGCCGCGGGGCTGCGGTCCGAAACGCTCATGGCAGATTTGCGGCGCCCCGCGTGCAGCGCGGACCTGCTGCGCAAACGCCCGGTCGAAACCGTGCACGATCTGCGCCGTCACGTCATCCTGCATTCCCGCACCACGCGATCCGCGTGGTCTCATTGGTTATCCGCGGCCGGTGCGCCCGAACTGCGGCCCGTCCGTCAGTTGGAGCTCGAGCACGTGTATCTGCAGCTTCAAGCCGCGGTGGAAGGACTTGGCGTTGCGCTCGTGTCGATGCCTCTGATCGAGGGGGATATCGCCGCCGGCCGCCTGGTGTGTCCGATCGCTGCGCCCGCGTGGCATGCCGGAAGCTATGAACTCGTCGTCAGCGAAGATCGTGCGAGGAATGCAGCCGTTCGCGCGTTCCGAAACTGGATCATGGCGGCAGCCAGGAAAGGCTCGACCGAGGTCACGTCGGATTGACGCCGGTCGACCGGCCGAAACCTGCTCAGCTTCCGTTCGCCAATTCCTTGGCCCGAACCTTGGGCCGGCCGATCTTGGCGAGCATCTGCTCGACGTGGCGCGAAAACACGTATTGCGCCGGGCGCTGGCCGTTGAGGGAGATTTCCGGCGCCATCGGCCCCTCGGTGCGCACCCCCCGCAGCGCGATCCACAGCGCCTTGAGCGGGTTGGCGAAGCTCGCATCGGCGGCGGTCGGCTCATAGCCGCAATGGGCCATGCAATTCGCGCACTTCTCGTAGCGGCCGGTGCCGTAGGCGTCCCAATCGGTCGTTTCCATCAATTCCTTGAACGTCTTCACATAGCCTTCGCCGAGCAGATAGCAGGGCTTCTGCCAGCCGAAGATGTTGCGTGTCGGCATGCCCCAGGGGGTGCAGTGGTAGGACTGATTGCCGGCGAGGAAATCCAGGTACAAGGTGGAATGCAATAGGTTCCAGCCCTTGCCGCGCCCGAGCTCGAAGATGCGGCGGAACAGTTCCTTGGTCTTGCGGCGGCTGAGGAAGTGATCCTGGTCGGGCGCGCGCTCATACGCATAGCCAGGCGAGATCGACACCCCGACGCCGAGCTTCTCGGTCAAGTCGAGAAACGCCGCGACATCGGCCGCGGAATGGCCGTCGAAGATGGTGGCGTTCACATTGACGATGAAGCCGCGCGCCTTCGCCGCCTTGATCGCGCTCAAGGCGCGCTCGAACACGCCCTCCTGGGACACCGACCGGTCATGGTGCTCCTTGAGGCCGTCCAGGTGCACGGAAAAGAACAGGTAGGGCGACGGCTCGAACAGATCGAGCTTCTTCTCCAGCAGCAGTGCGTTGGTGCACAGCGACACGAACTTCTTGCGCGCCACGATGCCTTTGACGATCTCGCCGATGTCGCGGTGAATAAACGGCTCGCCGCCGGGAATGGCGACCATCGGTGCGCCGCACTCGTCGACCGCCTGGAGGCATTCCTCCGCCGACAATCTGCGGTTGAGAATCGGGTCCGGATAGTCGATCTTGCCGCATCCGAC
>CAVVCE010000113.1:0-7255 GCA_963746235.1 uncultured Alphaproteobacteria bacterium
CCCCGCAAGGGCGGCCCTTCTTGTTAGGTTCCAGATCGTCCCGACTGCGATTATCCGTGAGACGGCGACGGCGGGCACGCTTCGCCTTGCCAACCCTTGCCTTGCCAACCCTTCGCCTTGCCCGCCCTACTTGTTTCTGCTGCAAATCGTCTCGACCTTCATTATCTGTGAGCCTGCGCGCGGCAGCGAGGTGCGGCCGCGGAAACAGGTTTTCAGGCGATGAGCGTTGGTGCGAACCCGATCGATGATGCGGCCGCCGGGATCACCATCCTGGTCGACGCCGATGCCTGTCCGGTGAAGCAGGAAATCTATCGCGTCGCCGAGCGGCATGGGCTGCGCGTCCAGGTGGTCGCCAACAGCCCGATCCAGGTGCCCCGCGATCCCATGATCGAGCGCGTCACGGTCGGTGCCGGCCTCGATGCCGCCGATGACTGGATCGCGGCGCGCGCCAATGCGCGCACCATCGTCGTCACCAACGACGTTCCGCTCGCGAGCCGCTGCGTCAAGGCCGGCGCGCAGGTGATCGCGCCCAACGGACGTGCGTTCACGGACGCCTCCATCGGCATGGCGCTCGCCATGCGCAACCTGATGGCAGATTTGCGCGAGACCGGCCAGATGAGCGGCGGCCCGGCGGCGTTCTCACCGCGCGACCGCTCCGCCTTCCTCAGCGAACTCGACCGGGTCATCAGGCGGCTGCGCCGCAACGAGCCGCACCGCCCGGAGCCAAGCCCCGGAGAACAAAGCCGCCGCGAACCAAGCCGTGACGCTGGGGCCGCTTGATGGCGCCTCCGCTGGTCCAGCTCGGCAGCATCGTCCTGACGTTCGGCGGCACGCCTTTGCTCGAAGGCGTCGACCTCACCGTTGCCGCCGGCGAACGGGTCTGCCTCGTCGGCCGCAACGGCTCGGGCAAATCGACCCTGCTCAAGATCGTCGCCGGTGTGGTCGAGCCCGACAAGGGCACCCGGTTCCTGCAGCCCGACGCGACCATCCGCTACCTCCCGCAGGAGCCCGACCTCACCGGCTTCGCCTCCGTCGCCGACTATGTCGCGGCCGGTCTGGGGCCCCACGGCGACGGCCACGCGGCGCGCTATCTCCTCGAGCAGCTCGGCCTGCGCGGCGATGAAGACCCCGCACAGCTTTCCGGCGGCGAGGCGCGCCGCGCCGCGCTGGTGCGGGTGCTCGCGCCGGAGCCGGACATCCTGCTGCTCGACGAACCCACCAACCATCTCGATCTTCCCGCCATCGAATGGCTGGAGCGCGAGCTCGCCGCGCGCCAGGCGGCGCTCATCATCATCAGCCATGACCGGCGTTTTCTCGCCAATTTGTCGCGCATCACCGTCTGGCTCGACCGCGGCAAGGCGCGGCGCATCGAGCGCGGCTTTGCCGATTTCGAGGCATGGCGCGACGACGTGCTGGCGCAGGAGGAGCGTGATTTCCAGAAGCTCGATCGCAAGATCGAGGCGGAAGAGCACTGGATGCGTTACGGCGTCACCGCACGGCGCAAGCGCAACGTGCGTCGCGTCGCGGGCCTCGCAGGCGCTGCGCCAGCATCGCCGCGAGGCGCGCCGCGCCACCGGCACGGTCAACATGGCCATGGCCGAAGCGGAGCGGTCGGGCACCCTGGTGATCGAGGCGAAGGCCGTCAGCTTGAGCTACGACCGGCCGGTGGTGGCGGAGTTTTCCACGCGCATCGAGCGCGGCGACCGCATCGGCATCGTCGGCCCCAATGGCAGCGGCAAGACGACCCTCGTCAATCTGCTCACCGGAGCGCTCGCGCCGGACCAAGGGACGGTCAAGCTCGGCGCCAATCTGGCGATGGCGACGCTCGACCAGCATCGCGAAAGCCTCAATCCGGACTGGACGGTCAGCGAGGCGCTGACCGGGGGCCGCGGCGACACCGTCATGATCGGCGGCCAGGCCAAGCACGTGGTCGGCTACCTCAAGGACTTCCTGTTCGCGCCGGAGCAAATTCGCACGCCGCTGCGCGTGCTTTCGGGCGGCGAGCGCGGCCGCCTCATGCTGGCGCGCGCGCTGGCGAAGCCGTCCAACCTCTTGGTGCTGGACGAGCCGACCAACGACCTCGACCTGGAGACCCTCGACGTGCTCGAGGAGATGATCGGCGACTATTCCGGCACCGTGCTGCTGATCAGCCACGACCGCGATTTCCTCGACCGCGCCGTCAATGCCGTGCTGGTCCCGGAGGGCAACGGCAAGTGGGTCGAATATGCCGGCGGCTATTCCGACATGCTCGCCCAGCGCGGCGGCGATGTGCGCAAGCCCGCGGCAAAATCCATTGCCGCGCCGATCAAGCCGAAAGCCGCGCGGCCGGCCGCCGACGCCGCCAAGCGCAAGCTCAACTTCAACGAAAAGCACGCGCTGGAAACGCTGCCGGACCGCATGGCGGTGCTGGAGGCCGAGGTCAGGCGGCTGCAGGACAAGCTCGCCGATCCCCGGCTTTATGCCCGCGACCGCGCCGCCTTCGATAGCACCTCGACGGCGCTTGCCGCCGTCCAGGCGGAACTGTCCGCCGCCGAGGAGCGCTGGTTGGAGCTGGAGCTGCTGCGCACCCAGATCGAGGGACCGTGACCGGGCAAACGGACGATGTCGTTGCGGGGCGCAGCGGAAGACGCGCGCCCCGCATGACCGCATCGGGTTGCATCAAGGATGACCCGAAGTGGCCATCGACTAAAAAACGCGCGACCTTTCGGGCCACCCCTCTCACCAAGGACTTCCTCCGTGATCGATCTCTACACCTGGACCACGCCCAATGGCCGCAAGGCGTCCATTGCCCTCGAAGAGCTCGCGATCCCCTATGAGACCCATGCGGTCGACATCGGCAAGGACGAACAGTTCAAGCCGGAATTCCTCAAGATCAGCCCCAACAACCGCATTCCCGCGATCGTCGACCGCGACAATGATTTCAGCCTGATGGAATCCGGCGCGATCCTGATCTATCTCGCGGAGAAGGCGGGCAAGCTGTTGCCGGCCGACCACCTCAAGCGCATGCGCGTCATCGAGTGGCTGATGTGGCAGATGGGCGGCGTCGGCCCGATGCTCGGCCAGGCGCATCATTTCCTGAAATACAACCGGGGCAAGGCACCCTATGCGGAAGAGCGCTACCTCAAAGAGACGCAGCGCCTTTACGGCGTGCTCGACCGCCGCCTCGCCGACCACGAATTCGTCGCCGGCGATTATTCGATCGCCGATATTTCGATCTGGCCGTGGATTTCGCGCTACGAGTGGCAGACCATCGACTTGAACGTCTACCCCAACGTCAAGCGCTGGTACGTCGCTATCGCCAACCGGCCCGCGGTGAAGAAGGGCTACGACGTGCCGAAGAAGGCACAGGACATCCCGATGCCGTGACGGCGTCCCTCACCCCACCTCGAAGCCCGCCTTTACCCACACGTCGCGCGAAGCCGGCGCGGTGAGCGCCGCGATGAAGGCGCGGGCGGGCTCGCGATTGGGCGAGCCGGAGGAGACCGCGGCGGCGTAGCCGGTGGCGTGGCCGAACGGCGGCGGCAGCGGACCGAGGATGCGGGCGCCTTCGACCTGCAGGAGTTCGGGAATGAAGGTCATGGCGAGGTCGGCCTCGCCGCGGACAACGCAGGCCGCCGCCGCGACGCCGCTGTCCTGGCGCACCGTCTTCGCGGCGATCATGTCGGCGAGGCCGAGGCGCGCGAACAGGTCGCGCAGGTAGATTCCGGCCGAGCCGCCGACCGCGGGATCGCTGAGCGCGATGCGCGGCGCCGCCGCGAGCGCCGCCGTGAAGGCCGCGGGCGTCGCGATGTCGGGCGCCGGCGCGCCGTCATGGATCGCAACCCCGATCGGCGCGCGGCCGACCTCGGCACGGCTCGCGGCGACGATCGCACCGGATTTGCCGAGCGCGTCGATTGCGGGCGTCGCCAGGATCAGGACATCGGCGGTCTCGCCGGCCGCGAGCCGCGCCTGCAGCGCCCCCATCGGCTCGAACACGATGTCAGCCGCCGCGCCGGTCTCAGCGGCAAACGCTTCCGCCAGCGTCGTGACGGCGACATGCATCGACCGCGCGCAGAATACTTTCAGCATCGAAGCGTCCCGTCGCGAGAGCCTTCAAGTGGCCGTCATTCCGGGGCCACCGCAGGCGGAATCCGGAATCCAGGAGCCATGAGGCACCGCCGTCTGGAAGCAAGAGCGCGCCCCGGAATGACGTCGGGGAGTGGTCCGCCCGGTTCGACTTCGTGCAATGCCGCGCTAATTCTTCACGTAGCGCATCAGCCGCTTGGGGCCGACTTCGGCGCCGTAGAGATTGCCCATGGAGTTCGACCGCGACGCCTTCGGCGGCGCTGGTCGTGGTCGCATTCTCGTCGGGGTCCGGAATGAAGGCGGTCACGGAGCCGTCGACGGCGCTGCCGATGCGCATGCCGCGCTTCCAGGCGCCATGGGCCTTGTTGACCGACCCGGATTCCGAATCGACCACGTAGATCGTGTCGCTCTTGTCGATGGCGATGCCGCTGGGGCGGCTGAACTGCGACCACGAATTGAGCAGCTTGCCGTCCTGGTCGTAGATCTGGATGCGGTTGTTGTTGCGGTCGGCGACGAACAAGCGGCCGCGCGAATCCATCGCCAGCGCATGGGGAATGTCGAGATCGAGCGGACCCGATCCCTTCTGCCCCCACGACTTGATGAACTTGCCGTCCTTGGTGAATTTCACGATCCGCGCATTGGTGTTGCCGCCATGGCCGTCGGCGACAAAGATGTCGCCGTTGGGAGCGACGTAGACCGCGGACGGGGCATTGAACTCGTCGGGTCCGCTGCCGGCGACGCCCGCTTTGCCCAGCCGCATCAGTTCCTTGCCATCCGGGCTGAACTTGATGACCTGTTGGCCCTTGCCGTCATTGCCGAGGCCGTCGGTCACCCAGACATTGCCGTCATGGTCGACATGCAGGCCGTGGGGAAACAGGAACATGCCGGCACCGAACGCCTTCACCAGCTTGCCGGAGGCATCGAATTTGAGGATCGGATCGAGCTTCGAGCCATCGCAGGCGAACGGCACGCCCGGTTTCAAGTTCGACGGCGGCGCGAAGGCGCCGCAGCGCTCGGCGACCCAGACGCTCGCGCCGTCGCGATCGACGTCGACGCCCGCGGTCGAGCCCCAGGTCCGCCCGGCCGGCATCTTGCCCCAGTCCGTGATCGAGCGGTACGGGTTGGGCAGGGAATTGATCGGCTCGCGCGACTGCGAATAGACCGCGCCGGCGGTGACCGCGAGCATCGCGACGACGGCGAAGCGAAGCGTTGATCGTGCTTCGAATGGATTCATGGCGGCGTCTCCCTGGTTGTTGTTTCGCATCACGTTCGAAATCACGGCATCGGGGCCGTGGGAGCCCCGCCATCATCGGCCGCAATCTCGATGATCAGCTTCTTGAGAATGGCCTCGGCGAAACTCTCGTAGTTCTCCGCGGGAACCATGACCGCTCCCGGGCCGCCGATGACGTTTTCGAAATAGTAAGTGTCGAGGTCGGGCTCGACGGAGAGGATCGGCAGGCCATTGATGGTGATGCCGTCGCGTACCGCTTCGTCGCGCGCGAACGTCACCGGGCGGCCGATATTGTTGGCGCCGTCGCCGGATATGTCGATGACGCGGCGGCTGGAGGTGAATGGGCTCTGCAGCAGGACGAGGCGCGAATAATCGATGGCGCCGCTGATCGAGGTGCCGCCGCCGAACAGTTGCCGCGGCACCCGCTGGATCGCGGTGGCGAAGGCGTTGGCGGTGGCTTCGTCCTTCACCTGGGTCCACGGCACCACGGGAACCTGGAGGCGCGGGCCGGTCCACTGCAGCATGGTGACGGCGATCGACTGCGTCATCAGCGACGAGATCGCCTTGAGCACCCGCGGATTGCGGAACGCGGCCGCATAGCCCTCCTTCTGCAGCTCGAAGCGGCGCTGGCTCACGCTGCCGGAGGCGTCGACCGCGAGCACGAGCTGAAGGTCGACCTCGATGGCCGCCGCCGCGCGGTTCGCACCGGCGAGCACGAAGGCCGCGACAGAGGCGCTAAACCCGCGCCGCGAGATCGCGGACAGGCCGGCAGGGCGCGAGGCGGAAGGGCATGGCATGAGGTTTCGTCCGGTAAGGAACGGCCAGATTAGAGCGGATTTCACCGATAGGGAATTGCAAATCGCGGCTTGGTAGCACCGGTGTTCCGCAGGCCCGGCCCGGCGTGACACCACTTCGCTGTCATCGCCCGGCTCGACCGGGCGATCCAGTAAACGCCGACCGGGCGTACTGGATTGCCCGGTCAAGCCGGGCAATGACATCGTCAGAGTCACGGCGTAATCGCCACGTGCCTTCAGCGCTTGAGCAGCGTGCCGGCGCCGTGGTCGGTCAAGAGTTCCAGCAGCACCGCATGCTCGACCTTGCCGTCGAGGATGACGACGCCTTCGACGCCGGCTTCGAGGGCATAGATGCAGGTCTCCACCTTCGGGATCATGCCGCCGGAAATCGTGCCGTCGGCGATCAGCCGGCGGGCGTCGTCCATCGACAGCTCCTTGATCAGGCTTTTCGACTTGTCGAGCACGCCCGGCACGTCGGTGAGCAGCAGCAGCCGCTTTGCCTTCAGGGCGCCGGCGATGGCGCCGGCAAAAGTGTCGGCATTGACGTTGTAGGTGCCGCCGGCGGCCGATGTCGCGACCGGAGCCAGCACCGGGATCAACTCGCGGCCGAGGATCTGGGTGAGGACGGTGGTATCGACCTTTTCGGGCTCGCCGACGAAGCCGAGGTCGACGATCTTTTCGATCTGCGAGCCGGGATCGACCACGGTGCGCTTGACCTTGCGGGCCAGCACCATGTTGCCGTCCTTGCCGCACAGGCCGACCGCCTTGCCGCCGGACTCGTTGATGAAGCCGACGATCTGCTTGTTGATGGAGCCGGCGAGCACCATCTCCACGATCTCGATGGTCTCGGCGTCGGTGACGCGCAGCCCGGCGGCGAATTCGGACTTGATGCCGAGCCGCTTGAGCATTCCGCCGATCTGCGGGCCGCCGCCATGCACCACCACCGGGTTGATCGCGGTCTGCTCCAACAGCACGATGTCGCGCGCGAAGCTGCGCGCCGCGGCCTCCTCGCCCATGGCATGGCCGCCATATTTCACCACGACGATCTCGTCGTCGTATTGCTGCATGTGCGGCAGTGCTTCCGAAAGCACGCGGGCGGTGTCAAACGGCGACATGGTCGACATGGTCTCGGGCTCCGGCCGGCGACAGGGCCCGCGCTATTTAC
>CAVVCE010000114.1:0-16931 GCA_963746235.1 uncultured Alphaproteobacteria bacterium
GCTTGGGCGCCAGGAACGCCGCCGCCTCGCCGGCGCCGAGCACGGAGAAGCCGCGGGGCTTGTCGAGGTCGGACGCGATCTTGGCGAGGAACTTGTTCTGCGACAGCCCGATCGAGACGGTGATGCCGATCTCCTGCTCGACCTTGCGCGAAAACCGCGCCAGCGCCTTGGCCGGCGGCATGCCGTGCAGGCGCTCGGTGCCGGCGAGATCGAGGAATGCCTCGTCGATCGACAGCGGTTCCACCAGGGGCGTGAGGTCGAGCATCATGGCGCGCACCTCGCGGCCGGCGCGGGCATATTTCGCCATGTCCGGGCGCACCACCTCGGCATGCGGGCACAGCCGCCGCGCCTCGAACATCGGCATCGCCGAGCGCACCCCGAAGGTGCGCGCGACGTAGCAGGCGGTGGCGACCACGCCGCGATGGCCGCCGCCGACGATCACCGGCTTGTCGCGCAGCGAGGGATCGTCGCGCTTCTCGATCGCCGCGTAGAAGGCGTCGCAATCCACATGCGCAATGGCGAGTCGCGCCAGCTCAGGGTGCCGCGCCAGCCGCGGCGAGCCGCAGCCGGTGCAGCGCGCGCCGCCATCGGGGACATCGGCAAGACAGTCGCGGCAGAAGCTGCCCATCGGTTCGCCCGGCCGGGTTTCGGTCGGCCATCTTAGCCTGAGTCCGGTGTCGGATGCCCATCGCGGGCGAAGCCAGGCCCTTCTTTTCGACCCGAACGTGTGGCTATAATTGCGGCGGCCTGGACAGTCCCGAAAGGATCAATGCGGTGAAGGCGTTGCGGCTGCTGTTGTGCTTCGCGGTTGCGGCCTGCGCGGACCTGGAGACGAAGACGTGGTACCGGGTGGACGGCAACCCGGCGTCACCTGAGCGGCTCGATCTCGACAAGACCACCTGCCGCCAGGAAATGCAGAGGTCCGTGCAGGCGACGACCCAGGCGGCCGGGCTCGACCGCAATATCGTCAGGAGTGACGTGTACGGCAACTGCATGGCGCGGCTTGGCTACTCGGACACCAACAATCAACGGTTCACCGCGCCGGCAGCCGCCCAGGGCAGCGCCCCGCTGCCACCCGTACCGAGCGGCACCGCGCCGGCAGCCGTTCAGGGCGGCACCACCATGCCCGTCCAGGGCGGCACCGTGCCGCCACCCGTCCAAGGCAGCCCGCCGGCACCGGCCGATCAGCAATGCCGAAAGACTACGGATTTCCGCATGTGGTTGCCGCTCTGCCCGTGACCCGGCTGGTACATCTGTAGGGTGGGCAAAGCGAAGCGTGCCCACCCTCTGATTGGTTCACGGAGAGGTCCGGTTCGACAGCTCAGCGATTGCCGCGCGGATAGGCCGATCGGCGTCGTGATCAGGGGTGACGGGGACGACGCGCCTTCACCGCCTTATCTCGTGCCGCGGCGGCTGATAATATGGGCTTTCGTAACAATACCCGCCAATGCCGGACAAGGTGGTCAAGCACTGCTGGTAACTGGTGTAATAGCAGGATGTCGGGCCGTTCCTGGAGCCCATCCTCGCACACCACGGGTATGAGTACGGCGATTGCGCCGATGCCGGCTCGGCGGCGCTCATCAGAGCGGCATTTGCGACAGCCAGCGAGAGGATCAGCAAGCGCATCGAGGTCTCCTGTCATTCAACAGATTACGTGTCGCCGTCCGGCTTCAGGCGGGCCGGACCGGAACATGGGCGGCGATCCGGGCCGCCTCCACGTCTTGCTTTGTAGGCCCGAGAAAAGTTCCGAGTCACATGACATTTGTGACAGTAATCCGGATCGCGATTTCGTTATCAGCGTCATGAATAATGGTATTGGCATCAATAATATAAGTCTATCCGACGAAAATACGTCGCCCCATTTTCCGACATCGCCACCTTGAGCCCGCCCTCGCGTGGGCATTTTTGCGTCACACGTTTCTGCAAATGTTCGCGGGTTGTTGTCTATTCGCATGCTTTTCAGGAGATAGATATGACGGATCATTCATCGTGTCTCAACAAAACAGCTCCAAGATTATTCGCGCTTTTTCTCGGTTGTGCCCTGGCAGGGGGTGCCTGCATCACGTCCGCGGCACGGGCAGCCGGCCCGGATGCCGAAGCGGTGACGATCGATACCAACTTCAATGTCTATACGCCGCCGGTGCGCCTCGAAAACCCGGCGAATAATGCGCGGGCCAGCGTTGTCCTGATGACGGGCGGCAACGGGCTGCTCAGCCTCGACGCTACCGGCACCATCATCGATTCGACCGGCAACTTCTTGATTCGCTCGGCCAATCTGTTCCTGCAGCATGGGCTCAACGTCATGATGGCGGACGTGTCCCTGGCGTATCCCTCCGGCATAGGTCTCGGCGACCGGCTGAGTTCAATGCACGCAGCGGAGCTACAAGGCTTCATCAATGCAGCCATAACTCGCTGGGGCAAACCCGTCTGGGTCGTCGGCACCAGCAACGGCAGCGTCTCCGCCGTGACGGCCGCCGGGTTCACGCCGGCCTTGGCGGGACTGCGCGGTGTCGTGCTGACGTCCACTGTGACGCAATTGTCGGCGGCCAATCAACCGACCTTCAACCTGTATGCCTCCCGCATCACGGTGCCGACCCTCGTCGTCTGGAACCAGGACGATCACTGCACTTTCAGCCCGCCGTCGGGCTCGGCTGCGTTGTTTACGTCCATTCCATCGAGCACCAAGGCTTCCGACGTTCTCCAAGGCGGCCATTCGGTCGCGACCGACCCGTGCGGCGCCTTCTCCGAGCACGGCTATGCCGGCACCGCGCGCGATGCGGTCAAGGACATCGCCCAGTTCATCAGAGGCATCAATTGAGAGGGCTATGAGCTTCGCTTCCCGGCCCAAAAATCCGGGAAGCGTGGGAGACCAGTCCAGGGTATTCGACTTTTCTGGACTGATCTCCCGCCATCGCGCGCTATATGGTCAGTTCGGCAGGCTGAAGGCGATGTATTCGCCTGAATAGCTGCCGCCGCTGACGGCCACCACGATGTACTGCTTGCCGTCCACCATGTAGGTCATGGGATTGCCGCTCTGCGGAGCCGGGATGAACACGGCGCCGACCTGCTGCCCGGTCGCCTTGTCGTAGGCCCGCAGCATGGCGCCGCGGGGATGTTCCGGTGTCGTCGTCGCCACCGGGTCGCCCATGATGACCAACGTCTTGGTGACGGCGAGACCGACCCCCGAAGTTTGTGCCTGGCCGGTTTTGGGGATGTCGAGCCCCTTGAGCGCGGGGTGATTGCGCACCTGGTCGGGCGTGTCGCCGTGCGCGGCCTGCCACTTCAACTGCCCCTTGTCGAGGTCGATGGCGGCGAGGAGGCCGTAGGGCGGCTTGGAGATCGGCAGCCCCTGGATGTTCAAGCCGCCGAAACCGCCCGGGGGCGGGCTGGCATTGGCCGCGGCCGGATTGCGGGCGAGGCGCGCCCGTTCGGCGGTCTGGGGCGCACCGGCGGCGCAGCAATCGCCGGGTCCCAGGATCTCGCGGAACTGCTCTCCGGCGACACCCTGCACATATCGGATGTCGGAGAATTCCCCGGGCGGTGCGACCAGCGAACGCACGCCGGGCGTGTTTCCCGCCGGCATGAAGGCGGTGTGGGTCTCGGGGTCGTAGCCGAAGCCCGGCCAGTTGGTGGCGGTGCCGGCGACGATTGCGCCGAGGATGCCCTTGGTGTCGCCGAGGATGCCCGGCGCGAACGGCGAGGGCGCCACCTTGTAGCGCTTGAGGAAATCCAGCGCCTGTGCCGCAACTCCGGCGTGAAGTCGATGAGATCGTCCGGCAGCTTGAGGTAGTTGCGCGCGTATTGCAGGCCGTCGGGCGGGAACGGCTGGGTGGCCGCGGTCTTCTCGCCCGGCACGTCCGACTGCGGCACCGGCCGCTCTTCGATCGGCCACACCGGCTGGCCGGTCACGCGGTCGAACACGTAGAGCCAGCCCTGCTTGGAGGCGACCGTGACCGCCTTGACGGGACGGCCATTGACGTTGATGTCGGCCAGGATCGGCGCCGACGACATGTCCTAGTTCCAGATCGGATGATGGACGAACTGGAAGTGCCACTTGCGCTCGCCGGTCTTCAGGTCGACCGCGACGAGGCTCTCGGCGAACAGATTGTCGCCCGGCCGGTGTCCGCCGTAAAAGTCCGACGACGGCGTTTCCACGGGGATGTAGACGAGGCCGAGATCTTCATCGACGGTGATGTGCGCCCACACGCCGGTGTTGCCGTTCTCCGCCCAGGAATTGTTCTCCCAGGTCTCGTTGCCGAATTCGCCCGGACGCGGAATGGTGTTGAAACGCCACAGCTGCTTGCCGCTGCGCACGTCGAAGGCGCGCACCAGGCCCTTGGTGTTGTTGTGGGTCGGGACCGTCGCGCCCTCGCGCATGGAGGAGCCGACGATCACGACGTCGCCGGTCACGGTCGGCGCCGCATGGATGCCGATTTCGCCGCGTTCGAGATCGATCTGCTCGTTGTTTCCCTTGACGACGCCGACCTTGAGGTCGAGGGCGCCGTCGCCGCCGAAGGAGGGGATCACCGCCCCGGTCTTGGCGTTGAGCTCGACCAGGCGGAAGCCCGTCGTCACGTAGATGATGCGGTCGTCGCCGCGGCCGTCGGTCCAGTAGGAGACCCCGCGTCCCGACAATTGGCGCGCGGAGTTTGCGGCCCGTTCTCCTTCGCGCAGTGAATGCGACCAGATCAGTTCGCCGGTCTTGGCGTCGAGCGCGACGACCGAGCGCCGCGTGCCCGCGGTCGTATAGAGCACGCCCTTGACCATGATCGGCGTGCCTTCGAGCTTGAATTCGGGGTAGGGGCCGAACGCATCGGTCTTGAAGCGCCACGCCACTTCCAGCTTGTTGAAGTTTGCGGCGTTGATCTGGTCGAGCGGCGAATAGCGCGTGAATTTCACGTCGGCGCCGTTGGTCGGCCATTCGCCGTTTGCGGTCGAGGGCTTGCCCTGGCCGGCGAATTGCTGCGGGGTCGGGGTGCCGACGAACACCTGCCCGGCAACCTCGGGGACGCCATACATGAGGCCGCTCGCGGCCAACACCAGCATCGATACGGATACGAGGAATTTTCTCGACATCGTTTCACTCCCCAATTCGTGTTTATTTTTGTTGGCGCGCGGAAGCCCGCCGGAATTCTCCTGACGACCTCCGCGCTGCGGCGACGATAGCAATTTTCAGGACTGCTCGGAAGACGTGAGGTGGCGGCTGGGGTGTGTGGCTCTGTCGAGGGACGCTGCGGCCGCGATCTACGGCGCGTCGCGTTGCCAGTCGTGGCCGGACAGCACCTGCCTCGCCCGGTCGAGTTCTTCCGGCGCGACGCCCGCGTGGCTCGCGACGGCGCGCAGCAAGGCCTCGTCGCCGGCGACATAGTCCAGCACGCCGGCGAGGAAGTCCGGCGCGCGGGCGGCGGTTCTGATGTCGCCGGGACTGATGCCGGTGAGCGCGAGGAAGCGCTCGAGATGCTCGGGATCGCCGGCGAGATAGCCGAGCGCCGCGATCGCCAGTGCCGCCGCCGCCTCCTGGCGCGCCTGCGCGCCGGCGTTGCCGGGGCGCTCTCCGCGTTCTCTGATCATCGCCGTTCGGTGCCGGAGGTCGCGGGCGGAGCCGGCGGCGTTTCGACCAGGAGCTCGCGGGCGAGCGTGAGGACGTCCGGCGGCGAGGCATGGATTTCGCGCATCAGGCTCTGCACGGCGGCGCCGCCGACCGGCCGCACCTCGAGGCCGAGGCTGCGCATCTCGGCGAGAAAATCGGGATCGCGCATGGTCGCGTCGAAGGCGTTGCGCAGCGCCTCGATGCGCTCCGGCGCAACGCCCGGCGGCGCCGCGAACGGCCGCGCGATCGCCTGCCGCGATACGATCAGCTTGAGCGCGGCCTCGCGGCGGGGGTCGCCCGGCAATTCCATGATGGTGGGAATGTCGGCGAGGTCTTCATGGCGCTGCAGGGCGATCTGCAGCGGCACCGTGATCCGCTTGCCGGCCAGCATGTCGCGGTTGCGGGCGAGAAGGCTCGTCCACGACCAGCCGCAGCGGCCGTCGATCTCGCCGCGCTCCATCGCGAGCACGAGCTCGGCGCCGCCGGGATAGCCGGTGACGATGCGCATCGGCAGGGCGAACAGGTTGCGCAGCACGGTCGGGAACACGTCGCTGTCGGCGCCGGTCCCCGACGCGCCGATCAGCGTCTTCTTCGTCGTCATGTCCTGCCAGGTCACGATGCCCCGCCCGGTGTTGAAGGCGCAGACGCTGACTTCGTTGGCGATGCTGCCGATCCAGTTGAAATTCTGCGCCTCGAATTGCGCGCCCTCGGGATGGCCGAGCAGCGGCTCGTACACGACGCCGCGGGCAAAGGTCGCGAGCGCGGTGCCGTCCCGCGGCGCGGCGTTGAACAGGTAGTTGGCGACCTTGAGGCTGCCGGCGCCCGGCATGTTCTGGACGACGACGGCGGGCTCGCCCGGGATGTGCCGGCCGAGAAACCGGGCGAGCGTGCGGGCATAGAGGTCGTAGCCGCCGCCGGGGCCGAAACCGACCACCATGCGGATGGTCTTGCCGGCATAGAACGGATCGGCCGTCTCGGCGGCGCCGGCCGGGGCGGCGAGGGCACAAAGCACGAATGCGCGCGCGAAGCCGCCCGCGATCGCAGACCGGCGGATCATGACGGCACCCGGCGCGGCGGCCCCATCGGGCTATTCGGCGGCGACATGGGCGCGCTGCTGCACGTCGATGTTGACGAGTTGCAGCGGCGACGCCGTCTTGCCGAGCATGCCCCAGCTCTTCACCCACTCATAGGTGCGCTGCAGCTCCTCGTCGGGGATCGGCGCGGGGTCGCACACGACGAGGCGGCTCTCGCGCAGGTCGTCGACGGTGAGCGTGGCGATCTCCGGGTCCTTGGCCTTGTGATAGTCGATGAAGTAATGGAGGTATTTGCGCTTGTCGGCGGCGATGCGGCGCACCGCCTCGCGCACCGCGCGGTTGAAGGCGCCGTAGGTTTCCGCGTCGACCTTGTCGGAGGCGACTTCGGTGCCGTGATAGAAGGCGGAGCAGATGACGCGGCAGCCCTTCTTCTCGGCGAGGCTGAGATAGGGCTCGGTCAGGGTGGTCGCCTCGACCTCGCCGGACATCATCGCGGCGATAGCGGTTGCGCGAGCCGTTGCCGACGCTGCAGACCTTGATGCGGTCGCGCGGCATGAAGCCTTCGAGCAGATGCAGCGCGAGATAGTGGGTGCCGAAGTAGAACGGCACGCCGACGCTGCGGTCGGCGAGCTGCTGGGCGGTGTAGACCGGCGAGTCCGGGCGCACCACGATCGCCGCGAAGGTGACGATGCCGCGGCGGCCGAGCTGCCGGCTGCCGACCTTGGTGTCCTGGACGCGACAGTAGTTGCCCCACTCGCAGGCGTTGTACATGTCGGCCTTGCCCTGCTCGAGCAGGCTGCCATGGCTGGCGAAGCGGATCGACGCCCGCTGGGTTGGTGATCGTGCTGTCGGCGGTCTTGATTCGACGTCGTCGCGATCCGCCCATGTGATCTCGAGCCCCTCCTTGGCGAACAGGCCTTCGTCATAGGCGACGAGTTCGGGCAGGCCCTGGAACGGCGCGGTGGACTCCAGCACCAGTGTCTTCAGGTCGGGGCGGATCTCCCTCGGCACGGCGGCCGTCGCCGAATCGCATGGCCCCGGCGCCAGGCAGCGAACCCTACCACCAATCCTGTTGGCGAATTCCGGCTCGGTGTTCACGCCGGGTGAGCTAAAGGTAACCACTTCGGCAACGAAAATTCCAGAGGCGAGGGCCACGGTATAGAGGCGCATGTTAATTTATCGTGCAATCGACGAAAATCCCCACCATCCCACCGTTTGTGTCTGAATGGATTTGCGTTTCCGTAAGGATTGCCAGCTACCGTCCGGCCGGATGACGCGGTCCGCCGGAATCAGCCCATTCGCCTCGCGCGCAAAGGGCTGGCGACGCAGCGAAATGGGGAACATGGGGATGGCCAAGACCGTCCTGATCGTGGAGGACAACGAGCTCAACATGAAGCTCTTCCACGACCTGTTGGAGGCCCACGGCTATAACACGGTCGCGACGCGCAACGGCGTCGAGGCCATCGAGCTCGCGCGCAAGCACCGTCCCGACCTGATCCTGATGGACATCCAGCTTCCGGAAGTCTCCGGCCTCGAGGTCACCAAGTGGATCAAGGACGACCCGGAGCTCCATGCCATTCCGGTCATCGCCATCACCGCCTTCGCCATGAAGGGCGACGAGGAGCGTATCCGCCAGGGCGGCTGCGAGGCCTATCTCTCGAAGCCGATCTCCGTCGCCAAATTCATCGAAACGATCCGCCAGTTTCTTGGCGCTCCGGAGGAGGAGCGCCAATGACCGCCCGGATTCTCGTGGTCGACGACGTGCCGGCCAACCTGCCGGCTCCTGGAGGCGCGGCTTTCCGCGGAGTATTTCGACGTGGTCACCGCCGCGAACGGCGCCGAGGCGCTCGCGCTCTGCGAGCGCGGCGAAAGCGATCTCGTGCTGCTCGACGTGATGATGCCGGACATGGACGGCTTCGAGGTGTGCCGCCGCCTCAAGACCAACCCGGCCACCCAGCACATCCCGGTGGTGATGGTGACCGCGCTCGACCAGGCCGCCGACCGCGTCGCGCGGCCTCGAAGCCGGCGCCGACGATTTCCTGACCAAGCCGGCGTCCGACGTCGTGCTGATCGCGCGCGTCCGCTCGCTGGTGCGGCTCAAGATGATGACCGACGAGCTGCGCATGCGCGCGGTCACCTCGAAGCGAGATCGGGCTCGAGAACCCGGCGCGCGAGGCCGTCGCCGACACCGGACGCGGCGCCCGCATCCTCATCGTCGACGATCGCCGGAGCTCGTGGGAGCGCATGGCCCAGACGCTCGCGCTGCGAGCACACGGTGGATGTCGAGACCGACCCGCGCAAGGCGGTGTTCCAGGCCGCGGAATCGCCGCTTCGATCTCGCCATCGTGTCGCTCGGGCTCGAGAACTATGACGGCTTGCGGCTGTGCAGCCACATCCGCTCGCTCGACCGCACCCGCAATCTGCCGCTGCTCGCGATCGCCGAAGCCGACGACAATACGCGGCTGATGCGCGGCCTCGAAATCGGCGTCAACGACTACCTGATCCGCCCGATCGACCCGAACGAACTGCTGGCGCGGGTGCGCACCCAGATCAAGAAGAAGCGCTACGCCGAGAGGTTGCGCGACAATGTTCAGATGTCGATCGAAGCGGCGATCACCGATGCGCTGACCGGCCTGCATAACCGCCGCTACATGGAAAGCCATCTCGGCACGCTGGTGGAGCAGGCGGCGGTGCGCAGCCGTCCGCTCAGCATCCTCATTCTCGACATCGACTTCTTCAAGTCGATCAACGACACCCATGGCCATTCCGCCGGCGACGAGGTGCTCAAGGAATTCTCCCGCCGGCTGAAGAAGGCGGTGCGCGGCATCGACCTCGCCTGCCGCTACGGCGGCGAGGAGTTCGTCGTGGTGATGCCGGACACCGATATCGCGATGGCGACGGTGGTGGCGGAGCGGGTGCGCCGGCGCATCGCCGCCGAGCCGTTTCCGATCAACCAGAACACGCGGACGGTGCAGGCGACGATTTCGATCGGCATCGCGGCGATGCGATCGGCCGAGGACATGCCGTCCACCATCATCAAGCGCGCCGACCAGGCGCTCTACCGCGCCAAGCGCGAAGGCCGCAACCGGGTCGCCGCCGACGCCGCGTGAGCCAACCCGTCGTTCCGGGTTCGCGCGGGGGAGGGCGCACGCCAGACAGCGCAAATATTCGTACTCCGACACACGCTCCCGGAGGCAAGATTCCGTTCAATAACCATTAAACTTCATTCTGAATTTGAAAATGTTTGGTTAATCAGTGTTTTAGCCGTTGATCCGCAGCCTCCACGCGATAGCGTCGCGACGGGGAGTGCGCGCCGCGGCCACAACTCCAAGCCGTGTCCGCCGACGCGCCCAACCCACCCGCGGATTATCCAGGCAGCCGCATCGCCTGAGCCCGTGGGGCGGCCGGTTGGGGGTGGTGGGACGAGTGGCCTCCTCAACACCATTCCCAGCCGGCCACGTTCTTGAAGCGGAGGTAACGGACGACGAAAGGGCGCCTCAGGGCGCCCTGCGAACCCCGTCGATGCGGCAAGCCGCTACTTGATCTTGGTCTCGCGGAACTCGACGTGCTTCTTGGCGACCGGATCGTATTTCTTCTTCACCAGTTTGTCGGTCTTGGTGCGGGAGTTCTTCTTGGTGACGTAGAAATAGCCGGTGTCGGCGCTCGACAGCAGCTTGATCTTGATCATATTCGCCTTGGCCATGGCGGGATTCCTAGGTGACGGCGCGGCAATGCCGCAGGTTGTGCGGAACCTAGCCTCCGCCAGCTAAAAGTCAAGAAAATGGGCCTTGCGCGAGGCAATCGGCATGTAGGGTGGAATAGCGCCAGCGTATTGCACCGTTCAAGCATCGACGTGGCGGAATACGCTTCGCTATTCCGCCCTACCGGTTGCGGCAAGCGTTATCACTCCAAAAACTCCCGCAGGCGCTTGCCGTGCTGCATCCGGTAGAACGGCACCGGAATGTCATGGGTGAAGCCGCCGGCGGTGCGGATCTTGAGCTCTTCCAGCACCGCCATGGTGATGCCGGGCATGTCGAGCTTCATGGTGTCCTCGATCGGCAGCCATACCAGCTCGACCAGTTCGGTGTCGGCGGTGACGACGCCCTCGATGCGGGCGGCGATCGCCGTGGCATCGACGGCGAAAAAGCGGGTGTCGAAGCGACGCGTGCGGCCCGGCGGCGTGACCGCCCGGGCGATGAAATGGACCTCGGCGAGATCGGGATGAACGCCGCTCTTGGCAAAGTCCGCCCAGGCCTCATTGGGGACGTGCAATGGCTCCTCGCGCCGCACCCCGAGCAGGAGGCCGGTCTCCTCGAACACTTCGCGGATGGCGGCGAGGGGAAAGCCGCGGGATTTCTGCGGGCTCGGATAGCGCACCTCGCGCATCAGCCGTGCCTCGACGCGGCTATCGAGCGCACGCGCCGCGCTCATGCGCCGGTCGTCCAATTCGACCCGGCCGCCGGGGAAGACGTACTTGCCCGGCATGAACTTGTGGCCGTGATGGCGCCGTCCGAGCAGCACTTTGGGGACCGCATCGGTGCGGTCGATCACCAGCATGGTGGCGGCGTCCCTGATCCGCACATTGGGCAGGTTGCGACGGCTGTCCCCGATAGCTGAGGAATTCGGCGAGGCGCGCGGTGGGATCGGAGTTCATGCAAGCCTTCGCTACCTGGTCTTCACTGCGGCTCGGTCTTCGGGCTCGGCGCGGGGATCGAAGCCGTGCATGTAGTTCGCCCATTGCCAGCCGACGATGGCGCCCTTGACCGGCTGCAGGAGCCCGACCGCGAGCCCGATGGTGAGCGTCCCCCACAACAGGGCATGGAGCCAGTAAGGCGGCGCAAACGCGACCTCGACCACGAGCGCCAGCGGCACCACGATATGGCCGACGATCAGGATCACGAAATAGGCCGGCGCGTCGTCGGCGCGATGGTGGAAGAACGCGGTGCCGCACTCCGGGCAGTGGTCGGCCACCTTCAGGAAGGCGCGGAACAGCCTGCCGCGGCCGCAATTGGGACAGCGGCCGCGGAAGCCGCGCCGCAGCGCGGTCCAGGCCTTGCGCTTGGGCAGTGCTTCTTCTTCGGCGGTCTGTTCCTGCCAGCTCATCGACGTTTCCGTGCCGGGCGGCGTTCGCGCCGCCGCCGCCGCGAGATTGGGTGTCCTTGCGGCGCGGCTTGCCGCGCTGCATCGGGTGGGACGGCCGCGCCCGGCCGTTGCCTGCGCCGCCGGGGCTCCCCGAGAGCAACTCGAAGCGCAGCGCGCCGGCGACCGGGGCGGCTTCGACCAAGCGCACCGAAACGGGATCGCCGAGCCGGTGGGTCTCTCCGCTGGAATCCCCCACCAGCGCATGGGCGCGTTCGTTATAGCGGAAATATTCGTTGCCGATGGTGGCCGCCGGAATGAATCCGTCGGCGCCGGTGTCGTCGAGCTTGACGAACAGGCCGGAGCGGGTGACGCCGCCGATATGGCCGGTGAAAGTCGCGCCGATGCGGTCGGCGAGGTGGTGGGCGATCAGGCGGTCGACGGTCTCGCGCTCCGCTGCCATGGCGCGCCGTTCGGCCGCCGAGATCTTCGCCGCCGTCTCGCCGAGCGAGCGCGCATCCTCCGTATTGGGAAGGCCGCCGTCGCCGAGCTTGAGGGCGCGGATCAGGGCGCGGTGCACGATCAGGTCGGCATAGCGCCGGATCGGCGAGGTGAAATGGGCGTAGCGCCGCAAGTTGAGCCCGAAATGACCGTAGTTCTCCGCGGCGTATTCGGCCTGGGCCTGGCTGCGCAGCACGATCTCATTGACGAGCTTCTCGGTGTCGCGGCCCTTGACGCGATCGAGGATGCGGTTGAAGCCCTCCGGCCGCAGCGCCCCGGTCTTGGGCAGCGAGATGTCGAGGGTCGCCAGGAACTCGCGCAAGGCATGGAGTTTCTCCACAGCGGGCTCGTCATGGACGCGATAGACCAGCGGCGTGTGGGCACGCTCCAGCGACTCGGCCGCTGCGACATTGGCGAGGATCATGAACTCCTCGATCAGCCGGTGGGCGTCGAGCCGCGCCGGCGAGATCACCCGGTCGATGGTGTTGTCGGGCTTGAGCAGGATCTTGCGCTCGGGCAGGTCGAGGTCGAGCGGACCGCGTTCGTCGCGGGCGCGCTTGAGGGCGCGATAGGCGGCATAGAGCGGCTCGATCACCAGCGCGATCAGCGGTGCGGTGGTGTCGTCGGGATTGCCTTCGATCGCGGCCTGGGCCTGCGCGTAATGGAGCTTGGCGAAGGAACGGATCAGCACGCGATGAAAGCGGTGCTCGCGCTTGCGGCCGTCGGCGGCGATCACCATGCGCACCGCCATTGCCGCGCGGTCGACGCCGGGCTTGAGCGAGCACAGATCGTTGGAGATGCGCTCCGGCAGCATCGGCACCACGCGGTCGGGGAAGTACACGGAATTGCCGCGCAGCAGCGCCTCGCGGTCGAGCGCCGAGCCGGGGGTGACGTAATGGGCGACATCGGCGATGGCGACGTCGATGACGAAGCCGCCGGCATTTTTCGGGTCGGAGTCCGGCCGCGCATAAACCGCGTCGTCATGGTCCTTGGCGTCGACCGGATCGATGGTGACGAAGGGGACCTCGCGCCAGTCCTCGCGGCCATCGAGGGCGGCGGCGCGTGCCGCCTGCGCCTCGTCGAGGGTTTCGCGGCGGAACTGGTGGGGAATGCCGTGGGCATGGATGGCGATGAGGCTTACCGCCTTTTCGGAGGCAAGCGAGCCGAGCCGTTCCATCACCCGGGCGCTCGGCAGGCCGAGCCGGCCGCTGCGGCTGACTTCGACGGCGACGAGATCGCCTTCCTGCGCTCCGTTGACGGCGGCGGGGGGAATGGCCAGCTCGCGGCCGAGATTCTTCTTGTCGATCGGGACCAGCCGGCCGCCGTCGCCGAGCTTGCGGAACACGCCGAGCACGCGGTGCTTGGCGCGGTCGATGATCTTGATGGCGCGGCCCTGGTAGGCGATCGCGTCGTCGCCATCGGGGGTCTTTTCGATCCGCAGCAGCGCCTTGTCGCCGATCCCCGGCACCTCGGCGGGCCGGGCGCGGCGGGGCACATGCAGGCGGATCTTCGGCGGCTCGCCATGGGCTTCGCTATCCCATTCCGCGGGAACCGCGATCAGTTCGCCGTCGGTATCGCGTCCGGTGATGTCGGCGAGGACGACGTTGGGCAGCACGCCGGCGTGGTGGATCTTCTTGCGATGCTTCTCGATATGGCCGTCGTCGGCGAGGTCGCGCAGCATCTGCTTGAGGGCGGCGCGATCGGCATTCTTGAGGCCGAAGGCGCGGGCGATTTCGCGGGTGCCGACCTTGCCGGCTTCCTTGCCGATGAAGGCAAGCAGGTCTTCTTTGGAGGGGAGGGGGTGTCTATCGGGTTGGGAAATCAAACATTCATCCGGGAATAAGAAAAACAGAAGTGCGGGCTCCTGGCCCGCACCCCATAGATAAGCATCGCGCGGCCGAATTGCCAGCGCGACCTTACGGCTCTTTCTCGCGCCTGCGTGGGAGGGCCGGGAAGGGGGCATTCCGGCTTCGGGCGACGGAACAATTTCGGCCGAAGGAACACGAGACCAAAGTCAAAAACGGGAAACCCCAGCCTAACGGGAAGGAAAGGCTGGGGCTCGCGTTACGGAGGCCATTCCGTCGGGGAATGGCCTCCGCGACACTCTTGGATATGCGTCTGCCGCTGCGATCAATTGCCCTTTTTGGCGCCGCTGCCCAGCGGGCTCAGGTATTGCTGCCGGAAGACGATGATGCATCCCGCGCCGGTCGTGAGACCGTTTTTGGTGGTGCTGTTGCCGCAGAGCCTGGCGCCGTTTCCGGTGAAGTCGCCGGCGGGAAGCCCCGAGTATTGAATCCCGTTCACCGGAAGGAAGGCGACGTAGTTCTGCTCGTCGACCGCGATGGTGTTCGAGCCGGACGAGGTCGGCGTGTACTCGACCACCTCGTTCGTCAGCGCGTCGATATAGCCGATCACCGGTCCCCTGGTGGCGACGCCTCCCGCATTAGGGGCCGGGTTGATGCTGGCGTTGGTCCAGCCCCTTCCGCCGACCGCAACATACCAATGCGGATCCTTGGTGATGTTCGAGAGGTTGAGCTTCGCTTCCGTAACGCCATTGAGGTTGGTCGCGGCGTTGAAGTTGTTGGGGCCATTGATGGTGCCGGCCATGACCTGGTTCCCGGTGACGAGCGGGCAGGTCGTACCCGAGCACAATGGACCGCTCACGGCGTTCGGCGGCACGAACGGATGCGTCCCGCCGCAGGTGCCACCGCCATTGGTCGGCGGCACCGCAGGATACTGGGCGATGCAGCCCGCGGGGGTGGGCGTGTTGATGTTGTTGTTGTAGTGAGCGAACAGCGGAACCGGGTCGACCGCGGGATACGGACCCGGCAGGACAAAGTCATTGAACGCACTGGATCCGAACGGATTGGTTGGCGAAGGATGGCTGGGACGCCGACCCGCACCCGACTCCGAGGACGCCCAGCGCGCAGCCGATAGGCAGGGTTGGATGTCGCCGAGATCGTATTGAGAGCGAGAGAGTAGTTCTCCTGGATGTTCACAGTGAGCTGGCCCTGTCCGGTGCCGGAGTTGTTTCCGTTCCAGTACGGGTTGCATCCCAGGAAGATGTTCGCGAACGTGCTGTTGCGACCCGTGCTCGATGTCGTGAGCGAACTCACGTCGCCTGCCCCCGAGCCGTCGTAACCACCGGGAATGTCAGTCGGTCCCAGCGCGATCGAGCCCGGCGAGCAGTAGGGAAGATAGACCACACCTCCGACGGAGCCCGCGGTGCCGTGGTAGACAATCCCGTCACCAAGGGGCGGCCCGCTGTACGCCCCACCGACATACGTGGCGGACCCTGCCGACTTCAAACCGTTCGGGCAAGTCGCGGCCCCACCAGGTGCAGGAAGAAGCGGATTGTGGACCACCCCCACTGCGCTCTGAAAGTTCGGGCAAGCGGCCAGAACCGCAGGGAACGTGTTGTTCGCATCCCAAACACCGTCATACGGTTGGCCGACGGCCACCCGGAAGCCACCGGCGGGATTGGTCATGGGGTACAAGGCCAGGATGTTCGGCTGCTTCGGGCCCTTGTCGACATAGACCGGATCGATCATGGCCAACGCGCCATCGCAGTCCCACTCGAAGCCTCCGTTGACTTGATTGTTGACACTGCCCAGCAGATTGTTCGTCGCCGGGTTCGGTGAGGGATAAATGCACCCACCCGCCGGATAGCCACCCTGCGAGGGGTCGCCGTTGACGAGCCAAGGCCCCGGTATGTAGGACTGGCCCATGAAGTTCTGTGAAAAGGCGCCGGGGCCGGGCGGCACCGTAGCCGTAGTTGACGCATTTGCAGCGGTGATGACGGTTGCGCCGCCATTGGTAGTGGGTGGCCCGCACAGATTGTTCAGACTTGCGATGTAGCAAATCGGGGGGTTGTTGAGCACGTTTGGAATGGCCATCATGAACGCTCCGCCCACGCCGGCTTGCGGATTCCAGACGATCTGGCCGAGCTGCGGGCCCGTGCCTGCCTTTGCTGTCGCAGCCCCGGAAACCGCTTTCCACGATCATTTGACGCGCATTGGGCAACACCGAATTAAACGCCAGGGTTCCGGTCCCGACGGGGAGCCCGACCGGAACCAATGGACCATTCGCCCCCGGGGGGATCAACGCACCGTTGGTAGACTGGTGATCGTCGATCTTGATCGTGGCTTGGTAAGTCAGATAACCAGTTGCGGGATCCATGGTGAACAGCGTCATATAAGGTTGGCCTGTTTGCCCCTGAATGCCCGTTCCTGGGGTCCCAATTCCATTAACGGGGGTTACGGGCTGTACATCGTCCCACGGCTGGATATTGGTCGGTTTGACCGTAGTCGTAGTACCCGCGGCGGGAGCATTCTCGCTGCAGCCGCCGTTGGCACCAGTCGCCGGACCGAGGTAGGCGGGGGCTGCTTGGGCGCAACTGGTGGGCGGGCTGAAGACTTGGGTAAGCGCGCACCCAATGCTCCGAGGTGTGTTTTCGTTCGGGCTGACGATCATTACATAAACGCACCCTTTGCCCGCCACTTTCACGCAGTTCGTATTCGGGTCGCCGGCGTAACTATCCACCCCGATCTTGACATCGACGGAATTAGACTGCCCGTACTTTCCCGTCACGCTGTAGCCAAACGGTGCGACGATTGATGGCGGCGCATACAAGCCGAGCGGAGCGGTACAGGGGGCCATCGGAGTTCGGAACAGGCCGGCCCATTGTAGTCTTCTGAAGAATGCTGATGTGTATCGAATGCATTGCC
>CAVVCE010000115.1:0-16436 GCA_963746235.1 uncultured Alphaproteobacteria bacterium
CGTCATACCTGCTCGAGCTTCAGTCTACGTATTGCTAACCGGCAGCGACCAATCGCCAGTGATGATCAGGCGGACCTCCGCGGCCGGATTGACCTTCTTGACGCCGACAAGGAAGGAATTGACGTTGCGGAGCACCAGCGCGATCGGCTTGGCCGCGACAAACCCGATCTTGTTCGATTTGGTCGAGAGGCCCGCGGCGATGCCGTTCACATAATGCGCCTGGTCGAGATAGCAAAAGTAGCCGCCGGCGTTGGCGGGGTGTTTCGCTTTGTCCCACAGCGAGGTCGGATGGCGGAACTCGATGTTCGGATATTTTTTTGCCATGTCGATCATGAACGGGTCGAAATAGCCGAACGAGGTCGGGAAGATCAGCGTCGCGCCATCGAGCTTGATCATCGATTCCATCGACTTTGAAACGGCGTCGGTCTCCGGAACGTTCTCTTCCTCGATCACTTTGATTCCGGTGCCCTTGAGCGCCTTGGCGGCGACCGCATGGGCCTGGTTCCACCCCCAATCGTCGCGGGGGCCCACATAGATGAAGCCGACCGTGGTGACCGCGCGCGCAGGCAGCATGCCGGCGGCGAACATGGTTCCGGCAGCGGCGCCTCCGAGCAGGCCGCGGCGGGTGAGATTGAAGGCGTCCATGGTTCCATCTCCTTCTCGAGGTTCTCGTTCGTTGCCGATTGGTGGTGCCGCTATCGCGCTGCCGCCCGATTTGCGCGCAGCGAGCGACGTCACGTCCTTGGCCTTCTCGATTTTGGCGGCGTAGCGTGAGAGCACTTCGCCGAGATCGATGCGCGGGCTCCCCGATCAACGCGCGCTCCTCGACCAGGCCGACGTGCCTGTCCATGAGCGCCGTCGCGGCCTTTTCGTCGCCGCACCGAAGCGCCTCGATGATTTCGCGATGCTCGTTGACCGCGCATTCGGAGGAATGCGGCCGGCCGTACAGCGCCAGAATGAGCGAGCAGCGCGACACCACTTCCGACAGATAGCGCCGCAGCAGGCGATTGCCCGACAGTCTCCGCCAGCTTGATATGGAATTCGCCGGCGAGCCGGATCGAGACCTTGGCGTCATGACGTGACTTGGCCTGGTCCTCCTCGCGCACATGTCCTTCGAGAACAGCGCCGAACTCGGGCTTCCAGCGTGCAATGACGAGCCTGATCACCTCGCGCTCCAGGGCGCGGCGCACCTCGAAATCCTCCTTGGCCTCCTCGAGCGAAGGCCGCGCCACCGTCGCGGTGCGCTTTCGGCCGGCCTCGACCAGGCCTTCGACCTGCAACCGCGCCAGTGTCGCGCGTGTGAGCGTGCGGCTCATGCCGAACTGGCCACCGATCACGTCTTCCGGCAAACGGGTGCCCGGCGGAAGCGCCTGCTCGATGATCGACTGACGCAAGGCCTGATAGGCGGTCTCGGTGCGAGAGGGCGCGGCGGTCATGGAAGCTCCCTGCGACCAACGTCTGCTGGTGCCGGAGCATAATTTACGCATACGTGATTTATCCAACAAGTATCCGATATGAGCCAAATTTGTGCGCGATGCCGTTTCTTTGACGCATGCAATGCACAGAATTTAGCCTTGATGAGAGGACTTATCGGCTACAAAAGCTATTCCATGAGAGGGTGTTTCGTGAAATTTGGCGGGCGACGCAATTCCGGGATCGCAGCGCTAATCTTGTATACTTGAATTTGGCCGAACCGGCCGGGAGGCGTTCCGATGACGGATGGAACCGTTGTGACACTGAAGCTCAATCAGCAGCAGCTCGAACTCGTCGATCGCACCGTAGCCCGCGGTGTCGCGCCTGATCGCGCAGGGCTGGTGCGGCTCGCGCTGCGCGAATACGCCGCCGCGCATGCGGGCGATGCGGCAAAGGAGATGAAGCGATGAGCGGGCGGCAAAAGATTTCGGAATGGGTGATGCAGCCCGGCACCGGCAAGGCGGTCGAACTTCGGCGGGGCCAGATTTTGCGGATCGAGCAGGTCGAGGGCGGCCAGTGCGTCGATTTCAACTGCTTCAACCTGCACGACTACAAGGAGTTCATGCATTGCGGACGCACCCGCACGGTGCACGGCTTCAATCCGTCGCGCGGCGCATTCATGTGGTCGGCGCCGCCGCGCGAGCGCGCGATGCTCTACATCCTGGCCGATACCTATGGCCGCAACGACGTGCTGTTCCCGCGCTGCAGCGCCTATGTGTACGAAAGCGCCTACGGATTCGATGTCCACACCAACTGCCACGATATCCAGGCGGAGGCGCAGCGTGAATACGGGCTGACGCCCGATGACGTCCACGACAGCTTCAATCTGTTCATGTGCACCGAGGTGACCCTCGACGGCCGCGCGACCATGACGCGGCAGAACGCCAAGCCGGGCGACCATGTCGACCTGCTCGCGCTGATGGACGTGCTGGCGGTTCCCAACGTGTGCGGCGCCGACGTGATGCGCACCAGCAATTTCTCGCTCAAGCCGATCCGGCTGACCGTATTCACCGCGACCGAGGCCGATCTCGCGGCGGTCCCCAAAGTGCCGACGCTCCGTAGTCAGCGCACCCCTGGGCAATTCCGCAATGCCACCATCAAGTCCGACCGGCCGCTGCGGCGGGATCCGAGCTACACGCCTGAATTTCCCAACGTGCCGATCGTCGTCGGCGATGTTCCGGTCGCGCTGTCGGCGGAAGAAGTCGAGCTGCTGCGTCGCGTCAAGCTCGGAATCTATGGCGACGACGATGCGGCCGCCCTGCGCGATATCCTGTTCTCATGGTGGGACGAACGGTTTCTCTCGGCACACTCCGGAGCGCCGGCGATCGGGGATGACGGCCCGCCGCGATGACATTGGCGGGCCTGCGCGCGCACTGCCCGTCAGTGCACCACCGTGCGGTTCTGACCGGCGCCACGTCCAGGACCCACCGAGAAAACGGCGATGAGATCGACGCACCCACCGACGTCATCACCGGGCTTGTCCCGGTGATCTCGATCAACAGGGCACGGGGCTACGCCAAGCGCGTTTTGGCGAAACGCTGTGCCCTCCGCATCGGGATGGCCGGGACAAGCCCGGCCATGACGAATCAATGTGAGCGAGACATGCTCTAGCGTTCCGGAGCCGAGCCCCTGGGAAGGTTGTACTTCCGCGAACGCGCGTTGAGTTCTTCGACTTGCTCGACCTTCTCCACCGTGGCCCGGTTCAAAGCCCCTTTTTGCGCTTCAGCTATGCGTCCGGTGGATTGCAATTCGGCCAAGGCTTTGTCGACGGCGCCCAATGCAATGTTCACCATCGGCGGGGTCTGCCCGACGGCGACGCGGGCTGCCTTCATGGCGGCTGGCGTTGCCGGGAAATTCGGGCCGCCGATCACGGCAAAGAGCGGCTTCTTGATCATGTCGGCCGCCTTTGCGTAGTCCTGCGCGGTCGGCAACGCAATCCACACGGAGTCGGCACCGGCTTCGGCGTAGGCGGCAGCCCGATCCAGCATCTCGGTGTAGGAATTGTTCGGAGTCGGAGCAAGACAGCGCGCGATGAGAACCATATCCGTGCGCGCGTCGGCCGCGGCATGAATGTTGTCGATCATCTGAGCCTTGGGAAGGACACCCGGAACAGAATAGGCGGTGGCGCGGTTGAGCGGCATCCGGTCATCGAAGGCCGCGCAGGCGATGCCGCCTCTTTCAGCCTGCTTCGCGAAGCGGTAAACATTCAGCGGCGTGGCGCCGAAATCGTCCACATCCGCGACCACCGGAATATCCACGTTCGCCGCGATGATACAGTCATACTCGATGATCTCGGACACCGTGACGATCGCCTGGTCCGGCAATGCGAGCAATTCCTGGTTGGTGGCGCTGCTGCCGACAAACACGCCTTTGAATCCATGAACTTCGATCAAGCGAGCCGTCAGGACATCGTAAGCATTGGCGCAAATCAGCGGCTCCGGGCCATTCATCAATTCGCGATAGCGAGCACCCATCGTTCTCGCTGCCGGGCGCGCGTCAGCGGCGGCCAGCGGACCGGCGGCCGCCATCAGTCCCGACGCGGCCAGTCCGGCGACTTGCCCGGTGACCTGGACGAACTCACGTCTATTCGTTTCTCTAGTCATGTTCGCTCCTCGAAAGTTGTGGCAATCCCGCTGATGATCACCGCGCCTAAACCGCCAGACCAGCCGATAGGTTATCGCCACTCCCATATTTGGGCGGTGTCGGTGACCCGAAGGAACAAATCCGCCGCGTCAAGGCTCTCGAGCCGCAACTCCGGTACGCTTGTCCATTCGCCGCATCCGTGGTGTGCGTTCCTCGCTTTTTTAGCGTTAGCAGGAATGCTTTGAGCTGTGAAGTATGCGCATTTGTTGCTTCAAACAGAAGGGAATCCGCATGAACAGGATTTTCAAGCGATTCACGATCGGTGCGTGCCTGGCACTGGGGCTCTCGAATGCCGCGCTTGCGCAATGGTCGATCGGCCAGCCGGGAACGCGCGAGGCGCCCAAAGGTCAGGACCGCTATGTGTATCTGGTGATGTCCGATCCGCTGGCGGGCCGGGAGGCGGATTTCAACGACGGCTACCAGAACATGCATATGGGCGATCTCGTGCAGCTTCCCGGCTGGACCGGGGCGCAGCGCTTCCGCCTGGTGGGCGTCGCGCCGCGCCACACCCAACCGCTCTACCGGCGCGGCAATCTGATCATCTGGGATCAGGAGGGTGCCGATCTCGGCAAGCTGCAAGGCAATTCCCGCGCCGCCATCGCCGGCGGCAAGAGCCGGCGCATTCCCGGTTTCGACTATTCGGATGAAGGCTCGGTCCGCGCGACCTACCAGGTGATCGGCCCGCGCACGACCCGCCCCGACGGCAGGAAGCCGTTCATTCCCGACTACGCCGACAACAAAACGCCGCGGCCCAACCGCTACGTCATGCTGGACTTCGTCGAGCCGGTCGACGGTGTCGGCGACGCAGACTTCGAGGCGGCGCTTTCTAGGCACGTGAGCGATGTGCTGGCGTTGCCAGGCTGGATGGCGGCACAGCGCTTCCACCTCGCTGCGCTGCCTCCGGGCGCCCCGCCGCCGCGCCTGACCTTTCCCAAATACCTGGTGATCTGGGAAACCGAGGGCAACGACGCACAGGCCCTGCAGGATGCCCTCACTGTTGCGACCAAGGCCGGACAGGTCACCGCGCTGGCCGCCAATGCCGCGACGGCGCAGTCGAGTTGGTGGGTGACCACCTCGCCCTTCATCACCAAGGAAGATTTCGAACGGTAAAGCTCACCTTCGTAAGCGATGTGAATGTCGAGCCGCCGGACTCCGATGTTTCGATTCCGTCCGGCGGGTGTGCCGGTATTATCGGCTGCACCGTCGGACTCCAAGCGGCGCCGGAGGCGCTGTCGATGGGATGCGGTGACGATGTCAGCGCGACTATGCCTTTTTGGTCGACGGCACCGGCATTCCGGAAATCCGGAGGTTCACGGAGCCGAGGAAATTCCAGTTGGTGAAATAGAGCGTCTTCCAATCCGGCCCGCCAAAGGCGAGGTTTGTGGTCTGCGGCTGGCCGTGGATGATGCGCCCGAGTTTCTTGCCCTTGGGGTCGAGGATCCAAATGCCGCCGGAGCCGCCGCAATAGACGTTCCCGGCATTGTCCACCTTCATGCCGTCCGGCACGCCGGGCTCGGCGCCGCCGAGCTCTGCGAACACGTGATCGGTCTGCCGCGCCAGCGTGCCGTTCGGCGCCATGTCGAAGGCGCGGATGTGCCGGCGTCGGCTGTCGTTGATGTAAAGCACGCTTTCGTCCGGCGAGAAGGCGAGGCCGTTGGGGGTGATGAAGTCGTTGACGAGGAGCGTGAGGGTGCCGAGATCGGGCGAGACACGATAGACGCCCGCATAAGTGAGGTCGGTCTGGTCCGGGACCACGTTGCCGGTCGGGTCGGAGAAGTAGATCGCGCCGTCGGACTTCACGACCACATCGTTCGGCCGGTTGAGGCGCCGACCCTGGAAGCTCGAGGCGATCACTGTGATGGTGCCGTCGGGCTCCTCTCGGATCACGCGGCGGCCGGCGCCCTCGCAGGCGACGAGGCGGCCCTGAAGGTCGCGCGTCAGCCCGTTGGCTCCGTTGGTCGGCTTCTTGAATTCCACGGTCCCCTGGCCGGGCGTGTATTTCATGCGCCGGTTGCCATTGATGTCGCTGAACAAGAGGTAGCCGCCCTCCTTCCACCACACCGGACCTTCGGCCGGGCCGTTGTCGCCGCCGACGCCGTCGGCAAGCTGATTGATCGGCTCGCCGGTGCCGATGATCATGTCGAGTTCCGGCGCAAACTGCTCGATCCGCTTCACACTCTGTGCAGATGCGACGCCGTAGAGGCCTGTGCCGAACGCGGCGCCACTGGCCGCCGCCGATGCCAGCATGTGTCGGCGCGTGATGCGAAAAGTCATGATGATCCTCCCGTGTTGAGCCGCCGCCATTATAGCGACCGGCGTGCCGCCGTCAGCGGCCAAAGCGACCGCCGGCGCGTGTGAAAGTGCGGTGCGGACGAAGGGATGCCCTGTGCGCGACGACGGCCAACCTCGCAATCTCCAAAAGCGAAAACCAGTTGCTGAAATTCACCCGACGCGTCAAATTCGCCGAGCCTGCTCGACGGCTCGTCCGGTTCGACAAATCTGGCTACAGGGGGAACAAGTCATGATGCAACGACGGACGTTCTTGGCCGCAATGACGGCGGCTGCCGCCGCGACCGCATGCGGGCCTGCGAACGCAGACGTCTTGCCATTGGGCGACCTTCCCAACTGGCGCTATCCCGATCCGCGTGTCGAGGTGCTCGACAAGCGGTTCAAGGCGCGGATCGGCAATGCGGCGATCGAGCGAATTGCCACCGGTTTCCGCTGGGCCGAGGGTCCGGCCTATTTCCGTGACGGCGGTTATCTGCTGTGGAGCGATATCCCGAACAATCGCATCATGCGTTGGCTCGAGGACGACGGCCATGTGAGTGTCTTCCGCGCCAACTCCAACTATGCAAACGGCAATACCCGCGACCGCGAAGGTCGACTTGTCACCTGCGAGCACGATTCGCGTCGCATCACGCGCACCGAGACCGACGGCACCATCACCGTCTTGCTCGACAGCTTCCAAGGCAAGAAGCTCAACGCGCCCAACGACGTGGTGGTCGCCGCGGACGGCGCCGTCTGGTTCACGGATCCGGGCTACGGCATCTTCGGGAACTACGAAGGTCATCTGGCGGAGCCCGAATTGCCGCCGCGGGTCTATCGGCTCGATGTGAAGAGCGGCCAGGCAACGGTCGTCGCCGACGATTTCGACAAGCCCAACGGGCTTGCCTTCTCGTCGGACGGGAAGAAGCTCTACATCGTCGACAGCGGTCTTACCCATGGCGGCCGCGCGAACATACGGGTGTTCGACGTCAACGGCGACAGGCTCGCCAACGGGAGAGTGTTCGCCGAGAACTTTGCGCCCGGCTTCACCGATGGCGTGCGTACCGACATGGACGGCAACGTATGGTGCAGCATGGGTTGGGCCGATCCCAAGGAGGACGGCGTGCGCTGCTACGCGCCGAACGGCGATCTCATCGGAAAGGTCCATTTGCCGGAGACCTGCGCCAATCTGTGCTTCGGAGGCAGGAAGCGGAACCGTCTGTTCATGACTGCAAGCACTTCAATTTACGCGATCTATGTCGAGACCCAGAGGTGCGTTGACACCCTGATGACATGGCCGCACGAGGCATGGCTCGGATCGCGCTATGAATCGCAAGCAACGCCGCGCCGCCGCCAAGCTCGGACCGACCGCGGGCAATCCGGCCGGGGCCACCGCAGCCGTCGCAGTTCCGCCAGGTGTCGCGGAGCTGTTAGGGACAGGCTGCAAGCACCATCAATCGGGACGATTGGCAGAGGCCGAGGCCTGCTATCGGCAGGTGCTGGCGGCCCAGCCCGACCGCGCGGACGTGCTGCACCTGCTTGGCGTTATCGCGCAACAAAACGGGCAACCTGACCGGGCCGTCGCGTTGATCGCCGAGGCGATAAAGCAAGATCGACAGAATCCATTTTATTTTTCCGACCTTGGCGCGGCGTTGCGGCAACAGGGCAGGCTCGACGAGGCGGTCGCCGCCTATCACGAGGCGATTCGCATCAAACCCGACCTGGCCAAAACACATTCCAACCTCGGCAATGCGCTCAAGGATCAGGGCAAATTCGATGAGGCGGTTGCGGCATTCCGGCAGGCGGTCCACATCGAACCCGGCTTCGCCCAGGCGTTCGCGAATCTCGGCATCGCGCTGCAGCTCCAGGGCAAATCCGATGAGTCGGTCGCCGCGTGCCGACAGGCGATACGCATCAGGCCTGACTTCGCCGACGCTTATTTCAATCTCGCAAATGCGCTGCGGGATCAGGGCAAGCTCGATGAGGCGATCGCGGCATTCCGCGAGGCGATCTGCATCGAACCCGGCATGGCTCCGGCTTTCTCGAACCTCGGAAATGCCCTGCGAGACCTGGGCCGGCTCGAGGAAGCGGTCGGCGCATATCGGGAAGCGATTCGCATCAATCCCGACCTGGCCCAGACGCTCTCGAACCTCGCCAATGCACTCCAGGACCAGGGCAAGCTCGACGAGGCCGTCGCCGCGTTCCGCCAAGCGATCGACGCCAGGCCGGACGATCCCCTCGCTCATTCCAATCTGTTGTTTTGCCTCAACCGCGACGACCGGGTGAGCGCCGCTCGCCTTTTCGCCGAGCACCGGGAATGGGACAGAAAATTTGGTCGCAGCGCACCGCGGGTCACCGCCCATGCCAATGATCGCGACGCCGGGCGGCGGCTGCGGATCGGCTACGTTTCGCCGGACTTCCGCTTGCATTCGGTGGCGTATTTTTTGGAGCCGCTGCTGAAGGCCCATGATCGGCGAGCGGTCGAGGTGTTCTGCTATGCCGAAGTCCTGCGGCCGGACATGGTGACGGCGCATCTGCAGGGACTCGCCGATCACTGGCGGCCGACCGTCGCGCTTTCAGATGATGAACTCGCCGCGGCGTATCCAGGCGGACGGCATCGATATCCTGGTCGACCTTGCCGGTCATACCTCGAACAACCGGCTTCTCGTATTTGCCCGCAAGCCGGCGCCGGTGCAGGTGACATGGCTGGGTTATCCAAACACCACCGGCCTCGAAGCCATCGACTACCGGTTGGTCGACGCGGTCACCGATCCCGCCGGGGAGGGCGATGCGTCGGGCGGGGCCCCGGCCAGCGAGATTTGCGCCAGCGAGACCTTGGTGCGGCTGGAGGGTTGCTTCCTGTGCTTTGGCGCATTTCGGGGGGCGCCCGAACCGGCAGCGCCGCCGCGTCTGAAAACCGGCACCGTGACTTTTGGATCGTTCAACAACGCGACCAAGGTGTCGCCGGCCACCTTCGATGCCTGGGCAACGCTGCTGCGCCGGTTCCCCGAGGCGCGGCTGTTGCTGAAGGGCAAGCAATTCGCCGACGCCGCTGACCCGCGCGTTGCTGCTGGCCCGCCTCGCCGAACGCGGCGTGGCGCCGGAGCGGGTCGAACTGGTGGCCTGGGTGCCGGACACCGTCGCGCATCTCGCGCTCTATGATCGGGTCGACATTGCGCTCGATCCGTTTCCCTACAACGGCACCACCACCACCTGCGAGGCGCTGTGGATGGGCGTGCCGGTGGTGACGCTGCGGGGCGATCGCCATGCCGGACGGGTCGGCGCCAGCCTGCTCGGCCAGATCGGCCTGACGGATCTGGTCGCGGATTCGGTCGGAGGAATACGTGGAGATCGCGCGTCGCACTGGCCGGCGATCCGGCACGCCTCGGCGACCTGCGCCGCTCGTTGCGGCCGCGCATGGCGGCGTCGCCGTTGTGCGATGGGCCGCCTTTGCCCGCAAAATCGAGGCCGCGTTTCGCCCGATGTGGCGGCGCTGGTGCGAGGCGCCAAACGATCTGCAGCGGCACTGACTCGAAGCTCGAGCGGATGGCTGCAACGTAATTCAACAACCGGGAACCGGGAGGATCGAGAATTCCCCCGAAATATCCCTCAGCAAGGCCCGATATTGACATGACCTGCTATTGCTTCGTTCGCCAATGAACTCTTGACAGAAGGCCGTGTTCGCCCGCGTGTTTGATGCATTGATCGCGCAAGCTTCTCATATTTGCAGCTTTCAGCTCCCATCTGCCATGGCAGGCGTCGGACTTGCAGGAGCAGGTGCCAGTCACGTCCGCACGGCTTTGAGAAGCCGATACGAATACAGACATCAATGAAAGACCAAGGACCAGACTTCGCTTCAAAAGCATTTTGACTCTCCGGGATTTTGTGCGGCGAATTCGCGCCGTTGCCTGAGGTGATGGCGCCGACTGAGGCCCAATAGAGAACGCCTCGATTACTCCGGCATTACCTCGCCCGAGCCACCGAACTCCGCGGGGAAATCTTTCAGCTTCGGCAGCCCATCCTTCATCGGCAGGACGGTCTCGGCGTAGTTGATGTGGACCTCGGGGTTGAAATTCAACGTCGGAAGTGTGGCTGCAAACACGTCGATCAGGTTCAGCGGGGGGTGATTGGCCATCAAATGCCCTCCGCATTTCTTGCAATACTGCCGCTGGCTCACAGCCGTCTTCTGGTACATGCCGAGATGCTCGGCTCCCGCTATGATCTGCACGGCTCCTGGTTTCCAAAGCGTAAAAGCGTTGACCGGTCCACCCGACCAAGAGCGACAAGATCGGCAGTGACAATACCCCATGGCCTCGGGCTCACCCGAGACCTTCACTTGAACGGCTCCGCAGAAACACTCGCCTTGGTAAGTTACCATCGCTGTCCTCTTTAGGTGCTGCGCCTTCTTCAATGGCGCCGGAGCATCACACCGAGCCTCGAATGCCCCGGCTTCTCCGGCCCCAGTCAAACTTGCAGTTGCTCAGTTCCAGATGCTCGGCCCTCGGCGACAACTCGCTCCTGGTCCTCGTTTTGTTGCTGCCGCATACGCGGATCAACGCAGGTCGTCGGCCGTGTCGAACACGGCCCGGACCTAGAATGAAAAGGGAACGTGCGTCAAGGCGCTGTTATAAGTGCCAGTAGCAGTGGGGAATCCGATGGTCCTAGATGTGACTGTGAGGCTTTTTTCTCCATGGGTCTCATGGGCGGCCCGGGCTGAATGGATTCGCCCCCGTGGTCCGGGCCGTTCTAGCAGCCGCAATTTTAATCAAATTTCGAACACAAATCCCCGCGCAAATGTCGCGGGGTGTGGCGTGGGAGTGTGAGGTAGCCCGGGTCGGAAACGACCCGGGCTACTCGGCTCTCAAGCGGCCAGCAAAGCCGGTCGTCCAGCACGCGTTTGAATGGCAACAGTTGCCCCGTTCGAGAGATGAACGGGAGCGGTGAGCATCGGGCCGACAAAGAAGTCAGGTCAGAAGTCGGGCGTCTGTGCTTCGGGCTGCGGAAACAGGTTCTGCTTGAAGAAATCGCCGTTGTTCTCGGGGCAGACGGTCTCCAACATCGCGCCCTCGAACTTGAACCATCGCCGAGTCATGGTGAGCGGCGCGTTGAACGTGTCGGGGTCCTCCACGCGTGACCAGCGCGGACATGCCTTTGCCACCCGGCGCGATGGTGAAGCGCTCCACCACATGCAACTTCTCGCTGTGCGGCGTGCGGAAATTGTCGATGTAGCTGGTCTTGGTGGAGAGCCCCACGGTATCGACCACCAGCGTGTCGCCGTTTTCGTAATGGCCGATCAATTCGCCGAACCATGACGGCGTCACTTGCCCCGAATGCCTGTCGGTCAAAAAGATGCGGCGCACCAGATGATCACGCTGCCATATCATCCAAACCTCCTTGGGGGACTGAATGAAATAGACGGGCTCAAAGGGCCACAAAAGCTGGCCGGGAACACCTCCCGGATAGCATCGCCCCTGCGCGGTAAAGGGAATGTCACGCACGCCGTGCAGTATTTCGTCATTGGTCGCCTGAATTTGCGTTGCCGCCCATGGCTTCAGCACCGGGTCTTTCGTATTGGTGATACGCTTGGTCGCGCCCGTCCCAGCCCGATTCCCCTCGGCGTTATTCAGGAAAGGATAGGCCGGGTCGTTCTTGATCGGACCGTGGCCTGCCCCGGATGGCGGATCCTCCCAATCCTCGAGATTCGACTGCCAGCCGAAATCGGCCGAGGCGAATTGCGGGATGGCGTTCGCCAACTCGGCCCGCGCGGCGCCCGCGGCAAGCGTCGCCGCCGTCAGGCAGACCGCAAAACCGCCCGCCGACAGTCCAATGTATCGGCACGCGCGTGATTCGTCTTTTGACCTCGATCCGGGCATCTTTTCCTCCTTGAATGACGCCGCCCCAATGCCCGAAGGCAAAACTCGTCCGGTACGACCGCACTCTGCCCAACAGTGTTCTCGGCGGCAACCGGGTAGGCTGATTATCGCAGGCCCCTTGCCCGAATTGAATACATGGATTCGAGCCGACGGTGTTCCTCGGGGAGGGCGGCAGCTTGCTCCTATGCCGCTTGTCATTTGAGTAATTGCAGTAATAGGAAGAAAGTTCTTTACCGATAGGGTCACGGCAGGCATCGGCATGGCGCATGCGGCGGCGCATCGTGTCGACTGGCTTGGTGAATGGAGCAATGTCATGAGGGCGGCAACTATTTGCGTGTGCGTTGTGATAGCGGTCGTTGCCCCGGGCGCCGCTCGGTCCCAGCAAAACCCGGTCGGGGCAGCGCCGCAGCAGGCGCCAACCGGACATCGGCAGCCAAACATCAAGGATCTGCCCCCTGATGCTGCTCGGGAGCGGGAGCCTGCCAATGTGCCCCGGGCGGAACGGCAGCCCGAGAACGCACCGCCGCGAGCAAAAAACGCCCGGATTCCTGCTGGCGGTCCGCCCACGCTCGAGGTCGGGTCGAGCTGCGAGGCCGCCGGACGCGGGTCTGTCGTTCTCGGGCGCGATAAGAAAGCGTGTCTCGGCGACGAAACGACGGCGCAGGATACGCTGAAGCAGAACTGGTCCAAATACGCTGCGACCGATAAGAGCGAATGCGTCGGCATGGTCACGACCGGCGGCCCGGCCAGTTATGTCGAGCTGTTGTCTTGCGTTGAAATCTTGCGGGACGCGCGCAACATCCGCAATGCGGATGCGCTGGAGAGCGACGATGCCGCAATCAGCTCGCGCCGCCGCAGGCGCAATTAGCTGAAAAAACAGCGTAGGAACAGAGCAGCGCCACAATTCCGCCAGGGTTCATCGCCCCTCACGACGAGACCTACTCAGTCCCCCATCCGTTAGGGATAAGAATGTTCTCCTGCATTCCCAGAGGGAGAACGGCGCCGCTGCGACCGAACTTATTCAGGAGGGCTCGGGCATTGGCTTTGGCGATTCCATTGGATGCGTCCCCGCGCGCGGACGACGACTCCCCATGCGGCGGCCCGGCGCGATCTCCCTTGCTTTCGTTTCCCTGCTCGCAAGCCGTTTCCGTTCCTGCGCCATCCGGATCACCTCGGCGTCCGAGAACACGCTCGCCGCTCGCCGCGCGCGCCATGACCTCAGCGACGACTTCCGGTGGGGTGTTCTTGGCGGAAAGGCGGTACACCGTCGCCGGTGGCAAACGCGCAATGGTTGCGTTTTTGTCTGCGGCGAATTCCGACGCACGCATATAATTCTGGGCGGACCGGAGGCTGAAGCCGCATTCTGATTCCACCCATTGGACGAATTGGCCGTGTCCAAGCATCTGCTTGGCTCTGCACAATTGGACGCCGATGTCGCAAATCGCCTCCACCGTCGACTTGACCCCCTGGCGGATGCGGGTGGCCCCGTTGCGAAGAAATTCCGCCTTGTTGGCCGCGAGCGACGCGTAGTCGAAGGCGGTGCGCCCGACCTCGACGGGGATCGCCGTGACCGTCACGGGCGGTCCCGGCACAGGTATTTTCAACCCATGGTTGTGATCTGGGTTGGACAACCCATTCAGAGGGACGGTCAGTTAGGCCGTGCGCAAGCAGGATCCTCGCCCAGTGTGGCTGTTGGAGACCTGCCCGCTGGACAATGTTTGGGTCAAGATTGGCGATGAGGCCTATATTGTGAACTCGGACAATGGCAGGCTGATGCCGGCCTATAAGGATCAACCGCCGCCGGATTTGAGTTATTTCGAGCAATCGCGGAAGTAACGCCGTCGGTTGATGGCGCGTCATTAGTGTTGCCCGCTCTATTCCGAAGCTACGGCCGACGTCCACACAACGGCGTCATCGGCGTCCGGGCGCTCGATCGCCCAGCCCTGTATGCCCACCTTCGAGTCCGAAGCGACAACTGCAGCCGCTCAGAATCGTTGAAATCCTCGCCGCGCCTCCCACATCGGGTGATATGCGCGCCTTTAGGGCGAGGGCGCTCGGGAGCAAATAGGAGACGGCATCATGGGTGAGGAGTTGAAATACCAGTTGCGGCTGACCTTAAATGATCATTTTGCGAAGACGGCTCGCAATCACCCGGACCATTCATCGATTGCTCCCCTCGCGCAGCTGCTCCGCCGGCACGATGCCGCTCTGAAATGTCAGTACGATGCATTCGCCGATTATGTGAAGGAGGCCGAGGCCAGGGGCGTGGAAACCTACCCTCTCTACGCTTTGACCAAAAAGACCGTAGATGATCCGGTGAAGGAAGCAAAATACACCAAGTCCTTCGCACTCTATGTCGGCGGCGACGAAGTTTACGAGAGGAGCAAGGCCGATGCCCTCGAGGCCGAGCTCAAGCCGCTGGTCGGAGGGCCGATCGTGGCGCAGATGTTCAGGTTCGATACCGATCCCGCTCACAGTCCGCATCCGCGTCGCCCTTGAGCCGGCGGCAATCACCTCGAGGGCGATATTGAACGGCACCGCGATTTTCTCACGGCGTCCGAAACACCGAGGCGAGCCAACAGGCCGGCGACGTCGCGGTGTGCAGACGGAGGCGCCGGGCGGTTTCCAGCCCATCAGACCGAGGCCTCGACCCGCGATTCGGCGTGTGTTCAGGGTAGCGCCCGGAACTGACAATTTCCCTGCCCAACCTCACTATCGGCGCGGCCTTCCCTGCATTGGCCCTGAGCGGGGGGCGGTGCCTCCCCCAGAAAGGTGTCATCGGGCTAGCCGTGTCCTGATTCTAGCGAAGTCCGGACAAGGATACCGTCCCGTTCCCACTCTCAAACCACCACAGGCGGCAAGGGCTCGTCTGGCGCAGCCAATCTCTCCGGGTTTCTGCCCAAGCGAATTGCGGCGGTACTTCGTTTTGCGTTTCGAGGCGCCTCCTCAGCAGCCGCGCCGCCCGCCTTTTTGGCGGCCTTTGCTTTTGCACCGCTGCGCGCCCCCCCGGAGGGCTTTGTTTTTGCAACGGCCTTTGCTTTGAAAACACCGGCCGCGCCCTTGGTGCCCTTTGCCTTCGCGAAACGGCGTATGTCCTCAGCGGCCTTGACTTCTGCGGCGCGGCGCGCGTTCTCGGCGGCTTGTTCTTCTGCGGCGCGGCGTGCGTTCTCGGCGGCTTGTTCTTCTGCGGCGCGGCGTGCGTTCTCGGCGGCTTGTTCTTCTGCTGCGCGGTGCGCGTCCTCGGCGGCTTGTTCTTCTGCGGCGCGGGGTGCGTTCTCGGCGGCTTGTTCTTCTGCGGCGCGGCGCGCGTCCTCGGCGGCCTGTTCTTCCGCGGCGCGGCGCGCGTCCTCGGCGGCCTGTTCTTCTGCGGCGCGGCGCGCGTCCTCGGCCGCCTGTTCTTCTGCAGCGCGACGCGCCTTCTCAGAACCCGTTGCTTCCGCAGCGCGGCGCGCCTCCTCGGCGGACCCGCGAACACGTGCTATCTGCAATCGTATCAGCCAGTATCCGGCTGGGCCGCCGGCAATGAGGGCGAGAATGAGCCACACCCAGTAGGTGACAACGGTATCGAGCCAGATCCGGTCTCTGGACCTGAAATTCGATGCGGCGGATTCGCGCCCATACTCCCCGGCGCCATCGGCCGGATTGGCTTGTTGAAGCCGCTTTGCGGAATAATTCAGGACTTGGGCGATCACGTCATCAGGGTCACGAACTGCGACGAGGGAAGAAAGGGCGGGAGTGGCGGCGCCGCAGTTGGGGGCGGCGGTACAGTCCAAATGGTCGCCACGATGCGGGGAGGCGGTCGCTTCGACGCTATGGGACTTTGTCATACTTGGCGAGAATATTGGTTGGGCGTCGACCGCCGTGGCCGCTCCGCCAAGTGGGTCGGCAGCAACGGGGGGCGGGGTTGTCGGGGATGGTAATGATTGAGGCGAGTACGTCGACGCATCGACCGCCGAGAATCTGAGGGTTCCGCGACCACTCTGATTGTAGCTCGCAGCCCAAACGAAACCCGGGCCCCCAGCCAGACGGTAGATCGGTAGACCCTGTCGAGCAGATTGAGTGAAGTTTCCGATGAAATCGATTGCGATCCCCTTTTTGAGCGGCTTGTCCTCACCTAAGAGCCTAAGTTCATCACCTACGATAAGCTCCAAAACAACTTTACCCCATGTAGCGAGAGTTCCC
>CAVVCE010000116.1:0-19649 GCA_963746235.1 uncultured Alphaproteobacteria bacterium
CCGACTTCGGGGAGGGTAGGGTGGGGTTCTTCTCATCACAACGCGGTGTCGGTGCCCCACCCCGGCCCTCCCCGAAAACGGGGAGGGAGAAGGAGCGAGTCCATGTGGCGCGCAACCGTCCTCACTATTTTTCCCGATATGTTTCCGGGGCCGCTGGGCGAAAGCCTCGCCGGCAAGGCCGCTGCCCGGGGCCTGTGGTCGCTCGCGGCGGTCGACATCCGGGACTACGCCGCCGACAAGCACCGCGCGGTCGACGATACGCCCGCCGGCGGCGGCCCCGGTATGGTGATGAAGCCGGACGTGGTCGCCCGCGCCATCGATGCCGTCGCCGCCGATGACCGCCCTCGCCTCCTGATGAGCCCGCGCGGCCGCCTGTTGACCCAGGCGCGGGTGCGCGAACTCGCGGGCGGGCCGGGGATTGCCGTGGTGTGCGGCCGCTTCGAGGGGATCGACGAACGGGTCATCGCCGGCCGCGGCCTGGAAGAGGTGTCGATCGGCGATTATGTGCTCTCCGGCGGCGAGATCGCGGCCATGGCGGTGATCGACGCCTGCGTGCGGCTGATCCCCGGGGTCATGGGCAGGCAAGCCTCCGGCGCCGAGGAAAGCTTTGCCGACGGCCTCCTCGAATACCCGCAATTCACCCGCCCCCAGATGTGGGAAGGCCGTGCCATTCCGGAGGTGCTGACATCGGGCGACCACGGCAAGGTCGAGGCCTGGCGGCGGGACGAAGCCCGGCGCATCACGCGCGAGCGGCGGCCCGACCTGTGGACCGCCTACGCGGCCGCCGACCTGGCAAGCCATGATTCGCGCAAGAAGGCACCACCTGAAGGGTGACAAAGGCGTGACTTTGTCGTATAGGCGGCGCCGAACAGGCGGCCTGCCGTCCGACCCCCATCCGGCGCTGCCGACGGAGATATCCCATGAACGTGATCCAACAGCTCGAAAAAGAGCAGATGGCGAAGCTTTCCGCCGGCAAGGAAATCCCGGATTTCGGTCCCGGCGACACCGTGCTGGTCAATGTAAAGGTGGTCGAAGGCGAACGCACCCGCGTGCAGGCCTATGAAGGCGTCTGCATCGGCCGCTCCGGCGCCGGCCTCAACGAGAACTTCACGGTGCGAAAGATTTCCTATGGCGAGGGCGTCGAGCGCGTGTTCCCGCTCTATTCGCCGATGATCGACTCCATCCGCGTGGTGCGGCGCGGCAAGGTCCGTCGCGCCAAGCTGTATTACCTGCGCGACCGGCGCGGCAAATCCGCCCGCATCACCGAGCGCACGGAAAAGCAGGCGGGGACCCCCGAAGCCGCGGAGTAATCCGCGCGGGATTATTCGTGCCCGGGCCGGTCCCGCCGCGCCGGTTCGTGCGGTTCGAATGCCTGGTCTCTGCAGGCGGCCAAAGCCGACTTTGCCTGCACCTGGGGGTCGGTATCCGGCAAGCCCCCGGCCATGATCAGCATGACCCGCACTGCCCGGCGCCGGTATTCCGCCTGTTCGAGACAGGTTTCCAGCGTCATCGCGGCCGAAACCTGCGCCGGCTGCGGCAGCCCGATCTCGGTGCGGTTATGGTCCTCGACCATCGCCATGCCGGCGGCGGCGGTGACGAGAACGATCAGGGCGTCCAGTTTCGACAGCACCGACATGCGGGTCTCCGCTCATTTTCTCATTGCAAACGGCCTTTTTGCTCCCTCTCCCGCTTGCGGGGGAGGGTTGGGGAGGGGGCTCTCGCCGCAAGTCTGTGCCGTGAAATTGCCCCCTCCCTACCCTCCCCCGCAAGCGGGAGAGGGGACGAAAACTGAATCGGTTGTTGGCGGACCAGTCCTCAGCTCCTCCCCGTAGGGTTGCAATTGTCTTGCCACATCCGTCTTGCCACATCTGTCTTGCCACATCGACGGCCGGACCTACGCCGCGCCGACCGCGCCTGCCGCAGCGACAGCATCGGCACTTTCCCTTGCTGCCCCGAACGACTAAATAAGCGCCGACACCGCCTACTTGCGTATTCGAGGGATCACCGTTCATGGCCGCGCCGCGCACGCTCTACGATAAAATCTGGGAAGATCATCTGGTCGACGAGCAGCCGGACGGCACCTGCCTCATCTACATCGACCGGCATCTCGTCCACGAAGTGACGAGCCCGCAGGCTTTCGAGGGGCTGCGGCTGACCGGCCGCAAGGTCCGCGCGCCGGACAAGACGCTGCTGGTGGTCGACCACAACGTCCCCACCACCGACCGCACCAAACCCAATCCGGACCCGGAAAGCGCCGCCCAGATTGCCTATCTCGCGGAGAACGCCAAGCTGTTCGGCCTGGAATATTTCGACGAATTCGACCGCCGCCAGGGGATCGTCCACATCATCGGGCCGGAGCAGGGCTTCACCCTGCCGGGCACCACGCTGGTCTGCGGCGACAGCCACACCGCCACCCACGGCGCGTTCGGCGCGCTCGCCTATGGCGTCGGCACGTCCGAGGTCGAGCACGTGCTCGCGACCCAGACGCTCTACCAGAAGAAATCGAAGAACATGCGCGCGGTGGTCGACGGCACGCTGCCGCACGGGGTCACCGCCAAGGACATCATCCTCGCCATCATCGGCGAGATCGGGACCGCGGGCGGCACCGGCTATGCGCTGGAATATGCCGGCGACGCAATCTCCGCCTTGTCCATGGAAGGGCGCATGACCGTCTGCAATATGTCGGTGGAGGCCGGCGCCAAGGCCGGATTCATCGCCCCCGACGACAAGGTCTATGCCTATCTCGAGGGCCGCCCCAAAGCGCCCAAGGGCGAAGCCTGGGACGCCGCGCGGCGCTACTGGGACCGGCTGCGTTCCGATGACGGCGCGCGTTTCGACCGCGAGATCCGGCTCGACGCGGCGAAGCTGCCGCCGTTGGTGACCTGGGGCACCAGCCCGGAGCAGGTCGTCGCGGTGACCGGACGGGTGCCGGTGCCCGGCGAGATCGCCGACGAGAGCAAGCGCATCTTTGCCGCCACCTCGCTCGCCTATATGGGGCTGAAGGGCGGCGAGAAGATCACCGATATCGCCATCGACCGCGTCTTCATCGGTTCCTGCACCAACGGGCGGATCGAGGACTTGCGGGCGGCAGCCCGGGTCATCGAGGGCAAGACCGTCAACGGCCATGTCAACGCGATGATCGTTCCCGGTTCCGGCCTGGTGAAGGAACAGGCGGAGGCCGAAGGGCTCGACCGCATCTTCCTCGCGGCGGGCTTCGAGTGGCGCGAGCCCGGCTGCTCCATGTGCCTCGCCATGAACCCCGACAAGCTGGCCCCCGGCGAGCGCTGCGCGTCGACATCGAACCGCAATTTCGAGGGACGCCAGGGCTACAAGGGCCGCACCCATCTGGTGTCGCCGGCCATGGCCGCGGCGGCCGCCATCGCCGGCCACTTCGTCGATGTTCGGGAGTGGCGGTAACGCCGATCCCGAACACCTCAATCCTGAAGACCTCGCAAAAAGACCCGCCATGCGGCGGGTCTTTTCTCGCTGCGCCCGTCAATACCAGCGATGGTGTACGCGATAGCAGACATTGACGTGCCGCCAGCCATGCCAGGTGTGGACCCAGCGCCAGCAGCCGCGATGGTGGTAATACGGGTAGTATCCGTGCCTGAACCCACGGTGGAAGCGAACGTGGTGAAAGCGGTGGACGCCGAAATGGCGGAAACCGCGATGGCCGAAGAAGTGGCGGCCACCAAATCCGCGAATGGCGAATCTGTGACCACCGAACCCGTGACCACCAAATCCGTGACCACCGAAGCCATGGCCTCCGAAACCATGGCCGCCGCCACCGTGACCACCACCTCCGTGGCCCCCGCCGCGGGCGTCGGCGACCTGGGGCAGGGCGACGACCCCAGCGACAAGCATGGCAAACATCAGATAGAGCAGCTTACGATACACGATACACTCCTTTTGCAGGCCTTTTGCAGGCGTTTTTCTCCCATCGCCATACACGTGCCTGGATGATGGCGAAGCTGCGGCAGCGTCGGTCGTATTTATCGCAGTGAATTTACCGCCGCGCCCACCAGCATGTGGGTTCGCGGCACAATGGTGTCACCGGCATAGCGGCGTTCGACCACGAGGGTATCCGCGCATTGCCGGACCAGCCGCCCCGACGGCGTGACCTCGATGCGCAACGGCGCCCGGCGCTGGATGCGTGGGCGCGCCTGATCGTCTTGCGCCAGGGCAGGCCCGGCAACCCCGGCAATCGCAAAGGCGAGCACCGCAAACCCGGTCAACGATATGCGCATGGCTTCTCCCCCGTTTGAGAACGGCCACGGTTTCCCATCCCGGCGCCGCCGTCAACTGTGGTCTTCTCCAAACGGACGGGAATCATTCATCTGTTTAGGTCACGCCACACGCATTATGAATGCGGGCGTAGAAACAACCAGACATCGCGAGCATCTTGTCATGCCCCAAAGTCCAATCGCCGACCCGCTCGCGTGGCGCGCCGTCACGGCACCCTCGCTGGTCGATTTCGAAATCCTCGCCACCGAGGTCTATCGCGGCCTGCCGGAGAAATTTCGCGCCTTGTGCGAAGATTTGGTGATCCGGATCGAGGACTTCGCCACCGACGATATCCTCGACGACATGAATATAGACGATCCGTTCGATCTGCTGGGGCTGTTCCAGGGGGTCGGCCTGCCATTCCGCGCCGAAAGCGCACCGCTGCACATGCCGAACATGATCTGGCTGTATCGCCGGCCGATCCTCGATTACTGGAGCGACCACGAGGAGGCGCTCGGCGCCGTCGTCGCCCATGTGCTGGTCCACGAGATCGGCCATCATTTCGGCCTCTCGGACGACGACATGGAGGCGATCGAGGCGGATGCCGACTGAGCGGCTGGCCGTCCGACGATCCGTAGGATGGGTAGAGCGCAGCGAAACCCATCATCAGGCATGGATACGGCGCTGATGGGTTTCGCAGCGCTCTACCCATCCTACATGTCTGCCCGATACGATCCCCTCGACACGATCCTCGCATCGTGTCGGTCTTGACCGGGCCGCGTCCGGCGTTCATGACCTCGCCGGGACATCGGAGACTGACGATGGAAAAATTCACGGTTCTCGAAGGCGTTGCGGCGCCGCTGCGGGTGATCAACGTCGACACCGACGCGATCATCCCGAAACAATACTTGAAGACGATCAAACGCACCGGCCTCGGCGTCGGGCTGTTCTCGGAAAAGCGCTATCGCGACGATGGCAGCGAGAACCCGGATTTCGTCCTCAACAAGCCCGCCTATCGCAATGCCAAGATGCTGGTCGCGGGCGATAATTTCGGCTGCGGCTCGTCGCGCGAGCATGCCCCCTGGGCGCTGCAGGATTTCGGCATCACCTGCGTGATCTCGACCTCGTTCGGCGACATCTTCTACAACAACTGCTTCAAGAACGGCGTGCTGCCCATCAAGGTGAGCGCGGAGGACCTGGAGAAGCTGTTCGACGACGCCGAGCGCGGCGCCAATGCGCGCCTGACCATCGATCTCCAAGCCCAAGAAATCCGCGGGCCCGACGGCGGCACGATCAAGTTCGAGATCGATCCCCACCGCAAGCACCTCATGCTCAACGGCCTCGACGATATCGGGCTCACCTTGGTGAAGCAGGACAAGATCACGGGCTTCGAGGACAGGGCCAAGGCGGCGCGCCCGTGGGCATGAGGGCGATTGCCTCATACGCCCCGTGCCGCAATCGCCTCTGCGATGGCGACCGTACGCCGCGCCATGTCCGCATGCAGGCGTTCGACCATGCGTCCTTCGATTTGCACGACGCCCTTGTCGCGGTTTTCCGGCAGGTCGAACGCGGCGATGAACTTGCGCGCCTGCGCGACCTCCGCCGCACCGGGTGAGAAGGCCGCATTGCAGGGTTCGATCTGGTTCGGATGGATCAGCGTCTTGCCGTCGAAGCCCAGCTCGCGGCCCTGGACGCATTCGCGCTGCAACCCTTCGATATCCGCGAGATCGTTGTAGACGCCGTCGAGGATGTCGATGCCGAAGGCATGGGCGGCGAGCACGCATTGGGCGAGCCACGCCAGCATCGGGGCGCGGCCGGGAAGGAGCTGGGCGCGGGTTTCCTTGGCGATGTCGTTGGTGCCCATGACGAAGCCGGCGAGCCGGGTTTCCGGATCGGCGGCGCTCGCCGCGATTGCGGGCGCGTTGATGATCCCGATCGGCGTTTCCATCATCGCCCACACCCGGATCTTTTGATCGGCGGCGATGTCGATGAGACGGGCCGCGATATCCTGGAGCTGGCCGGGCTTGGAAATCTTCGGCACCAGGATGCCGTCGGGATGGGCCTTGGCCGCGGCGGCGAGATCGTCGAGCCACCACTGGGTGTCCAGCGCATTGATGCGCACGATCACTTCGCGCGTGCCGAAGCCGCCGGCGGTCACCACGTCGGCGACCTGTTTGCGTGCCGCCACCTTGGCGTCGGGCGCAACCGAGTCCTCGAGATCGAGGATCACCGCATCGCAGGGCAGGGTCTTCGCCTTTTCCAACGCTCGCGCATTGGCGCCTGGCATGTAAAGCACGCTGCGGCGCGGACGGGTGGTCATGTCGGCATACTCCTGTGGCTGTCGGGTCCGATGGTACAGGCCAATTGTACAAGCAACGCATGCCGTCGATGCAAGCTGCGCACCAAACCGCGCGGGGCATCGGGCGTTTGCGCAGGGCGCGAACTGGTCCAGACCCTGTGAAAATGTTGCCACCACGCGCCCAACGGCAAATTGTGGTATCGTCCCCTGCATTGACCGGGCGGGGCCCGCGCCTCGCGCGATCCGAACCGGAGTTTGATCGATGAAGCGACGCGAATTCATGACCCTGATCGGCAGCGCGGTGGCGGGCGGAGCGGCGATTGGCGCAGCGGCGTGGCCGCCGGCCGCCGGCGCGCAGCAGCCCTCCGGGGGCCTCGACGACCGGTTGCGCAAGTCGATCGGGGACAAGGATGTTCCGGGCGTGGTCGCCATGGCGACCGATCGCCAACGCGTCCTGTACCAGGGCGCGTTCGGCATGGCCGACATCGCGACCGGCCGGGCAATGACGGCCGACGCGCTGTTCCGCATTGCGTCGATGACCAAGGCGATCACCTCGACCGCCGCGATGCAACTCGTCGAGCAGGGCCGGTTCGGCCTCGACGATCCCGTGGAGAAATATCTCCCGGCGTTCGCCCGCCTGAAGGTGTTCGAAACCTTCGATGGCGCCACCGGGGCCTACCGGCTGCGGCCGGCGACGCGGATCGCCACGGTGCGCCACCTCATGACCCACACCTCCGGGCTCGGCTACGGCTTCACCAACACGACCGTGCGCGACTTCAAGCCGCGCGCCGGCGAGGATTATCCGGTCGGCCCGCTGGTGTTCGAGCCCGGCGAACGCTGGCTTTACGGCACCAGCACCGACTGGCTGGGCAAGCTGGTCGAAGCGGTCTCCGGCCGGCCGCTCGACGAGTATTTCCGCCTGCGCATCCTGGAGCCGCTCGGGATGGCCGACACGTTCTACAACGTGCCGGCGGACAAGCAGGCCCGCCTGGTCGCGGTGCATCACCGGCGCGCCGACGGCACGATCGTGAAGGAGCCGACGCAGCCGGCGCCGACCGTCAGCACCGTCGTCGGCGGCGGCGGCCTCTCGTCGACCGCCAGCGATTACATCCGCTTCGTGCGGATGATCCTCAATGACGGCCAGCTCGACGGCGTCCGCATCCTGAAGGCCGACACCGTCGAGGCGATGAGCCGCAACCAGATCGGCACGATCGGCGTTCCCGCCCTCAAGACGGCGCTGCCGGAGCGAAGCGAGGATTTCAGCTTCGTCGCCGACGGCCGCGACAAATGGGGACTGGGATTCCTGATCACCGCCGACCAGGTCGCCGGCAAGCGCTCGGCCGGCAGCCTGAGCTGGGGCGGGATCTACAACACCTATTTCTGGATCGACCGCAGCCGCGGCGTCGCCGGCGTGATCATGTCCCAGTTCCTGCCGTTCGCCGACCACAAGGCGCTCGCGGTGTACGACACCTTCGAGCGCGGCGTGTATCAACTCGCCGACGCCTCACGGTAGGCGCCGCTTCTCCCTCGCGCCGCTTGCGGGGCGAGGGAAAGGCTGCGACGCGCGCGGGAGTTCGGCGATCCAGATCGGCACATCGCGTTTCACAGCGATTTAACCAGCCCATAACGAATCGATCGACGGTCTCTGCCTCGCTCAATTCGTTCCCCGTGAACAGACCCGGAGCGGTGCCTCGCGATGGCACATCGCTGCCTCGCCTCGGCTTAACCCGCGCATAAGGAATCGACCGACAGCCCGACGGCTCACTCAATTCGTTCCCGTGAACAGAACTGGAGTGATGTCTCGGAGCGGCACATCGCGTTGCGCGTCGGCTTAACGCTCACATAACGAATCGATCGGCGGCCCGGCGCCTCGCCCAATTCGTTCGCCGTGAACAGAAAGCGATCGCCGTAGCCCGGATCGGAACGCGGCGGAAATCCGGGACCGCCCTCCCGCATTTCCGCTTCGCTCCAATGCGGGCTACGAACCGCGCGCGCTCGAGCCGGGCGACGACAGCCACAGGGGCCGGTGCAGCCGAGACGCGCCTCAAGCCGCCTGTTTCTTCGCCTCGATCAGCTTGCGCTTGATCAGGGTTTCCGCGATCTGGATGGTGTTGAGCGCGGCGCCCTTGCGCAGATTGTCGGCGACGCACCACAGCACCAGGCCGTTCTCCACGGTCGCGTCCTCGCGGATGCGGCTGATATAGGTCGGGTCCTCGCCGGCGCATTCGTACGGCGTGACATAGCCGCCCGGCTCGCGCTTATCGAGCACTACGCAGCCGGGAGCCTTGCGTAGGAGGTCGCGCGCCTCGTCGACGCTGATCGGCTGCTCGAACTCGATATTGACCGCCTCGGAATGGCCGATGAACACCGGCACCCGCACGCAGGTGGCGACCACCTTGATCTTGGGATCGAGGATCTTCTTGGTCTCCACCACCATCTTCCATTCTTCCCTGGTGAAGCCGTCCTCCATGAACACGTCGATCTGCGGGATCACGTTGAAGGCGATGCGCTTGGGGAACTTCTTGGTCACGACCTCGCCGACCGTGAACACCGCCTTGGTCTGGGAAAACAGCTCGTCCATGGCGTCCTTGCCGGCGCCCGACACCGACTGGTAGGTCGACACGACCACGCGCTTGATGCGGGCGTGATCATGAAGCGGCTTGAGCGCGACCACGAGCTGCGCCGTCGAGCAGTTCGGATTGGCGATGATGCCGCGCTTGCGGAAGCCCGCAAGGGCATCGGCATTGACCTCCGGGACCACCAGGGGAACGTCGGAATCATAGCGCCAGCACGACGAATTATCGATCACCACCGCCCCTTTGGCGGCGATGCGCGGCGAGAACTCCTTGGACACCGCCGCGCCCGCCGACATCAGGCAGAAGTCGACGTCGGTGAAATCGTAATGGTCGAGGGCTTTGCATTTGAGCGTCCGGTCGCCGAAGGACACGTCCACGCCCATGCTCTTGCGCGAGGCGAGCGCCACGACTTCGTCGGCGGGGAACGACCGCTCGGCCAGAATCCCCAACATTTCGCGGCCCACATTGCCGGTGGCGCCGACGACGGCGACCTTGAAACCCATGGTGAATCTCCAAAAAGCCGACCCATTGCGGTGCAACCGCGGCCGGCCGCATGGTTTTAATGGGGAACGGCGGGCAATTCAACGCTTGCGATCGGGGGTCGGCGCGTCGCGCAAGCCGTCAAAATACAAGCCCCAGCCGGCTGGGTTGGTCGGCTGGGGCCTGATTACAACGCCTTGCGTCGGAAGAAATGATGACGAAGGCAACGTATTTGTGACAAATCGATGCTGCGTTGCGAAGAGCAAAGAATTTGCATCCCTTTTTTTATGAATCGTCGTTGCAAAAAATCCACAACAGAGGTCTGTTGATCGTTTCGGTTCAAATGTGTATTTATACACACATGAAGAGCCGAGAGGTCATCAAGGCTCTTGAGGATGACGGCTGGCGTGAGGTGGCCCGAAAGGGCAGTCATGTCCAGTTCAAGCACCCCAAGAAGCTAGGTCGCGTCACCGTTCCGCACCCGGCGCGCGATGTACCTCTTGGCACCCTACGGAGCATCGAGAAGCAATCGGGGCTCAAGCTGAGGTGAGCGTCATGCGCCAATATATCGGTCTTATCCATAAGGACGCCGCCAGCGACTATGGCGTGTCGTTTCCCGACTTTCCCGGCGTTGTTACGGCCGGCAAGGACTTGGATGACGCCCGCGCCATGGCCGACGAAGCTCTCGCTCTGCATATCGAGGGACTGGTCGAAGACGGCGAGGACATTCCAGAGGCTTCCAGCCTCGAGGAGGTCATGGCTCATCCGGAGAATCGGGATGGCGTCGCAATCCTTGTTGCCGTCAAAACCGACGCGCACAAAACCGTGCGGGTGAACGTGACACTTCCCGCAGACATGCTCGCCCAGATCGACAGGTTTGCGGAAGGCCATGGCTATACGCGGTCCGGGTTTTTGACTCAGGCCGCCAAGCGCGTCATCGAAGAAGAGGAACGAACTGGGCCGGGCCTTCAGATGAAGTAGCCGCGGCAACTCAAAACCTTCTTCATTCTCAGACAATCGAAATCGCATCCGGCCCGCGCCAATTCTAGGATCTGCCCAGCAGCGGGATCGACTTCACGCGAGCAGGGCGGCGATGTCGATCGCGACGCTGGGAGTCAGGACCGGCGAGAGCGCTCCGCCGGTCAGCCGCTCGCGCAGTCCATAGGCGCCGTCCGCCGGCTTGCGAAAAACCTCGATCGTGGCGCCGGCGATGTCGACGATCCAGACCTCGGGCACGCCGAACCGCGCGTAAAGCGTGAGCTTGGCTCCTCGGTCGTAGGCCAAGGAGCTGTCGGAAACCTCGGCCAGAAGGAGGACGTCGGCCGCAGCGGGATGGCTCGCACGATAATCGTCGGCGCGGGGGCGCAGAAGCATGAGATCGGGTTCGGGCTCGTTATAGGCGTCGAGACGCAGCGGGCTTTGCACGGAGACGAGCGCGATTGCATCCACCACGGCGCGGTTGAGGAGGCGAGCCAGACGATTGGTGACTGCGGCGTGTGGGCTGCCGATGGGGTTCATGTCGATGATTTCCCCGTCGATCAGCTCGACACGTTCCTCGCGTTTGAGGATCCCGGCCTCGGCCATCTTATAATAGGCGTCGACGTCGAGCCGATGCCTCGCCGGCCTGTGTGGACGCTCAAGAGTTTCGTCCATGGGTCTGTCTCCGATGCGCCATCTTACTATTGCGCCGCCCGAAACGCCAATTCTGCGCGGATGGGCGCGGACCGGGTCAGCGCGAAAACGTCTGGACGAACTGTGACCAGTTGCCGGCCACGCTCACAGCGGACAGCATCGCTTGGATCGTAAGCAGACTCTCCGCGTCACACCCCAGGGACCGTGTCGACCGAGGAGCTTCACGCCAAGCTCATTGTGTGCCCGACCCGGCGCCGTGCCGCCCTCACACCTTCCGCAGAAAATCAAAATCGCATCCCGCCTCTGCCTGCAGCACGCTTTGCATGTAGAGCCGCGCATAGCCCCGCATGCCTTCATGCGTGGCCGGGCGGTGCGCCGCGCGGCGCTTGGCGAGTTCGGCTTCGTCGACCTTGAGGTCGATGGAGCGGCGCGCCACCGAGAGCGCGATGCGGTCGCCGTTGCGCACGAAGGCGAGCGGTCCGCCGACCGCGGATTCCGGCGAGACGTGCAGGACGATGGTGCCGTAGGCGGTGCCGCTCATGCGGGCGTCGGAAATGCGGACCATGTCCTTGACGCCGGCGCGGGCGAGTTTCGAAGGGATGGGCAGGTAGCCGGCCTCCGGCATCGCATAGCCGCTCTTCGGCCCGGCGTTCTGCAGCACCAGGAAATCATCGGGCGTCACGTCGAGGTCGGGTGCGTCGATGCGCTTGGCAAGATCGTCGAGGGAGGAGAACACCACCGCGCGGCCCTCGCGCTCGAACAGGCGCGGGTCGGCGGCCGAGCGCTTGATGATGGCGCCGTTGGGTGCGAGCGAGCCGAACAGCGCCACCAGCCCGCCGAACTTCTGATAGGGGTCGCTCAGCGGGCGGACCACCTTGCGATCGACCCACGGCGCCTCGCCTGCGAGGCGCTCGCCCAGGGTCTCGCCGGTCACCGTCATGGCGTCGAGATGCAGCATCGGCTCGAGTTCGCGCATGACCGCGCCGATGCCGCCGGCGGCGAACAGGTCGGACATGTAGTGCTGGCCGGTCGGCTTGAGATCGACCAGGATCGGCGTCTCGTCGGACAGCGCGTTGAGGCGCTCGAGCGACACCGTGACGCCGACGCGGCCGGCGATGGCAGTGAGATGGATCAGCGCATTGGTCGAGCCGCCGATCGCCAGCAGCACGCGCAGCGCATTCTCGATGGATTGCGCGGTGATGATCCGGGTCGGCCGCAGGTCGGTGCCGATCATCGCCACCGCCCGGCGCCCGCTCGCCTCGGCGGCGCGCAGCCGGTCGGCATGGACCGCGGGGATTGCCGCGGTGCCGGGCAAGGTCATGCCCAGCGCCTCGGCGATCGAGGCCATGGTGCTGGCGGTGCCCATCACCGCGCAGCTTCCGGCGGTGGTCGCGAGATTGCCCTCGATGTCGACGATCTCGCGATCGGAGACCTCCTTGGCGCGGTACTTCGCCCAGAAGCGCCGGCAGTCGGTGCATGCGCCGAGGCGCTCGCCGTGGTATTCCATCGGCAGCATCGGGCCGCCGACCAGTTGCACCGCCGGCACGTCGGCAGATGCCGCCCCCATCAGCAGCGCCGGCACCGTCTTGTCGCATCCGCCGATCAGGACGACGGCGTCCATCGGCTGGGCGCGGATCATTTCCTCGGCGTCCATCGCCATGAGGTTGCGGAACATCATGCTGGTCGGGCTGAGGAAGGTTTCCCCGAGCGAGATGGTCGGAAAGTCGATCGGCAGCGCGCCCGCGGCCAGCACCCCGCGCTTCACCGCGTCGACAAGCTCGGGAAAATGCCGGTGGCAATTGTTGAAGCCGCCCGCGGCCTGGCAAATCCCCACCACCCGGCGCGACAGCATGTCCGTGGAGTAACCCATGGACTTGGCGAACGAACGCCGCAGGTAGAGCGAAAAATCAGCGTCGCCGTAATTGGTCAGGCCGCGCGCAAGCCCATGCTTTTCTTCGGTCAAGGGAACTCCAGTGCCAGGGCTCGATCCCGAAAAGCTGCAGTCTGCTCGGATGAGATCACGTCCGGCGTTTTGTTTTCGTTTCAATGCAGCCGGTCGAGAACATCGCGGGTGAGGTCGGCGCCCGTCTCGGCGTCGCGAACGACGAACCGCTCGCCGGCCCGGATCATGTTCGCGAGGTCGTCGAGGCAGACGTAGGTCGCGCTCACGGTGTTGTACAGGCGGCGGTTGGCGTACCGCTTGATCAGGACCGAATCGGTTCGGGCGCTCTGTCTCTCGGGCATGCCCGTAATCTGCGACGCACGGGTTCCAATTTCAAGACGATGTGTGCGCTCCGGCCAGCGCTGGGGTCAGTTGCCGTAATTGTGCTTGAGGTAATCGGCGATCGCGGCCGCGTCGGCATCGCTGATCGGAGCACCGTAGACCTTGATCATCTTGGTGACCTCGGCATCCCACAGGGCGGCGTCGGGGAACGGCGAATTCATCTGGATATAGTCGAGGCTGTGGCAGACGGCGCAGTTGGTCTCGACCTTGTCGAGACCCGGCGCCTTCTTGAGATCGATCGTCGGCTCCTGGGCGAGCGCGGGCGCTGCGATGAGCAGGGCAACCGCGGCAACGGCGATGCTGCGCATGGTCTGTTTCCTCAGGCGACGTTGAGCGTGACGGTGTGCATGACGTTGTGATGGTAGCCCGCCGGATTCTGGATCAGTTCGGCGGTCTGGGTCTGCCCGACCTTGTTGATGGCACGCGCCGTCACCGCGAGCTTGCCCTTGGCCGAAGGCGTGACCGGCAAGCTGAAGGTGCGGAACGCGAAGCGGCCGAGATCTTCGCCGAGCTGCGCTGCCGTCCAGGTGCGGCCGCCGTCGGTGGAGACCTCGACGGCGCGGATGCCGTAGCCGGCATCCCAGGCGACGCCGCCGATGGCGAGCGGAGCGCCGGCCTTAACATCGCTCCCGTCGTCATGGCTGGTGATCAGCGAGTTCACCACCATCTCGGTGATGGGGGTGTTGGCGTCGGTGTCCTGGGAGGAGAACCGCGCCACCAGCGGGAAGCGGCCGACCGGCACCCGGTAGGCCGATTTCATCCAGAACCCCTCGAACGGCTTGGTCGTCGCCATGATCGAGGTGATGTGTTTGACCCAATAGGTCGCGGTCCAGCCCGGCACGATGATCCGTGCCGGGAAGCCGTTGAAATGCGGCAGCGGCTGGCCGTTCATCTCATAGGCGACGAGGCCGTCCTCGATCGCCTTGACGACCGGGATGCTTTTGACGAAATCGGGGGTCTTGTCGAGGACCGGCCCGTCGGCGCCGTCGAGCACCAGCTCGATCGCCTCCTTCTTGAGGCCGACCCTGGCGAGCACGTCCTTGAGCCGCACGCCCTTGAAGCGGGCGCAGCCCATGGCGCCATAACCCCATTCGACGCCGACCACATGCGGCTCGACCAGCCCGCGCCGATTGCCCGAGCACTGGCACACCGCCACCACCTCGGTTGCCGGCATCGCCTTGAGGTCGTCGAGGGAAAGCTGCACCTGGCCGGTGGCGCCTTCGCCGCCCACGGTGAGCCGCCACGTCTTGGCATCGACGGTGGGGATGTCGGCAAGATGGTAGCGCACGAAAAAGGCGTCATTGGGCGTGATCGCGGTGCGGAAATTGGCGATCGGGGTTTCGTAATTGGGGGGCCGATAAGTGAGCTTGATCAGCGGCTTCTTGCCCGGCAGCGCCTCCAGCACGGCCTCGGCGCGCACGCCTGACGGCAGGCCCTTGGGCATGTCCAGCGGCGCGGCGGAGGCCTTGAGCAGGTCCAGGCCCAGCCCGGAGCCCGCGAAAACCGCGCCGACGCCGGCGCCTTCGAGCAGACGGCGTCTGCTGATCATTGGTCATCCTCCCGATCACAGGCTCGCCAATCACAGGCTCGCAGCCGATTGGCTAGACCTAACGTAAAGCACTGACTTGCAGTCATAATTTTTCGGATGGCTGATATGACATTTCGACACACGATCCCGTGGAGCGAGCCACCGGCCCGCCACGCCGTCGGTTGTAACGTCCTTCGCCTGCTTCGCCAACCACGCCGGCCTCCCGGAAGGCCTGCGGCTTTTCTGCATCATCCGCCAAATCTCTTTGATCCCGCGCATGATTTCGCCTGAAAGGTCTGCAATTCCTTACCATCATGCATTAACATGACGGCGGGTAGGTACCTTTTGGGGGAATCGAGGAAGCCATGCGCGTGTTCAGAGTTCTGCTTCTCGTCGCCGTCGGCGCCGCCGCTGTGATGCTCGCCGCCGCGCCAAGCGTCGCGGAGACCGGCGATGCGGCCCGGGTCAAGCAACCCAAAAGCTACCCGATCGACCCGATCACCGGATATCCGATACCGCCAGGGCGCAAGCTGGTGTCGAACCGTGTGCCGGCCAAGGTCACAGTCACCCGGCGCTCCTATCTCGATCCCGGCACGGCAACCAAATACCCGCTGAGCGAGCACTATCACGACTACGCCTTTCCGCCGGACTCCGCGTCGAGCGTCTTCTACGACCCGACCGATTGGAAGGTGAACTTCCACAACCGGACGCCGTTCCCGAATTGCTTCGACCTGCCGGGCTTCTGCAAATAGCGCGGGGTGCGTCGCGCGCAGGCGCGACCGCCAGGACTACACCGTTTCCGAGGTTCGAATATATGATGCCATCGGACTTGTAGGGTGGGCAAAGCGAAGCGTGCCCACCCTCGTTGTATCCGCGTGGGCACGGCGCGAAGAGCGCGCCTTTGCCCACCCTACCGATTGGTTTCATGGAATCGATCCATAGGCGGCGAGCTTCTCGATCTCGGCGATCACGGCAGCGCCCATCTCGGCGGTTCCCACCACCGTCGCGCCCTCCGACTTGATGTCGGCGGTGCGCAGTCCCTTGGCGAGCGTGGCGGCGATCGCCTGGTCGATCAGGTCGGCCTGCTTGCCCATGGCGAAGGAGTAGCGCAGCGCCATCGCGAACGACGCCAGCATCGCGATCGGGTTGGCCTGGCCCGTGCCGGCGATATCGGGCGCGGAGCCGTGCACCGGCTCGTAGAGCGCCTTGCGCGTCTTGGTCTTGGCGTCGGTCTCGCCGAGCGAGGCGGACGGCAGCATGCCGAGCGACCCCGTGAGCATCGCCGCCACGTCCGACAGCACGTCGCCGAACAAATTGTCGGTGACGATGACGTCGAACTGCTTGGGCCAGCGCACCAGCTGCATGGCGCCCGCATCGGCGAGCTGGTGCTCGAGCTGCACGTCCTTGAATTCGCGGGCATGGACCTGGTTGACGACTTCGTGCCACAGCACGCCGGTCTTCATCACATTGCGCTTTTCCATCGAAGTGAGCTTGTTGCGCCGCTTGCGCGCGAGCTCGAAGCCGACCCGGGCGATTCGCTCGATCTCGTAGGTGTCGTAGACCTGGGTGTCGACCGCGCGTTTCTGGCCGTTGCCGAGATCGGTGATGGTCTTGGGCTCGCCGAAATAGACCCCGCCGGTCAGCTCGCGGACGATGACGATGTCGAGGCCGTCGACCACCTCGCGCTTTAGGCTCGACGCATCCGCGAGCGCGGGATAGCAGATTGCCGGACGCAGATTGGCGAACAGGCCGAGGTCCTTGCGCAGGCGCAACAGCCCCGCTTCGGGCCGCGCATCATAAGGCACCGCATCCCATTTGGGGCCGCCGACCGCGCCGAAGATCACGGCATCGGCGGCCTGGGCGAGCGCCATGGTGGCGTCGGTCACCGCGACCTCATGGGCGTCGTAGCAGGCGCCGCCCACCAGCGCCTCTTCGGTCGCAAACGACGCGAGCCCGCGCTGGTTCATCCAGGCGATGAGTTTCTTGACCTCGGCCATGACCTCGGGGCCGATGCCGTCGCCGGGAAGCAGAAGGAGCTTGTAGGTCGCCATTCAGGGAGCCTCGTCTGGTGTGGGAAGGCTGCGGATGCCGCCGGCGCGGATTGCTAGATGGCGGCCGCGCGCTTGGCAAGCGGGTGGACGTCATCACGACGAGACTGATATCCACCGACCGTCGTTGCCGGGCTTGTCCCGGCAACCCCGATAATGCCGCACCGTGCCTTCCTCGTCGGGATTTGCGGGACAAGCCCGCGAATGACCTCGTTTGAGGTGGAACTCCCAAACCCGCTCAACTGCCGCTGAACCAGTTGTAGCCGCGTTCTTCCCAATAGCCGCCGAGGTTCCTGTCCATGACGTAAATGGCCGTGATGTGCTTCGGGTTCTTGAAGCCGAGCTTGGTCGGGATGCGGACCTTCATCGGGAACCCGAATTTGCGCGGCAGTATCTCGTTGTCGAACTTGAACGTCATCTGGGTCTGCGGATGCAGCGCGGTGGGCATGTCGATGGTGGTCGAATAGCCTTCGGCGCACTGGAACCAGACATATTTGGCGCTGGTGTCGGCACCGACCCGCTTGAGGAAATCGCGCAGCGGCGTTCCCGTCCACGAGCCGATCGCGCTCCAGCCTTCGATGCAGATGTGCCGGGTGATCTGGTTTTCCTGCGGCAGCGCATAAAGCTCCTCGAGGCTCCAGGATTTCTTGTTCTCGACCATGCCGCCGACCTCGAGCATGTAGGTCTCGCCGTCGATTTCCGGCGCGTCTTCCTCGGGATAATAGGCGTTGAACGGAAACGGCCGCTTGATCGCGCTCTCCGGATAGGTCGGAGCGAGCTTGTTCGGGTTGAAGATGAGCGCCTGGACGCGGTCGTTGAACCGCGACATCGCCATCAGCGCGTTCTCCGCGGAGAGGCTGTCGACGATGTCGCAGCCGGTCAGCATGGTGACGGCGCCGAGCCCCGCGGCGCCGCGCAGGAACAGGCGCCGCGACGGGTCCGGCAACAGCTTCGCCGCATCCTTGATCAGCAGCCGGGGATCGACGCCGGGAACGGCCCTGCGAATCTTCGCCATGCTTTCCTCGCCATCAAAGTGTTATCGGCCGCGGATCATCGCCCGCAGGCTTTTCGGAACCAGGATCGCGAGCACGATGTGCACCGCGAGAAAACCGACGATCGCCGCCATCGCGAAAAAATGCACGTATCGGGCGGCGTTGTATCCGCCGAACACCGCGGTGAGTTCCTGGACCTGCACCGGCTTCCAGATCGACATCCCCGACAGCACGATCACGATGCCCGCGGCGATCACCCCGAGATAGAGCAGGCGCTGCACCGCATTGTAGACCGAGAGATCGTCATGGGAGAGCTTGCCGGCGAGCGCAGCGCCGAGATCGCGGACGACATCGGCCGGCCGCACCGGCAGCAGCTTGCGCCGGAACCGGCCGCTGACGATGCCCAGCGTGAGATAGACGAGCCCGTTGACGACGAGAAGCCACATGGCCGCGAAGTGCCACAGCAGCGCGCCCGACAGGCCGTCGAGCCCGTCGCCGATGGTGATCGCGGGCGGGAATTCGAACCCGAACAGCGGCGACGCATTGTAGATGCGCCAGCCCGACGTGATCATGACGAACATGGCGAGGACATTGACCCAATGGGTGACGCGCACCCAGGCCGGATGGATCGTCGCACCGGCCGGCGACTGGGCAATCGCGAAATCTGCGGAACCGATCGTCATGGTGCACAGCTATATCAATTCGGACGGCGATCGTCCTCAAAATCCGGTCGCCCCCAAGAGGCGCCGAGGCGAGGGCGCATGCCGGCCGGACCGCGTGATCGAACGGCTTTTTTGGGGATTCACGCGTCTGTCTGCCAGGGCCTGGCTTGTTCGGGTCATGGCCAGCGCCTGAGCCGCAGTTGCTATCCCCATCACCACCGCCTGTTTCCGGGTCCCCGTTCGTGGTGACGGCCACTTTGCCTTGGCGCCGCACTCAAGCTTCGGCTCCTTGATGGCCGTCAATTCGTCTTCGCCCGGCTCGCGCGCCATCGCCTGCTGTTGTGTTGGGCCGATGGGTTCAATCGCCCAGGACGGGACGGAAGCGGCGCCCGAAGCGAGGTCGCCGGCGTCGCGCGGCGTGGGGAGCCCGGCCGGATCCGGGCTGGGATCGCCGCCATCGTGTCCTGGCTGCTTCGGCTGATCGACACCATTGACGTCCCGCGCCGCGCGCGACGCCTTGGCGCGCTTGTCGGCGTCGGCTATGGCTGGAGTGCTCTGTAAAGCCTTCTGTTCATTCGGCGCGGAAACCGGTGGCGGCGAAGCCGCCGCAGGCTCTTCCACCACGATTTCAACCGGGATCGCGGCATCCAAATCGGGCTCGGTCCGCCCGAAGAACCCGAGCAGTAGAATCAGCGCAATGACGACATGTCCCGCAATCGCCAATGCATAGGCCATGCGGCGGTTGTTGGATTCCTGCTGAAGGAAATGCTGCAACCACCGCACAAAGACCACCGCGCCAATCGGAACTGCCTCAACTTACGGCTAGTTTAGCTGGGGGTGCCTTCGGCTTCAACGCTTTGTCGTCACGCGGATGTTCTCCGACCGACAACGTGTTGGTTTCAAGCCGCTCTGGCGATGTCTGCT
>CAVVCE010000117.1:0-69837 GCA_963746235.1 uncultured Alphaproteobacteria bacterium
AGACCGCCCCAGAACTCGCGCGGGCCGCGGATAAACGATCCACGCTCCGACGCTCCGCCGGCACTGTCCGACATCTACACACCCTCCCTCAGCGGTTTCGACCCACGATTCAGCACGCTTATGCCCTGACGTGATCCCTAGCACAAGGCGCGAGAGCGCCGAAAGCGCTCGTTGGGGCGCGCCCGCCCAAATCAAAGTCACTGGATGAAGCCTGCGGCACCGAGCGCCGCCGCGGCCGCCAGCGCGATCAGCGGCGAGAGCCGCGTCCAGGTGGAAACGGCAAAACGGCCGCGGTGACGATGACGGCGCGCCAATCGTGGTCGGAGGCCCGCGCGATAATCAAGGCGCTGGACGCGATTAATCCAATGGTGACCGGGACGAGGCCGGCCTGGATCGCGACCGTGAGCGGCGCGGCGCGAAAGCGGTCGAATGCGCGCGATACGCCGTAGGCGAGAAAGCAGGTCGGGCCGCACATCGCCGCCGTCGCCACCACGCGCCTGGAGCGCCCGCGATAAATTGTCCCAGCAGCGCGACGAACATCACGTTGGGCCCGGGCGCGGCCTGGGCGATGGCGTAGAGTTCGCTGAACTGCTGGTCGGTCAGCCAGCCGCGCAGTCTCGACCATCTGGCGCTGCATTTCCGGCACCACGGTGCTGGCGCCGCCGATCGCGAACAGCGACAGCAGGCCGAATTGGACGAACAGGCCGACCAGCGCGCCGGGTTCACCTCGCATCGGAGCGCCTCCACGCAAAGTAGATGCTGAGCGGGACCAGGACGACGAGGACCAGCGGCATGTTGAAGCGCAGCAGCCCGACGGCGACGAAGCGCGGCAGCCGCGATGGCATGGGCCGGACCCGGACGCCGGCTTGAACAGCGGCTCCGCCATCTGGCCCGCCGTGCTCATGATCAGCCCCGCCGCGCCGGCGGCAAGCCCGGTGAGCACGCCGCGCAGTTGCGGCAGCCCGCCGTAGGTGCGATAGAGCGTGCCGACCGCGACCATCAGGGCGACGGATGGCCCGAGCAGCCCGAACAGGCAGGCGGGTCTGGCCGCCGGTGGTGCGCCCCAGCCCGACGGTTCCCTTCTGTTTGGACAAGTCGCCCCACCGCTTCAATAGGTTAGTGGAAGGGTCAGACGCCGGACCCGCCGCCGACAGGTGCATGGGAGATCGGAGAAAGTGCGTTATTCGCCATAGGCTCGCTGCAGGCTCTTTTGCCGTCGAGCATTCCGGCCTATATTGGGTGCGCCGGCTTGCCGGCTATGGCGATAAATGGCCGTCGTAATAAACCTTTCGGACCCGGGGGCAGTACCCGGCGCCTCCACCAATTCCAGGGATCAGAGGTCAGTAGTCAGCGATCAGAGAGCGTCTGCTCTTTCTGATCACTGAATCTGGCCTGATCCCTGATACGGGGGCGAAACAGGATCGACGAGGGCGTAAAGGGCGTGTTTTTGCTCGGCATGGTTCCGCCGTTATCGGGCCACTGCAATAGTTGCAAACGACAACTATGCTCCGGTTGCTCAGGCCGCGTAAGCGGTTTGAAATACCGATCTGAAGCCCTGGCGTCTTAGCAGCGTCAGGCGGGGTTCGGGGGCACCTGGCAACAGAAGCCCCCACTTTGGTTTCGAGTGGCGCGACCCAAACAGTTCCGATCGGTTTGGATAAGTCGTACCACCACTTCAATAAGCGAGTGGGCGGGTCCGGCCGAATCGTGTAACCATCTTCGCGCATCATCCGTGACGAGACGAAGCCATGCCGGTCGACACCATCCGTTATGACCTCCTGACCCAGGACGCGTTGCGCGGCGTGATTCGCACGGTGCTCACCACCGCCGCCGCCAAGGGGCTGCCGGGCGACCATCATTTTTTCATCACGTTCGACACCCGCGCCGAAGGCGTGCGGATGTCGACGCGGCTCAAGGCGAGCTACCCGGAGGAGATGACGATCGTCCTCCAGCACCAGTTCTGGGACCTGACGATCGCCGAGGAGGATTTCGAGGTCGGCCTCGCCTTCAACGGCATTCCCGAGCGGCTGCACATCCCGCTCAAGGCGGTGAAGGCGTTCCTGGACCCGTCGGTGCAGTTCGGACTGCAATTCACGGTCGAGCCGGAGGCCGGTGCCGCCAAAGCGGAAACGCCTGGGGTGGTCCCCGCCACCGAACGCAAGAAGCCCAAACCGGAACTCAAGCAGGAACTCAAGCGGGAGCCCAGGCTGGAACCCAAGCTGGAACCGCGGCAGGAACCCAAGCCGGAACTCAAGCAGGCCCCCAAGTCGCCGGAGCCCAAGTCGCCAGCGCCGGAGGAGGCTCCCGCGTCCGCCAAGGGAAAAAAGGGCGATGCGGCACCTGCCACGACCGGCGAAGTGGTGCGGCTCGATCGCTTTCGCAAGAAATAGCCACGCAAGCCGGCCGGCAGCGCGGTCGTCGGTCAGCGGACCGGACTCAACCGCCGCCCTTCCGGCGTATAGAAATGCCGTTCGCACATCTCGGTCGGGCACCCGTCTTCGGCACGGCGCCTTGCTCCCTCGCCCCGCGTGCGCGTTGCCCATAGGGTTCACAGGTAGAACACCAACAGCAGCAACAGCAGACCGGAACGAAACGGTGTCCGATCCCTTCAGCCATCCGGAGCCGATCATGGCCGATACCCGCATCGAGACCGATACGTTCGGCCCCATCGAGGTGCCGGCCGACCGCTATTGGGGGGCGCAGACCGAGCGCTCGCGGCGCAATTTCCGCATCGGCACGGAGTTGATGCCGCTGCCGGTCATCAACGCCCTCACCCTGGTCAAGCGGATCGCCGCCGAGGTGAATTGCGGGTTGGGCCTGCTCGACGAACCGCGCAAGCAGGCGATCGTCGCCGCTGCCGACGATATCCTGGCGGGCCGGCTCGCCGGCAACTTCCCGCTGGTCGTGTGGCAGACCGGGTCCGGCACCCAATCCAACATGAACGTCAACGAGGTGATCGCCAACCGCGGCAACGAACTCATGGGCAGCACCCGGGGCGCCAACGCGCCGCTGCATCCCAACGACCACGTCAACATGAGCCAGTCGTCCAACGATTGTTTTCCGACCGCGATCCGCATCGCCGCGGTGCGCGAGATCGACGATCTCCTGATCCCGGCGCTCGCGCATCTGCGTGACGCGCTCGCCGACCGCCAGGCGGCATTCGATCCGATCGTGAAGATCGGCCGCACCCATCTGCAGGACGCGGTGCCGCTCACGCTGGGCCAGGAGTTCTCGGGATACCGGGCCCAGGTCGAGCACGCGCTCGTCCGCATCCGCGAAGCGGTGACGCACCTCCACCCGGTGGCCCAGGGCGGCACCGCGGTCGGCACCGGGCTCAATGCGCCGCCGCGGTTCGGCGAACTCTTCGCGGCGCGGCTCGCCGCGGCGACCGGGCTGCCCTTCGTCAGCGCGTCCAACAAGTTCGAGGCGCTGGCGGCCCATGATGCGGAGGTCTTCGTCCACGGCGCCCTCGCCGCCGCCGCCACCGGGCTGTTCAAGATCGCAAACGACATCCGCCTGCTCGGCTCGGGCCCGCGCTGCGGGCTGGGCGAGCTTCGGCTGCCGGAGAACGAGCCGGGCTCCTCGATCATGCCCGGCAAGGTCAATCCGACCCAATGCGAGGCGATGACCATGGTGTGCTGCGCGGTGTTCGGCAATCAGACCACCATCACCATGGCGGCGAGCCAGGGCCATCTCGAGCTCAATGTGTTCAAGCCGGTGATCGCCCAGGCACTGCTGCAATCGATCCGGCTCATCGCCGATGCCGCGCGGTCCTTCACCGACCATTGCGTCTGCGGCATCGGCGCCAACACCGCGCGGATCGAGGAACTCATGGAGAAATCGCTGATGCTGGTCACGGCGCTGGCGCCGCGGCTGGGCTACGACGGCGCCGCCAAGATCGCCAAGGCCGCCCACGCCAACGGCACCACCCTGCGCGAGGAGGCGATCCGGCTCGAATTGCTCGCGGAGGACGAATTCGATGCCCTCGTCCGGCCCGAAAAGATGGTGGGGACGGCAGAGAGCTGAGCATGACTCTGAAATTTTGCACACCAAGGGCACACTAAGGATTGTGTTGGCGTGACAACTCATATCCATATGTGAGGGTACGTGTTGGCGTGGCCATCAAGGCCGGTTGAATTGGCAATTGGGTATACCTACATAACTGCTGTGCAATGGGGGGCGCCCCGGTGGTTGTGGAAGCGTCGGCTGCGTATGGCTGAGATTGTGAATTTGCGAACGGCCCGCAAGCGCGCGCGGCGGCAGCTCGAGGCGAAACACGCCGCACAGGCGCGTGTTTCCCACGGGATGTCAAAGGCAACACGCGCGCTCGCCCGGTCGGAGCAATCGAAGGTCCGCCGTGAGCTCGACGAACACCGTATCGAGACAGGAGAATCCGATGAAGTCGCCGGTCGTTAAGCGCTCCATTGTCATCGCCGGGCACAAGACGAGCGTCAGCCTGGAAGATGCATTCTGGGCCGGATTGAAGGAAATCGCCGCCGAACGCCATATCACCCTGTCCGACATGGTCGCGGTGATCGATCAGGACCGCCGGCACGGCAATCTCTCCTCCGGCATCCGCCTGTTCGTGCTCGACCATTACCGCAGCCAGCGCGACCCCGGCCGCACCGAGGTCAAGTCTCCGGCTGCCGCTGCCGGCCGCGCGGAATCGGTGTTGCGCGTCGATTAGGGCGTGCGCATCGCGCCGATCAGGTGACGCCTCGGCAATTCAGCCGCTGGATTTGTGCGCGGCTCTCCGCCTACGCTGGCCGACACTGTGGCGTCTCAACAGATCGCCGGAGTGATGCGGGGCAGCGTTGCGCCGGCCGCTTGGCGCCAACATTTGGTCCCAATGTTGGGGACTGTCAGCCCGCCAACAGATCACAGTGGCGGGGTGGGTACCGGCAATTCCCAAATCTGAGCAATTCCCGAGTCTCAGCGCGCGTTTCGGCATTGAACCGAACCGCTCCGCGACGTCTGCGCGAATCGAGGTGCCGCTTGCCGTAATTAGGAGACCTTTAATAAAAGGCACCTTAGATCGCAATTCGGAGCAGGAGAGGTTCGAGTTATGCAGTATGGCCGCGACACCATTCGCGTGGAAATGAGAGACCATCAAGGCCGTGTCACGGCGATCCTGGACGAGATCGCAGCGGAGTCCGAGACCGACTACCAGCGGCTGGCAAAGCGCACCTTCCTGGACTACCAAGCGCCGCAAGGCTCGCCTCCCTATAGCTGTCATGTCCTGGCAGGAAATCGCGAGATCGGGAGCTACTCGCGCCGACAGCTATTCTTGGAAACCTGACACCACTGCGTCGCAAGCGGGACCTGGATTCTTTCCCCCGCTTGCGAGCGCCCGGCCTCATGCGCGCGATCAGGGCCGCGCCAGTGTCGTCGCCGTTGTCGCGTCTTCGGGCGGCGGCAGCCCCAGCAGTTTCGCGGGATTGGTCTTGTACATGAGATCGAGTTCGCGCTGGGTCACGCCGTGGGCGCGCAATCCCCGCGCCGTCAGCACCAGGCAGTCGGTGGGGTAGACGTTGCCGGTCTGGCCGCAATCAGTCGACACGATGATGTGCTCGGCGCCGACCTTCTTGACGAAGGCCGCCCCCGCCGCGCGTGCCGCTTCGGTCTTGTAGACGTTCGAGGCCGTCAATTCGATGAAGGCCCCGAGTTGCCCCGCTTCCGCCAGTTGCGGGATGTCGCCGGGATGGGTCAGCAGGACCTGGAGGCCCTGCTTGCGGCCTTCGCGGGCGAGCAGCAGGTGCTCCTCCGGCGTCGCATGGCCGGTCGCCAGCACCATGCGGCCATTGCTGTCCACCGTCCTGATCTTGGCGAGCACGCCGATCAGGTGCTTCACCTCGGGCAACAGTTCGCCGTCCTTGGAAACCGCGATGTAGGCCGGGGTCCCCGGCGGCATCATCAGCATCCACGGCCGGCTCTTCGCGAGGTTCGCCGGGTCCATGCTGCCCGGACGCGTCGTCGCGGTGATGGAGTCGCGCGTGGGCATCTCGAAGATGCGTCCCCATCCGCCCTTGATCTGCGAGAAGTGCTCCAACGCGGCGACGTTGATCCCGCCGGTCGCGTAGTTCGAGGCCATGCGGCCGAAGATCTCGAAGCTCGGTGCGACGTGCTTGCGCATGAGATAGGCGGCGCCCGCCGAGCCCGCGTCCTGATGGGTCTTGAACACGAAGCCGCGCATGCCGCGCGATTTGGCGATGTTGACGGCATCGATCACGTCGAGCGCGCGGATCACGCCGCCGGTCCCGGGCGCATCGGGATCGACATGCAAATGGATGTCGATGGCGCCGATCAGCGAGGGGTCGGTCAGGCCGAGATCGACCGGCCCGCGCATCGGGTCGACCTTCCACTCGTCGGTCGCGTCCTGGCTGCGGCCGGTGCCGGGCGTGAGTGCCAGCATGCCCGCCAGCAGGGCGCATGCCAGCCATCCCGGCACGGCGAATGCGCGCGAAACTTGCGAATTCCTGATCACGATGCTCCTCCCATTTTTCCTCGGCGTTACGGTCCGAAGTTTTCCTGTTCTGCGAGGCGAGCATACACGGGTTTGCGCCGCGCTGCCCGGCACGCAAGGGCACGCAGGGCGGAACGGCGTCGGCCGTTTTCATCGCTCGCCGATCAGCGCGAACCACTCATCCTCGGTGAGCACGGCGACGCCGGCCTCGCGGGCCTTGTCGAGCTTGGAGCCGGCGCCGGGGCCGGCGACGACGTAGTCGGTCTTCTTCGACACCGAAGCGGCGACCTTGGCGCCGAGACGCTCGGCCATCGCCTTCGCCTCGTCGCGGGTCATCTGTTCCAGCGAGCCGGTGAACACCACCGTCTTGCCCGCGACCGGGGAATCCGTCCGCGGCTTTCTCCATCGCTGGATGCTCACTCGGCGACAAGCGCTCGAACGACTCGCGGTTGTGCGGCTCATTGAAATAGTCGCGAAGGCTTTCAATCACCGCATCGCCGATCTGGTCGAGCGCGTCGATCTCTATGCCTTCGTCTCCGTCGTCACCTTGGTGAGCCGGAGGCGCGCCTGAGAAGGCGTCGCAACTGCCGTAACCGCGCGCCAGCGGCACCGCTTTGGTTTCGCCGACATGGCGGATGCCGAGCGCAAAAATGAACCGGTCGAGCGGCACCTCGCGCCGCACCTCGACAGCAGCGAACAGATTGGCACCGAAATTCGCCGAAGCCCTCCTCCTCTTCCAGACTGATCGTCCTGTTCCGCCACGCCAGCGTAAATATCTCGGCCGGCTCTTTCACCCATCCCTCGCGAAGAAAAACTCGATTTGCTTGTCGCCCAGGCCATCGATATCGAAGGCGCGGCGGGAGGCGAAATGCTTGAGATGCTCCACGACCTGATACGGGCAGGCGAACTCTCCGCTGCAGCGGGAAATCGCCCCTTCCTCCCCTGTAGCGGTCGTCTCGCGCACAACCTCGGTGTGCAATTGGCAGGGACATCTCCTCGGGAATTCGTATTCCTCCGCCCCCCGCGGCTGGTCCTCGACAACGCCCAGGACCTGCGGAATCACGTCGCCGGCCCGTTGAATGCGCACCGTGTCTCCGATGCGAATCCCCAGCCGCTTGATCTCGTCGGCATTGTGAAGCGTCGCGTTTTGCACCGTAACGCCGCCCACCGTTACCGGTAAAAGCTTGGCAACTGGGGTAAGCGCACCCGTGCGCCCAACCTGAATCTCAATGTCCCTAACGACGGTCATAGCCTGTTCGGCGGGGAACTTATGCGCTATCGCCCAACGCGGATCGCGTGATACGAAACCCAGGCGCTGCTGCCAGTCAATCCGGTCTACTTTATACACCACACCATCGATGTCATAGTCTAATGCAGCGCGGCGCGTTTCAATTTGTTGATGAAATTGTAGTAGCTCGTGAATCGAATTACACGTCTTTGTTAGAGGATTTGTTCTAAACCCGCAAGATGCAAACCATTTGACCATGTTAGACTGAGTCTCTTCTGGTATTCGAGACATATCGCCCCAGCCGTAGGCAAAGAAGCCGAGAGGTCGCGTCGCAGTCACCGAAGAATTTTTCTGGAGCAATGAACCTGCGGCGGAGTTACGCGGGTTAGCGAATATTTGCCCCCCGATTTCGGATTGACGCCTGTTGAGCGCCAGAAATGCAGATTTGGTCATATAGATTTCGCCGCGAACCTCACATACTTGTGGCACATGCTGTGATTCGAGCCTGTGGGGAACATCTTTCAACATCTTGACGTTGGCGGTGACGTCCTCGCCTTCGAAACCATCACCACGCGTAACACCCCTAACGAGTTCGCCGTTTTGGTAGTGCAGCGACATGGACAAGCCATCAATTTTTGGCTCTGCGCTGAATGCGATTGGAGTGTGACCCTCCAGCTTTAGAAACCGTCTAATGCGCTCGACGAAGCGTATCACGTCCTCATTATCGAAGGCGTTATCAAGCGAGAGCATTGGCACTATATGTCGCGCCTTGGTGAAGCCACCGGTCGGCTTTGCTCCAATATTTTGGAGTTTTTTAAAGAAACGTGTCCAACGTCTTTTAGTTCTCAAAGTGCTTCGTAGAATTTTGACCAAAACGTCATATTCGGCATCGTTCAAATGCGGAGAATTTTCGTTATAATATTCATTATTTGCCTTTTCTATTTCCTTTGAATAAGCCTCGAGCATTTCCTCGATTGTATGTGCGAAAGTTTTAGGCAAGCTGGTGAAAATCTTTTGCTTTTTATCGTCGGAGTAGCTTTTGATTTGCTTGTGGAAAAGATAAATGTCTTCTAGCGCGATGTCGTCGAGCTTGGTTAGCGCTGACACCAAGTCGGCTTTGTAGGTGTTTGGATACACAAGAAGCCAATCGTCGGCGATTTGGTTCGCAACCGTGTTCTTGTTAGGAGTCATTGGCGACATCTCAGTAGGAGTTGCGAATATTTTGGGCCGCACCGGCTCGGCAAGTCCGGCCGGACCAGGTCCGGAAACCGGTCCTCGATGGCGCCATTGCGCCGGCGCAGCGCATCATATTCGGCGTCGGACACCGCCGGCGCATCCTCCTGGTAATAGCGCCTGTCGTGGACGGCGATCTCGGCGGCCAGCCGCTTGAGCTCGGCCTTGGCCTGCACCGGCGTCAGCACGTCGGGAGCAATGCTGGAGTGGTCTTTGGCTGGCATCGGATCGTCGTTCGAACACGGCCGTCGGAACCGGAAATGACACCTTCGCAACGACCTTGTCTAGCTCCGGTCTTGCGCGTAACCTGTTCGCCGTTTTCACGCATCCAAGGAGCGCGGGTCCAATGAAGGCCTTACCTTCACATCTTGAATACGCGGTGCCTTGTCCTGGCGGTGGCACTGGTGTCGCTGCCGGCGGCGGCGGCGGGCGCCGTTCGCATCTACATCACCAACAGCGCCGGCGACAGCATCCATGTCATCGACCCCGCAACCCAGAAAGTCGTGCAGGAAATCAAGAATTTCCCCGGCGCCCACGCCCTCGACTTCACGCCGGACGGCACGAAGGTTCTCGTGACCAACGAGGAGACGAGCACCCTCGACGTGCTCGACCGCAAGACCGGCAAGCTGATCAAGAAGGTCGAGCTGAGCGGGCACCCCAACCTCGTCGCGGTGACGAAGAAGGGTGATCGCGCGGTGGTGGCCATCGCGCGCGGCAAGGGCGGGCTCGACATCATCGATCTCGCGACTTTGACGCTGAAGAAGACCATTCCGACCAATGGCGGGCGCCTGCACGACGTCTACATCACCCCGGACAACAAATACGTGGTCGGCGGCTCGATCCCGTCCAAGACCTTCTATGCCTTCGACCTCGACAAGGAAGAGCTGGCCTGGGACCTGAAGATGGATCTCGGCGTGCGCTGCATGGCGATCGAGACCAATCCGGACGGTTCGACCAAGCGGGTGTTCACCCAGATGTCGAACCTCAATGGTTTCTCGGTGGTCGATTTCGCCGAACGCAAGGAAGTGACCAAGGTTCCGCTGCCGGAACCCCCGCAGCAATACGATCACGGCGGCTATCGCACCAACGAGCCGTCCCACGGCATCAGCATGTCGCCGGACAACAAGACCCTGTGGGTCACCAGCATTCCCAACAACGCCGTGTACGTCTATGACGTCGCGACGCTCAAGAGCACCGGCAAGGTCGATCTCCCCAACCAGAAGATCGCCGGGCATGAAGAGCTGGTCTCATCGGTGCCGGAATGGGTGACGTTCACGCCCGACGGCAAGTACCTCTACGTGTCGAACTCGTCGATGAAGTCGGTATCGGTGGTCGATACCGCGGCGATGAAGGTCGTCAAGGTCATCCCGGTCGGCGAAGTGCCCAAGCGCAGCAATACGCTGGTGATCCCGGACGAGGGGCATGCCTCCGCCGCTTCCGGCAAGCGCGCCGCCCTGCACTGACTTCCACGGCGCTTGCTTCCAGGTTGAAGCAAGCGTCGCTCGGGTACGTTGAGACGCAAAAATAGCGACGCTCGTTCTTCCTGACGGAAACGGGCGTCGCTTTTTATTTGGGTCGGGGAGAGGTCTGCTCCCTCGCCCCGCTTGCGGGGAGAGGGTCGGGGTGAGGGGGCCTTTTCCCAGTTCTGGGCATACAAATTTTCGCTCAGGCGCGTGGAGACGCCCCCTCACCGGGCGCGCAAAAGCGCGCCGACCTCTCCCCGCAGGCGGGGAGAGGTCGCCTCACAGCGCTAAGCCGTTATGTGAATCCGATAGCCCCGCGTGCGGGGAGAGGGAGCAGGGAAGCGTTACTTCTTCGCGTCGGTGAGCTTGGCGCCCTTGGCCCAGGCGTAGATCGTCTTCCAATTGGGGTCATTCCTGTTGGCGAACTGGCGACCGCCGGAATGGTAGACGTCGCCGCCGGCTTCCGGGGCGAGCGGGTGGACCAGGATCTTGCTCTGCAAGGGATCGTCGACGGCCTGTATGATCTTGGACACCGTGTCGAAATTCTTGCGGGTCTGCTCCTCGGTCCAGGCCGTCTGGCCCTCGGGGAGATTCTCCAGGTGGAGCATGTTGTTCGCTCCGGCGTGGCACATCACGCAACGCGCATGGGTCGCCCGCTTGGTGAGGAAGATGGGCTGCACCTTGGCCTTGAAGTAGTCGTAGTCGAGCGTCGGCTCGGCACGGGACACGAACGACGCGGTTGCGAGCAGGAGCGCTGCTGCGGTGGCGGTGGCAGTGACGGTAGCAATACGAGCCAGCATGTGTTCTTCCTCCCAAGAATTGTCGGTCGACTTTAGCAGAAGGCGCGGCGCGGGGCGATGGCTGTTTGCAGCCCACTCTTGCCTCGGCTTGCGTTTTTGCAGCGGTTGAGGTCTCGAATCAAGAGTGTTCCCTGGTGTTCCCTGGCAAAGTCGCCTCACCCGGCCGCCGCCCGGATCAGCCGCTCCGCCGCGGCGCGGGCCTCTGCGGTAATCTCGGCACCGGCCAGCATGCGGGCGATCTCCTCGCGGCGGCGCTCGGGCTCGAGTTCGGCCACCCGGGTCGCCGTCCGCCGGCCCTTGGCGAGCGCGTCCTTGGTGATCAGGTAGTGGTGGCCGGCACGCGCCGCGACCTGGGGCGCGTGGGTGACGGCGAGCACCTGAACCCGTCGCGCCAGGCGTGCGAGGCGCACGCCGATGGCATCGGCCACGGCGCCGCCGACGCCGGTGTCGATCTCGTCGAACACGAGGCTCGGCGCCGAGCCGCGGTCGGCGATCACGACCTTGAGCGCCAGCATGAAGCGGGCGAGCTCGCCGCCCGAGGCGACCTTCATCAGCGGTCCGGCCGGCGTGCCGGGATTGGTGCGCACCCAGAATTCCACGCGATCGATGCCCTCGGCCGCCGGCGCATCCGGCGCCGTGGTGATCGCCGTGGAAAACCGCGCCTGGTCGAGCTTGAGCGGCTTGAGTTCGGCGTTCACCGCCTTGTCGAGCGTCTCGGCCACTTGGCGGCGCCGCTCGGAGAGCGCGGCCGCCGCGATGGCGTAGCGCTGCGCGGCCGCCGCGGCTTCCTTTCCAGCGCGGCGAGGCGGGCGGCGCCGGCGTCGATCAGTGCGAGATCGGCGGCATAGCGCGCACTGCGCGCGGCGAGCTCATCCACCGGCGCCATGTATTTGCGGCCGGCGGCGCGCAGCGCGAACAGGCGCTCTTCGATGCGCTCGAGCTCACGGGGATCGAACGCCGCCGCCGCCAGCGCCTGCTCGATATGGCCGCGCGCCTCGTCGAGCGCGGTGAGCGCCGCATCGAGCGCCTTCACCGCCGGTTCGATATAGAGCGGCGCCTGGGCGTGGCGGCGCTCCAGCCGCCGCACCGCGGCGGCCAGCATCGGCACCGGCGACTGGGAACCCGCCACCACCGATTCGGCCTCGCGCAGATCCTCGGCGACCTTTTCCGCCTGCATCATGCCGGTGCGGCGGCCGGCGAGCGCGGTCTCCTCGCCCGGCTCCGGGGCGAGCTTCGGCCAATTCCTGCGCGGCATGGCGCAGCCAATCGGCTTCGCGCCGGGCCCGCTCGACCTCGGCGCGGTGGCGCGCGACCTCCTGCTCGGCGGCGCGGCGCACCGACCACAGCCGCGCGACCTCGACGGCCTCGGATTCGAGGCCGCCATAGGCGTCGAGCAGCCGGCGATGGGTTGCGGTATCGACCAGCGCGCGGTCGTCGTGCTGGCCGTGGATCTCGACCAGCGCGGTGCCGACGGCGCGCAGCACCTGCACCGCCACCGGCTGGTCGTTGAGGAAGGCGCGGGTGCGGCCGTCGGCGAGTTGGACCCGGCGCAGAATCAGCTCGTCTTCGGCCGGAATGTCGTTGGCGGCGAGTATCGCCCGCGCCGGATGATCCATCGGCACGTCGAAGGCCGCCGTCACCTGCCCCTGCTCGGCACCCTGGCGCACCAGGCCGGCATCGCCGCGGCCGCCGAGCGCCAGCGCGAACGAATCGAGCAGGATCGATTTGCCGGCACCGGTCTCGCCGGTCAGCACCGAAAGGCCCGCCGCGAAATCGATATCGAGGCGGTCGATCAGGACGATGTCTCGGATCGAGAGCCGGGTCAGCATCGAAGTCCCCGTTGCCGGCGCGTCTACGCCCGCCCAAATGTTCGCATCAGGTGTTCGCATCGGGCGGCAAAACATTCAACAGGCGCGCGGCGGCCCTGGGGATCGTTTGCGCCCTCGCCGCGCGCGCCCACCTGGGTCAACGATCCGTGATCGGCGGGGTGAAAACGCCGGTTGGGCAGGATACCGACACCGCAGGGGCGCGACAGAAACCGCCGTTATTTCATCTAAACCATTGTAAAATCTTGATGTTCTTATTTCCGGCCGCCGCGATCAACAAAAAGTTAGCGGCGCGTTAACGCGGTTTGAACCCTTCGCCGCGCGGGAGTGACTAAATAGGAGAGAACCGGGGAAACATCCCATGAATAATTCTTCGCTCTACACCGCCGACCGGACCACCCACCTGAAGGTCGTGGCGCTTTCGCTGTTTGCGTCCATCGTGATCTTGGTCGTCGGGATCACCGCCCACACCACTTCGTTCGACACCGCTCGCATCCAGGCCTCCGGCCCGGCCGTCAAGGCCGGCAAGCCGGTCGCCATCACCCACGGCGACACCACCGCAATCCGCTGAGTTTACCCCCCAGCGTACCGCGTGCCCCCCAGAGTACCCAAGTTGCCTGAGTACCAAGTCCCCTGAGTTCCTGAGTTAAAGTACCAAGTACCCACCTCCCCCCAAGCTAAAGCGCGTCCCCCCCAGGGCGCGCTTTTTTTCAATGGGCCTCGGGTTGACGCGGCGGGATCGACTCGACGGGCTTGCCGAGAAATATGACGTTCGAGGGTGCACCGGTGGGCGAGCCGCCTTCGGGCTCGAGCGAAACCGCGAAGGTCGCATCGCCGATCGATGCGGGGTCATCGAGGGCAATATCGCTCCCGACATCGCTCCATTGGGTGAAATCGCCGGCGCTGACGAGACCGAGCGAGCGCGGCGCGGGGAGTTTACTGGATATGAGCCACAATTCGTAGCTCCTGCCCGGTTCGCGGGGGGCAGAGACGCGCCGCATCGTCAGGTTGCGGTTGGCGACATCGACGGTGAGGATGAACGCCGGCGAGGTGGCTTCGCGCTGCAGCACGGCGACGAAACGGACCGGCGATGCCGCCTCGGCGCCGGCCGAGGGCGCCTCCGGTTTGGGACGCAGCCGGCCCGGCAGCAATCCCGGCGCCACCAGCGATGCGACGACGAACAGCAGCAGCGTCGCGGCGAGCGATCCCATGAGCACGGACAGATTGCGCCAGCGCGGCGGCGGCGCATTGCCGGCCGCGGCCGGCGGTTCCGGCGGTTCCGGTGGTTCCACCTCGGGCAACCGCATCTCGGCGCTCGGTGCGGCGGTCGCGAGCTTCGCCTTGATGGCGTCCCATACCGCCGCCGCCGGCTCGACATCGCCGGTCAGCGCGTGCAACTCACCCAGCCGGCGCTCCCAATGTTGCACCAGCGCGGCGAAGGAGAAATCGGACGCGATGCGCGCCTTGGCATCATCGCGCTCATCCGGATCGAGGGTCCCGAGCACGTATTCGGCCGCCATCATGTCTTCGGACAGAGTGAGCGACATATCGTCGGGCGCAGCCCTGGGCATGTTTCGGGGTCCGCCGGGGATCATGATCCCGAGACACTCCCGAATCTCGAACAGGGCGCGCCGCAGCCACGTCTTGATGGTATGGACCGGCTTGTCGAACTCGGCGGCGAGCTGCCCCCGGCTCCAGCCGCTGTAATAGGCGAGCAACACCAGGCGCCGACGCTCCTCGTCGAGGCGGCCCATGCAGGCCAGGAGGCGCCTGAACTCCTCATTCATCTCACGCTCGGCGAGCGTGATCCGGAGTGACGGCCGTGACCTCCATGACCTCCGGGTCCTCCTCGAGGGACTTGTCCGGCTCCCGGCGAACCAGATCGATCGCGCGGTTGCGCGCGATCGCGAGCATCCAAGTGACCGGCGAGGCCACCGCGGGATCGAACTGCCCGGCGGAGTTCCAGACCCTGAGATAGGCTTCCTGCATGACCTGGTCGGCGAGGTCGGTCCGGCGCAAGATGCGCAGCACCACCCCATAGAGCTTCGCCCGCGTCGCCCGATACAGGCGTTCGAACGCCGGCCTCGTCGCCCTTGGCGACGGCGGCGAGGAGCCACACCAGTTCCGGCGAGGTCAGCATTCCCTGAAACGCCCAACACCCGCAACCGATGCGGGACCGCAACCGATTATCGCTGGGGCAAGGCATTCCCGTCGAGACCGAAAAGACCGCGACGGCGGGCCGCGCCGCCGGCAGCGGCCCGTCGCATTCCCGCGCCGGACGCAATTTGGCCGGCGAATCGCGACGATCCCCCGGTAAGGCTCAGGCCACCGCGCCCCGTGCCCGCAATGCGCCGAGCAAATCGATGTCGGAGTGCGGATCCTCGGCGGGGCGGTCGCGATTCTGGTCGCGCTCGTCGATCTGCTCCACCTTTTTGAGATCGTCGAAACATTCATGCAGCGCGATCTTGGCCTCTTCGAGCTGAACCGCCAGTTCCCCGGCGGAGCGCTTGAGGTTTTCACGCCGGGTCATGGCGGCCTTGGCGTAGGTCGGATAGGCGAAATGGGTGGGGTCATGGATGCCGGCGCGCTCCTGCTCGGCGACGATCTCGCGGTCGAGATCGCCCCCCATGCGCTGGAAGTCGGCGATCATGGCCTCGATCTGGGCGACCTTGCGGCGCTTCTCTTCAACCTGAAATTTCTTCAGACGAATGAGCGTGTTACGCGACTTCATCGACTCCAACTCCCACACCGTTGGCGGCGGCTCAAGCCGGCCCGGCCGGCGCACTCCTCAAAGCCGCAACAGCCGGGATGATGACATGACAATGTTAGTTTTCGGTTTCCATCGATGCCGTGATTTCCTGAATGCGGAGATGGCCTTACGCCGGGCCGGCGCGCCGACCCGACGCCGCCGCCCGATCACGCGGGCTGCGCCGCCAGCGTTTTCGTGGCCGCAGCCCCTCCCCCGCGACCAAGCTATTAACGTCGTGTTTACCCGCATCGTTAATGATTACTCCACCGTTCATGGGACCACTGCGGTTTGCCTAATAAGGGGCGAATTGCACGAACCGGTTAACTTTGGTTCTTAAAGTCAAACTCGAGCCCTGCGATGCTACGAGAATCTTTCAATTCCAATGTTTTGGACCGATTTGATAAAATTTCGCTGCGCGGTCCTTGCGCTGAGGAATTAGGTTTTGTTAACCATAAGGGGTTAACCTTTCGAATCAGTTGTCCCATGGCGTTTACCAAAGGCCGCCCCGTGCGGCAGGCCGACCTGAGCCCGAAGCGGCGCGGAAGGGGACTGGCATGCGCGTTCTACTGATCGAAGACGATAGCGCGACCGCGCAATCGATCGAGTTGATGCTCAAATCGGAGAGCTTCAACGTCTATACGACCGACCTCGGCGAAGAGGGCGTCGATCTCGGCAAGCTCTACGACTACGACATCATCTTGCTCGACCTCAATCTGCCGGACATGTCGGGGTTCGAGGTGCTGCGGTCGTTGCGCGTCTCCAAGGTCAAGACGCCGATCCTGATCCTGTCCGGGCTCGCCGGCATCGAGGACAAGGTCAAGGGCCTCGGCTTCGGCGCCGACGACTACATGACCAAGCCGTTCCACAAGGACGAATTGGTCGCGCGCATCCACGCCATCGTGCGCCGCTCCAAGGGCCACGCCCAGTCGGTCATCCAGACCGGCGAGCTCGTGGTCAATCTCGACACCAAGACGGTCGAGGTCCAGGCCCAGCGGGTCCATCTCACCGGCAAGGAGTACCAGATGCTGGAACTCCTCTCGCTGCGCAAGGGCACGACGCTCACCAAGGAGATGTTCCTCAACCATCTCTATGGCGGCATGGACGAGCCCGAGCTCAAGATCATCGACGTCTTCATCTGCAAGCTGCGCAAGAAGCTCGCCAACGCCTCGAGCGGCAAGAACTTCATCGAGACGGTGTGGGGCCGCGGCTATGTGCTGCGCGAACCGACCGAGGACGACGCCCGCATCCCGGCGTGAGCCCGGCGCATTCTTTATAGCCCGGGCGAGCGCAGCGACCCGGGGACTGCCTCGCCGCCGCACCGCGACCCCGGGTTTCGCTCTACCCGGGCTACGGACAAGCGGGAGAGGGAGCACCAGTTCCCCGCATTTCTGCACACTTGACGGCCGGCTCCGTCCGGCTGTAGCCGCCCCCGCTGGCACAACCATTGCTCCCCGCGCCTGGCAGAGGGAACGCCTCGCCAACCACCAAGGACGCCAGGAGCCTCCCATGAACCGTGCCGATCTCACCGAAAAGCTCCTCGACATCAAGCGCGAGAAGGGCTGGACGTGGAAATACATCTGCGAGCAGATCGGCGGCATGTCGCCGATGCTGATCACCGGTGCGCTGCTCGGCCAGATGAAGCTGACCAAGCCCCTCGCCGCCAAGGCCGCCGAATTGTTCGGCCTCGGCAAGACCGAGCAGGCGATGCTCAACGAGATACCCAATCGCGGCACGCCGATGCCGCCGACCGATCCGCTGATCTACCGGTTCTACGAGCTGGTGATGGTGAACGGCCCGGCCTGGAAGGCCCTGATCGAGGAGGAGTTCGGCGACGGCATCATGTCGGCGATCGACTTCGACATGCAGATGGAGCGCCAGCCCGATCCCCGCGGCGACCGCGTCAAGATCACCATGTCGGGCAAGTTCCTGCCGTTCAAATATTACGGCGCGACCGGCAATGCGCCGCAGTACGGATACAAGGAAGAGTGAGGGGCGTTGCCGGCGAGCGTCACCGCGCCCCGACCACCGCAAGCCGCGGCCTCGCTGCACCTGGTACTCCACTTGGGGCGAAGTTCGACACCCGGGCGCCGCGCTCGAACCGCGGCCGCGATCCGAAGCCGGCCGGGTCTCGCCGGCGCCCAGAATCAGAGTGCCGTCCGGCGGCATCAGGCGGGCGATGCGCTGGAGGACACCACGCCTGGTGGCGTGGTCGAAACCGTCCAGCACATTGCGGCAGAACACCACGTCGAACGTCCCGAGCGCGGCGAAATCGTCGAGCAGGTTGAACCGCCGGAACTGCACCCTGGCGCGGATGTCGGGCGAAATCCGCCAGCCGTCGTCTTCCTGCGTGAAGTGTGTGACCAGGTGCCGGATCGGCAAGCCGCGCTGCACCTCGAACCCGCTATAGGTGCCGGCGGCCGCCTTCTCCAGCGCGGTGGAGGAAAGATCGGTCGCGACGATGTCGATCTGCCAGCCGGCCAGCTCCGGCGCCAGTTCCGCAACGCAGATCGCGAGCGAATAGGGCTCCTGGCCGGTGGAGGCGGCCGCGCACCAGACGCGGATGCGGCGCTCCCCGGCGCGCGATGCGAGCAGCGCCGGCACGACGCGCCCGGTAAAATCGTCGAACGGAGTGCGGTCGCGGAAGAACCAGGTTTCGCGCCTTGCGAGCGCCTCGACCACCTGCGCAATCAGGGGCTCGGCACCCGGCTGCCGCAGCCTCGCGACGAGTGCACCGGCGCTGCCGAGCCCGGTCCGGCGCAACAGCGGCTGCAGCCGGCTTTCCAGTTGATGCGGCTTGCCGGCCGGCAGCACGAGACCGGATCGGCTCTTGAGCAGCTTGAGCAGGAACTCGAACTCCACCGGACCCAACGCACTCACTCCTTGCACAGACGCGCCTTGCACAGACGCACAAAACTTCGATCTCGATCACTGGAACGCTATCGTTTCGAATTCAATCGGATGGCGCTCCGGCGTTTGTTGATTGCGGGCGTGATCCGGTCCGATAAGTCTGCACCTTCGGGATCATGCGCAGGGGTTCGTCCGCTTCCGGCTTCCACCGCTTCCCCCAACGCCCGGTCAGCCGAAACCCACCTGCTGGAATTTCGCCTCGACGATTTCCTTGTCGAACGGCTTCATGATGTATTCGTCGGCGCCGGCGCGCAGCACGCGGTTGATTTGCGCGGCATCGTTCTCGGTGGTGCAGAACACCACTTTGGGACGCAAGCCGCCGGGCAGATTTCGCATTTCCTTCAGGAACGCCATGCCGTCCATTTTCGGCATGTTCAGATCGAGAAGCACGGCGTCGGGAAGGTCCTTCCGGCACATTTCGAGGGCCTGAGCGCCGTCTTCCGCCTCCGAAATCTCGAACTGCATCCCTTCCAGGATGCGGCGCGCAACCTTGCGAATGACGCTGGAGTCATCGACCACGAGACAGGTTTTCATCGCCACTTCCGCTCCCTTGCATCACGCGGCAGCGACGTGCCGCGCTCGCTTTCTCTGCAGCGGCCCATCTCCCGCGGCTCCCCGAGCTGTGGCCCGAAGCCGCTGCCCCGACCTGGCGAAGATGAAGGCTTTCGTGGAGCCGCCGACCGGATCGACCGATCGGAGATCAAGTCTGCTTGGTCCGCTCGCGCGCGATCACGCGCGTCGCGAGGGGATGACAGGACTATCTACGAGAATGGTTTAGGTTTGGTTGCAGCAACCCCACGACAACCGCAGGACGTGACGAAAAAAATCACCGCTCGCGGCGCAGCCCGCCGGTCGAAAACCGGCTCAGCGTGCGGCGACCACGATGGCGTCGCCCTCGGCCTCGATGCTCACCGCAAGCCCGCAGTGCCGTGCGAGCAGTCCGGTATAGAACGGCTGGATCGCGTGGGCGTCGACAGTCCCGCTCGCCGGGCTGCCCGCGAGCAAATCGGGAACCGCCTGGGCGATGCGGGCATTGAGGCCCTTCGCGGTGATCTTGAAGGTCGTGGCGGCCTCGGCCCCGGTCGATTCGACCGCGAGAACCCCGCCGCGCGGTATCGCCTGGGAGGCGACCACGAGCATGTTCAGCGCCAGCTTGACCCGGTTCTTCGGCAGCAGGACGCGGGGCACGTTCCAGGTGAGCTTTACCTTATCGTCCTCGATGAAGCCGCGGGCGACGCTTTCGGCATCGCCGGTGTCGATCTGGGCGCCGGCCGAACCCGCCGCCCCGAACGCGAGGCGGCAGAACTGCAGGCGAGCCGAGGCGGTGCGGGCACTCTTCTTGATGAGGTCGAGGGCGAAGGTCTTGGTTTCCTCGTCCTTGGATTCCTCCAGAACCTCGAGGCCATTGACGATCGCCCCGGCAGGGCTGATCAAGTCGTGGCAGACCCGCGAGCACAGCAGGGCGGCGAGGTCGAGGGCTTCGAGGGTGGTGGCGGCGGACATCTAATTCTCCGCAGTCGGGTGTGTTTGCCGGCGCGACTCACGGGCCATTGGTGCCGGCAAAGGTCGCGTCTGATACACCGCGCCGGACCAACCGCCAAGGCGAGAATGAGACGGGATCGAGAATGGACAGCAACGTGGAGCAAAGGCCGCTGTTTGACGCTGCCTTGATCGAGGGCCTGACGCAGGCGGTCGCGGCGGCGGCGGTCGCCATCCTCCAGATCGGGCGCGGCGCCCTCGACATCCGCACCAAAGCCGATGCGTCGCCGGTCACCGGCGCCGATGAGCGCTCCCAGGCCCTGCTGCTCGCGGCGGCGACGCGGCTGATGCCGGGCGTCGACATGGTTGCCGAAGAGATGGCGAGCCTTCCCGCACGGCCCGGCGATCCCTTCGTGCTGATCGATCCGCTCGACGGCACCAAGGAATATGTCGGCGGCTCCGGCGAATACACGGTGAATCTCGCGGTGGTGCGGACCGGCCGGCCGGTGGCGGGCTTTATCGCCGTGCCGGCGGCGGGTCTGCTCTATCGCGGCATTGCCGGGCTTGGGGCCGAGCGCCTTGGCATCCGGGCCGATGGCGGGCTTACCGATCCGATCCCGATCCGGACCCGGTCAGCGCCCGTTGGCGGGCTCATCGGCACCGTCAGCCGGTCCCACCTCGACCCCGCCACCGTCGCGCTGTTGGATCGCGTCGGCGTAACGACGCGGCTGCCATGCGGCTCGGCGCTCAAGTTCTGCCGGATCGCCGAAGGTGCGGCCGACCTCTATCCCCGCCTTGCAACCACCTGCGAGTGGGACGTGGCAGCCGGTCATGCGCTGGTCGAGGCGGCCGGCGGCGCGGTCACCTCCCCGTCCGGCGCGCCAGTCAGCTATGGCAATGGCGCCGATGGTTTCCGCGTTCCCGCCTTCATCGCCTGGGGGGATCGCGCGCTGGTGCCTCCGGCCGGCTGACCGGCGTTTCGTTGCCGCCGTTTCGTTGCCGCTGTTTCGCTGCGGCTTCCCTCGCCGCCGTGCTGCGGTCATAGTTTTGCCGGACGGTATTCTGATTCGGTAGACCTCGATCCGGCTTGCGGTCCTGTTCGGTGGGGCACGGGTCTGGGGGCCGCGGCCGTGCACCGTCTGGCCCGGCAATCAGCTTCACTGGAGGACGCGATGCGCACCGCCTTGCGAGTGTTTGCTTTGATCGCCGCCCTGATCCTGGCGTCGTCGCCGCGCCTGGCGTTGGCCCAGCCGGCCCAACCGGCGTCCGCCCCCCGACCAGCAGCAACAGCCGGCCTTTACCCCCGGCGAACTGGTCAATGCCGGCCACCATTTTTTTGGCACCGTCTCGCGCGGTCTCGCCACCTTGATCGAAAAGGCAGTCGGCCAGTGGGGCCTGCCCAACGGATACGTGCTGGGCGAGGAGGCCGGAGGCGCCTTTTTCGGCGGCCTGCGTTACGGGGAAGGCATGCTCTATACCAAGAATGCCGGCGATCTCAAGGTGTTCTGGCAGGGGCCGACGCTCGGATGGGATTTCGGCGGTGACGGCGCGCGGACCATGATGCTGATCTACAGCCTGCCGGCCACCCAGGCGATCTATCAGCGATTTGCCGGCATAGACGGATCCGCCTATTTTATCGGCGGCTTCGGGATGACAGCATTGACCGCAAATAATATTGTGTTGGTGCCGATCCGATCAGGTGTCGGGTTGCGGCTGGGGGCCAATGTCGGCTATTTGAAATTCACGCCGCAGTCGACCTGGAATCCGTTCTGACCGCGGTCGTCGCCCGCGCCTCCGGACCGGTCCGAGGCCGGCGGCGGATTGCGAGCGGGCAGGCGCGCCGGCTCGAGCCGGAGCGTGCCGCGTCGTCATGGAATTGGCGTATCTGTCGAGAATTCGGAGCGGGTTCGGGCGCCGCTGAAACCGGCGCGCGATTTGGGCGGAAGGAGTTGCGTTCATGATCGAAATGATCATGTATTTCGGCGGTGGCTTTCTGGTCGCCAGTTTGCTGGCGATCGTGCTGATCTCGTTTGTCCATCAGCGCGCGGTCCGCCTCACCCAACGCCGCCTCGCCGATGCCATCCCGGTGTCGATGGCCGAGATTCAGGCCGACAAGGACCACCTGCGCGCCGAATTCGCGCTGTCCGCACGCCGGCTCGAAATGTCCGTCGAGCAGCTCAAGGCCAAGGCGACCGCCCAGCTCAGCGACATCGCGCGCAAGACCGAGGCGATCAATCTGCTCAAGGCCGAGCTGGTGGAAAAGACCGCCGTGACCGACGAGCTCTCCGGCAAGGCCAAGATCCTCGGCGGCAAGCTCACCCAGGCGGAACAGGAAAACCTGGAAAAGGCGACCGCACTGGAGGCGACCGCCCAGACGGTCGCAGCCAAGGACGCCGAAATCGCGAACGCCGCGAACATCATCGCCACGCTCAACCATGCCGCCGACACCCAGCGCGTCGAAGTCGCCGTTCTCAACACCCAGATCGAGGACCTCAAATCCCAGATCGGCGACATACAGCAGGCGACCGAGAGCACGGCGCAGCGGCTGCTGAGCGAACAATCGACGACGGCGGGCGTCCACAAGGATCTCTACCAGGCGCGCCAGACCATCGAGATGCTCCATCCGCAGGTCGCCCGGCTCGAGCACGAGCTGGCCGCCCACGCCAACGAGCTCGAAAACCGCGCCTCCCTCATCGGCGAACTCGACGCACGCATTGCCGAGCAGAATCGGCTGCTGCGCCAGCGCGAAGCCGAAGCCCAGGATCTGCATCAGGAACTCGCGTCCACCAGGGAAGATGCCGCCGCTGCCGCCGAACGCCTGCGGTCGGCGAGAGCTGCGGTCGAGACTCAACTCCAGACCGCCAACGACATGCTGTCCGAGCGTGCCGGCCGCATCGAAGATCACGAGCGGCGCATCTCCGACTTCGACCGGCTGGTGCGCCAGCGCGACGCCGAGGCCCACGCGCTGAGCCAGGAGATCGCCACGCGCAAGGACGAGGCGAGCGCGGCCCGCACCAAATGGGCCGGCGAAAAATTGGCGTACGAGGCGCATCTTGCCACCAACGACCAGGCGCTGGCCGAGCGCGCCGGCCGCATCGCGGATTTCGAGCGCCGCGTGGCCGATTTCGAACGGCTGCTCGCCCAGCGCGACGCCGATGCCAAATCGCTTCACCAGGAGATCGCGGTCCTGCGGGAAGAGGCAGCGACCGCCGCCGTAGCGTGGCTGTCCCAGAAGACCTCGCTCGACGGGCAGCTCTCGGTGGCCCACGACACCTTGGCCGAGCGCGGCGGGCGCATCGCGGCGTTCGAGCGCCAGGTGACGGAATTCGAACGGCTGGTGAGCCAGCGCGACGCCGAGGCCCAGGCGCTTCACCGGGAAATCGCCACCCTCAAGGCCGAGGCCGCCGCCGCAACGGCGCAATGGCATGACGAGAAGACCAACTTCCACGCCCAGTTCGCGACTGCCAGCGACACCTTGACCGAGCGTGCCGGGGTGATCGCGGCGTTCGAGCAGCAGGTGGCGGAGTTCGAACGGCTGGTGAGCCGGCGCGACGCCGAGGCCCAGGCGCTTCACCAGGCAATCGCCACCCACAAGGATGAGGCCGCCGCCGCCACGGCGCAATGGCATGACGAGAAAACCAACTTCCATGCCCAGTTCGCGACCGCCAGCGACACCTTGACCGAGCGGGCCGGGGTGATCGCGGCGTTCGAGCAGCAGGTGGCGGAATTCGAACGGCTGGTGAGCCGGCGCGACGCCGAGGCGCAGGCGCTTCACCATGAAATCAGCACCCTCAAGGACGAGGCCGCCGTTACCGCGGAGCTGTGGCTCGCCGACAAGGCCTCCCTCGACGCCCAGCTCGTGGGCCTCACCGGCACCTCGACGGAGCGGGCGTTCCGCATCGAAGGCTTCGAGCAGCAGGTGGCGGATCTCGAACAACTGGCGGCCCGGCGCGAGGCGGAGGCAAAAGCACTGCACCAGGAGATCGTCTCCCTCGAAGAGCAGGCCGCTGCCGGCGAGGCCCGTTGGTTCGCCGAGAAGACCTCGTTCGAGGAGCGCGTGGGGAGCGCGAACGATACGCTCGCCGCGCGCGCGCAGCGGATCGAGGAACTCGAAGGGCATGTCCAGGAATTCAAACGGCTGGTGAGCCAGCGCGAAGCCGAGGTGCAGGCCCTTCACCGGGAGATCGCGACGCTCAAGGAGGAGGCCAACACCGCCGCCGAGCGCTGGATCGGCGGGACGACCAATCTGGAGGCCCAGCTTGCGAGCGCCGGCGCCCACCTCGAGTCGCGCGCCAGCCGGATCGGCGATCTCGAGTCCTGGATCGCCGAGCGGCAGCGCCTGCTGCAACAGCGCGAAGCCGAGCTGGCGGGCCTGACCAGCGAAATCGCCTCCCTCCACGAACAGTCGGCGGCGACCGAAGGGCGGCTGCTCGACGCCAATGCCGCCCTCACGAGCGAGCTTGCGACCGCCAGCAATAATTTCGCCCAGGCGCAGGCCGAGCTGGCCGCGCTCAACCGCGAGGCGGAAGCGACCTGGAGAGCCGAGCGGAGCGAGAACACCTTGCTGCGCGAGCGCATCAGCGACATCGCCGCCCAGATCGCCCACATGACGATGACGTTGGAAAGGTCGGGCTCGCCGATCGCGGCCATCCTCGCCGATTCCGCCAACGGGATCGGCGGCGCCGAAGTCACGGCGCCGCGTCCTGGCAATCTCACCGACCGCATCCGCGCCCTGCAGTCCGGCGCCTCGAGGATTTCGACGGCGTCGTGAGTTATTCGCGACCGGCGTGTTGGCCGGGCAATAATTGACGCAGTCATTCCGGGGCGCCGCGTCAGCGGCGAACCCGGAATCCAGGTCGCCTCGCCACCAAGAACGCAGGCTGGATTCCGGGTTCGCGCGAGTGCGCGCCCCGGAATGACGTGTTGAATTGAGACCTCACTTCGCATCGTGAAAGATGATGCCGGCGGTGTGTCGGCGGCCGGAGCGCAGGCGGCTGACGCCGTGACGCATGGTGACGCGATAGATGCCGCGCACGCCGCGGACCGGCCGATGGTGCACGGGAAAGATCACGCCGCCGCCCTGCTCCAACGCCACCACCTCGGCGCGCGACTGCATGCGCGGGCGCTGCTCGGTGAGCACGAACGTCGCCGCCGGTGAAGTCGTCGCCGGGCCGCGACAAAAGGAATGCGATCTGGAGCGGGAAGACGTGCTCGCCATAGATGTCCTGGTGCAGGCAATTGTAGTCGCCCTCGCCATATTGCAGCAGCAGCGGCGTCGGCCGGGTCTGGCCGGCGGCGTGGCAATCCGCGAGATAGGTGCCGTGCTCCCCGGGAAAGTGCCGGGCGATGTTCATCGCCTCGTTCCAGCGGTTGGCGACCGCGGCGAGCGGCGGATAGAAAGACTCGCGCAACGCCGCGATCATCGCCGGCAGCGGATAGGCGAAATATTTGTATTCGCCGCGGCCGAAGCCGTGCCGGGCCATGATGACGCGGCTGCGGAACAGCGCGTCGGTCTCGTAGCTCGCGGCGAGCGCGGCGCATTCCCGTGGCGTCAGCACCGTGCCGGTGGTGGCGCAGCCATGGGCATCGAGATCGGATGCGATCCGTTCCCAATCGAGCGCCGACACCCGCGCGGCGATCGAAGGCGCACGCGACGCTCCCGGGTCTATCATCGCGGTCGGCCGGCACCGCTTGCAGGGGCGGAAGCCGGCGCGCTCCGCTTCGGCGGGGGTCGCGTAGAACGCCACGTTTTTGCGGAGAGGCCGCCCCGCACAAGAGGGCCGGCAATAGACGCCGGTGGTCCGTACCGCGCAATAGAACACGCCGTCGGCCGCGCGGTCGCGCCGCGTCACCGCGTCCCAACGGGCGTCGTCGCTGGAAAAAGCCTGGGATCGCTGGAGGCGCGTATTCGTGTCGACATCCGGAGACAACATTCGTCTGCTCCTTTGGGCGCGGACCTTTGACGGGATCACCCGTCGCAGGCGCGAACACGCCCTGCTCTCAAATCTGCGGCGGACGCGCCACCCGAAAGCTGGAAGCGGCGTCGGCACCGGCGGTGGCTCAGTGCTGCATGCCGAACGCTGTACCGTCCTCATTTCGAGGATGCGGAAGATCAGGTCTCGACCATCAGCCCGATCAGCCCGAATGCCGATCGGAACCTCCTGGATATTGCTTTTCCTGCATGTTAGGAGCGAACCGCCGCGACGGCCAATCGCGCGCCACCGCTGCGAACCCAGGAGATCGCCAGGTGCGTGCCACCACCCGATTGAAAAACATGGTGAGCGCGAACCGGATCGTGGTCGCGCCGGGCGCGTTCGACGGCCTCTCCGCGCGCCTCGTCGAGCAGGCCGGTTTCCCGGCGATCTATGCGAGCGGCGGCGCCATCGCGCGCAGCACGGGGGTGCCCGACATCGGCCTGATCTCGCCCGACGAGATCGTGCAGCGGCTGGCCGCGATGGTCGATGTGGTCGGGGTGCCGGTCATCGCCGATGCCGATACCGGATACGGCAATGCGCTGTCGGCCCAGCGCGCCGCCCGCGCGTTCGAGCGCGCCGGGGTCGCCGCATTCCATCTGGAGGACCAGACCTTCCCCAAGAAGTGCGGCCATTACGACGACAAGGGCCTGGTGCCGACCGCGGAGATGGTGCAGAAGCTCCACGCCGTGCGCGACGCCCTGCACGATCCCGATTTCATCGTCATCGCCCGCACCGATGCCATCGCCGTCGAAGGCTACGAGGCCGCGCTCGCGCGCGCCGCGGCCTACATCGAAGCCGGCGCCGACATGGTGTTCGTGGAGGCGCCGACCACGGAACGCGAGATCGCCGACATCGCGAAGCGGCTCCCGGGCTACAAGCTCATCAACATGTTCCATGGCGGCAAGACGCCGCTGCTGCCGGTCTCGCGCCTGCAGGAATTCGGCTACCACGTCGTCATCATTCCGAGCGACACCCAGCGTGCCGCGATCAGGGCGATGCAGCGCGTGCTCGCGACGATCGCGCGCGACGGCAGCGCGGCGGCGATGATCGACGACATGGCCTCTTTCAAGGAGCGCGAGGCGGTGATCGACACCGCGAGCTTCCTCGCCCTCGACCGGAAGTATTCGTCATGAGCCACGGTCCCGGCAGCGACAATCCGCAGACGCGCGGCATCGCGGCATTCGTCGCAGGGCTCACCTATGAGCAGATTCCGGCCGAGGTGATCGCGCGGATCAAGCTCTTGATCCTGGACTCGCTCGGCTGCGCCATGTTCGGCACCGGCCTGCCGTGGAGCCGGATCCTGCTGACGACGCTGGCCGAGCTCGACACGACCACCGCCTGCACGGTGTGGGGCACCGGACGGCGGCTGTCCGCGCCCCATGCGGCGCTCGTCAACGGCACCCTGGTGCAGAGTTTCGAGCTCGACGACGTGCATCGCGCCGGCGTGCTGCATGTGGGCGCGGTGACCTTGCCGGCGTTGTTCGCGGCGACCGAGTTGCGGCCCGGCATGAGCGGCCGCGATTTCCTGCGCGCCGCCGTCGCCGGCTACGAGATCGGGCCGCGGGTCGGCCTGTGCATGGGGCCGGAGCATATCGGTCAGGGCTGGCACTCCGGCGCGACCGTCGGCGTGTTCTCGGCGGCCGCGGGGGCGGCGGCGGCGCTGCGGCTATCGCCCGACCTGGCCGTGCACGCGCTCGGCATCGCAGGCACCCAGGCGTCGGGGCTGATGGCGGCGCAATACGGCGCCATGGTCAAGCGCATGCATGCGGGGCGCGCTTCACAGAGCGGCCTCTATGGCGCGCTGCTCGCGCAAGCCGGATTCACCGGCATCACCGACGTGTTCGAAAGCGAATATGGCGGCTTCTGCACCACCTTCTCGCGCTCCCATGACCGCTTCAAGCTCGCCGAGCTGACGAACGGCCTGGGCGAGCGGTTCGAGACCATGGGCGTCGCACTCAAGTTCTATTCCTGCGTCGGCAGCAACCACACCACCCTCGACGCCATCCGCATCATCGAAGCACGCCGCCCGTTCACGCCGCAAGACATCGCAAAGATCGTGGTCCACGGCTCGCAAGCGACCGTCGATCATGTCGGCTGGCCGTACCGGCCGCAGAGCCTCACCTCGGCGCAGATGAACCTGCCGTTCTGCATCGCGACGCTGCTCGCCGAAGGCGACGTGTTCGTCGACCAGTTCTCCGACGCCATCGTCGCCGACCCCCGCCGCATGGCGCTCGCCGCCAAGGTCGAGGTGGTGCACGACCCCGCTATCACCGCACGCGGCGCCAAGCTGCGCCACATGGTGCGGGTCGAGGTCCATTTCACCGACGGCACGCGCGAGGCCGAGACCGTCGAGGCGCCCCGTGGCAGCGAGCAGAAATTCGCGAGCGAGCGCGACGTGGTCGATAAATTCCGCAAGCTCACCCGCCGCGTCCGCACCGACGCCGATGTGGAACGCATCGCCGAACTGGTGCTCGGCTGCGAAAAGCTCGCCGACATCGGCGCGCTGTCGGCGGCCCTGGCGGCGCCGTGACGCCCCTCAGAAATCCGGCTTCTCGGCGGTCGGCACCGGAAACAGGTTCTGGTGGAAGTAATCCTGGTTGTTCTCGGCGCAGACGGTCTCCTGCATGGAGCCGTTCGCCTTGAACCAGCGCTGCTTCATGGTCGAGCGGCTCGTTGAAGGTGTCGGGGTCCTCCACCGGTCGCGATGGCGGTCAGGAACTTGCCGTCCGGCTCGATCGTGAAGCGCTCGACCACATGCAGCTTCTCGGTGTGCGGCGTGCGGAAATTGTCGATGTAGCTCTTGTCGGTCGAAAGGCCGATGGTGTCGACCACCAGCGTGTCGCCGTTCTCGTAATGGCCGATCGATTCGCCGAACCACGACGGCTTGACGGGCTCCGAATGCCGGTCGGTGAGGAAGACGCGGCGCACCATGTGATCGCGCTGCCAGATCATCCACACCTCCGTCGGCGTCTGGATGAAATAAAGCGGCTCGAACGGAAACAGCAGTTGGCCGGGGACGCCGCCGGGATAGCAGCGCGCCTGGGCGGCGAAGGGAACCGCCCGCTCGCCCTGCAGCGCCTCGTCGTTGGAGGCCTGCATCTGCGCCGCCGCCCACGGCTTCAAGACCGGATCCTTGGCGTTGCCGATGCGAGCGTCGGCTGCGTGCCGGTGCGCGCCGCGATTGGCGTTGCTGATGAAGGGATGTGCGGGGTCGGGCTTGATCGGTCCATGGCCGTGCCCGGCCGGCGGGTCCTGCCAATCCGCGACATTGGACTGCCAGCCGTAATCGGCGGACGCGAGGTTCGGAATCTTGTCTTCGGCTCGGCCCGCGCTGCGGAGGCGAACGCCGCCGCGACCACGAGATGCCGGCGAACACGCCGCCCGCCAGGGCAACCGCGCGGCGCAGTGTGTTCGAGATCGGCCCGGACATTTCAAGTCTCCTCATTCCCGTAAAGCCAGCAGCCTCTTTCTTTGGCGTTTGCGGCCGCGCGCCGCGCAAGGCGTTCGAGCGTCGCAGCGATGCCGCGCACGGCGATTTTCGCAACCTCACGAGACTTTTCGCTGCGCCAGGCCGAGCTCCGCGAAAATCTCCGCATTGTGCTGGCCGACCGCCGGGCGGCGGCGTATCGACGCGCGGACCGCCATGGGCGAACTTGAACGCCGCGACCGGAACGCCGAACTCGCCGTCGATGCCGGGCGCGCCGGCGTGGCGGTGGATCACCCCGCGGCTCGCCATCTGCGGATCGGCCACCGCCTCGCCCATGGTGCGCACCCGCGCCGCCGGCACGTGGCGGGCCTGGAAGAACTCCTCCCATTCGTCCGCGGTGCGGGTCTTGAGGATTTCGGCCAGCACCGCGGTTTCGCGGGCGTGGTCCGGCCTCGCGCTCCTCGTTGCTGCGCTTGATGAGGTCGGGGCGCTCCGAGCACCGTCCACAGCCGGCGCTGCTGGCGCAGATTGCTGGCGCCGACCATCAGGAGCCCGTCCTTGGTCTCGTAGGCGCCGTTGGTCGCGTGGCCGTGGCGGTTGCCGTGGGGCTTGGGATGGGTGCCGTTGCGCAGATAGCCGGCGAGATGCGAACTCATCAGGATCATCGCGACGTCGAGCATCGCCATGTCGATGCGCTGGCCGCGGCCGGTGCGCTCGCGCTGGAACAGCGCGGCGGACAGCGCGAAGGCGCCGGTGGTGCCGGTCGCGTAGTCGATCGCCGGCGCCCCGAACATCACCGGGTTGAACGCCGGCGTCCCGGTCATCGCCATGATGCCCGAGGTCGCCTGGATCACGTGGTCATAGGCGGTGCGCTCGCGGTGCGGCCCGCTGTCGCCGAAGGCCGAGAACGACGCGTAGATCAGGCGCGGATTGATCGCGCTCAGATCGCGCATAGCCGAGGCCGAGCGCTTCGAGCGCGCCGGGCCGGTAGTTCTCGACGAACACGTCGGCGGTCGCGACCAGCTGCTTGAGGACCTCGCGGTCGCGCCTCGGTCTTGAGATCGAGCGTGATGGCGCGCTTGTTGGACCCCTGCGCCAGGAACGCGGTGCCGAGCTGCGCCCGGTTGAGCGCCTTGTCGGTACCGCCCGAGCGGCTCTGGTCGGGCTCGTCGGGATGCTCGACCTTGATGACGTCGGCGCCGAGCACCGCAAGCTGATAGGTGGCGAAAGGTCCCGCCAGCACATGGGTGACGTCGATCACCCTGATGCCCTCGAACGGCCGCGCCATCGCGTTCTCGAGCATGTGCGTGCCGGCGGGTTAAAGCGGACCCGCCCTACGCCATCCGCGATCGCGACACGCAGCGCCCATGCCAGGTCGAGATGCGCGGGACAAGCCCGCGCATGACCTGGCGCATCGATTCGTGCGGCAAGACCATTGCTAATTCGTGCCCGGCTTGATGGCGGAATAGGTCTTGGCAAAGCCGTTCCGCGCATTGGTCACGGTGAACGTCCCGTCCGGTTGCGCCGACAGCTTGATCCAGAAGGCCGGTCCGTTGTGGGCGGGCGCAGGCGGTGCGTTCGGTCCGGGCGCCGGCGCAGCGATCGGCGCCACCGGCATCGCCGCCGACGGCTCGTCGAGCAGGTTGGCGATGAACATGCCCGGCACCGTGTATTCCTGGCCGCTGAGCTGGGAGAAATGAATCTGCCAGAGGTCCTCCAGGCCGGGAGAGCTGTGGATGATCTTCATCGGCTCCGGGTAATCCGCCTTTGCGCGTGCCGTTGTTCATGATGGCGACGCGCGGATGAATCGCGTGCACCAGCGCTTCCGAATTCGAGATGTTCAGGCCGTGATGCGAAACCACGAACAGGTCGACGGTGCCGACCGGATTGTTCGGGCACATCAGCTCGAATTCCTTGTTCCAGGTGAGGTCGCCGAGCTGCGCCACCCGGAATTTCCCGAACGTAACGATGCTGCCGACCGACTGCGCGTTCTCGGTGGTGTCCACGGCCTGCGGCTTGAAGCCCGCGCAGGACCGGTTCGCCGCGCCGGCGCCCGCGAGCGGCGTCTTGAGCACTTGCCCGGCCGACGCGACGATGCGCCAGTCCAGCCCGGCGACCGCGACCACATCGCCGGGTTTCGCGACCGTGTGCTTCGCTTTGCCGTAGAGCGCGGGATAGGTCTGGGCGAGGAATTCGTCGACCACCGGAGCGGGCTGAATGTTCGGCCCGTGGTCGATGAATTCCCGGATCGGAATGCGACTGGCGAGTTCCGCCATGCCGCCGAAATGATCGCCGTGCCAGTGCGTGGTGATGAGATGGTCGATCTGGGTCAGGCGGGCATCCCGCGCGGCGGCCATGATGCGCTCGGCATCGCGCTTGGCCGCATCCGGAGCGACGTTCCCGGTATCGATGAGCACGGATTTGCCGGACGGCGGCACGTACAGCGTAGCGTTGCCGCCTTCGACGTCGACCACATAGATATCGAGCGTCGTGCGCGTCTGCGCCTCGGCGCGATCGGCGACCGCGTGTACGCACAACGCCACGCCGGCAGCGGCTGCGAGCAAAAGATTATTTCTCATGACGATCTCCCTTGGATCACGTTGACATGACGCGATGCCTGTTTCATTGACCCGATGAATTTAGAGCGCGGGCCAATCACATGAATGCGTCATGGTCGGACTTGTCCTGGCTATCTGGATCGCCCGGTCGGCGCCGGGCCCTCCTGATCGAGATCGAAGGGATGTGCCAGGCGATACGTCGATTGGCGCTAATTCGTGCCCGCTTTGGGCGCGGCGTAAGTCTTGGTGAAGCCGTTGCGCGCATTGGTCACCGTGAACGAGCCGTCGGGCTGCGCCGAGAGCTTGATCCAATAGGCCGGACCGTTATGCGCGGGCGGCGGCGGCGTGTTCGGGCCGGGCGCCGGCGCGGCGATCGGCGCCACCGGCATCGCCGCCGACGGCTCGTCGAGCAGGTTGGCGATGAACATGCCCGGCACCGTGTATTCCTGGCCGCTCAGCTGCGAGAAATGGATCTGCCAGAGGTCTTCGAGGCCGGGCGAGGAGTGCAGCACCTGCATCACGTCGGGCTGGCCGCCTTTGCGCGTGCCGTTGTTGATGATCGCCACGCGCGGATGCAGCGCATGGACGATCACCTCCGAATTCGAGCTGTCGACGCCGTGATGCAGGCCGAGGAAGGCATCGAGGGTGCCGATCTTGTTGACCGGGCACATCAGCTCGAATTCCTTGTTCTTGGTGATGTCGCCGAGATGCATGGTGCGGAACTTGCCGAACGTGATGTAGGTGCCGACCGACATCGGGTCTTCGGCGTTGTTCTCGCCCGGCTTGAAGTTGGCGCAGTAGGGATTGGGCGCGCCGGCGCCGGGCAGCGCCGTCTTGAGCGTTTCGCCGGCCGAGGTCACGATGGTCGCGTCGAGGCCGTCGATCGCGATCTTGTCGCCCGACTTTCGCCACCCTGTGCTTGGCGTTGGCGTAGAGCGTCGGATAGACCTTTTGCGAGGAAATCGTCGACCGCGGGCGACGGGCTGAACGTTCGGGCCGTGGTCGATGAAATTGCGGATCGGGATGCGCTTGGCGAGCTCGGCGACGCCGCCGAAATGATCGCCATGCCAGTGGGTGATGATGAGGTTGTCGATCTGGGTCAGGTGCGCGTCCTTGGCCGCCGCCATGATCCGCTCGGCGTCGCGCACCGATGCCTCAGGACCGTAATTGCCGGTATCGATGAGGAGCGACTGGCCCGACGGCGCGACGAACAGCGTCGCGTTGCCGCCCTCGACGTCGACCACGTAGATGTCGAGCGTGTTCCGGGTCTGCGCGATCGCGCCCCGACCCGGCGGCGAAGAGCGCAGCCAAGCCCGCAGCCGCCGTCAGCAAATGATGTCTCCGCATGGTTTCCTCCCTGTCGGATCGCGCCGACTTTTTTTGCGCGGCCGCATGGTAGCAATCCCGGCGGCGCGCCGAAAGCCCCGCCGCGCGTTTCACCGCAGGAACAGCGCGTTGCCGGTTTCGATGTCGGGGGTTCGTGTTCTTGCCGAGCGCCGCAATCGCCGGCGGCACCGCAAGCACTTGTTGGCGAAGCACTTCGTCGGGGCGCGTATAAACAGTGCGACCTCATCCTGAAGGGATGAGGTCGCAAGAATGCGTGCGCCGCTGCTTGCCCCGGACCGGGGCTGCGGCTCAGCCCGGCTTGTGGTTGTTGGGGCCCGGGCGCCCGCCGCCGCCGGCGGGCGGATGCGGGGCGGCCGGGCCACGCGGCGCCACCGCCATCGGATGTGGTGAAGCGGCGAATGCCGGATGCGCGCCGCCGGGCGGACCGGGCGGCTTCGGGTTGCCGGTCTGGGCGCCGGCCCCCGGGTTACCCGGATTGACCGATTTGAATTCACGGTTGGGGGCATTGCCTCCCGCCCCGCCGGGGCCGGTGGTGGCGAGCGCATTGGCGGGGCCCCTCGGTGCGGCGTTCAGGGGCGTAGCGCCGGGACCTTTGGGCGCGGTCGCGCCGAGCGGATTTCCGCCCCTGTTGGCGAGACTATTTGCCGGAACGCTTCCCGGCCCCTTGGCAAGACCGCCCGACGCGCCAGCCGGGCCGCCTGGGACCGCACCCCGCGCGCCGACCACGCCCCGACCGCTGAACTCGCCCGGCTTCGAGGTCGCGGCGATCGTCGGGGCGCCGTGATTGACCGAGGCGAAGTTCTCCCGCATCGTGCTGGCGGTGTGTTCGTGCTGGGTCTGCATCGCCGTGGCAGCAACATGCTGCTCACGCATGGCAGCTTCCTCCCGCACCGTCGGCCGCGCCGCAATTCCACCGACGCCGCCGTTGAAGGCGACCCGCGTATTGTTGACGATCACGGTCTTGCTGTACACGTTGGTTATGTTCACGCCGCCGAAGTTGTTCACGGTCCTGTTGTAGCTGAACACGCCGCCTCGCCAGGCGCCGCCCTCATAGCCGACCCCGCCATAGCCGTAGCCGTAATTGACGCCGCCATAGAATCCGATGGTCGGCCCCCAATAGCCGCCGTTCCAGGCGTAGATGCCGTCGCGCCATCCCCAATAGCCGGGGGTCCAAAGCAGGCCGACGGTGGGAGGCATCACCCAGGTGCCGGGGACCCAGAAATAGCCCTCGTCACCATAGGCCCAATAGCCCGGCGTCCACATATAGCCGGGGGCGGGAATGGGCGGCTGCACGTAGACCGGCAGCACCGGCGGCGCAATGACGATGGAAACGATCTGGGCGAGCGACGGCGCCGGCGAGATCACCGCCAAGGCCGGAAGAAGCGAAACGAGGGCGTAGAGGCGGCGCATGCGGGTCTCCTTGCAGAGGCGGCGGGAATCAGGGCTGGCACCGTAACGACCAGTACGCCTACACAAAACGCATAATTTCGGCGTGAGTGGGACGGAAAAAGGCGAAACCGAGGCGGATGTTGGAGCGCGGGGAGCCGCGCATAGGCTTGCATTTGGATTCGCGTCGGGCTTGCGCGGAACCGTTTTCCGCGCGATGGCTTGTTGCGACGGGATGGGGCGAGGAACCCACCATGCCGAACAAACCGAAAGCCGAACGCATCACAGATCGCCCGACCGAGGACGATATCGCCCAGGCCGCCCTCGGCGGATCGCGCGGGTCGATGGAACTCAAGCCGGCGAAGCCCAAACGCAAGACCAAGCTGCCGCTGGAGCGCGACGACGACCCCGGCCACACCGCGTGATCGAGGCGAGCCGCATGTCCGTGAGCCGCAGGTCCTTGGAGCCGTATGTCCGGTGCGAATTGAGACATCGACTGCGGCGCCTGCGGGCGGCGCTACGCCGCGTTGTCCGGCTGCGGCCGGGCCAGCGGCAGGGTGAAACGAAACACCGCCCCGCCGCCCTGCCGGTTTTCCGCCCAGATCGTTCCGCCATACGTTTTCACGATCGTGTGGGCGATCGAGAGACCGAGCCCGGTGCCCTGCGCCTTGGTCGTATAGAACGGCTCGAAAATGCCCTTGAGCCGGTCTTCGGGGATGCCGGTTCCGTTGTCCGACACGGTCACCGTGACCTCCGAGGTCCCGGTTCGCACGGTGCGGATTTCCATCGCGCGGGCGTCGGGCGGGCCGTTCTGCATGGCGTCCATTCCATTGATCGCGAGATTGAGGACGACCTGTTGCAGGTGGACCGGATCGGCGCGCACCGGCAAGACGCCGGTTTCCTGATTGGCGGTCAGTGCAACGCGCCTGCTGCGCGCCTCCGGCCCGATGATGCCGAGCGCGTCTCGAATGCAGTCGTTGAGGTCGAATTCGCGCGACACGATCTCGCTTCGCCGCAGCAATCCGCGCATGCTCCTGATGATTTCCGCCGCCCGCAGATCGTCCCGGCGAATGTCGGCGAGGATGGCCGCGAGCTCGGCGCGATCGAACCGATCCGACTTGATGATCTCCTCGGCCGCTTCCGCATTGCTCAGGATCGCCCCGAGCGGCTGGTTGATCTCGTGGGTGATGGAGGCCGACATCGCGCTGACGGTGGCAGCGCGGTTCAGGTGCGCGACCTCGAGCAGCCGCCGGCGCGATTCCGCCTCCGCGAAGCTGCGGCGGCGGCGCTCGAACAGCAAGACGGAGATCAACAGGGTCTGCAGCACTACGACGATGGCGACGCTGAAGATTTCGCCGCGGTATTGGTCCCACGGGACGGGTGCGCCGGAGCCGGTTTCGGCCCCCACCGCCGCAATTGTGCCGGACCACATGGCCGCCGCGACGGCAAAGCCGCACCAAATCCTATTGGTCCGCGCTTGCCGCCCCGATCCGCCAGACCCACGCAAGCCGGTCCCTCATTCTCCGCCGCCGGATCGGCGCAGCCTTCAGCACAGCCAGCCGCAGCCCCATTGCATCGTCCTGTAGAACCCATAATAGGGGCCGCCGCCACGATAGCCGGCGAAATAGGGCGTGCCGAGATAGCCGTTATAAGCCGGACTTGCGTAAGAGGGATATTCGCCGCCGTAGAACGCGTAATTGCTGGCGGCGACACCCACAGCCGGTCGCGCCCACGATCACCGGGCGGTTCACGCCAGGGCCGCGGGCTCCGGGGGCCCTCGCATCGCGATCCGCGGCAGCAACGGAGCCCGACAGGGTCGCCAATGTTGCGGCTGCGAGCAGGCCCAGGACTGCGGCGCGTCTCGGCATGGTGGTGCTCCCTTGCTGGCATCCGATGTGACGGGGTCGAATTCAGCCGTCAATTCGGACCACAAACCGCGGCCGAAGTCGACCGGATTCCACTGGGATGCAGGGGCGGTGTGGCCTTTTCACGACATCCGGCCCGTGGGCGCATTCGCGAGCCTGCCCGTGGGCGCATTCGCGAGCCTGCCCGTGGGCGCATTCGCGCCGGGCCGGCCGCGCTACCCGGCCGCACCCAGGCGCGGTGACGCCGAGCCCGGCTCATACCGGGTCCGCCGCGGAAATTCCGCGGCGCATGGGAGCCGATCTGAGCGCTCCGGTCTGGAGCGCATAGGTGGTGAGGCCGGCATTGGTCCTGATGCCTAATCGCTGCATCATCTTGTACTTGTGAAACGCCACGGTCCGGTATGTGATCCCGAGCCGGTAGGCGATGACCTTCATGGCAAAGCCGTTGGCCAGCAGCTCCAACACCTCACGTTCCCGAGAGGTCAACCCGGCCGGGTCCTGCTGCGAGGCGGCCTCAGGTGCCTCGCCGGCATCCGCCGGACAATCTCGCGCCGTCCCGGCAAGCCGCAACGCCTGCGAGAACCTTACTTCGGAGTCTATCGCTTCGCATTCGTCGCCTTGCGACGGCTCCTCGGCACGGGTCGCATCTTGGGTCGCATGGTGGATGATCTTGGTGCGGGGCAGGCGGCGCATGATCTCCCCGGTGGCGCGGAAGTCGTCCCGCAGCGACAGCGCCGCCTCGACTACCACCAGGTCGGGCTCCAGGCGAAGCGCCTCGCTCAGCAGCGTGTCGGCATCGTAGACCACGCTGACTACATCGAACTCCAGCGTCAGCATCGCGTGCACCGCCGCCGGGATCGCGATCCGGTCGGTCGCGACGACAACCCTATTCTGTTTTGAATAATTCATAACCCCCACCCCACGCATTTACGCCCCCAACAAAGTAACGAATAATTAACCTAATGGAGGCGCAATCTGCGTCAATTGTCCTAACGGGCAATCGGGGAATATCGGACTGCAAACCAAAACATGTTCCGACGAGATCGACGCACCTCGGTCGTCATCGCCCGGCCTGTCCCGGCGATCTCGATAATGTGGGCACGGCGTTTCCACATGGTCAGGCGGTGCCTCGATAATCGAAATGGCCGGGACGAGCCCGGGACCATGACAACTCCGTGCGAGAGCGGAACGCACTCTACCCGTGCCGCGCCACCGCGATCTTGACGGCGTCGATCAGGGAGCGGCCGACGAAGGGCTTGAGCAGAAAGGCGACGCAACCGGTTTCCAGCGCATGGGCGCGCGTCGCCTCGTCGTCGAGAGCGGTCATGAAGATGATCGGAACGGCGCAGCCGCATGAGGCCAGGCGGCGCTGCAGCTCGATCCCGGACATGCCGCCGAGGTCGATGTCCAGCAGCAGACAATCGACGCCGGCCTCGGCACCGGGATCGAGAAACGCTTCCGCCGAAGCAAACACCTTGGTCGCGTAGCCGTAAGCGTTGAGCAGCCGCTCGACACCGACGAGCATGCTGCGGTCGTCGTCCACCACTGCCACGGTTTTCGTCTGACCAGACATCGCGTCCCGGGAGAAAGCGGCCAGATGAAACTCTGGCCCTCGTGACTGACCCTGACGTTCGGCTCCCGAATGTCAGCGTCAGCCCACGAACCGATCGACGCAGTGGACAACAGACAGATGGGAACCATCCGTCTGGCCGCACACCGCGCCCGTGATCGCTTGCTATATCACTCCCGCGCCGGCGGGTTCATTGCCCCAAGGTGCAACGAGGGCGGCGGGGTCGCTGACCGGGCAGGAACGCGGAGTTGAAGTCAACACTCGACGTCAGCAGTCGAAGTCAGCAGCGCTCGCCGGCATCTTCATGCGCGGGGCGGATTTTTTTGCCAGGACGCCGTCCGCAGGCATTATCCCGGTGCGCTCGGCGATCATGACGAGCTCGGCGACCGAGCGAACCCCGCACTTTTCCATGACCATGTGGCGATGCGCTTTCACGGTTCGCTCGGAGGTCCCCATTTCATGGGCGATCTGCTTGTTGAGCATGCCGCGGACCACCAGGGCGAACACCTGCTTTTCGCGCGGCGTGAGGCACTGGACGCGCGCCAGCAGCGCATCGACTTGCTCGGCCCGCGCGCGCAACCGGTCGGCATGCTCCAGGGCGCGCTTGATCGTCTCCAGCAGACGCTCCTTGGTGACCGGCTTGGTCAAGAAGTCTTCGGCGCCGGCCTTGATGGTGCGCACGCTGGTGGGAATGTCGCCATGCCCGGTCAGGAACACGATCGGCAACCGGTTTCCGAGCTCGCGACAGGCGGTCTTGGAGCTGCGGCCCGGACAAGCCCGACATCTGCACGTCGAGCAGAATGCAGTCGGACATGCTGGTCGGCGGCTTCTCCAGCAATTGCTGCGAGGTCTCGTAGAGCGCGACTTCATAGCCGGCCGCATTCAGCAGCCGCGCGATGGCGGAGCGGAACGACGAATCGTCATCGACCACATGAATGACGTGTGACGCTTCCTGCATCCGCCGCCTCCTCCAGGGGTGGAATGCCGCCGCAGCCCACCAGTTCAAGGACCATGGACTGATCCTTATACTATATGGCGCTAAAGTAACGCAGATGCGACCGTGCCGTTTCGATACAGGCACAAACCCCGTTAAAGATAATATAACTCAAACAAAGACAATATTTGAAGATAAACCTTGGCCCAGAACGGCTTGCAGGATCGATACGGGGCGCCATTCTTAAAACAAGGTTAATATCATCGCCGCGTACTCTCCCTCGGAACGTGGGGCGCAAGCGCTATGAGGGGATACAATCGCCCGGCCTCGACATGCCCCGCGATCAGGCAGATCGGCACCCCAACCGGGCGAGCGCCGGTCCGGCCCTCACGCGGCGTGCTGGACGGCGGCATGCTGGACGGCAGCGTGCCCGGCGTATTGCGACGGCTCCATGGCTTCGATCGGGAACGGAGCCGGGACATATCCGATCTGCGGCGCCCGCGGAACCTCGCGCTCCAGCGCGCGTCGCAACGTCGCCGAGGGGCACTCGCCGAACGCGGAGCGGTAGTCGACGGAAAACCGGCCGAGTTCGAGGAAGCCGAACTGCATCGCGACTTCGGTCACGGTTCCGCGCCTGGAATCGGCCGACAGCAGCGCCTGCCGCGCCTGGGTCATGCGAAATCCGCGCAGATAGCGGTAGGGGGAAACGCCGTGAACTTTCCGAAACGCATTGCGCAGCGTGCGCTCGCTGACGGCGGCGGCGCGACAGAGGTCGTCGACATGCAACTGCTCGCCGCGATCGTTGCGAAGAAGCTCTTCGATACGGCACACAATCTGCCGATACCGTTGGCCGTGTTGCGACCCCATGGGTAACCCCTACCTGGACCACACGCCGGCACAGGTGGGAACCGATGCCGGTGCGACGCTACCCCCAGACCTTACGTCACTGGGCGGGGAGCAAAATTGTCCTTAGGGGCAAGGCGGCCTTTCCCTAGGTATAATAGGGAACGTTTGCACGTGACATCGTCTTGTCGCAATGCAGACTGTCCCGGTGCAGTTTTGTCGCAATGCATCATCGCAAGCTTGCCGGCACCGCCGGGCCGGCGCCACGCGCGTCGCTGCGACGCAACCGGCTGCCGGCCGGCAAGCGGTCAGGTCTGCGGACCCGAGCGCTCAGGTCTGCGGACCAAGGACGCGTTGCATGATTGCCGCGACGTCGTAGCCGGCGGCACCGGCGCGGGCGACGATGTCCGGCAGCGGCCGTTTGCCGGCCTCCGAGAGCGACCACAGGGTGGCGCAGCGGGTGCCGGAGCGGCAAAAGGCGAGCACCGGCTTCGGCAGTTCCGCCAGCAGGGCGCCGAATTCCTGTGCATCCGCAAAGGTGAGGCCGCCCGAAAGCACCGGCTGGGAGCGCCAGGCCAGTCCATGCGCTTTCACCGCGGCTTCGATGTCGCCGCAGCAGGGCTGGTCGGCCGATTCCCCGTCGGGACGGTTGCAGATGACGGCGCGAAAGCCCGCCGCGGCGATAGCGGGCACCTCCGCGGCCTGTATCTGCGGCGCAACCGACAGTTCATCGGTGATCTTCCTGATGTCCATCCCACACTCTCCCGAAGGCGGCCCGCCATCTCATTGGATGCCGGCATCTCATTGGATGCCCGCGGCCCTGATCAGCTTGCCGTTGGCAACGATCTCATCCGCAACGCGCTTGTCAATCTCCGCCGGCGTGAGCGGCATCGGATCGACCGCGAGCTGCTTGAGCTTTTCCCGCATCTGCGGCGTCGCGAGCAGCTTCATGCCGGCGGCATGGAGCTTTTCGACGATGGCGCGCGGCGTCTTCGCCGGCATGAAGACGCCGTACCAGATGGTGGTGTCGGAATCCGGATAGCCGGCTTCGATCGAGGTCGGCACGTCCGGCAGATCGGACGCCCGGGTCGGCGTGCTCACCACCAGCGCCAGCACCCGGCCGTCGCGAATGAGGGGGAGCGCGGTCGAGATCGGACAGAAATAGAAGTCGATGCGGCCGCCCAGCACGTCGGTCAGGGCCTCGGCGCCGCCCTTGTATGGAATATGCACGGCCTCGATGCCGGCACTGAGCCGGAACCGCTCCGCGCTCATATGGGTCGCGGTGCCGACGCCGGCGGAGCCGTAATTGATGGTGCCGCGCTTGGCCTTGGCGAAGGCGACGAGGTCCTGGACGGTCTTCCAGCCCTTGCTGGGCGAGACGATCAGGACATTGGCGTTCTGGCCGATCATCAGCACGCCGGCGAGGTCCTTGGCGGTGTCGTAGGGGATGTTCGGCACGATCCAGGGCGCGATGGTGTGGGCCGAGGAATTGGCGAGGATGGTGTAGCCGTCGGGCTCGGCCCGCACCACGGCGCCGACACCCAGCGTGCCGCCGGCGCCGCCGCGATTTTCGATCACGATGGGCTGCCCCAGTTCCATGGCCAGGAGATCGAACACGGCGCGGGGGACGACATCGGTCGCGCTGCCGGCCCCGAACGGGATGAAGGCTTTGATCGGCTTGGTGGGCCAAGCCGGGGGCGCGACGGTCTGGGCGGCGACGGTCTGGGCGGCGACGGTGGCCGCACCGAGGATCATCGCCGCCGCGATGATCACAAAACGCCAACCTTGGGTCATGACACGTGTTCCTGGTTGCTCTGGGCGCCTTTTTGCCGTCATTCCGGGGCGCGCTCTTGCGCGAACCCGGCAATCCAAGGGCCTGCGGTTGCGTCAGTCTGCATTCCGGGTTCGCGCACGCCGCGCGCCCCGGAATGACGGGGTAAGAGGACTCACTCCGCCGCCACCGCCGCCTGCGCCTTCGGCTGCAGCACGAAGTCGTAGGCGATGGTGTAGAACTTGGTGTCGATCTTGTCGCCATTGGGCGCGATGCCCGGCGGGTGCTCGACGAAATCGACGATCAACGGCGCCTTCACCCCGTAGACCACGTCGGTTTCGAGGTAAGGGCAGCCGCGCTGGAACAGGTGGGTGACCACCCGGTGATAGCCCGGTGCCTCGATGCAGAAATGGATATGGGCGGGGCGCATTTGCGAGACCTCGGTGTGCTTCACGAGGTCCCCGATCGGCCCGTCCATGGGGATCGAATAGCCGATCGGCGCCACGGTGCGGATCGTGTAGGAGCCGTCGGCCTTGCTGTGGAACAGGCCGCGCATCCACGGCTCGGTGACATCGCGCTGGGCCTCGTAGAGCCCCTCCCCGTCGGTCTGCCACAGGTCGAGCGCGGCGTTGGCCACCGGCCGGCCGTCGAGCCCGCGCACGGTTCCGGTGACGAAACAGGCAATCCCGGGGCAGTTCTGCGCCATGTTGCCGCCGTCGGCGATGGCCGGTGCGTTGGGAATGTGGAACGGGCCTTCGACCGTGGTCGGCGTCGCCCCGCTGGCCAGCCGGTTGTTCAAGGCATCGACCAGCATGCTGACGCCCATGACGTCGGAGAACAGGATGAATTCCTGCCGCTTGTCGTCGCACTTCTTGCCGATCCGGGTGAGGAAATCGATCGCGGTCGCCCATTCGGCCTCGGTCGGCTCGACGTCGCGCACGAAGGCATGGACGTGCTTGATGAACGACTGCATCACCTCGCGCAGCCGGGGGTCCGGCACCGCCTGCCAGCGCTCGCGGACGACATCGGTCAAATTCTGCTCGGTCACATAGGGCATCAGATTCTCCGTAAAACGCCAGTCCGTAGCCCGGATAGGCGAAGCGCGATCCGGGAGCAGCCGCGGTCGTATCTGCTGCCCGTCCCGCATGTCGCTTCGCTCATGCGGGCTGCTATCCGAGGTCGCGCCCGATTTCCTGCCGCACGATGCGCGCGCCGTCCACCATGGCCTTCATCTTAGCGTACGCGACCGCGCGGGGCAGGTATTTCATGCCGCAGTCCGGCGCGACCACGAGCCGCTCCGGCGTCACATGGCAGAACGCCGCGCGAATGCGGCCGGCTACGATATCGGGGGTTTCGACGGTCATGTCGGACAGGTCGATCACGCCCAATATGATGGTCTTGGAGGGCAGCTTTCTCAAGACCGCGAGGTCGAGCCTGGGCTGGGCCGCTTCGATGGAGATCTGCTGGGCGGTCGATTTCTCGAGCTCGGCGAGGAACGAATATCCGGTCGGCTTGTCGTGCACGACGGCCGCATAGCCGAAGCACAGATGCACCGCGACGGTGCCGCCGACCCCGGCGAGCGCCCGGTCGAGCGCGTCGAGCCCGAATGCCCGCGCCTCATCGGGATATTGCTGCATCCAGGGCTCGTCGACCTGGACGATGTCGGCGCCCGCCGCGAACAGATCCCTGATCTCGGCATTGACGGCGTCGGCGAAGTCCATGGCAAGGGCGGCCGGATCGCCGTAGTGGTCATCCTGGCACTGGCGGCTCATGGTGAACGGCCCCGGCACCGTCGCCTTGATTTTGCGGTCGGTGTTGGCGCGCAGCAGCGCCACATCGCGCACCTCGACCGGACCGCGCCGCCTGATCCTGCCGGTGATGCGCGGCACCGGGATCGGCCGCCCCATGCGGCTCACGGCAACGCCGGGAATGTCGGTGTCGACGCCTTCGAGCGCGGTGGCGAAGTGATTGGAATAGCTCTCGCGCCGCTGCTCGCCGTCGCTGACGATGTCGATGCCGGCGCGCTCCTGGTCGCGGATGGCGAGGATGGTGGCGTCGTCCTGCGCCGCTTCGAGGTGGTCCGGGCCGATCAGCCAGAGATCGCGGGCGCGCACCCGCGGCACCTGCTTGGACAGCTTGGCCCGGTCGATCAGCCATTCCGGCTGCGGATACGAGCCGACGAGACAGGTCGGGAGCATCGAAACCTCGACAAATCGGTTCCCGATCAACGCGGTAGCACGCCCGCCGCTGCGGCATTGTCCTTGAGCACCTGGGCCCTGGGCATGGCCCGACCGCACGCGGGACTGAGCGCCCCGGCGTGGCTCTGGAGGCAGGCGAGGATGCGTCCGCCGCCCGGCCTCACGCCGCTGCAGAGCCGATCGTAGTCGGAGCGGCACAGCGCCATGATGGCCATGGCCTCGCTGCGCATCTGCGGCGGCGCCTGAGCCTGGGCCAGCGCCGGCAGCGACCCCGCGGCGACCGCGACGCCGACGACGACACCGACTTGGAACGGCAGGACACGAAGTCTGATCATGGACATTCTCCTGGTTGAACGGTGGCGCTGGACAGGTTGTCCGAAGTTAAATCGATGCGAACCAACTTGTCCGTCATTCCGCGGCTGCCGCAGGCGGAACCCGGAATCCAGGAGCCTCGCGGCAAGGCCACCTGGATTTCGAGGTCAAGTTGCAGTGAACAACTGATCAAAAGTCTCTGACCCGATCCGCAAATCTGAACCCATTTGCCATGAGAAGAGCCCAGGGCACTGCCGCTGTGACTGCATAGGTCCGAATCGGATTGACCTGACAATTCCCGTGGCGAGGGTTTTCAGCCAGATCATAGTCATTCAGTTCGCCGTCGACCGAGATTTCAAGTCCATTTTTCTCCAAGGCCATACGAAGCGATATCGTTCTGATCTGCTGGCGGACCACGTCTGGCCGCATGTGATAGATGAAGTTTGGACCGACAACGCGTCCATCATGGTCTATCGCGTACCCCACTTCACCAAGAGCGTCCCCGGTCAACTGCACCGAAAGCGTGTCTCGTCGATCGAACCATTCCAGCATCCTCCGGCCAAGCATCGGGATGGTCACAAACCGGGTTTTGATGGCACTATGTGCAAATCCGTTGTCACGAATTTGGACATTCGGCGCATTGGTAAAATAGACCGATCCTTCTTTAAACCCGTTGATATCGATATGAAGGAAAGCGATGGCGGCTCGATCGTGACAGGGACGGCAGGCGGCTTCAGGGGTAAGCAATATTTGGCCTTCAACGATCGGCCCGATCGGAGGGTCGATCAGCAGGTCGTGCAGTCTGCGCGGATCGCGTGGCCGATGGAGCGTCTCTGTGTTGGATGGAAATGCGTTGCCATGGTCGAACGTCTGGTTCGCGCCAACGCAAGGAATACCTTTGAGCATTAAAGTCCCGTAGGGAATTATAGCGTTGACGGAGAATTCCCTTCCATCCATCATTGGTTCGTCTCGCCCAGCGCGGTCGTCGTCGGCAGCGGCGAGTTGCCCTGAAATCGAGAAATGCAGCCCTTGCGGGCGACATTTCGCTTTCAGTTCATACGCTTGAATTGGCGTGAGCGACCTTCCAAACCAATTTCGCACATCAGGCGCGAGCCCTTTACGCGTTAGCAGATAGCCCGCGCCAATTCCGCCCCTTATGAATGAACGGTCGATTTTCCCCTCAGGACATAACCTCTCGATTTCCTCGGCTCTTGGTCCGTCAAACGCGAGCCCGAATTCACCGAGCGCAGCGTTGCAAAATCCATTCTCATCGCGTGTGAGGTTGGTCACCGGCCAAATGAACAGGCCGCGCGGCCAATCTATCATTGGCAACAACAGGTGATCGTGGTCCGGAATCCCGAGAGCCGTCATGTCGGCTTTCGATCCGATCGACAGTTCCCCCGTTACGATCGGGAATCCTGTGGTCTGCTGCAATTCAGCGTCGCTCAGGTTCATCTTGTGATCCGCTGCGGCCCGTCAATCGGCACTATCCAAGCGCCATACCATTCTCGCCGGTACCAGCCAAGCCGTTAACCGGAGGCGGCGAGAGCGGCGAACTGCGTCGCCACCACGCGGTCATACGGCACATCTCCCTCGAGGATGCCGAGGTCGCGGGCGAAGGCGTTCATCCCCGTGACGAATTCCCGGGTGATCCTCGCATCGTAATAGGGCAGGTCGCGGCGGATCAGTTCGGCGATCAGTTCGGCCTCCGCGGGCGGGAACAGCTTGCGTCCGATGCCGGTGGCGAGGCCCACATCCTGCTTGAGCGCTTGATGGGTCTTGACGATGGCGCGCACCGCCGCGGCCGCCGTCTCGGGCGAACGCGCGATCAGCCGGTCGGTCGTCGCGATTGCCGCCATGGTGTAGTTGAAGCAGGGCTTGGGGCCGTCGCCGCGGCGGACATCGAGCACGACGGTGCCGATGCCGCGCCGCACCGCCACCTCCGTCCCCATGCCGTTGGCCCAGAAGCCGTCGATCTTGCCCTCTTCGAGCGCTTTCGCCGCGGTGACGCCGAAATTCACCCCGGCGGCGAGCGCGCCCGGCACCGGCGCGATCTTCACGCCGTCGCGTGCGGGATCGATGCCGGCTTCGATGAGCAGGCGGCGCAGCCCCATCTCGACCCAAGGCGCGGCGCCGATGCTGCGGCCTTTCACCGCCGCGATGTCGCCGCGCGCGACGCCGAGGTCGCTGCGCATCACCAGGAACCAGTACATGCCCTGGGCCTGGGCGCAGAGGAGCTTGACGCCCTGCCATTGCGGAAACGCCGCCAGCGCCGAATGGGCGGAGCCGCCGACGAAATCGACCGCGCCGTCGCGCAGCGCCATGTAGGCCTTGTCGACCGGAAAGATCAGCTCGACGTTCGACATCGATCCCTTCCGCCCTGAAAAATCCGAGTTCGGCGGCGGCAATCGCCGGGAAGTACGAATTCGAGATCATGTCGGGCACGGCGAGCTTCATGGCGATGGCTTACTGGCGCAAGGGCACGGTTGGGGCGGGCGGCAACACAGATGCCGCCGCGTGAAAATGCCAGTGTTCGATGCGCGGGGGCAAGAGATCCATGACCCCAGCGATCCGTGACGCGCAGGGTGACGCGCAGGGTGACGCGCAGGCCTGCGGTCGCAACAGGGCCTTACCTCAGTAACTCCAGCACGCCACCCGCGCACGAAAACAGCGCGGCGTCGCGATCGGCGAATCCCATGAGCTGAAGCCCGAGCGGCAGGCCGCTATCGGCGAGCACCGGAAGCGAGATGGCGGGGGTGCCGAGCATCGAGGCGGGCACGACGAAGACCGGATTGCCGGTGGAATGCAGGCCGACGCGGCGCGGCGCCGCTCGCCGCCAGCGTGATGCAGGCATCGAATTCCGGCGCCAGCAATTCATACGCGTCACGGCGCTTTTGCCGCTCCGTCAGCATCTTGCGATAATCCTCGACGGTCATCGCTTCCGCCTGGACGAGGCGGTCGCGCATCGCCTTGCTGAGCTTGCTGGCGTCGCGCCGGCTATAGGTGTTGATCGGCCACCGCGATTCCCAGGCATTGATGTCGAACGACAATTGACGCGCGCCGTGGATGGCGGTTTCTGCCGCCGCGATGTCGGCATGGTCGTAGCGCGTGGCAATGGCGATGCCGGCCTGCGTCAGCCGTCCCAGCGCATCCTCCAACGCCTGTCTCGCGCCCGGCGTGGCGTCGGCCCAGCCGTCGGTCTCGAGCAGAGCGAGTTGGCGCGGCCGCGCCGGCGCCGGCGAGGTCGCCGGACCGTAGAGGCCGGGAAAGCCGGGATCGCCGCCGGTGCGCTTGACGATCTCGTAGGCGACCTGCCAGGCCTCCGGCAGGCTCGCCGCGATCATGCCGGTCACGCTCTGGCTGAGCCCGTCATAGCTGCCGCCGCGGTTGAGCGCGCCGACCGTCGGCTTGAAGCCGTAGCAGCCGCAGAAGCTCGCGGGACGCAGCGTCGAGCCGAGCACCTGGGTGCCGAGCCCTACCGGAATGACCCCGGCGCCGACCGCCGCCCCCGATCCGCTGCTGGAGCCGCCGGGGGTGCGGGCGGGATCCCAGGGATTGCGGGTGCCGCGCGGCTCGGTCGCCGCGAACTCGGTGGTCACGGTCTTGCCGACGATCACCCCGCCGGCCTCGCGCAGCGCGGCGACGCTCGCGCCATCGCGCTCGCTGCGAAAGCCGGCGAACAAAGGCGAGCCGTTCTGCGGTCGGCATGTCGGCGGTTTCGATGATGTCCTTGATGCCGAGCGGCATGCCGTCGATCGGCGACAGCGGGTTGCCGGCGCGCCAGCGCGCGGTCGAGCGGTCCGCGGCGGCACGGGCCTCGGGGAGATTGAGCGTGACGAAGGCGCCGATCCGCGGCTCCCAGGCATCGAGCGCGGCAAGGCAGCGCTCCAGGAAGTCGCGCGGGGAATCCCGGCCCGCGGCGAAATCCGCGGTCGCCGGAAGATAGGGGCGCAGCACCGGGACCGTCACGTCGGAGGCATTCATGGCTCGACCTCGCAGATTGTCCGTGCCCTTAAGGGCAGCCTTGAAAAGCGAGCGTGGGAGAAGATCGCGGGCCGGAGGCGGGGCGCTTGTGGAGCGGACCCCCGCCCCTCGACCCTCCCCCCGAAAAAGGGGAGGGAGCGAACTGGACGCAATGGAATGACCCGCCGGTGTTTTGCCGACGCGGCTGCAACTCCCGGCATCACCCCTTGCGGGCGGGCTGGTTCTGCAGGAACTCCAGCAGCAGCTTGCTCACGTGCTCCGGCTGCTCCTGCTGCACCCAGTGCCCGGCGCCGTCGATGAGATTGAAGCTCACCATCTGCGTGCAGGCCTTGGTGCGCATGGTGTCCACGAGCCCGGGAGTTTGGTAGACGCCCCAGTCGCTCTTGCCGGCGATGAAGCATGACGGCACGTCGATGGTGCGGCCGGAGAACGTCGCCATCTCGGCGATGCTGCGGGGGTCCGAGCCGCGCCGGACCCGGTAGCCCTGCAATGCGCCGTTGAATCCGGTCCTGCGGTATTCGGTGGCGTAGACCTCGACCTCGGCCTCGGTCAGCCATTTGCACGCCGCGATCTCGGCGGCGGACGGCATCGCGGACGCCGCGGTCGCGGCCATCCCCTTGTCGAGATCCATCACATAATAGGTGGGAATCTTCGCGAGCTCCTCGGCGGTCCGCGCCTTGAGCGGGAACGGCTTGTTGCCTTTCCAGTCGGCGCTTTTGTAGTGGTAGTAGGCGCGGAAGAAGTCATGCAGGCCTTGGGGGGCATGCAGCATGTCTTCGTTGGCCCCGGGCTTGCGCTGATAGTTCTGATAATATTTCCGCGGCGGGTCGAGCTTTGCGAGCTCGGCGTCGATTTCGTCGTCGGTGGGCGCCGGCTTGGGCGGCGCGGCGCCGTTGGCGGTGTTGAACGGCAGCGCCGGCGGCCCCCCGAACGGCGAGCTCATCAGCGCCACCGACTGGAAAATGTCCGGCCTAATGAGGGCGCTCCAGGACGCCACCGGCGAGCCCGCGTCGTGCCCGACGATCGCCGCCACCGAGCGGTAGCCGAGCGCATAGACGAGCCCGACGGCGTCCCGCACCATGTTGAGAATGCGGAATTGATCGGGATCGTCGCCGAAGGAATCGTCCCAGCCGATGGTGCGGCCGTAGCCGCGCTGATCCGGGGCGATGACGTGATAGCCGGCCGCCGCCAGCACCGGCATCACCTTGCGCCAGCTATAGGCGAGTTCGGGAAAGCCGTGCAGCAGCAGCACGGCGGGGCGGCCCGGCGTCTCGTATCCGGCCTCCAGGATGTGCACGGTGAGGCCGTTGACGTTGCTGACGGCGCGGGAACGCACGCCCGGGGAGATCGTCGCGTTGCCGTAGGGCGGCAGGCTCGAAAAATCGGTGCGCACGATGGCGGCGCGCGCCGGCGCTTGCGCCAGTGCCAAGCCGCCGGCGGCCGCGGCCGAAGCGGTCACGAACAGACGGCGCGACAGGCCGGCGGTGTCGGTGGTTTCGGCAGTGCCGCTGGTTTCGATGTCGTGTGGCTGCGTGGTCATGTTCAAGTCTCCCTTGTTTCTTGTCTCGATGGCGGCGCGCGTCGGCGCCGTGCGTCGGCGCGCCCTAAAGGTTTGCCGGCAGCGACAGCCGGCCGAGCAGTTGGGCGACATCGTCGGCGCGGTCGAGCGCCCACAGCGCCTGCAGGACGCCGTCGGTGCGCTCCCGCGGCCAGCGCTTGCCGATATTGCCGCGGAATTTCCGTTCGACGTCGACGCGTCCCATCGGCCGCCCCACGAAGCCGGGCACGTCGTCGACCTCGTGCGAGACGCGCTGCCCGTCGGCGAGGACTGCGGTGACCCGCGTGGGGACCACGTCGCCGACCCGCGCGGTGAGCGCGGGGTCTTCCTTCACCGTGATCTTGCGCATGAAGGCGAGGATGCCGGGGTCGCGCAGCTTTTCCGGCGCGTAGCTGTCGTTGGTGATGTCGCCGTCGAACATCGCCCGCGCGGTGATGTAGGGCAGGCTGTGATCGGCGGTATCCCGCGTCTCCGGCGCCCATTTCTCGGGATCGCCGGCCGCGGCCTGGAAGCCCCGGCTGGTGGTGGCGATCTCGACCGCCGCCACGCGGTCCATCGCGCCGACGGTCCGGTCGATTTCGCTGACGCTCTTGGCGACCGCGATCCCCGCGACGATCGCGGTTTGCGTGTAGACGACGGCGGGGTAGGCCTTCATGCCGCAGGCGTTGATCCGGAACGGGACGCCGCGCCGGCCGAAGGCGTCGACATCGACGGTGGCCGGCCCGGACACCTGCTTGAAGAAGCCCGCCCGCCCCTCGAAGATCGGCGCCGGCCCGGTGAGCCCGCCGCGCGCCAGCAGCGCCGCGAACACCGCGTTGCGCGTGGCTTCGGCGTCCGCCAGTCCCTTCCAGTCGGACAGCATCTGCACCCGGGTCTGGTTCATCGGGATGTGGTCGTTGATGGCGAGGTTGACGGCCTGCGCCAGCCGGTCGGGGCCGAGCTTCATCAGCTTGCCGGCGGCGAGCGCCACCGCCGGCAGCGTGAACACCGGCGGGTCCCAGCCGCGCGTGCGTGATGTCGAAGGCATCGACCAGGCGGCAGTTGATCTCGTAGGCGAGCGCGATCGCGGTGATGAGGTCGGCCGCGCTGGCGCGCTCCGCCTCCGCGACCGCGAGGCACGCCGCGATGGTGTCGCTGGGATGGACGGCCTGGCGCGCGACATAGAAGTCGTTCAGGTCGTAGTAGCGCCCGGCCGCGCCATTGGCGAAGGCCGCGAGGTCCGGCGTGGTGCGGCGGCCGGTGCCGATGACGGTCGCGACGCCGCCGCCGGAGGCCAGCGCGATGTCGCGGCAGATGCGGACCGGCCTTTCGTCAAAAGCGGCGAGCCCGCATCCCAGCGTGTCGATGAGATGGATCTTGACGGCCTCGATGGTCGCAGCGTCGAGATCGTCATACCGAAGGTCGTTCGCATAGCCGGCGAGCCGCTCGGCGAGGGGGCGGGTGGACGATTCCGGTGCCGCACCCGGCGCCGCCGCCCATGCCCGTGGCGCAAGGCCGCACAAGCCGAGCGCCGCCACGCCGGCGACGATGGCGCGGCGTGGGATCGCGTGGGACACGGTCGCAAGTGATGGCGATGCAAGCGATGGGCCGCAGGGGATGTGGTCGAGTTGGACATGGCCGATTCCTCATCCTGCGCCCGGCATGCGACGCCGGCTGATCCGGCGCGGCGGGAGGCTACGCCACTTCCCGCCATCAGCGATAGGGGGTGCCGGACAAGGTGTCGGTAGCGGGTCATTTGTCCGCCTTTTGTAGCGTGTGGGTTGTCCCCATGTTCTTCGCCTGTTCTGGAGGGCGGGGACGCGGCGTGAGAATGATGCCGGCCACGCCGGTTCGACGCGGCATCAAGGCGATGATCGACGTAGATGATGGACGTAATCGGGACCAGGCGCCGGCGAGCGCGCTTCGTCAGGCGGCGTGGCGTTCGGCGCCGGGCCCGAAATGCTCCAGATAGCGCGAATTGATTCCCGCCACCGGCAGGATGATCAGCACATCGGTGGTGCCGAACTGGCGGTCCACCACCGCGCCGTCGCCGACGAAGGCGCCGATCCGCAGGTAGCCCTTGATCAGGGGCGGCAGGCTCTGCAGCGCCGCCTTCGGGTTCACCGCCGATTTCGGCATCCGGTTGAGATCGACATAGCGGCCGGGCAGCGCAGCGGCGCGCCAGGCTTCCGGCGCGCGGGCATAATGGTGGAGGAAGGACAGCGGCAGCGCCAGCCGGTCGGGATCGGTGCCTTCCAGGCTCGCGCATCCGATCATCACGTCGACGCCATGCGACAGCACATAAGTCCAGATGCCGTGCCACAATAACTCGACGGTGCGCTTGTTGCGGTAGGGCGCCAGCACGCAGGAGCGGCCGAGTTCGAGAAAGCGCAGCCCGCTGTGGCGCGACACCAGCGCGTCGATGTCGAATTCGCCGGCGCTGTAGAAGCCGGACTGGCGGTCGGCGACCTCTTGGCGCAGCAGCCGATAGGTGCCGACGACGGGGGGCGTTTTTCGCAGCCGCGGGGCGGCATGGTCGACCACCAGAAGATGATCGCACACCGCATCGAAGGCATCGACGTCGCGCCGCGACAGGAACGATGCCGCATCGGGCACCGCCGACATCTCGCGATAGAACACGCGGTATCGCAGCTTCTGCGCGCGCCGGATGTCCGCGGCATTGCGCGCCAGCCGCACCTCCAGCGCCCCGAGCCGCCCGAGCGTGCGCAGCGCGTCCGGCGGCGCCGGCCTGGCGACGCGAAAGCCGCGATAGGCCTTGAGGACGGGAACGATGCCGGGAATCCCGGTGAAGCGGAGCGGCGCACCAAATCGGCTCGCCGGCCAACTCGGGCCCTTGGCGCGGGAAAGCATGGCGGTCGCCCCCGTTACGTCCGGCTTGCGAACAAGCCGACCGAAATCGCGATACCACTCGCGCGAATCAAGCTACTCATATTACGGTCAATAATCACCGAGCAGGCACAGATTTGTGACAAGGTCCGCGGCGCTCGCGCGAGGCTGCGGAAAATCCGTCACGCCGCGCGGGCCGCAGCAAAGCGCGCCAACGCCGTCATCAACCGCTCGCGGTCGAGCGGCTTGGTGACGAAGCCGTCCATGCCGGCAGCGAGACAGGCGTCGCGGCTTTCGGGGAAAGCGTCGGCGGTGAGTGCGATGATCGGGGTGCGCTTGCCGCCGGTTTCGGTGGCGCGCATGCGGCGCGCCGCTTCGATCCCGTCCATGCCCGGCATGTGCAAATCCATCAGCACGAGATCGAACGGCGTGCCGGCGGCCTGCGCCGCGACGAAGGCGCAGACGGCGTCGCCGCCGGTGGCGGCCATCACCGGGCGTTGCCCGAGCCGGCTCAACAGGTGGCGCGTCAGCAGCGCATTGATGTCGTTGTCCTCCGCCACCAGGATGGCGAGCCCGGCATGGGCGGCGCCGCGGCCGGCGGTGCTCGGCGGCGCGGCCGGCATGACCGGCGCAGGCCGCGATGCGCCGAGCCGGGCCGCCAGCGAGCCGGCGCGCACCGGCTTGACCAGATAGGCGAGGCCGGCATTCCGGTAGGCCGGAATGTCGTCGCGATCGCGCGGCGCGATCAGCACGATCGCGCGGGTCTCTGCACGCGGGATCGATGCGGCGATCCGCTCCACCGCGCTGCGGCCGAGGGCACCGTCGACGATCACGGCATCGAAGCGGCCGTCGCGGAGCGACTGCTCGGCCGCCGCCGGGGTGACGGCGATGCTCGCCTTCGCGCCCCAGGCGCGAAGCTGCCGCGCCATCAGCGGCCCCTCGACCGGCCCCGGCGCGACGATCAGCGCGGCCGATCCGGCGAAGTCCCAGGATGGATCGGCAGCCGCCTCGGCGGCTTCCGCCGGCGGCAACGCGATCGTGCAGGTGAAGGTCGCACCTTGCCCGGGCGTGCTGTCGAGGCTGATCTCGCCGCCCATCGCCTCGACCAGGCGTTTCGAAATCGCCAGCCCGAGGCCGGTGCCGCCGAACCGGCGGCCGGCGCCGCCTTCGGCCTGCTCGAATTCCTCGAACATCCGGCCCTGTATCTCCGGCGCGATGCCGATGCCGGTATCGCGGATGCGGAACGCCAAGGCGCCGTCGGGCGCCGGCTCGACCGCGATCGCGACGCCGCCGGTTTGCGTGAACTTGATCGCATTGCCAATGAGGTTGAGCAGAACCTGGCGCAGGCGGGTGGCGTCGCCGACGAAACGGTGCGCGGCTGCGTCATCGACGAACGCGGCGATTTCGATGCCCTTGGCATGGGCGCGCGGCGCCAACAGCTCGACCACGTCCTCGACCAGCGGGCGCAACGCGAAGGGCTTGATGTCGAGATCGAGCCGGCCCGCCTCGATCTTGGAATAATCGAGGATATCCTCGATCAGGCGGGCCAGCGCCTCGCCCGACGATTTCACCGCCTTGGCATAGGTCGATTGCTCCGGCGCGAGCGGGGTGTCCAGCAACAGATCGGTCATGCCGAGAATGCCGTTGAGCGGCGTGCGGATTTCATGGGAGACCATGGCGAGAAAGCGGCTCCTCGCCCGGCCCGCGGCATCGGCCTCCCGCCATTCCCATTCCCGGTCGGCAAAGGCTTCGACGCGTTCTTCGAGCAGATCGATGCGGCGGCGGCGGGCGCGGTCGACCCGGTAGAGGGCGAGGCCCACGCCTGCCGCGACCAGCGCCAGCGCGCCGAGGCCGAGATAAAGTGCGTTGCCATCCATAGCCGTAGTCCCGCCGGCGGCCGGTGAAGGCGCGCCGTCATGGCGCGTCGTCGTGGCGCGTCGTCGTGGCGCGTCGTCGTGGCGAATATGGCGCAACGTGCTTGCCAATCACTGCATTCCCGGCCCCCGATCGCGCCCCTTATGGCGTAACGGTTGACGCGGGGTTAACGGCCGGCGCTGCAGGCAATGCTTCGCCGGCCGGAAGACGCCACCAGGGAAAGGCCGCCAAAGATTGGCTAGCGGCCGGAAGCATCCGCGCGCGGCGCCGCCGGCGGCAGCGGTCACGCCGCGCGGCGGATCTCGTCGGCCAGTGCGCGGTAGGCCAGCGCTTCGGCGAAGTGTACGCGGCGCACCAGCTCCTCGCCGTCGAGGTCGGCGAGGGTGCGCGCCACCCGCAACACCCGGTGATAGCCGCGGGCGGACAGCCGCATCGCCTCGGCGGCGTCGCGCAGCAGCGCGAGCCCGCCGCTGTCCGGCTTGGCGACGGCTTCCAGCACGGTGGCGTTGACCTCGGCATTGGTGCGCACGGCGAGCCCAAGCGCGGCGTAGCGCGCCGACTGGGTGTCGCGGGCGCGGGCGACGCGGGCCGCCACCTCGCGGCTGCCTTCCGCCGGCGGCGGCAGGATGAGGTCGGCGGCGGTCACCGCGCCGACCTCGATGTGCAGGTCGATGCGGTCGAGCAGCGGACCCGACAGCCGCGCCTGGTAATCCCCCGCGCAGCGCCCGACCGGGCCGCGCCTGCAGGCATAGCCGGGTTCGCCGGCACGCCCGCAGCGGCACGGATTCATGGCGGCCACCAGCATGAAGCGGGCGGGATAGGTGACGCGGTGGTTGGCGCGCGAAATCGCGACCTCGCCGGTTTCCAGGGGCTGGCGCAGGGAATCGAGCACGCGGCCGTCGAATTCCGGCAGCTCGTCGAGGAACAGCACGCCCGTTGTGGGCGAGCGAGATCTCGCCGGGCTTGGCGCGCAGCCCGCCGCCGACCAGCGCCGGCATGCTGGCGGAATGATGGGGGGCGCGGAACGGACGCCGGTTGGTGAGTGCACCGCCGTCGATCGCGCCGGCGACCGACGCGATCATCGAGACTTCGAGCAGCTCGGCCGGCGCCAGCGGCGGCAAGATCGAGGGCAACCGCGCCGCCAGCATCGACTTGCCGGCGCCGGGCGGACCGATCATCAGGAGATTGTGGCCGCCGGCGGCGGCGACCTCCAGCGCGCGCTTGGCGCTTTCCTGGCCCTTGATATCGATCAGGTCGAGCAACGAGCCTTCCGCCTCGCGCACCTTGGGCTGCGGCCGCGACAGCACCTGGGTGCCCTTGAAATGGTTGGCGAGCTGGATCAGCGAGCCGGCGGCGATGATCTCCATCTCCGGGCTGGCCCACGCCGCCTCCGGTCCGCAGCCGGCCGGGCAGATCAGGCCCTCGCCGCGGGAATTGGCGCCGATCGCCGCCGGCAGCACGCCGGCCACCGCTGCGATCGAGCCATCGAGGCCGAGTTCGCCCAGCACGGTGTAGCCGCCGAGGGCATCATGGGGGATCGCCCCGATCGCCGCCATCAGGCCGAGCGCAATCGGCAGGTCGTAATGGCTGCCTTCCTTCGGCAGGTCCGCCGGGGCGAGGTTGACCGTGATCCGCCGCGCCGGCAGCGCAAGGCCGGACGCGACCAGCGCCGAGCGGACCCGCTCGCGGGCCTCCGACACCGCCTTGTCCGGCAACCCCACCACATTGAAGGCGGGAATGCCGGGCGCGACCTGGACCTGGACATCGACCGCCCGCGCCTCGACGCCCTCGAACGCGACCGTGGATACACGCTGGACCATGAGTTCCCCTGGACGTCGCTCATCCTAGCTCAGGCGCCCGAGGCCGTTCAAGAACATTTGCAGAACATCCATAGAGACGTCTGAGCTGCCAGCGGCCGCGGACGCGCTTCCAACAAGCGTCCGCATGGTAAGTTCAAACCATCATGTCCGGAGGACTGCCATGACCGATACCAATGCCAAGGCCGTAGGAACGGGCATCGCCGGCAGCGCCATCACCGCAGCTTTGCTCGACCTGCTCATCGCCAAGGGCGTGATCGATGCCGACGACGGCCGGCGCGTGCTGGAAGACGCCCTCACCCGCGCCGCCATGCACACGGGAACGTGGGAGGGCCACGAAGCCTGCATGCTCATCGGCGGCATGCTGGAGACGAAGTTTCCGGCGGAGGGGTGAGGGGCGGGGAACGACGGATGACGAATAAGCCGGCCACTGCGGTGCTGGCCCCGTTTGGGGCAGAAGGGCCACTCATGAGGTCTAAAGGTGCCAATGGCCGAATTGACCGCAGTCGATCCGCCGGGGCCTCAAGCGCCCTTCGTGCCGACAATGAATCCTCCAAGGCTGACATCTCCGTCTTGCAAGTGGGCAAACGACGCAGATCACGGCCAATGTTGATGCAGAAGGTCTGGAGAAGCTGAAGGAATTGCTTTCTCACTACGAGAAGATTTTGAAGCTTTACAATGAATGAGGCCGCCAACTGAGGCAGCCTCATTGGTGCCTATCGGTTGTTCTCGTTTTCCAACCTTTGCATCTGTTGGCGTTCGGAGTTGTTGATCAGACCGCGATCTTGGGGCTGCGGGCGTTCGGCTGGGCGTTCAGGACCGCCCACGTTTCCGGCGCGTTCAGCCCTCTCAATCGCTTCATGGGTTCGATCAAAGAGTGATTTGTCTGGCTTGTCATCTGCCGCCTTAGCAGCGGCGCCCGCAACTACAACGATCGCAAATATAGTCAGTACCTTAATCATCTCTTTCTCTCCATAAGGTTGCTAGACGATAAAACTACACTATTAAGTTGCAGAAATAAACCCGTCCGCTTCACAATTCAAATCCAGCCCACCGGCCGTCCGGCCAGCGCCTCCACCGGCAAGAGAACATTTGCAGAACAAAACGACTCACGCTAACCTTTCGTCAACACCCCACGAAAGGTCCCGTCCATGATCATCGACTTCAAGGCTGTCGAACTCGAATTGCACAATGCCCGCCAGGCCCGGATCGCTGCCGAATTGGCGTGTTGCGAGGTCGAGGAATTCGCCGCGGCGATCCGCCAGTCACGCATTGTCTGGATGCAGCAGGTGACCGCGCGCCGCCCGGGCGATGACCCGCGCCGGCTGCATTGACGGGCGCGGCGCCGATCGGGGTGGCGCTCCCGGGTCATTGTTTCTGAGCATGATTGTTTTTGAGCGTGAGCATGTCCGAACAGCCGGCAACGTCTCGGGGATCATGCTCTGATCGCGGGGTTCGCCACCTTGGCGGCGATCACGTCCCAGATCATCGCCGCGATGTCGGGGCCGCCGAGGCGCCGGATGATCCTGATGCCGGTGGGCGAGGTGACGTTGATCTCGGTGAGATAGCCGTCGATCACGTCGATGCCGGTGAACATGAGCCCGCGCGCCCGCAGCGCCGGGCCCAGCCGTTCGCAGATCGCGCGCTCGCGCGCCGTCAGGTCGGTCGCCGCCGCGGCGCCGCCGCGGATCATGTTGGAACGCAGGTCGTCGCCCTGCGGCACCCGGTTCACGGCGCCGGCGAATTCGCCGTCGACCAGGATGATCCGCTTGTCGCCCTTGGCGACCTCCGGCAGATATTTCTGCACCACCCAGGGCTCCCGGAACGTCGCCGCGAACAGGTCGTAGAGCGAGCCGAAATTCACGTCGCGGGCGGTGAGCGCGAATACCGCCGCACCGCCATGGCCGAACAGCGGCTTCATCACGATGTCGCCATGGGCGGCGCGGAACGCCTTGATCTCGTCGAGGTCGCGGGTGACCAGCGTCGGCGGCATCAGGTCGGGAAATTCGGTGACGAACAGCTTCTCCGGCGCGTTGCGCACCTCCGCCGGGTTGTTGACGACGAGGGTGGTGGGATAGAGCCGCTGCAGCAGGTGGGTCGCGGAGATGTAGCCGAGGTCGAACGGCGGGTCCTGGCGCATCAGGATCACGTCGAAGGCCGCGAGCGCGGTGCGCTTTTCCTCGCCCAGGGTGAAGTGGCTGCCTTCGACGTCGCGCACCTCAAGCGGTGCCGCCGTGGCGAACACCTCGCCGTCGCGCAGCGCCAAGCGGTCCGGCGTGTAATAGGACAGGCGATGCCCGCGCGCCTGCGCTTCGAGCAGCAGCGCAAAAGTCGAATCGCCGCGGATGTTGATCCGCGCGATCGGGTCCATCTGCACGGCGACATCGAGCTTGCGGTGGAGGGTCATGCGGCGGCCGATCCGGCAGGGGGTGGAGCGAGGCGCCGGTGGAGTAACCCGCGCCGGGCCGTTCGTAAACCCTCGCTGCAAAACCTCTCGCGCCGATGGCGGTCACATCGAGGCATCGAAGGCGCCGGGCAGATGCACCGGCAGGCGGCCGGGCGCGACCAGCACGACATCGAAGCGCATATCGCCGGCGGCGTGCTCCGGATGGCCCGCGAGCCAGAACTCCGCGGCGGCGATGATGCGGCTCTGCTGGCGCTTGCCGATCGCCTCGGCGGCATCGGCGAGCTTCTCGCGCGCCTTGACCTCGACGAAGACGAGGACGCCGCGCCGCCGCGCCACGATGTCGATCTCGCCGACCGGGGTTTTAAACCGGCGGAACAGGATGCGGTAGCCCTTAGCAATGAGAAAGGCGGCGGCGCGGCTCTCCGCCGACAGGCCGAAGCGGAACGCGATGCGGCGCTCCGGATCGGCCGGCGGGCGCGGGCGCGCTTGGCGATCGGCTCACCTTTCGCCATCGGCCGCGCTCCGGGTGAGCGCCAGCGCGCGCTGATAGACGAGCCGCCGCTTGTGGCCGGTCGCCGCGGCGACCGCCTCGACCGCGTTCTTGAGCGATTGCGTCGCGAGCGCCCGGCGCAGCAGGTCGTCGAGGTCTTGCGCCTCGACGAGGGGCGCGGCGGCCGGCGGCCCGACCACCACGACGAATTCGCCGCGGGTCTCGGCGCCTTCGTCATAGGCGCGGGCGAGCCCGGCGAGATCGGTGCGGCGGATTTCCTCGTGCAGCTTGGTGAGTTCGCGGCACACCGCGGCTTCGCGGTCGCCGAACGCGGCGGCGAGGTCGTGGAGCATGGCGGCGATGCGCGGCCCGGTCTCGAAAAACACCAGCGTCGCCGGCACGTCGGCGAGTTCGGCGAGCCGCGCCCGCCTTGCCTGCTCTCGCGGCGGCAGGAAGCCTTCGAAGAAGAACCGGTCGGTCGGCAGGCCCGCGCTCGCGACCGCCGCCATCACCGCGGAAGCCCCCGGCACCGCGATGACCGCGTGGCCTGCGGCCTGGGCCTCCCGCACCAGCTTGAACCGGGGTCGGAGATCAGGGGGGTGCCGGCATCGGAGACGAGCGCCACCGCGTCTCCGGCAGCGAGCCGCGCCAGAAGCTTCGGCCGCGTCGTCTCGGCATTGTGGTCGTGATAGGCGACGAGCGGCGTGGTCAGGCCGTAGCGGTCGAACAGCCGGCGGGTGACGCGGGTGTCCTCGCACGCCACCACGTCGACCCCGGCGAGCGTTTCGAGCGCCCGCAGCGTCACGTCGCCCAGATTGCCGATCGGGGTTGCGACGATATACAATGCCGGGACGGCCCTTGCAGCCTCGATGTCGTGCGCCGATACGCGGTAGTGCCGCGTCGCGCCCGCCGCCCTGGTTGCTGTGTTGGTCGTTGTCTTGGTCGTTATCTTGGTCGCCATTTTGGATGGTCTGGGCTGGCCATGGCTACGAGGTTCGTTTTCGCGATTGCCACGGGGCGGGAGAGCGTGCTCTTCGTGGAACGATTGCCGACAATATGCCTGAATGGCACGCTGAAGTAATCGCCATTCCCAGGAGACCGGTCGATGCCCTGCCGCAGCCATGAGGTTCGTCGCGCCCGCGGGCGCCGGTGGCGGGCGGCGGCCTTGGCGCTGGCGGCTTTGCTCGCGGGCTGCGGCGGCGCTTCCAACATGTTCGGCAGCGGTTCGCCCTTGGTGGATGCTCCGGCTGCGGCGTCGGTGGCCGCGCCGCTCGGCAATGGCGGGGTCAAGGTCGCCCTGGTGCTGCCATTGTCCGCCGGCGGCAATGCCGGCACCGCCGGCCAGTCCATGCGCAATGCCGCGGAAATGGCGCTTGCCGAGTTCAGCGGGGCCAACGTCCAGTTGGTGACCAAGGACGACGGGGGCACCGCGCCGGGCGCCCAGCGTGCGACGACCCAGGCGATCGACGAAGGCGCCGAGATCATCATCGGGCCCCTGTTCGCCCACTCCGTCACCAGCGCCAAGCAGGTCGCGCGCTCCCGGGGGGTGCCGCTGATCGCCTTTTCGACCGACAGCAACGTCGCCTCGTCGGGCGCCTATCTCCTGAGTTTCCTGCCCGAAAGCGATGTCGACCGGATCGTCACCTACGCCATGTCCCAGGGCAAGAAATCCTTCGTCGCGCTGGTTCCGTCCAACGCCTATGGCAGCGTGGTCGAGGGCGAGTTCAAGCAGGTGGTGGCGAAGCGCGGCGGACGCGTCGTCACCGTCGAGCACTACGCCGAGGACCGCTCCAAGCTCGGCGAGGTGGTCAAGCAGGTCGCCCAGGCGGCCGGCCGTGCCGATGCTCTGTTCATCCCCGACGGCGCCGAGGGGGTCGTCGATATCCTCCAGGCGCTCGCCAATGGCGGCGTCAACCTGCGCCAGTTCACGGTGCTCGGCACCGGGCTGTGGGGCGATGATCCGCGCGTGCTCTCGAATCCCCTGCTCGACGGCGCCTGGTTCGCCGCGCCCGAGCCGACCGGCTACCGCAGCTTCGCGGAGCGCTATCGCGCCCGCTATCACCAGGATCCGGTGCGCCAGGCGACGCTCGCCTATGACGCGGTGGCGCTGGTGGCGGCACTCGTCAAGACCCAGGGGCAGCAGCGCTTCGCCGCCGACACGCTCACCAACCCGTCCGGCTTTACCGGGATCGACGGGGTGTTCCGCTTCCGCAATGACGGTTCCAACCAGCGCGGCCTCGCCGTGATGAAGGTCACCTCGTCCGGCGCCCAGGTGGTCGCGCCGGCGCCGCGCTCGTTCAACGGCTCGGCGATCTAGCGGTCGATTCCGTGAAACCAATCAGTAGGGTGGGCAAAGGCGCGCTCTTCGCGCCGTGCCCACGCGGATACGACGATGGTGGGCACGCGGAGCCTGTCATCGGGCCGGCCGAAGGCCGGACCCTTAGCTTTGCCCACCCTACAAGTCTGTGCTTTTCCCGCTTTTGGTTTAAGATGTCGACGGCGTTCGCACGGGACCTGAACCCGCGAACCCCGGCGAAACCATGAAGGGGAGGTCGACATGAGCGTGCATCGGGATTTCCTTTTGTTTGTGGCATTGGCGGTTGCCACTCCCGCCTTGGGGCCAACAGGCCGCGCCCGCTTCGCGGCCAGCCGATATCAGTGCGCACGGCGCTACATCGATCCCGGATTTCTCCGGCATATGGCGTCACGGGTCGCTTCCCTGGTTTGAGCCGCCGGAATCGGGTCCCGCCCCGGTGACCAACAGGTCGCGCAGGAACGGCGTGAGCAATTACGACCAGTTGGTCGGCGATTATACCAATGCGATCTTGAAGCCGTGGGCGGCAGACGTCATCAAGAAGTACGGTGAAATTTCGTTGGCCGGCGTCACCTTTCCGAGCCCTTCCAACCAGTGCTGGCCGGAGCCGGTGCCGTATATCTTCAAGCATGGCGCAATGCAGATGCTGCAGCAGCCGGACAAGGTCACGATTCTTTACAACGAGGATCACGAAGTCCGCTGGGTCCGCTTGAACGAGCCTCATCCGACGCCGGTAACGCCGTCCTGGCACGGCGATTCCGTCGCCCATTACGAAGGCGACACGCTGGTGATAGACACGGTGGGCGTGAAAACCGACCGGCCGTTCGCGATGATCGACTTGTTCGGCACGCCCTACACCAAGGCCCTGCACGTGGTGGAACGCTATACTCTGCTCGATTACGAAGCCGCGAAAGGCGCGTTGGAGCGCGGCGACAAGGAGCTCATGCGCAACCAGGGACCGCTCAACCTCAATTATACCGGCAAGTATCTGCAGATCCATCTCACGGTCGAGGATGAAGGCGCCTTCACGACGCCGTGGACCACGACCATAACCTATGCGCGCGACCCCGCCGAATGGCAGGAAGGTGTCTGCGCCGAAAACAGGTACGAATACTATAATAACAAGGAGTCGGACGTCCCGCGTGCGGATAAGCCGGACTTCTAAGTCGGTCGACGGACGGCGGTTGCTACCAGCACCAAGTGGGGGTCGACCCTGACGCGCGGTCGCAATGGTCAGCACCGCCGCCTGCGTCTTGAGGCCGACCTGGGCTGCCTCCTGAGTCACCAGCAGCATTCCAACGGAGCGTGTGCCGTTCGCAGCTCGGGAACTCGTGGACGATGGTGGCACCGAACGTGTAGCTTCGCGGCCAAACCGACGATGCCCTCATGAAGACGATCCTGATTCCGACCGAAGATCATGCCTCGATGCCCGCGGTGCTGGAGACCGCCCGGCTGATCGCGCAGCGCTTCGGAAGCTACATGGAGGGGTTTGCGGTCTATCCCGCCGCCGCCGACTTCGTGGCGGTCGATCCCGTGAGCAGCCTGACGATCGCAAGCATGCAGGCGGGCGACGAGGAGATCGAACGGCTGGCGCAGGGTCTGTTCGAGTCGTTCATGCAAGCCCACGCAGTGCCAAGCGCCCACGCAGTGCCAAACGCCCACGCAGTGCCAAACGCCCACGCGGTGCCGAAATTTCACGCAGCGCCGGACGTCCACCCGGTCCCGCGTGCCGACCTGGGTCCGGCCGCCTATTCTTACGGCTGGATTCGCCCCGTTGCTCATGGCGACGCCGTCATCGGCAGTCATGGCCGCTTGTTCGATCTGATCGTGGTGGGACGGCCCGGCCGCGAACCGCAGGACCCGCGCATGCCGCCCCTGGAAGCGGCGCTGTTCGAGAGCGGCCGCCCGGTGCTGATCGCGCCGGCCTCGGCGCCCCAGGTCGTGGGCGGGAATGTACTGGTCGCCTGGAACGGCAGCACCGAGCAGACCCGCACCACGGCGTTCGCCCTGCCGTTGCTGCGCGAGGCCAGGGAAGTTACCGTGTTGTCGGTGGAAGGCGGCATGACGCCCGGACCTACCGGGGAGCAGTTCGCGCATTATCTGCGCTCGAATGCGGTCGCGGCCACCGCCGTCACGGCGGCGCCGGGCACCAGGACGACCGGCGAGACCATTCTCGATCACGCGAAAGCGCATGGCTGCGATCTCCTGGTGAAAGGAGCCTATACCCAGAGCCGCCTGCGCCAGATGGTATTCGGCGGTGCGACGCGGCACATCCTGGCGAGCGCCAAGTTGCCGGTACTGATGGCGCACTGACGGGGCGCGAAAGGATATCTGGTTCCGCATGAGTTTCGAGGCGAACACAGGCGGCCCAGGCTCCAATCCAAGTTCCGGTCCAAGCTCCGTTCCAAATTCTGGTCCGCCTGCACCGCCGCAGCGGCCGGCTTTCCTCGCCGTGTTCCCCTCCATCATGCTGCCGATGTTCCTGGCGGTGCTGGACCAGACCATCGTCGCCACGGCGCTGCCGTCCATCGCGGCTGCCACCGGCGAGGTCGAGCGCGCCTCCTGGGTCGTCGTGTCCTACCTGGTCGCATCGACCATCGCGGCGCCGATCTACGGCCGGCTCGGCGACGCGTTCGGCCGCCGCCGGCTGATGTTCGTCGCGCTCGCCGTGTTCATCGTGGCTTCGGTGCTGTGCGCGGCGTCGACCTCCATCATGCTGCTGACGCTCGCCCGGCTGCTCCAGGGCCTCGGCGGCGGCGGGCTGATGACGCTCTCCCAGGCGCTGGTCGGCGAGGCGTTCCCGCCGCGCGAGCGGGCGCGCTACCAGGGCTATCTCGCCGCGGTGGCGGTGTGCGCGAACACCTTCGGCCCGGTGGCCGGCGGCTATCTCACCCAGCATTTCGGCTGGCAATCGGTGTTCCTCATCAACATCCCGGTCGGGCTGCTGGCGGTCTGGCTGACCCGCAAGCTCGAGAACCGGGTGCCGGACGGATCGAGCTGGCGGCCGGACCCGGCCGGGCTGTTGTTCTTCGCCCTGTTCGTGACCACCACCCTGTTGTCGCTGGAGCAGGCCCAGCACATGGAGCTCGCTGCCATGCCCGCGGCCGGCGGCCTGCTCGCCATCGGCATCATCGCCGCCGTGCTGCTGGTGCGCCAGGAGGCCCGCACGGCCTCGCCGCTGATCCCGCTCGCCTTGCTGCGCCGCCCGACGATCTGGCGCAGCGACGCGCTCGCCGCCTGCCACGGTGCCGCGCTGGTGTCGCTGATCACTTTTCTGCCGATCTATCTCCAGGTGGTGCGCGGCAATTCGCCGGCGCAAACCGGGCTGCTGCTGGTGCCGCTCACGATCGGCATCTTCACCGGCTCGCTGGTCACCGGACGGCTCGTCAGCAAGACCGGCCGGACCACGATTTTTCCGGCCTTCGGGCTCCTCCTCGTCACCGCCAATCTGGTGGTGCTGGCCCTCTGGGTGCACCAGATCGGCACCACCGGCCTCGCCTGGCTGCTGTTGTGGAACGGGCTGTTCATGGGGACGGTGATGGGCGTCGTCCAGGTCACCGTGCAGAGCGAATCCGGGCCGCTGAAGCTCGGCGAAGCAGCCGCCTCGGTGCAGTTCTCGCGCTCGATCGGCGCCGCGTTCGGAACCGCCCTCGTCACCGCGGTCCTGTTCGCCGTGCTGGCAACGAAAAGCCCGGAAGCCGCGCGGGCGTTCTCGACCATGGTGGAGCACGGCGGCCAAGTCGCATCCGCGCTGGCGCCGGACCGGCTCGCCGCGGTCCAGGCCGACATCGCCGAGGCGTTCCGCGCCGCGTTCCTTGCGATCGCGGGCTTCACCGCGATCGGCCTCTGCCTCGCACTGTCGATCCCGCTGCGGCGGATTTAGATGCCGATCCGAATGGCGCGATAGCGCCGGCGTATTGCCCATTCCGCGCGCGGGCGACCTGCAAGGATGCACCCGCTCCGACCACGGCTATTGCTTGGTCATCTCGGTGCAGGACGCCACGCGCCCGGTCGGAAGTCTCGCCATATAGCAGAGCTCCATCTTGTCCGGCGCAAGCAGCGTCCCCGACGTCCAGCCGTCGTCATCGACCATGTAGATGGTGCCGGCGCGCGATATCACGGCGATGACCGTCTCGCTGTGCTTCGCCGACGAAAACGTGCCGGAGAAACGGCGACCATCCTGCTTGTTGATCGTCATCGTGAACGCGATGGCCGAAAGCCTCGGCTCGTTCGAACGCGGCCCGGCATGATGCTCGTTGCCGCGACCCAGCACGATCAATTCGCTCTCGCCCTTCCAGGTGCCGCGCACATCGGGGATCGCGGTCTGTGCCGCTGCGGGCGCGGCTGCAAGCGCTGCAAGCATGATGATCCAGGCGAGCTTCGGCATGGCTGACCTCCTGTGGGCAATGTTGGGGACAGTATCGAGCATGGCGTGCGCAAGACAAGATGCGCGAAACATCATTTGATCACCGGCATTTGCTCACCGGCTGGCAGCGCTTGTCGCCGCGCGCTACACTACCGAAAATTCCGGGAGGAAATCGTCATGAAAGCAGTCCAACTCGCCGCCGCATGCGTCTTCATCGCCGCGGCCGGCGCTGTCCCGATGATCGTGCACGGCCAGACCGCGGCGCCAGCCGCTGCGACGGGCGCGTGGAGCCAGAAGGCGCCGATGATCACGCCCCGCGCCGAGGTCTCGCTCGCCGCGGTCGGCGGCAAGGTCTATGTGCTCGGCGGCAGCATCAACGGCACCTCGGTCCCGCACAACGAGGAATACGATGTTGCGACCGACAAATGGCGGGTGCGCTACCCGATGCCGCGCGGGCTCGATCACATGGGCGTCGCGGTCGTGAACGGCAAGATCATCACGGTCGGCGGCTTCGTCGCCTCGGTGCACAAGGACGGCCAGCCGCTGGTGTTCGAATATGACCCGGCCGCCGATGCCTGGCGCGCGCTCGCCCCGATGAAGGCCGGCCGCGGCTCCGTGGGCGTCGCCGTGCTCAACGGCAAGGTCTACGCGATCGGCGGGCGCACGCCCAAGGGGGAGACCGTCGCCACCAACGAAGTCTACGATCCCGCCACCAATGCCTGGACCGCACTCGCACCCCTTCCGAAGGCCCGCGACCATATGGCGGTCGTGGCGGCCGAGGGCAAAATCCACGCTATCGGCGGGCGCTTCACCTCACCTGCCGATCGCACCGACATGCACGACATCTACGATCCCGCCACCAACACATGGACGTCGGGGCCGCCGCTGCCGACCGCGCGCAGCGGCCTCGCTTCGGCCAACTACAAGGGCATGGCGGTGGTGCTCGGCGGCGAGTTCCCGCAGGAGCGGCGGACCTTCGTGGAAAACGAAGGCTTCGACGCCAAGGCTAATGCGTGGCACACGCTGGCGCCGATGCCCCAGGGACGCCACGCCGCCGGCGCCGCCAGCGACGGCGACAACCTCTATGTGGGCGGCGGTTCGTTCCTGCCGGGCGGCATGGGAGGCGGCCAGACCGGAGAGTTGATGGTGTTCAAGCTGCCGTAAGGCGTTTGGTTCGCGTCCCGCGGTCCAAGCCGGCCGCAGCGTCAAGCTGCGGCTCGCGCCCATTTCTTTCGCGCCAGTCGTCCCGCTGGAAGCTACTGACGGCTTGCCGACCACCTGCCGGAGCAGGCGCCCTGCGAGCCGACGCCGTGCCAGGTGCCGCCGCCCGAGCTTCCGGACAATCGTCCGCTGCCGTCGGCACGCCGCTCGCCCGAGGCGACACTGACCGTGACCGCACCATTGCCGGCCACCCTGCCGCGAACGGGCATGCCGCCGGAGCCGTAGATCACACCGTCGCGAATCTCGACGCCGAAGCCGGAGCTGGGATCACAGGAGCCGCGCTGCGTGACGATCTGCACGGACCAGCCGCCGTCGAACGCCGAACGGGCCTGCGCCGCATCGGACGCGAAGGCGCCCGCAATTGCGACGGCCAGGAGCGTCCAAACGGTGGGAGGCGACATCATTTTCATGGCAGTGATCCTCGACCTTATGTTTCACAGATTAATGACATGCCGTCCGGCATCGCCAGAATCCGGAGCAAATCCGATAGCGTAACGCTATCAATTTCCACGCTCCCTTGAAAGTCTCCGATGCTCATTCGCAGGTGGCGCGGTGAAGCGCGTGAAAGGCAACGGATTACCGCCGTCGCATGGCCGGGCGCCCCAGCAGCCAACGCTCCGAAAGAAGAGGAGCGTCGTGGTGTCAACCCATCCAATTCAGAATTCTTCATTGAAAATCCCCTTCGGCCTCGGCGATAAGTCGACCGCCAAGTCTTGGAATGTCGCACCCGGCCCTAATCGGAACTCTCAAACAGAACTCTCAGGGCCGAGACGACGTAGTGTTCAAACTCCATTTACCGTTCAGGCGAACCACTTCCGCAGGCGATGTAACCTGTCCCCGCGTTGGGTCCTGCCAGGTTACCTTTAGCAACAGGCGATGGTGGATCTGCCAGCCGACAAATTCCCAAAGTTCATAGTCCTTCGGCCTATAATGAAAAGCACTCTCGCTCGGGTGGAGGCTTGCGCGGGCACGATGTCTATCCCATTATTTAGAGTCGTCGGGACCCTCAGTTGCGTAGACGGACGCAAGCCATTTCCGCTTCGGTGAATAAGCGGTGCCGCGACGATTTTTTCTTCTTTTCCATCCAACTTGGCTGACCAGGAACCACCCTTGAGTTTCCCAGTAGTTCACATGGACGAGAAACGATCCGTGTTCGGGAAAATATCGTAAAGAACATAGCGTTGGCGGGAATTGCTACCTTCTTCGCATGCCGCTTGCCCCCACTGTCCTTGTATACTTTGACCCGCCATTCTTGAATTTCAGACGCAGCTCACCGCCTCGACGAACCACCGATGAATTGGCTTTTGCGATGAGAGCTTTTCATATGTTGGAGAAAATTCGTCGCCGTCGTAGCGCATAGCCTGTAAGTCTTTTGAGAACACAAGCGCAGGATGTCGGCAAACTCCGTCCTGAGGCTCAGGGGGACGACCAAGATAAATCCGCCGGGCATGTTGCGCCTTCTGCGAATGCGCTCAATTCCCCTATCGACAAGGCGAGCGCGATAGAAAGCGGACACACCATCGTCCCTGAAATCGGTGCGAGAACGCTCGACAAAAATCTCATCTGGAACTCTCCGGTTGAACGCTGAACGCAGCCGGCCGCCGCCCATCAATAGGACCGCGGCAGGCCGAGCACGTGCTCGGCGAGATAGCTGAGGATCAGGTTGGTCGAGATCGGCGCCACCTGATAAAGCCGCGTCTCGCGGAATTTGCGCTCGACGTCGTATTCCTCGGCGAAGCCGAAGCCGCCATGGGTCTGCACGCAGGCATCGCCGGCCGCCCAGGACGCTTCGGCCGCCAGCAGCTTCGCCATGTTGGCTTCCGCGCCGCAAGGCTTCGCCGGCGTCGAACAGGGCCGCCGCGCTGGTGCACCATCAGCTCGGCGGCGCGCATCTGCGCATAGGCCTTGGCGATCGGGAAACTGGATGCCCTGGTTCTGGCCGATCGGCCGGCCGAACACGACGCCGGTCGCTTGGCGTAGGCCGTGGCCTTGTCGATGAACCATTTGGCGTCGCCGATGCATTCGGCGCGCGATCAGGATGCGCTCGGCATTCATGCCGGACAGGATATAGCGAAAGCCCTTGCCTTCCTCGCCGATCAGATTGGCCGCCGGCACGCGCAGATCGTCGAAGAACACTTCGGTGGTCGCATGGTTCATCATGGTGCGGATCGGCCGGATCGTCAGCCCGTTGCCCAGCGCCTCGCGCATGTCGACGAGGAACACCGACAGCCCGTCGGTGCGCTTGGCCGTCTGGTCCTTGGCGTGGTGCGCGCCAGCAGCAGCATCAGATCGGAATGCTCGGCCCGGCGAGGTCCAGATCTTCTGGCCGTTGACGACATATTCGTCGCCCTCGCGCCGCGCGACGGTCTGCAGCGCGGTGGTATCGGTGCCGCTGGTGGGCTCGGTCACGCCAAAAGCCTGCAGCCGCAGTTCGCCGGCGGCGATCGCCGGCAGATAGCGCTGTCTTCTGCTCGTCGCTGCCGTGCCGCAGCAGCGCGCCCATCATGTACATCTGCGCGTGGCAGGCCGCGCCGTTGCAGCCGGCGCGCTGGATTTCCTCCAGGATCGCCGCGGCCGCCGCGCAGCGGCAGGCCGGAGCCGCCGTATTCCTCCGGGATCAGCGCCGCGAGATAGAGCGATACGAG
>CAVVCE010000118.1:0-13370 GCA_963746235.1 uncultured Alphaproteobacteria bacterium
AGGTTTCGATGTGGCGGAGCATCCAAACGCCCGCCGTGCCGTCGTCTGCGGTGAACAAAGCATCCTTGGCTGCGTACTTATTGATGACCTTGGTCAGGTAGGTACCGGAAATGGTGGAGTCGGGACCCGACACCGTTTCAGCCTTGGCCGATGCCTGGTCGCGCTGAAAACGTTCCGCATGAATGGTGAGGAAGCTGCCATCGTCGTGCTGCTCGAGACGCGGTAGTAGAGCCTCCAAGGTTGCCTTAATGTTGCCGACGACGCCGAGCGTGACCGGATGACGCCGTCCGATGTGCGTGGGATCGATGTCGATCTGAATGATCTTCGCCCGGTCGGGATAGAATTGGGGCCACGCGAAATCTGCTCCGAGTTGGAGCAGCACATCGCAGTCGAGGATGGCATGGTAGCCGGCGCGCCCGCCGATGATACCGGTCATGCCGACATTGTAGGGATTGTCGTACTCGAGGAAGTCCTTGCCCCGTGAGGTGTGGGCCATTGGCGCCTTCAGCCGCGCCGCGGTGGCGACCACCTCATCATGCGCACCTGCGCAGCCCGCTCCCGCGTAGATCGTGATCGCCTCACTGCTGTTGAGAATGGCTGCGATCTCGTTGAGGTCGGCGTCACTCGGGCGAATGATCGGCTGCGGCACATGGACGGCATACGGCCGTTCCTCGTGTGCGGCTGCATCGGAGATATCCGCCGGCACAACCAGCACCGCGACGCCACGCTTCGCCAGCGCCGCCTGACAGGCCGCAACTGTCTTGCGCCGGGCCTGCTCCGGGGTGAGGATCGTCTCGCAGAAGACGCTGCAACCATTGTAAACCTCCTCGAGGTCGACCTCTTGGATCGACTGAAACCCCAGGTCCGGCCGCACGATCTGGGTTGCGATCAGGATGACCGGAGCGCCGTTGCGATTCGCTTCATAGAGGCCATTGATGAAGTGGAGACTGCCCGGACCGCAACTGCCCGCACAGGCGGTGAGTTCGCCGGTGAGCAGCGCTTCCGCGCCCGCCGCAAAAGCTCCCGCCTCTTCATGGCGCACCTGGACCCACTCGATCTCGCTGCGATCGATGGCATGGGCAATGCGGTTGAGAGTGTCGCCGATGATCCCGTAGCATCTCTTCACGCCGGCTACCTGCAGCGTTTCGACCAATACGTCGGCCACTCGTTTGCTCATCGCGCAATCTCCCGTGATGCTTCGTCGTGTCGGTGAACTAACCACCCACCGTGCTGATCTCCGAAGTTGACTTGCCTAAAAACTGTTGTCTCGCGGCACCCCCCAGACGGGGGAATACCGTTGTTCTTTTGGGGGAGCCCGACGCGGTGCCAGTGCCTCAAAACGCAGATCTACGCGCGACCGAGAACAATCGGCAAAACTCAGGTGTGCACCAAGGAATCCGCCGATATGTACACCGACCGGCCTCCGAGATTGTGCGAGCGGCCGCGATTCATACGAGCCAATTGTTTCGCCGGCCTCAACAGCTCTGTGAGCGGGCGCCAACTCCGGTCGCCTTCAATCCGGTCGCGATCGCCTCTGAGTTAGGATTGCCCGCCTCTGCTGGGAAGGCCGGCGTGATCGCACATTTTCGACATCTGGCTCCGCGACCTGCGTCACAGGTGACTTACGTTGGCTACCGCCAATTCCAGTTGACGATCACCCTTGCGCTAGCCCATCCGGCGGCTTCATCGCGCGACGACCACGTCATCGATCTTCCCGAGTGGGATGAAAACTCCGAATCCACATGTGGTCACGAGCGAGATCATTCCGCAGGCGTGGCGGCCGGATGCCGGCCAGGTTCGTTCGCACCGGTGTGAGCGATTTGCTCTTCCAGCCAAAGGCTGTGGTGCTCCTTCGCCCAATTGCGGTCTACGGTTCCCTTCCCCATGGCCTCGAACGCGCCCTCCATGCCGATCGTGCCGATATAGATATGGGCAAGGATCAAGGCGACGAACAACAAGGCGATGATGGCGTGAACGGCCTGCGCGATCTGCATCCCGAAAATGTTGGTCACGTAGAAGGGAAACATCAATAAATACCCAGAAACGATCACCGCAATCCCGCCCGCAAGTGCGAACCAGAACACCAGTTTTTCGCCGGCGTTGAAGCGCCCCGCCGGCGGATGCCTCGACTTGATGAAGCCGCCGCCCTCCTTGAGCCACACGATGTCGACGTATCGCGGGAGATTGTCCTTGATCCACATCTCAATGATCAGGACCAGGCCGATCACGAAGGCAAAGCTGACGAAATTGTGCGCATACTTTGCGGCTTGCGCGAGGGCGCTGAAATTGTCGGGCCCGACAATCGGCAGCAGCAGGAGCTTTCCAAACGTAATATTCAGCCCGGTCAAGGCGAGGATGACGAAGGACACGGCCGTGAGCCAATGCGAGAAACGCTCGAAGCCGTCGAAGCGGGGGACCTTTATTCCTGATCGCCCGGCCGACAGCCGGATCGGCCCCATGATCAGGTAGACGATCGCCAACACCGCAATCATGCCGATGATCACGATCGCACCGAACCAGCGCAATATGACTTCGTGGAAATAGTCCCAGATCCGACCAGCAGGCTGAATGAGGACGCTCTCCCTCGCTTCGGGAATGTCGAGTCGTCCTTCGATGCGAGGAAACTGTCGAAGCAGCATCTGTTCGTCGACGACGCTCGCGGTCGGATTGGGCGAGCCGTCCGGATTGCGCTGCTGCGCGACCGACGGCATGGTCGCGACGATCGCCATCAAGATCGCCACCGTGACAACGACGAAGCGAGCGCGTGCAAACCGCGCCTTCACGCACGTTACTCGCTTCAGAGCGACTGCACAATGCGCTGGCGGAACTCACGTCGAGACTCCTTCATGATAGGCAGTCGTCCAGCCCCAGGCGCCGGAGCCGTAGCCGCGCTTCGAGACGCGCTCCTTGTAGATCTGGGCGATGATTTCGCCATCTCCCGCCAAGAGCGATTTGGTGGAGCACATCTCAGCGCAGAGCGGCAGCTTTCCCTCGAGAATGCGGTTGGCACCGTACTTTTCGTATTCCTCGATGCTGCCGGGAACTTCCGGGCCGCCGCCGCCGGCGCAGTAGGTGCATTTGTCCATCTTGCCGCGCGAGCCGAAATTGCCGATCTGCGGATATTGCGGCGCGCCGAACGGGCAGGCGTAGAAGCAATAGCCGCAGCCGATGCACAGATCCTTGGAATGGAGAACGACGCCGTCGTCGGTGGAGAAAATGCAGTTCACCGGGCACACCGCCGCGCAGGGCGCGTCGGTACAGTGCATGCACGCCATTGACACCGAGCGCTCGCCCGGCTTGCCGTCATTGATGGTAACGACGCGCCTGCGATTGATGCCCCAGGGAACCTCGTTCTCGTTCTTGCAGGCGGTGACGCAGGCATTGCAGTCGATACAGCGGTCGGCGTCGCAGAGAAATTTCATCCGAGCCATGGGGGTTCTCCTCACGCCGCTCTGATCTGACAAAGGGTGGCTTTGGGTTCTTGCATGCCCGTAACCGGATCGAAGCCGTAGGTGGTGAGCGTGTTCACGCTCTCGCCGAGCACGATCGGATCGGCGCCTTTGGGGTATTTGCTGCGCTGGTCGACGCCTTCGAACCAGCCCGCGAAGTGGAACGGCATCCACGCCACGCCCTTGCCGACACGCTCCGTCACCAGCGCCTTCATGCGTGTCCTCGAATTATTTTCGGGCCCGGTGACCCACACCCAGCCGCCATTGGTGACGCCGCGTTCGGCTGCATCCGCCGGATTGATCTCGACGTACATGTCCTGTTTCAATTCGGCCAACCACCTGTTCGAGCGAGTCTCCTCGCCACCGCCCTCATATTCGACAAGGCGGCCGGAACTCAGGATCAGCGGGAATTGCTTGGAGATGCCCCGCTCGACCGCCGCCTTCTGGATGGTGAAGCCGAGATTGGGTACGCGGTACTGCTTTGCGTCCGGCGGGGTTGGATATTTCGCGACGAGATCGGGGCGCGACGTGTAGATCACCTCGCGGTGGACCGGGATTGGATCCGGCAGGTTCCAGGCGATCATGCGTGCCTTGCCGTTGCCGTAGGGAGCGCAACCATGCGTGATCGCGACGCGCTGGATGCCGCCCGACAGGTCGGTCGACCACGATACGGAATCGGGGTTCGCCGAGTTAACCTTTTGGATGATTGCCATTTCCTCAGGGGTGAGATCGGTATCCCAGCCGAGCTTCTTGAGCACGCCGAGGGTGAACTCGGGATAGCCGTCCTTGATCTCCGAGCCGACCGAGTAGGAGCCGTCGGAGAGCAGGTTGTCGTGCTCCTCCTTCTCGACCTCCTGCCCGTTCTCCATCACCTTGCGCTTGACCACGCGCTCGACGCCGAAGCGTGCGCGGAACGTGCCGCCGCCATCCTTCACCGGCAAATTGGTGTTGTAGAGGATCGCCGAGCCGGGATGCTTGAATTCCGGCGTTCCCCAGCACGGCCACGGCAGGCCGTAATAATCGCCGCCGACTTCGGGATCGTCCACAGGTGCTCTCAGCGTGACCAGATCGAATTTGGCCTGGTTGCGCATATGAGCCTTGAGCCGCTCGGGCGACTGGCCGCAATAGCCGGTCGACCAGCCGCCGCGATTGATCTCGCGCAGGATGTCTTCAGCCGACACCGCTCCGTTGTCGACTTTGATGTTCTTGAACATCCGGTCGGCAAAACCGAGCTTGCGGGCGAACATATACATCACATCGTAATCATTCTTCGATTCGAAGGCAGGCGCCACAATCTGCTCGCCCCATTGGAGCGACCGGTTGGAGGCGGTGCGCGACCCGTTCATCTCGAAGCTGGTGCAGGCCGGCAGAAGGTAGGTGCCGTTCTTGCGTTCCGAGAGCACCGACCAGGTGGTCGGATAGGGATCGCAGACGACGAGGAGATCGAGCTTCTCGATCCCACGGGCCGCTTGAGGCATCCTGGTGATGGTATTGCCGCCATGTCCCATGATGAACATGGCCTTCAAGGTGTCGGGCTGGCTGACCTGATCCTTCGGCAGCAAGGTGGCATCGAACCACCGTGTGCTGGGAATTCCCGATGTTTCCATGAACGTCTTGCTGACGAAGCGGGAGAGCATCCAGTCGTAGTCGACCTCCCACACCCGGCACCAATGCCTCCAGGCCTCTTCAGCGAGGCCGTAATAGAGCGGCAGAGTAGTCACATCGAGGCCGAGATCGGTGGCGCCCTGGACATTGGTGTGGCCGCGGAAAATGTTGGCTCCGCCGCCGGAATGCCCGACATTGCCGGTGGCAAGCAGCAGGATACAGCTCGCGCGGACGTTCGCCGTTCCCACGGTGAACTGAGTCTGTCCCATGGCCCAGATCAGCGTCGACGGCCGATCCTTCGCGAATACCTCGGCGACGTGCTTGACCTGTGCTTCCGGCAAGCCGGTGACGCGCTCGACCTCGTCGGGCGTCCACTTCGCCACCTCCGCGCGGATATCATCCAGGCCGTAGACACGCTGGCGAATGAATTCCTTGTCCTCCCAGCCGTTCTGGAAAATGTGCCACAGCATCCCGTAAATCGTCGGAATGTGGGTGCCGGGGCGTACCCGCACATATTCGGTCGCGTGCGCGGCGGTTCGCGTCATCCGGGGATCGATGACGATCATATTGGCGCGGTTGAGTTCCTTGCCCTCCAAAATGTGCTGCAGCGATACCGGATGCGCCTCGGCGGGATTGCCGCCCATGACCATGATGGTCTTGGCATGGCGAATGTCGTTGTAGCTGTTGGTCATCGCGCCATAGCCCCAGGTGTTGGCCACGCCGGCGACCGTGGTGGAGTGACAGATGCGCGCCTGATGATCTGAATTGTTGGTTCCCCAGAAGGCGGCGAGCTTGCGGTTGAGGTAGGCCGCTTCATTGGTGAACTTGGCCGAGCCGAGCCAGTAGACCGATTCCGGTCCCGACGCCTGGCGAATCTCCATTAATTTGTCGCCGATCTCGTCGATGGCCTGATTCCAGGCGATCCGGTTCCACTGGCCGTCGACAAGCTTCATCGGATAGCGCAAGCGGCGCTCGTTGAGCACATCGTCACGAACCGCCGCGCCCTTGCAGCAATGCGAACCGCGATTGATCGGGCTATCGTAATCCGGCTCCTGGCCGATCCATACGCCGTTTGCGACCTCACCGATGACGGTGCAGCCGACCGAGCAGTGGGTGCAGATATTCTTGCGGCTGGTGAGCGGCGCGCCGGCCGACGGCGGGGGCCCTGCGTCCGCCCGGCGCAGCGTTGTAAGAGGCAGCGTGCCCAGCGCCGCGAGACTGCCGGCGACGAGACCAGAACGGCGCAAGAAGCTGCGGCGGTCGAGACCGCGGTCGGGTTGGTCCTGTAGAGCCTCGGCAGCCGCACCGCGGCGGACGGGACGTTCGGTTCGCTTGTTCAGCACGGGCACCCCCTCACTTGGCCGGGTAACGGTTGACGCGGTAGAAGTTTTGAACTTCTGGGGAGTTGGGCTGATACCGCGCCTTACTCCTGTCCTGATAATTCGCGGTCGCGGCGCGTGCCTCACTGGTAAGCGGACCGGTAGCAGCAACCAAAGTGACCCCGGCACTGAGCGTACGCAGGAACTCACGACGGCCCAGCGCTGCTTTGCGTTGTTTGTTCATCGCCATCAGCCTCCTCGGGTTGCTGCGCGCAGTCCTGCCCAGGGCAACGCAAACGCCTCCGCTTCAATATCCATGAATATCCGGCCAAGCGTACCTATTTGCCGATAGAAGTCAGCCGCCTCGGCGCGCTCCAGATCGGCAAAGAACCGTCCGATCCAGGGCCACAGATGGTTCTCGAACAATGCGCGATCGGTGCCCGGAGCAGCGGGGAAACGGCGGCTCACTACGCCCGCCATGACCTCGCACAGGATCGCAGCGTGATCCTCCGGCTCCGCCTGCCCCGCTCCACGCTCGAACTCCCGAGCCGGATCAGATCCTGGCGAAGGCGTGCCAGCGGCCGGTCATTCAGGAACCCGGTGAGATAATATGATCCGTAGGGCAAAAGCTCCCCGCGCCCGAGCCCAATGAACAGATCGAGGTATTCCCGCTCGACATCCGAGGCGCTGGCGCGGCGTGCGGCATGGGCGACGGCGGCATTGGCGAGCCCAAGCGGGCTCGCATCGCCGGCCACGTCGGCAAGGCGTTCCAGCAAGGCGTGGCCGGGGGCGCGGCCTAGCAGTGTCGCGAGCAGCGCGTATTCCTGTGACCGCGCCATCTCGACATCATCGATGTCGGCGATCGCGTGAGGATGTTCGGCACAGAAATCGGCGCGAACGATTGCGTGGTCCGTATCCCGCATCCGGTACGTTCTCGCTCATCCCCCGGGCACGCTCAACACCAACAGCGTAGGTAAAAGCCGACTACTTTGGTAGGGCTCCTCCATGGCTACGGCGGACAATTAATTGTGACTTTTCAGGCACACGCGGCCGAACTTGCAACGCAGCATCTTCCCCGACGCAGCGTGCCAAATCGTGGCGGTCGCTCGAATCCGCCGGTTGCTCCATCAGCGGTATTTTGGGCGAGCCCAAAATCGGATTCGGGCCCGGCAGGCCATTGCTCCCTTCCACCGGATGCCGTCTCCACAGAGGCCTGTTCGAATCTCCGACGTTTGATCCCGGAGGGGGGGCGGCCCAATGATCTGAGCCGCCAGCCGGTGCAGTTCATCGGTCATTTCGAGCGCCTCGAAACCCGCCATCGAGCCGGGCGCATTGAAATCCCAATCGTAGTCGGCAAGGCCCACGAAGTCGCGTATCTTGGGGTCGGCGGCCCAGGCGCGACGGAGCGCTGCGCGGGTCAGTTCGGGCGGCACGCCCGGCGCAAGAAAGCCTCGAATGTCGGTGTTCGCGCCGATCGCTTCGATCGGCGGCACGCTTGCCGGATCGAATGAAGGTCCGGTTGGATTGGGGGGGACACACGGTAACGCGGGGCCGTCGTCGACCGAACATTCGGCTGCCGCCACACCCTGGGCCCCCACCGCCTCGCCCGAAGCCACCGCCGACAAGGTCTCGGGGGTTTTGGCCTCCTCGCTTTCGGCTGTCGCCGCATGCTTGCGGCGCGACCAGCGCGTGAGGAAGTTTTCGGGAGTGTTCATTCGCGCCGAACCTTCCGCGCCGGGGCGCGGCTTACCACGGCTTCCGGAGCGGCGCAGTCGCGCTTGCGCCGGTAGATCGGCTGCTCGATGTGATGCTCGGCGACAAAGGCTTCGAGGATTTCACGCACCGCCGCCGGCATCGGCACTGCGTCCACGAGATCGTCTCCGGCTTGCGTAAAGGATTCTCCCTCGGCGGGATCGGCAGTCACCGCGAACAGGGCATAGGGCGGCTGCGTCCCGGTCGGCCGCAGCGCGATCCATACCGACGGCGCCCCCAAATCAAGATTGCTGCGGTAGTGATCCGTCTCGGTCCGATGGAGCTCGATTTCGGCGGCACCCACGTAGAACGTTGCGGTGTTCTCTGCTGCAGCAAGCATCGTCCAAGGGGCCGTCCCCGGTACGCCCACAAGCACGGCGGCGGGACGCCAAACCGTTTCGAGCCAAGGCGACATCGCCTTGCGCCGCTCGGCGATGACGCCGACCGGAATGCGCACGAGTGGTCGTGCGGCGCTCAACTGACCGCCTCCAGCCGTCGGACTGGCAGGCCGGTCAGAAGATTTTGCGGCTTCATGCGCACTACGTTATCCGGTGACATTGCCAGGATGAGATAAACCGGCCCGCCTTCGATTGTCTCAGAAGCATCGGCGGTATCAGGAAACGTCAGCCGGTAAAGCCCGACGACGCTCGATCGGATTTTGTCATCGAGCGCTTCGCCGGTCCACAGCGCGTTGCCAATGCGCGTGGCTGCTGCGTCGAGCCCGACATACCAGGTGAAATTGACATCGCGCAGTTCGGTGAGCGGCTCGATCTGCACCTCGACCGAAAGCATGTGCCGCACCCAACGCGCCATGACTTCGCCCAGGGCGGCGAGGCCGCGGCGGCCGGCGGTGAGATCGATGGCCATGTCGAAGAGGTCGCTGCGTTCCCAGTAACTGCTCGCATTGTCATCAACCAGCACGTCGATCTCGGCGCCGGCGGGAATTCCGAGCATCGATACCAGCGGCGACAGCGGCAACGCACGTGAGCCTGCGATCGTTTCGCTATCTGCCGCGATCAGCGAACCCTGGTGCAGCGTCAGCCGTTGCGCGCGGAACAACAGCTCGGCGGCCCGCACCACGAATGGGTCTTCGCAGCCGTCGAGGATGTTCCGCAGTATGAGGTGGACAAGCTGGTCGAGAAACAGCGGCGGCGTATTGCCGACGCCACGGCGGATCAGATTGACGTAGGCCGCTTCCAGCGTTTTGTCGCGCAACAGACGATCGCGGAAAGCAATCATCAGCTCCCAATTTTGCCGCGAGTTGAAGTCAGCTATCGCCGCGATCTCCTCGGGAACGACACGCCTTTGCGGCTCTGCAAACAGCGCCTGGTAGAGTTGCCGCTCGGCGGCGCAGGCGTCCGGATGAGGCCTGAGCTCCGGCCTCGCCAAATAGGCTTTGAGCAACTCATCGGTCACCACGAGACCGCCGCCGGCATCGCGATCGGTCAGAAGGTGGCCGCAGGAGAGCCAGAAGTCTTTCACCCCGGTCCCCCGCTGCGCGGATCAAGCCACGACGGCACGCCGAGCTTCGGTTTCAGCTGGCGGCGCCGGACCGATTTACCGATGCTCTCACCAGCAATTCGCCATTATCGCCAATACCGTGGCGCACCCCTTCGCTGCGCTCGAGCCGAGACACGTAATTGTCGGCTACCGCGGCGAACCCGGCTTCCCGCCAACGATCGATCACGCGCATGAGATGCCGGGCAAAGCTTTCGACCAGCCGGTCCGAACCGGCATCCCCGAACCCTTCATCTTCCAGGGTGGTCGCGAGTGGATGCACCCCGGTCCCGTCGCTAGCCATCGTTACCATCCGGATCATGGCGCCGAACACGAGCCAGCGCGGCGGCGCCGCCTGATCGCCACCATCCGGCCAAGCGAGACGTCCGCCGCCGACCAGGCCGCCGTCGAGGCGGATTGCGTCCGGCCATTCGATGACGATCGGTTTGCCCGGCGGCGCTATCGTCGCCAGCGCGTCCGCAAGGGCCACCATCGCGGCATACAGCACGCGCCAGGCTGAAGCGAGTGGGTCGTCCGGCTCCAGCACCACCGCGAACTCGGCCAGGTCGAAGCGTCCGACCGAGACTAGCGTTCCGGCCCCAAGCTCCGCAGCATGGGTCCGGGCGTGACCGAAAGCGTCCCCGACCTCGCGCAGTGTCACCAGCCGAAATGGCGGCGGCAGGTCGAGCACCGGCGCATAGCGTGTCCTCATGCGAATGTGCCGTTCGAGCGGCATTCTCGATCCCAACTCCACATTTCGACATCCAATAATTATGATGTCATGAGGGCGACGGCCAGCCCCCACCGGGGCGAGGACGACGAATTGGAGAGGCGATGGCCGATCAACGCGCCATCTTGGTGTGTTCCTGCGAGGACACCATGCCGCTCGACGCCCAGGCGTTGCGGCTCGGGTGCCGCGGCGCACGCCTTTTAATCGGTCGCCAATTTTGCCGTGCCGAACTCGAGCGGTTTCGCGAACTTGTGGCCTCCGGGACCCCGATCACCATGGGCTGCACGCAGGAGGCGGCGCTGTTTCGCGAGACCGCCGCCGAAAATGCCGGCGGCGTGACCTACGTGAATCTGCGCGAGAATGCCGGCTGGTCAGCCGATGCTTCGAGCGCAGGGCCAAAAATGGCAGCGCTTGCCGCCGCCGCGGCGGAACCGATGCCCGATGTGCCCTTCGTCAACCTCAAGAGCGAGGGGGTCATCCTCGTATACGGTTGTAACGAGCGGGCAATAGAGGCGGCGAACCACCTCCGGGACCATCTTGACGTCACCGTCCTCCTCACGCGGCGGGACCACGTGGTGCCACCGCGCGCGACCGATTATCCAGTCGTCAAAGGCACGATCCGCTTCGCCAAAGGCCATCTCGGTGCATTCGAATTGACCGTCGATGATTATGCCGTACCGTCGCCATCCTCGCGCGGAACGCTCGCGTTCGGCCCCCCGCGCAATGGCGCCACGTCGCGCTGCGACATCGTGATCGATCTCTCCGGCGGGGTACCGCTGTTTCCCGCCGCGGATCTCCGCGACGGCTATGTGCGCGCCGATCCCGGCAATCCCGCCGCGGTTCTGCAAGCGGTGCTGCGCGCTCGCGATCTCGTCGGCGATTTCGACAAACCACGATACATATCGTTTGCAAGTCACCTGTGCGCCCACTCGCGATCGGGCATCGTCGGATGCCATCGCTGCGTCGATCTCTGCCCAACCGGCGCCATCGCCCCCGACGGCGATCACGTCGCGATCAACGCCGAAATCTGCGCAGGATGCGGCCAATGTGCCGCAGCGTGCCCCACCGGCGCGGCCGGTTATGCACTGCCGCTTGCCGACGCGTTGATGCGCCGATTGCGCACGCTGCTGACGGTCTATCGGGAGGCCGGCGGTCGCAATCCGGTTCTTCTCGTTCTCGACGAGGACCATGGTGGCGCGCTGATCGATGCACTCGCGCGCCATGGCGACGGTTTGCCGGCCAATGTCCTGCCGTTCGTGGTTAATGAAATCACTCAGGTCGGGCTTGAAACGGTGGCGGCGGCCTTCGCTTATGGCGCGGCGGCGGTCCGCTTTGTTTTACGCGCCAAGCCCCGCCACGACATCTCCGGGCTGACGCAAACGATTGCGCTTGCAGAGCCCATCCTTGCCGGACTTGGCCTCCGCGGCGCAGGGGTCGCGACCATCGAGACCGATGATCCCTTCGCGCTCGGAGACATGCTGCGTAAAGTCGAGCCCAGTGCGGTCGTTCCGCGGCCCGCCAGTTTTCAGCCCGCTGGATTGAAGCGCGAAATACTGCGGCTGGCGCTGCGCGAACTGCATCGTGCCGCGCCGGCGCCCGTCGATGTCATTGCACTGCCCGCGGGCGCACCGTTCGGGGCGGTCGATATCGACGTCGAGCGCTGCACGCTCTGCCTCGCTTGCGTGTCGGCTTGTCCGACCGGAGCCCTTTCGGACGATCCGGAGCGCCCGATATTGCGGTTCGCTGAGGATGCCTGCGTGCAATGCGGACTATGCAAGGCAACCTGCCCGGAAAAGGTGATCAGTCTCGTCCCGCGGATCGACTTCCGTGCCGCCACCGCGGCGGCACGCGTGCTCAAGGAAGAAGAGCCGTTCCCCTGCGTGCGCTGCGGCAAACCGTTCGGCGTGAAAAGCACGATCGAGCGGGTCATCGCCAAGCTGGAGGGCAAGCACTGGATGTTCCAGGACGCCGCGAGCCGCCTCGATGTCATCAGGATGTGCGAGGATTGCCGTGTTGCCGTCGTCACGGAGGAGGGCCTGGATCCCTACGGCGCGCCGGCGCGCCCGAAGCCGCGCACCACCGACGACTATCTACGCGAGCGCGAGATGAAGCCGCCGGGATGATTATTTTTGATGCCGTTGCAGCACCTTAGAAGGCGTGTCGCGTTTGGTTGCTAATCCGAGGAGGTTCGTATGCGCAGCTTTATTCTTGCCTGCATCGCGATTGTGGTCATTGCCATGGCGGGCGCCGCCATTCTCAACGAGTTTCAGGAGTCGGCGGCGCAGGCATTCTCGACCGAAGCGGTACGGCTCTGACGCCACGTTCCGCAAGAGCAGCTACTATGCCGACGTGTCGCTGGGACAGTGGATCGCCCTCACCCCGCCCGAACTGGTGAGCGCGCACTTGAAGTTGGGTCCGCAGTTCATAGGCGCGCTGCGCAAGGACAAGGTACCCGTCGTGCCGGATTAAACCAGAGGCGCGATCCGTGCGGCGGACCCTCTTCGGTCAGTTGCCCAGAAATCGAATCTGTGGGTCGATTGCTGCCGAGCCGACCGTCGCCAGGTTACCTGATGGACCGGTCTTGTCCTTAAAACGGATCCTTAACCTCATGAACTGGCAGCTCTTTCATGCCTTGATAGTTTAGATGAACCTCATGTGGCAACATAGTATTTGCTGTGGCCATTTCCTTGGTCGTTGAACCAACGGCGTTCGCCGATCCGGGGAGGAAAGCGGTCTTCACCTTGAAGCCCAAGGCTGCGATCAACACCGCAACGGCAAAGAATACGAGCGTACGCATGGGAGCCTCCGTTCCTGAGTGCTTATAAGACATTGCCTCGAAAACGCCGACTGATCGAACGTCGCTCGAGCTTATTGTCTGCCGAGACCGCTTGTCTGCGGAGACCGCTGCATAAAAAAACTGCGCCGCCGGAAATCCAGCGAATGAACAGACGCCTGCACAGTGGCCTCATCATGACTATCAGATCGCTGACCTCAAACGCAACAAGCGATGGCGGGCCC
>CAVVCE010000119.1:0-6429 GCA_963746235.1 uncultured Alphaproteobacteria bacterium
TCGCCGTCGAAATGCGACACGTCGGTCGAGGTGCCGCCCATGTCGAAGCCGATCAACCGGTCGAGGCCGGCTTCGCGGCCGGTCTGCGCCATTCCGACCACACCGCCGGCCGGCCCCGATAGGATCGCGTCCTTGCCCTGGAACAGGTCGGCCGCCGTGAGCCCACCCGACGACATCATGAACATCAGGCGGACTGCTTCACCTCTCCCCGTTTGCGGGGAGAGGTCGGCGCGCTCTTGCGCGCCGGGTGAGGAGGCCTTGCCGCGAGTCCGAGCTTCGAAGGCTCCGACCTGTGGAGAAGCCCCCTCACCCCGACCCTCTCCCCGACCGAAGTCGGGTTCACCCGACTTCGGCACTTGATGAAGGATCGAAATCGGCAACAGCCGATTTTGATCACGGGGAGAGGGAGAAGAGGAAGCCCGCTCGTCATTTCTCTGAATTACAAGCAGCGGTTCATCGCCCGCTCCCGTGCCCAACTCGCCGGCGACGCGCGCTACGTAGCGGCGCAGGATCGGCGACAGGTAAGCGTCGACCACGGTGGTGTCGCCGCGGCCGACCAGCTTGATCAGCGGCGAGACTTCGTGGCTGACCGAAACCTGCGGGAAGCCCATCGCGCGTGCGAGCGCCGCGACGGCCTGTTCGTGTTGCGGGTAGTGGTAACTGTGCATGAACACGATTGCCGCGGCCCTGATGCCGTCCGCCAAGGCGCGCTCGAGATCGGCGCGGATGGCGGCGGGATCGGGCGTCGCCTCGACGGTGCCGTCGGCGCGCACGCGCTCGGCGACCTCGACCACGCGCTCGAACAGCATTTCCGGCTTGATGATGTGGCGCGCGAAGATGTTCGGCCGCGCCTGGTAGCCGATCTTGAGCGCGTCGCGAAAGCCCTTGGTGGTGACCAGCAGGGTGCGCTCGCCCTTGCGCTCCAGGAGCGCATTGGTGGCGACCGTGGTGCCCATCTTGATGGCGCCGATCCGCCCCGCCGGGATCGGCTCGCCCGGCGCGAGGCCGAGCAAGTCGCGGATGCCCTGCACCGCGGCGTCGCCATAGGCCTCGGGATTTTCCGACAGCAGCTTGTGCGCCGTCAGGCTGCCGTCCGGCCGCCGCGCCACCACGTCGGTGAAGGTGCCGCCGCGGTCGATCCAGAAATCCCAAGCCTGCATTGCCCTGCCGTGTTGCCTTGTCCGCCCGCCCGAACCGGGTTCCTCTTATTCGGTCCGGTCGCGAATTACTATTCGACATCATACGGGCGGGATATTGGGCTAGCCCGACGCCTGTTCATCCGGCAGGCAGCGCGGACAGGCCGGCGTTCTGAGGCTTGCCCCCGTAAAGACATTTCCGGCGGAAACGCGCGCAGGCCCGCTCGCGGCGCCGATCCGGAGATCGCGCCGATATCGAGCGAGGACCGCGCTCGACCTGTACCGGAATTCGGCAGCTCAGCGCCCCAACACGTCCTTGAGGAAACGGGTCATCGCCACCTTGTATTCCTCGATCGGCGCGTACTTCCGAGGGGTTCTGCGGATGCGTGAAGCCGTGCGTGGTGCCGCTGTAGAGGTTGACCTCGAAGTCCACCTTGGCGGCGCGGAACTGCGAGATCACGGCATTGAGCTCCTCCATCGGGGCGACCGGGTCTTCGGCGCCGTGCAGGATGAGGACGCGGCCCTTGATGTTCTTGGCGGCTTCCGGCGCGAAGTTGCGGAACGAGCCGTGCACCGAGACAAAGCCGCGAAGCGGCGCGCCGGTCTCGATGAGTTCGATCCCGACGGTGCCGCCGAAACAATAACCGACCGCGGCAAGCTTCGTCGGATCGACCGTCGGCTGTGCCTTGAGGATATCGAACCCGGCCAAGGTGCGTGCACGCATCAGCGCACGGTCATTGTTGTAGATCGTGATCAGGTCCGTCATCTCGGGAACGGACTTGGGCACCACGCCCTTGCCGAAAATGTCCTCGGCGAACACCACATAGCCGAGCTTGGCGATCATCTCGGCATCCGCGATGGTGCCCTCCGAGAAGCCGGACCGGTCATGGATCATCAACACGCCGGGGCGCCGGCCTTGGACGGCGTCGTCATGGACGAGATAGCCGGACAGCGCCGTGTTGCCCTGCTTGTAGTCGATCCACTGGGTCTTGATGGCGGCCTGCGCCGCGCCGGCCTGCAGGACCATGGCAGCGGCGGCGGCCGCGATGAAAGAGGTGAAACGCACGATTTTCATTGGTTCCTCCCGAATGCGCTTGCGATTACGTATTGTGGCACTTTGGCAGCGCCCGGCAAGGCCCGCATGCCGCCGCCTGTCGCCGAAGCGGCACCCTGCATACCCCCGAGCGGCTCAGCCTTCTCCCGCCTCCGCTTCGGCGAGCTTGGCGCGCCAATCGGCGCGCTTGCGGATGGCGGTGACGAGCGCCAGCACCAGCAGTACGGCGGAAACGGCGAACAGCACGAGGGAAATCGGGCGGCCGAAGAAGATCGCCCAGTTGCCGTTCGACATGATCAGCGACTGCCGCAGGCTCAGCTCGAAGGTAGGCGAGATCACGAGGCCGAGCACGAGCGGCGCGGGGTCGAGGCCGAATTTGCGCAGGAAATAGCCGAGCACGCCCATGATCAGCATGATCCAGACGTCGACGATGGAATTGTTCACGGTGTAGACGCCGATCACGCAGAACATGATGACCAGCGGATAAAGGTAGCTGTAGGGGATCCGCAGCACGTTCACGAACACGCCGACCAGCGGCAGGTTGAGCAGCAGCAGCAGCACGTTGCCCACATACATCGAGGCGACGAAGCCCCAGAACACGTCGGGATGCTCGTTGACGAGCTGCGGGCCCGGCTGGATGCCGTGAATGATCAGCGCTGCCATCAGCACCGCCGTCACCGGCCCGGTGGGCAGGCCGAGCGCGAGCATCGGCACGAAGGCGCCGGTCGAGGCGGCGTTGTTGGCGGATTCCGGCCCGGCGACGCCGGCCACCGCGCCCTTGCCGAACTCCTCGGGGTGCTTCGAAAGCTTGCGCTCCACCGCATAGGAGAGAAAGCTCGAGATGATGTGCGCGGAGCCCGGCGTGAGCCCGATCAAGAAGCCGAGCACGCTGCCGCGCGCGATCGGCCACGCGGACTCCCGCCATTCCCGCCGGCTCGGCAGCAATTCCCGGAGCTTGGGCGCCATCACCTGGCCGACCACATTGGCGCTCGGCGTCGACAGGATTTCGCCGAGCCCGAACAGGCCGACCGCGACCGGCACGATGCCGATGCCGTCGCCGAGCTCGGCGATGTCGAACGAATAGCGGAAATGCCCGGTGAGATTGTCGATGCCGATGGTGCCGAGCAGCAGGCCGACGGCGGCCATCAGCAGCGTGCGCGGCAGCGAGGTCGACGACATGTAGGCGAGGAAGATCAGGCCGAGCACCAGCAGCGCGGTGTATTCCGGCGGCCCGAACCGCAACGCGAAGGCGGCGAGCGGCGGCGCGATCATGGTGAGCATCAGCACGCCGAAGGTGCCGGCGATCCAGGAGCCGACCGCGGCGATGCACAGCGCGGCGCCGGCGCGGCCCTTTTTCGCCATGGCGTAGCCGTCGATGCAGGTCATCACCGACGACGCCTCGCCGGGAATCCGCATCAGGATCGAGGTGGTCGAGCCGCCGTATTGCGAGCCGTAATAGATGCCCGCCAGCATCACGATCGCCTTGGTGGCGTCGAGGCCGAACGTGACCGGCAGCAGGATGCTGATGCCCGACAACGGCCCGATCCCCGGCAGCACGCCGACCAGCGTGCCGACGAGGCAGCCGAGGAATCCGTACCACAGCACGTCCGGCCGCAACGCGACGGAGAAGCCGAGCATCAGGCTGTCGAACGTGCTCTCCACCGCTTTAGAATCCGAGCAGGCCCTGCTCCAGCGGCGTCTTGAGCCCCACCGTGAACAGGACATAGGTCGAAAGGCTGATGCCGAGACTGAAGGCCGCGGCGGCGACGAGGTTGCGCCCCTCCAGCGCGATCAGCACGAACAGCAACAGCGACATGGTGATGATGAAACCGAGCGTGGTGTAGAGCGCGACCGCCGCCGCGGTGACCGCGAGCACGCGCGCCGCATGGGGCAGGTCGCTCCAGGAGATCTCGGCGAAGGGCGGGCTCGCCCCGGCGCGCGCAATCAGCAGCACGCCGAACAGGATCATCAGCGCGCATACGAGCTTCGGCAGCATGCCGGCGCCGGGGAATGCCAGCGTGCCGAGCGGCAGGTCGCCGCTCACCGCCAGCACCGCGACCGCCGCCGCGATGGCGATGCCGCCGGCGATATGATCAGCGCGCAGGATCATGGTTTCCATCCCTGTCGAAGCACCTGGTCTCGCTTGCGGGAGAGGGAGATTCGTCGCGCGCGGCCTCGTCAACCCGGCTCCAGGCCTCTGGATTTGTAGGCCGGCGCGGACGCCGGCGCGGTGAGGAACTTCACCCATGCCCTGGCCGCATCGACCTCCCTTGCCCCGACCTGGACGCCGCTGGAGAATACCGTGATCTGTTGCACGTCGGCCGGCAACGGGCCGACGAAATCCACGCCGTCGAAATGTGCGAGCTCGCTCACCTGCTGGATGCCGATCTCGGCTTCGCCGTCCGCCACGATGCTGCCGACGAAAACGCCGGTCGGGGTCTGCTTGAGCTTGGGCGCCACCTCTGTGGCGATGCCCAGGCGCTGGAACAGCGAGGCGATATAGACGCCGCTGGGGCCGGTCGAGTAGCCGATCGACTTGGCGCTCAGGAGCGCTTTTTTCAGCGCTTCGGTCGAACTGATGTCGGGTTTGCGGGCGCCGGCGCGCACCCCGACACCGACGCCCGATTTCGCGAGATCGACGCTGCTGCCCGGCACGATCTTGCCGGCCTTGATGAAATCGTCGATGGCCGGACCCGCCATGATGATGAGGTCGTAGGCCTCCCCGGCCGCAATGCGCTTCTGAAGATCGAGCGTCCCGGTAAAGATGGTCGTGACCTTGTGTCCCAATTCCTTTTCGAACCGGGGCACCAGTTCGCGATAGGCCTGCTCGGTGGCCTGGGTCGAGAGAACCTTGATTTCAGCGGCGTCGGCAGCGCCATGCAGCAGCACGAAGCTGGCGGCGACGGCGAGGATGGTTGATTTCACGGCAATCGTCCTTGTGGCCTGATGCATTGTCGAAGGGAGCATAGCCGACTGCGAAGGTAGCACCTAGATCAACGATTCCAGAAAAGTTCGCCACCGGCGGAGGGCCACCTCGCGCTTTGCGCGCCTGCCTGGAATGGTCTACTTTGAATTTCGCAGCAAAGAATAATGGGAGGACTCGATGAACAAGCTCATGATCCCGGCCGTCATTGCGGCAACCGCTTGGACGACGGGAATCGCGTCGTCGCAGGAGCCGCCGCGCGGACCGACATTCCAGCCATCGCCCTATTTTCAAATGCCGCTCGAGAAAGACGCTTCCCGCATCGTGCGGATGCAATCGGTGGTGATTCCGCCGGGCGCGGGCAATCAGTTCCACCGCCATCCGGGCGATCAATGGTGGGCGGTGCAGGAGGGCGAAGTCGTCTACACCATCAAGGGCGAGCCGCCGCGCATACTCAAGGCCGGCGATACCATCTACGTGCCGCGCGGCACGGTTCACCGCAACCAGAACCTCTCGAACGCGCCGGCGCGCTCGATCGAGGTCAATGTCACCGACAAGGACAAGCCCCAGACCGAGCAGGTGACGAATTAAACGACGGAATTGAATTAACCGACGGAATTAGAGCATGTCCCGCTCACATTGATTGGTCATGGCCGGGCTTGTCCCGGCCATCTCGATCATCGAGGCACGGACGCCGCCCATGCGCGAGGATATTCCGTGCCCTCGCTATCGAGGTCGCCGGGACAAGCCCGGCGGCGTGGCGGACGGCTCTCGTGCGTCGATTCCGTCGGCGGAAAGAAAAGCTCACCCTTCCACCCGGCCGATCGAGCGCACCGCGTCCTCGACCCGCTTGGCGTCGGCGTCCCAGAATGCACGAAACTCGGCCTCATCCTGGTACTCGACGTCCTGGCCGATATTGCCCATCAGTTCCTTGAACTTCGGCGTCGCCGCCGCCTCGCGGGTGAAGGCGCGGATCCGGTTCACGATCGGCTCGGGCGTGCCCTTGGGCGCGAACAGGCCGACCCAGAGATAGAATTCGAGATCGTAACCGAGTTCCTTCATGGTCGGGACATCCGGCAGCGCGTGCGAGCGCTGCGCTCCGAACGAGGCCAGCGCACGCGCCTTGCCGCCCTTGATCTGGCCGAGGCAGGCGGCGATCGAGGAGACCAGCGCCTGCGGAATTATTGCCGATCAGCGCGGTCAGCGCCGGGCCGCCGCCATTGGTCGGCAGATGGCGCAGCTTGATTTCCCGCGGCTTTCATATAAAGCGCCATCGGCAGATGCAGCGCGCCGTAGAGGCCCGACGAGGAGGAAGT
>CAVVCE010000120.1:0-15412 GCA_963746235.1 uncultured Alphaproteobacteria bacterium
TCTCAAAGGATGGCCACAAAACTATGCGCCTGTGGCCATCCTTCGAGACGCCGGCTGCGCCGGCTCCTCGGGACGAGGTTGATTAACGTTGTAGACGGGAGGCGACGCCCATGAAGCGACTGCATCCGAACCGCCGTCAATTCGTCGCCGCCGGGGTCGCCGCCGGCACCTCGGCGATGCTGCCGCGGCCGCTGCGGGCACAGGGTGCGCAGCCGAAGATCGTGGTGATCGGAGGCGGGTTTGCGGGCCTCACGGCGGCGCGGATGGCAAAGCTGTACGACCCCAAGCTCGACGTCACCGTGGTCGAGGCGAACCCGACCTACACCGCCTGCCCGTTCAGCAACGACGTCATCGCCGGCCTGCGCGACATCAAGGAGCAACAGTTCGGCTACGGCAAGATCGGCAGCGACGGCGTGACGCTCGCGCAGGAGACCGCGACCGGCATCGATGCGACCGCACGCATGGTGACGCTCGGCAACGGCAGCAAGCTCGCCTATGACCGCCTGGTGCTCGCGCCCGGCATCGAGCTGCGCTTCGATGCGCTGCCCGGCTATACCGAAGCGGCTGCCGAGCGCATGCCCCATGCCTGGAAGGCGGGCGAGCAGACCTTGCTGCTGCGCCGCCAGCTCGAGGCGATGAACGACGGCGGCGTGGTGGTGATCGTGTCGCCGCAGAATCCGTACCGCTGCCCGCCCGGGCCCTATGAGCGCGCCAGCCTGATCGCCTACTATCTCAAGACCAAGAAGCCGCGCTCGAAGATCATCATTCTCGACGCCAAGGATGCGTTCTCGAAGCAGCGCCTGTTCCAGAACGCCTGGAAGGAGCTCTATCCCAATATCGAATGGGTATCGCTGTCGGCGGGCGGCAAGGTTGCCTCGGTCGATCCCGCGACCATGACACTCGCGACCGATTTCGACAAGCACAAGGCCGACGTTGCCAATGTCATCCCGCCGCAGAAGGCGGGCCGCATTGCCGAGATTGCCGGCACCACCGATCGCTCCGGCTGGTGTCCGACCGATCCGGTGACGTTCGAGTCGCGCCTGGTGCCCGGCATCCATGTGGTCGGCGACGCCTGCATCGCCGGCGCGATGCCGAAATCGGCGTTCGCCGCCAATGCCCAGGCCAAGGTCTGCGCCGTGGCGGTGGCGAAGCTCGCGCGCGGCGAGAAGCCGGAAACGCCCAAGCTCATCAACACCTGCTACAGCCTGATCGCGCCCGATTACGGCATCTCGGTCGCCGCCATCTACCACCCCGTGAACGGCCAGCTCGCCGAGGTCGCGGGCTCCGGCGGCGTCAGCCCGGTCGACGCGCCGCGCACGCTCCGAAACGACGAAGCAAAGCTCGCCGATGTCTGGTTCAACACCATCACCGCCGAGGTCTTCGGCTGAGCGCGGCGCCATGCGGCCCGTTGCAGCCGCCGCGGTCCTTATCTGTTGCGTCGGGGCTGGCGCCGAAGAGGGGTTGGGGGCCGGCGCCGAAGCGGGGTTGCGGCCCTACGCCGTGGTCGGCGAGGCGATCCCGGATTCGCTCACCGGGATGCCCGGCGACGCCGCCCGCGGCAAGGCGATCGTGACCAGCCGGCAGACCGGGCTGTGCCTGCTGTGTCATTCGGCGCCGCTGCCAGAGGAGAAGTTCCAGGGTACCATCGGCCCCGATCTCAAGGGATCAGGGTCGCGTTATTCGGAGGGCGAATTGCGGATGCGCATGGTTGACTCGCGCCGGCTCAATCCGGATACCATCATGCCGTCCTATTACCGCCTGGACGGGCTCGAACGGGTGGCGCCGGCGTTTCGCGGCAAGACCGTGCTCTCGGCGGAGCAGATCGAGGACGTGGTGGCCTTTCTCAAGACGTTGCGCGACGAGAAGAGGAATCCATGACGAAATCTTACACGCGACCGACCCGGCGAGCGGTCCTGGCAGGCGCGGGCGCCGCCGGTGCGCTCGGCGCGGTTCCGGTGCTGCTGGTGCGCCCGGCTTCGGCGACGCCGGAAAAGATGCAGGCTGCCATCAAAAGCGTGGTCGGCGAAGCGCCGGTGAAGAAGGGCCGGGTGACGCTCGATATTCCGCCGCTGGTCGAGAACGGCAACACCGTCGCGATGTCGGTCTCGGTGGAGAGCCCGATGACCGCCACCGACCGCGTCAAGGTGGTCCACGTCTTCAACGAGAAGAACCCGCAGCCGAACGTGATCGACGCCCATTTCGGTCCGCGCGCCGCCCGCGCCGCGTTCTCCACCCGTATCCGCCTTGCCGATACGCAGACCCTCGTCGCCATCGCGGAAATGAGCGACGGCTCGTTCTGGTCGGACCAGGTCGACGTGATCGTCACCTTGGCCGCGTGCCTGGAGTACAACTGATGGATCAATTCCATGAAACCGATCAGATCGTCCGGCATCGCATTTAATCCCACGGACCTCATCCTGAGGAGCGCCGAAGGCGCGTCTCGAAGGATGGCCACACATGCTGCGGCCTGTTGCGCCGTCCTTCGAGACGCGCGCAAGAGGCGCTCCTCAGGACGAGGTCGAATGGTGATATCGATATGAGTCGAACTTCGGAAACGGTGTACTAGCCATGGCCCGCACCCTCATCAATGTCCCCGCCAAGGCCAAGCGCGGCCAGGTCATCGAGATCAAGACGCTGATCTCCCACGTCATGGAGACCGGCTACCGCCGCAACGAAGTCGGCGCCATGGTGCCGCGCGACATCATCAATACGTTCGTGTGCACCTATAATGGCGAGGAGGTCTTGCGCACCGACCTGCACCCCGCCATTGCCGCGAACCCCTTCTTCAGCTTCTTTGCGGTGGCGACCGAGAGCGGAAAGTTCGAGTTCAAATGGACCGATGACGAGGGCAATGTCGAAACCGCATCGGCCGACATCACGGTCGAATGAGCGCGGCCGTGCGTCGACCACCGCGCGGGCAAACGTAGTTGCGATCATGTCGCCCGCGAAATCCTTCTCGCGCTCCTGCTGCCGATCTCCGCGGTGCCCTGCCTCGGCGCCGAGATTGCGCCGGCCGATCGCCGCTCCGGCTATGCCGATATGAGCCGGGAGACGCGGGCGATCGAGGACGACGACACCGCTAATCCCGGCATGCTCTCCGTGCTCGACGGCGAGGCGCTGTGGAGCCAGAAGGACGGGCGGTGCCGACCGCTCCTGCGCCGACTGCCACGGCGACGCCGCGCAAAGCATGAAGGGCGTCGCGGCGCGCTATCCGGCCTTCGATGCCAAGCTCGGTCGTCCGGTCGATCTCGAAGGGCAGATCAACATCTGCCGCGGCGAGCGCCAGCAGGCGGCGCCGCTGCGCTTCGAGAGCCCGGAACTGCTGGCGCTCTCGGCCTTCGTCGCGCGGCAGTCCCGCGGCATGCCGATCGCCCCGGCAAAGGACGCAAGGGTTGCGCCCTTCACCGCTGCCGGCCGCGATTTCTTCAACCGCCGCCAGGGCCAGCTCAACCTGTCCTGCGCGCAATGCCATGACGATTTCTGGGGCAAGCGGCTCGCCGGCAACATCGTTCCCCAGGGCCATCCCACCGGCTATCCGCTCTACCGGCTCGAATGGCAGAGCCTCGGCTCGCTGCAGCGCCGGCTGCGCAACTGCATCTCCGGCATGCGCGCCGAGGTGCCGGACTACGGCGCTCCCGAATACGTGAACCTCGAACTTTTCCTCATGCAGCGCGCCAGCGGCATGCCGATGGAATCCCCCGCCGTCCGGCCGTGAAATCTCCAATCAAGGCATGTTCAGATTTTACCGCTCCCATTACTGTTATTGCCCGGCTTGACAGGGCAATCCAGTATCACCGTCGGCGTTTACTGGATCGCCCGGTCAAGCCCGGCGATGACAGCGGACTGTGTGTCATCGTAAACGAAAACTGCTATTGGAATCCTTCCCATGACTTCTCCCGTCATCGATACCCATTCCCACATCGTGCCGCCCGACATGTGGAAGGCGATGCGCAGCGCCGGCAAGTCCTACGGCGTCGAGCTCACCGGCGACGAGAACGCGCTGGATCGTGCGCCTGGAAGGCAGCCCCCATACGCGCCCGATGTACATGCCGCTGACCCACACCGCCGAGCGCATCGCGACCATGGACGAGCAAGGCGTCGACATGCAGGTGCTCGCCGGCTATGTGGATTTCTCCGGCTACACCATGCCGCTCGATCTCGGGATCAAGTTCTCCGAATTGCAGAACGACACCATCGCCGGCGTCGTCGCCGCCGATCCCGGCCGCTATCTCGGCGCCGCCAACCTGCCGCTGCAGGATTCCAAGGCCGCCATCAGGCTGATGGAGCGCGCCATGAGCCAATACGGCTTTCGCGCCGCGCAGATCGCGACCTATCTCGGGCCGTCGCGGTTCCTCGACGATCCCGCGCTCGATCCGTTCTGGCAGGCGATGGCCGAGATGAAGGTGCTGCTGATCTTCCATCCCTATGACGAGCAGCCGGCGGCGGGACTGCGCGAATATTTCCTCCACAACTGCATCGGCTATCCGCTGCAGTCGACCGTCGCGGTGGCGCGGATGATGTTCGGCGGCGTGTTCACGCGCTTCCCCGACCTGATGGTGAAAATCCCCCATGGCGGCGGGCTGCTGCCGGCGCTGATCGAGCGCTTCCGGCATGCCGCCGAATTCCGCCCCGAGCCGCGCTCCAAGGGCTACCAGGGCGACCCGCTCGACGTGATGAAGATGCTCTACTACGACACGCTCACCTTCAGCCCGGCGGCGCTGCGCTATCTCATCGACATCGTCGGCACCGAACGCCTGATGCTCGGCAGCGACTATCCCTTCGAGATGGCCGACATGGACCCCGTCGCCAACGTGAAGGCCGCCGTGGCGCCGGAGCACCAGGAGGCCGTGCTGGGCCGGACGGCGGCAGGCATGCGGTGTGGGCGTGCCGTACGACGTAGCGGATGCGGCGTGGGACGGCGCTCCCACTCATCCTCGCGAGCATGAGAGTAATCATCCCCGCAGCGCCTTGAGGTCGAGCGGGCCGGCGTAAAGCGTCTTCGCCCGCGTCAGCGCGGCCTCGATGCGCGCTTGCGGCCAGCGTCCGTGGCGGGCGTTGAGGACGAACTTGTCGTCGAGGTCGGCGCGCGTCAGCGGCTCGTGGGCGCCGCCGCGCATATAGGGCTGGCGTTCCTCGACCACGCTGCCGTCGGTCATCACCGCGCGGATATGGCCGGTGAAATTCTTCGGATAGGGATTGTCGGGATCGACGACGTAGCGGACCTTGGCGGCGACCGCGAGCACGGCGGGATCCTTCACCGCGGCGTCGGTGAAATCGCCGAGCCCGACATTGCCGCGCACGAAGCCGGCGGCGATGCAGTAGGGCGTCGAGAATTTCGCGCCATAGCCGTTGGACGGATGCTGCTTGTCGGCGAGCGGCTCCCACAGCCGGTGCACCGTGCCCTCGCCGACCTCGCAGACCATTTCCCGGATGTCGTCGGCCTTGACGCCGCGCGCCGCGAGGCGCCGCGCGCAGTCGATGTAGGGATGCGCCATGGTCCCGCAGGGATAGGGCTTGAAGGCGAGCGTCTCGCGAAACCCAACGCGTGCCGAAGTCGCCGATGAGCGCGTCGTAATCGCCCTTGGTGGTGTGGGCGAAGCCGTGGAACAGGCCGTGGGTCCCCTCGAACACGGTGCGCGGCCCGACAAAGCCGTGCTGCGCCAGGAGCGCCGCGCGCAGGCCCGATTGCGCCGCCCAGCCCGCATGCATGCGCTTGGTCCAGGCGCCCTCGGCGAGGTATTCGATGATGCCGGAGGCCATGCTGCCGGCAATGCCGAGGGCATCGACGATGCCGCGGCGGTCGAGCCCGAGCGCGGCGGCGACGCCGGCCGCCGCCGCCATGGCGCCGAACACCGCGGTCGGATGGAAGCCCGCCTTGTGCACCAGCTTGGGCGTGACCAGCCCGAGCCGGCACATGGTCTCGACCCCCACCGCAATGCCGGTAAGCGCCGCGGCGCCGTCGGGCCGGTGGCGCTCGCAGGCCGCAAGCACGGCGGGCACGATGACCGCGCCGGCATGCACCGGGCCGCCCTCGAAGGTGTCGTCGAAATCCTCGCCGTGAATGGCGGTGCCGTTCACCAGCGCCGCGCCGGCGGCGCTCAGGGTGCGGGCATGGCCGATCACGGTGCAGGGACCGTCGTCGTCGCAGCCGGCGAGCGTCGCCTTCACATAGTCTTCGTTGCGGCCGGTGAGGCAGAGGCCGACGACGTCGACGGCGAGGTCCTCGCACTTCGCCCGCATCGCCGCCGGCAGCCGCGCGGCATCGACGGCAAGGATGCGTTCGGCGAGCTTTTCGGCGACGGCGACGGCGGGAAGAGATTCGGTCATGGGGGCTTTCGAAGGTTTGTAGCCCGCATGAGCGAAGCGATATGCGGGATCACGCGGTAAGACGACCCGGATGTCGCTTCGCTCATCCGGGCTACATTTTGCTAACTATTGCGCAGGCGCACGCCGCCGCCGAAGCCGGGGATGCGGTTGATGAGGACGACGACGGTGAAGGTGACGATGAGCATGATCAGGCCCAGCACCGCGATGGCGCCGAGATCGCCGCTTTCGTTGAGATCGAAGATCAGCACCGAGATCACCTTGGTCTGCGAGGTGAACAGCATGATCGCCGCCGACAACTCGCGGATGACGCCGACGAAGATGAAGCACCAGGTCGCGATCACGCTGGTGCGCAGCAGCGGCGCGGTGATGCGGGCGAGGGTGCCGAGCCGGGTCGCGCCGAGGATGCGGCTCGCCTCCTCGAGATCGGGATTGACCACCCGGAACGCCGAATAGAGCTGCTGATAGGCCGACGGCAACGCGATGGTGACGAACGCGATCAGCAAAATCCACAACGTGCCGTAGAGCACGAAGGGCGGCCGCGTGTAGCTCAGGAACAGCCCGACGCCGAGCACGATGCCGGGCACCGCGACCGGCGCGGTGGCGAGGAAGCCGAGCGCCTTGTGCCACGCGATCGCCTTGCGCGCCGTCATGTAGGCGATCACCACCGCCATGACGGTGCCGATGGTGGCGGCGGCGGTGCACAGGATCAGCGTGTTCTCGAAGGCGAGCTTGGTCGCCGACAGCTCGAAGAACACGAACTCGACATTGTGCAGCGTGAGCGTGCCGAGCGACACGAACTGCGACGCCACCGGCGAGAACGCCGCGTTGAGCAGCGCGCCATAGGGCAGGAACACCGGATTGAGCAGCACGATGAAGGTCGACGCCGAGCGCGACCCACTTCCAGCGCCCGAGCGCGACCAGCCGCGGATTGCCCTGCCGGCCGCCGACCACCGAATAGCCGCGCCGCCCGAGAACGAAATTCTCCGCGCGCAGCAGCAGGATGGTGAGCACCAGCAGCGGCAGCGATGCCGCCGCGGCGAGCTCCGGCTTGGGCGGATACTGGAACAGGCTCCAGATCTTGGTGGTCATGGTGTGGAAGCCCGCCGGCAATGCCAGGATCGCCGGCGAGCCGAACAGCGTCATCGCCTGGAGGAACGCGATCAGCGCGCCGGCCAGCAGCGCCGGCATGGCGAGCGGCACGGTGACCCGGCGCGCCGTGGTCCAGGCGCTGCCGCCGAGGATCGAGGAGGCGTCCTCGAGGTCGCCGGGAATGCGGTCGAGCGCATTGGCGACCAGCACGAACACATAGGGAAAGGTGTAGCAGGCGATGACGAAGATCAGCCCGGGCAGCGTGTAGATGTTGAAGAGATACTCGTCCTGCTCCGCGCCGGTGACGGCGCGGAAGGCCTGGTTGAGGAGGCCGCTGTTGGGCGCCGCCAACAGCTCCCAGGCGATGGCGCCGAGAAACGGCGGCGTGACGAAGGATGCCATCACCAGCGCGCGCACGGTCCGGCGCAGCGGCATGTCGGTGCGCGCCACCAGCCAGCCCATCGGCGCCGCGACCACGCAGCAGATCACCGCCGAGCTGGTCGCCAGGATGAGCGTGGTGATCAGCGGATCGAGGAAGGTCGGATCGGTGAAGAGCTGGACGAAGTTGGCGAGGGTGAAGCCGCCGGCGCGGTCGTGAAGGCTGTAATAGACGAGCCACGACAGCGGCAGCAGGATCAGCATGCACAGCGCCGCCGCAAAGCCGATCAGGATCGGCCACGACAGGTCAAATCGAAACGGCAGGCGCGGCGCCGGCGCGGGAACGGCGAGGGTCAAAACTCACACCCGGAAGAGCTTGGTGTAGTGCGCCTTGATCTCCTCGGCGTTCTTTTCCACCGCCGGCCGCATCCTCCTTCATCAACTTGATGTCGCGGAACGGCTTGCGGCCCGGCTTCTCCTTCACCAGCGGATGGAACGAGTGCATGCCGGCGATATCGATCACGAGCTGCTGGCATTCGGCGGTGAAGCAGAAGCCTGGAACAGCCGTGCCGCATTGGGATTGGGCGCCGCCTTGAAGACGCCGTTCGGCCCGACGATCTGCGGCGTGCCCTCGGTCGGGTAGACGAGCTCCACCGGGCTGCCGGATTCCTTGACGCTGGATCAGGACGTAGTCGTTGCCGTCGGCCATGATCGCGCGCTCGCCGAGCGCGATCTTCTTGGGCGGATCGGACGGCGGACTGCACCTGCATCACGCGCTGCTTGGCGAGCTTCTCGAAATAGTCCCAGCCGAGGTCGCGCGCCATCTCGAAGGTGGCGGTCATGATGGTGCCGCTGTAGCCCGGATGGGCCTTGACGATCTTGCCCGCCCATTTCGGATCGAGCAGGTCGGCGAAGCTCTTCGGCGCGTCTTCCGCCTTCACCAGATTCGTGTTGTAGCCGATGGCGCTCAGGCAGACGCGGAAGCTCGCGAACTGGCCGTCCGGGTCCTTCTGTTCGGCCGGCATAATACTTCGCGACGTCCTCCGGCACGAAGGGCGCCAGCAGGCCGTCGCGCTTCCAGACGATGAAATGCGAGGCGTCGGAGGAATTGACCACGTCGACCGCGTGGATGTTGCTCGCATATTCCTGGCCGACGCGCTGGAACACCCGCTCGGCGCCGGTGCGCTCGACGCGGACCGAGATGCCGGGATATTTCGCCTCGAACGCCTTGGCGATCTTTTCCGACACCGGCAGGTCGATCGACGTGTAGTAGACGACCTTGCCTTCCTTGGTGGCGGCGTCGATCAGGGCCGGCGTGATCGCCGTCGGCTCCGGCGCGGCGGCGCGCAGCGGAGTGGCGAACACGGTCATGGCGGCGGCCGCGCCCGATGCCTTGAGCATGTCGCGCCGTGAGAATTGTCCCGCTGACATGCGTTTCCTCCTGTTGTGCGTCGAACGCGATCGGCGCCGGTGCCGGGCTCAGCGCTCCAGCACGCGGCAGCGATCTGCCGGAAGGCTGCAGCCAGACCCGGCTGCCCTGCGCGATGTTGTGTTCCGGCGCGGTGACGATGCGAAGCACGGTTCCGTCGCCGATCTCCGCCAGCATAATCGCGACTGTTGCCGAGAAACACGTTGCGCGCCACCACGGCAGGGATGACATTTTCGCGCAGGCCCGTCTCCGCACGGCGGCCTCGGCCGCAGGGCCGATGCCGATTTCGTGCTGGCGGATCGAAAGCGCGACGTCGGCGCCCGGCACCAGCGCGGCGCCGCCGCTGCAGGCGACGGCGGCCCCGGCGATCGCGACATGCCGGCGTCGAGCGCCTTGCCCTTGAGGATGTTGCTCGCGCCGATGAAGCGGGCGACGAATTCGGAGCGCGGCCGCGCATAAATCTCTTCCGGCGGGCCGAGCTGCTCGATCCGCCCGCCGTTCATGACCGCGATCAGGTCGGCGGTGGTCATGGCCTCGGACTGGTCGTGGGTCACGTAGACCGTCGTATAGCGGTATTCGTCGTGCAGGCGGCGTACCTCGAACCGCATCTCCTCGCGCAGATTGGCGTCGAGATTGGACAGCGGCTCGTCGAGCAGCAGGGTTTCCGGCTCGACGACGAGCGCGCGGGCCAGCGCGACCCGCTGCTGCTGCCCGCCGGAGAGTTCGCCGGGATAGCGCGAAGCCAGGCCGGCGAGCTTGGTGGTGGCGAGAATGCCTGCCACCTTGGCGGCGATCTCGGCGCGCGGCAGCTTGCGCAGCGTCAGGCCGTAGGCGACGTTCTCGGCGACCGTCATGTGCGGCCATAACGCGTAGCTCTGGAAGATCATCGACATCTTGCGCGCTTCCGGCGGCAGCGTGCGCGCCGGCGACGAGACCACCCGGTCGCCCACCGCGATCTCGCCCGCCGACGGCTCCACGAAGCCGGCGATCAGGCGCAACGTCGTCGTCTTGCCGCAACCGGACGGTCCGAGCAGGCAGACCAGCAGCCCATGGTCGATGCGCAGCGAGACATCGTCGACCACCGCCACCGCGTCGTAGCGCTTGGTCAGGTTCCGCAATTCAACCGACGCCACCCGATTTCCTCCGTTCGCGGCTCTGCTCCCTCCGCCGCCTGCGGGGAGAGGGTCGGCGTGGGGCCTTTCCACGATGTCTGAGCACAGAAGGCCACTGCTCAGATTCTCGCGGCAGATGGTCACCTCACCCGGCGCGCAAATGCGCGCCGACCTCTGCCCGCAGGCGGGGAGAGGTACGCCTGTCGTCTCGTGCAACGAACTTGTTGCGATCACGTGATTGCACTCACGTCCCGGTGAACACCGGCTTGCGCTTTTCCATGAAGGCGCGGCGGCCCTCGACGTAGTCCTTGCTTTCGAAGCAGTGCTTGACCATGGCGGCAGACTTGGCGAGGTCGCGCTGGGCATCCTCCTTCACCACCTGGCCGATGGTGAATTTCGTGGTCGCGATGGTGAGCGGGGCGTTGTCGCCGATCATCTCGGCATATTTCTTCACATAGCCCTCGAGTTCGTCGGCCGGGACGACGCGGTTGACGAGGCCCATGATGCGGGCCTCTTCGGCATCGAACTGACGTGCGGTGTAGAAGATCTCCTTGGCGAAGGACGGCCCGACCACGTCGACCAGCTTCTTGAGCCCGGGATAGCCATAGCCGAGTCCGAGCTTGGCGGCGGGAACGGCGAAGCGGGAATTGTCGGAGCAGATGCGCAGGTCGCAGCACAGCGACAATCCGACGCCGCCGCCGATGCAATAGCCGCGGATCATGGCGATGGTCGGCTTGGGATAGTCGTAGATCGCCGCATTGGCGCGTTCGACGGTCTTGTTGTAGCGGGCAATGGCTTCCTCGTTGGAGCGCTCGTCCTCGAATTTCGAGATATCGGCGCCGGACACGAAGGCCTTGCCGCCGGCGCCGGTGAGCACGACGACACGCACCTCGTCGTCCTTGCCGAAATCCTCCAGGATCTGCGCCGTCGCCTCCCACATTTCCAGCGAGACGGCGTTGTGGCGCTCGGGATTGTTGAAGATCACATAGCCGACACGGCCCTCCTTGCGCGAGAGCATCTTGTCCATTTGCGTCGTCATCTCGTCTCGTCCTCGTTCAGGCATCGTGTAGGGTGGGCAAAGGCGGCCGAGGCGTCGCTGCTTCGGCAAGGTGCGCATTCCGCCATGCCCATGCGGCCGCCTTCATCGCGCGGGCACGGCGGAACCGGTGCCGTGCCGAACCTGTGGTGCCTCGGCCGCCTTTGCCCACGCTTGCGAATTGCCTCGGTCTCATCGAAACCTGTGTAGTGACAAAAAGCCTGACCGGAAAGGATCAGATCGCACGGTGTCAGATCCGCCGGATCAGATCGCCTGGGCCTCGCGCAGCTTGGCGATCTCCTTGGCGCTGAATCCGAACTCCTTGAGCACCGCTGTCGGTGTGCTCGCCGAGGCCGGGCGGCGGCGCCACCAGGCGGCTCGGCGTGCGCGACAGCGACACCGGCTGGCCGACCAGGGTCATGCCCTTCTTGTCCTTGGTCTTGACCGGCTGGGCGATCCCCAGATGCTTGACCTGCGGGTCGGCGAACATCTGGTCGATCGCGTAGATCGGCCCGACTGGGAACGCCCGCCTTGTTGAAGCGCTCGACCCAGTCGGCGCTGGTGCGCTTGGCGGTATACACGTCGATCTCGGCGTTGAGCGCGTCGCGGTTCTTGGAGCGGTTGGCGGTGCTGGCATATTCCGGCCGCGCGATCCATTCCGGCGCGCCCAGCGCCTGGCAGAAGCGTTCCCAGATCTTCTGCCCGGCGGAGGCGATGTTGATGTAGCCGTCCGCGGTCTTGAACACGCCGGTCGGAATGCTGGTGGGATGATTGTTGCCGGCTTGCTTGGCCACCTCGCTCTTGACCAGCCAGCGCGCCGCCTGGAAATCGAGCATGAATATCTGTGCCTGGAGCAGCGAGGTCTCGACTTCCTGGCCCTTGCCGGAGGTCTCGCGCTCCAGCAGCGCGATCAGGATGCCCATGGCGCAGAACAGCCCGGCGGTCAGGTCGGCGATCGGGATGCCGACCCGCACCGGCCCCTGTCCGGGGATGCCGGTGATCGACATCAGCCCGCCCATGCCCTGGGCGATCTGGTCGAAGCCGGGGCGCTCCGCATAGGGACCGGTCTGGCCGAAGCCGGAAATGCTCGCAAAGATGATCCGCGGATTGACCTTGCGCAGCACCTTGTAGTCGATCCCCAGCCGTTCCTTGACGTCGGGCCGGAAGTTCTCGACCACCACGTCGGCCTTCTTGACCATTTTCTTGAGGGCGGCGACGCCCTCGGGCGCCTTGAGGTTGAGCGTGATGCTGCGCTTGTTGCGATGCAGGTTCATGAAATCCGGGCCGTCCCGGGGGCCGCCCAACGGCTCGCCGGTATCCAGGGCGGCGGGCGTTTCGATCTTGATGACGTTCGCGCCCCAATCGGCGAGCTGACGCACGCAGGTGGGGCCGGAGCGGACCCGGGTCAAATCGAGCACGGTAAAACGGCTGAGGGCCTTGGAGGCCCGTGGAAACGGCATTTCCTTCTCCCGAACGATGACTTTCTCGAAGCCCATCCCGACTGCAAGAACCACCCGGCGGGCGCGACATTCCTCGATCTCGGCCGAATTGTCTACCGCAGGCTTGACCGGAACGGCGTGGCCTGCCGGCATCGCGGCGCTGCGCCCGCGTCTCGCCAACGGCATCCCGATCCCGCCGGCGCTGCGCAAGAACCTCGATGCGCTGGCGCAGGAATTGGGGATCGCTGCGCTGCTGTAAACCTCGCATCCGTCATTCCGGGGCGCGCCCTTGCGCGAACCCGGAACCCAGGAGTTTCGAGGCACGGAGTTTCGAGGCGCCTCCGCCTGGATTCCGGGTTCGCGCTCCGCGCGCCCCGGAATGACGCGCATTGTTCCAAGCGATCAGCCCTAAGCCGTCTCAGCCAGCGCCGTTGCTCACGCTCTTGTCGCGGCGCCGCTGCACCGAAGATGCGATCCGCATGGCTTCGCGGTATTTGGCGACGGTGCGGCGGGCGATGTCGATGCCGGCTTCGCGCAGCTTCGCGACGATGGTGTCGTCGGACAGGATGTCGTCGGCCGCCTCGGCGTCGATGAGCTGCTTGATGCGGTGGCGCACCGCTTCGGCCGAATGCGCCTCGCCGCCATTGGTCGCGGCGATCGACGCGGTGAAGAAGAACTTCATCTCGAAAGTGCCGCGGCTGGTCGCCATGTATTTGTTGGCGGTCACGCGCGACACCGTCAACTCGTGCATCTCGATGGCGTCGGCGATGGTCTTGAGATTGAGCGGCCGCAGGTGCTGCACGCCATAGGCGAGGAAGCCGTCCTGCTGGCGCACGATTTCGCTCGCTACCTTGAGGATGGTCTTGGCACGCTGGTCGAGCGCGCGCACCAGCCAGGTGGCGGTCTGCAGGCACTCCGCGAGATAGGACTTCTCATTGTCCTTGCGGGCGGTCTTCGAAACCTTCGCGTAGTACGATCTGGTTGACCAGCACCCGCGGCAGCGTGTCGTGGTTGAGCTCGACCAGCCAAGCGCCGTCGGCGCCCTGGCGCACGAACACATCGGGCACGATCGGCTGCACCACCCCGGACGCAAACGCGAGCCCCGGCTTGGGATTGAGATGCTTGATCTCGGCGATCATCTCCACGAGATCTTCCTCGTCGACGCCGCAGATTTTCCGCAACGCGGCAAAGTCGCGCTTGGCCAGGAGCTCCAGATGGTCGAGCAGCGCCGCCATCGCGGGATCGAGCCGATCGAGCTCGCGCAATTGGATGGCGAGGCACTCGGTCAGATTGCGCGCGCATACCCCCGGCGGATCGAGGGCCTGCAACTGCGTCAGCACCGCCTCGACCCGCGACGGCGGCGCCCCGAGCTTGTCGGCGGCCTCCGCCAAGTCGCCGGAGAGGTAGCCGGCCTCATCGACGAGATCGACCAGGTACTGGGCGATCATGCGGTCGACCGGATCGGCGAAGGCGAGCGCCACCTGCTCGGCGAGATGGCCGGCGAGCGACGTCTCCTCGGAGACGAAGGCCTCGAGATTGTAGTCGCCGTCGGCGCGACCGCCGGAACCGACACCGGCCCATTCCGAATAGGCGGCAGGTTCCGATTGAGCCTGGCGCGCCGGCCCGGCCGGGCTCTCGTCGGGAAACACATTTTCGAGGCCGGTGTCGAGCCGCTGTTCGATGGTCTCGCGGCTGGTCTCCAGACGGTCCTCCATCCAATCGCCGTTGCGCGGTTCCTCGTCGGTGCCTGGTGCCTCGTGGACGGGTTCCACCTCGCCGCGGACCGGCTCTTCCTCCGCCGGCCGCTCCAGCAGCGGGTTTTTTTCCAACTCGCCATCCACATAGGCGGCGAGGTCGAGGTGCGACAACTGCAGCAGCTTGATCGCCTGCATGAGCTGCGGCGTCATCACCAGAGCCTGGCTTTGACGGATCAGAAGTTTTTGAAAGAGCGCCATGTCCGCAACTATGTCCGCCGCAACCACGTCCGCCACAAAAGGGTTGGTCCATTTCTTGCCTATCCGGTTCTGGCGCACCTGTATACCAAAACTCTCGGCAAGGCTTAAAATGGCAGCGTGGCCCCTCCGCGGGGCGCCATTCCGAAGCGGGATCGGGGGCTTACGGCCGGATCGGGTTGGCGCCATGGGCGGCGCTGAACGCCGCTCACACACGCCGCTTGGCCGCCCAGTTGCGACATTTGGGGACTGAATACCGAGATACCGAATGTCGAAATTCGAAATTCGAAATTCGGATCGTCCACCTACATCCGGAATTCCTCGCCGAGGTACAGGCGCCGGACATCGGGATTGTTGACGATGTCGTCGGGGTCGCCCTCCATCAGCACTTCGCCGGAATAGATGATGTAGGCGCGGTCGGTGAGGCCCAGCGTCTCGCGGACATTGTGATCGGTGATCAGCACGCCGATGCCGCGCTGGGTGAGGTGGCGCACCAGCGTCTGGATGTCGCCGACGGCGATCGGGTCGATGCCCGCAAAGGGCTCGTCCAGCAACATGTAATTGGGCCGCGTCGCCAGGGCGCGGGCGATCTCGACGCGGCGTCGCTCGCCGCCGGAGAGCGCGATGGTCGGCGTCTTGCGCAGGCGGGT
>CAVVCE010000121.1:0-18027 GCA_963746235.1 uncultured Alphaproteobacteria bacterium
CCAGAACGACCGCCTGATGCCGTGGCGCACCGCCTTCGAGAACGTCGCGCTCGGCCTCGAACTCAACAAGGTCGACACGGCCAAGCGCGCCGAGATCGTCCGGTCCTGGCTCGACCGGCTCGGCCTCGCCGGCCACGAGCACGAGTTTCCCCATGCGCTGTCGGGCGGCATGCGCCAGCGCGTTTCGATCGCGCGCGCCTTCGCGACCCGGCCGGAGATCCTGCTCTGCGACGAGCCGTTCTCGGCGCTCGACGAGCACACCGGAAACACCCTGCGGGACGAGTTCCGCGCCCTCATCGGCGAAACCGGCGCGACGGCGATCTTCATCACCCATTCGATCGAGGAGGCGCTCGCGCTCGGCGGCCGCCTCATGGTGTTCGAACGGCCGGCGCGGATCGCCTATGAGACGCGGCTTCACGCTGGTATGACGGAGCGCGACCGCGACGAGGTGCGGGCGAACATCCGGCGCTCGCTGGCCGCCTGATGCGAAGCCCTTTCCCCCACCCCGCAAGGTCGCGTGCAGCGCCCAGAGGACCTACCAGGAGACCGTGACTTGATCATCGATTCCCATGCCCATTTCGTGCCGCCGTCGCTCCTCGCGGACGTCAAGGCGCAGAAACGCCTGTTTCCCTCGCTCAAGACCAAGGAAGAGAAGGGCAACCTGTGCTTCTCCTTCGCCGGCGCGGAGATGACCCGTCCGATCATGCCGCTGTTGAGCGATCTCGAGAAGCGCCGTGCCTGGCTCGCGTCGCAGGACATCGACCGGCAGGTGGTCGGCGGCTGGCTCGACAGCTTCGGCTATGAACTGCCCGCCGACGAGGGCGCGGACTGGAGCCGCTTCTACAACGAGCATCTGTTGTCCGGCGTGAAGGCGCTCGGAGCCCTGGTGCCGCTCGCGACCGTGCCGATGCAGAGCGGCGAAGCACGCCGCCGCGGTGCTGGAGGAAGCGCTCGCCGCCGGTTTCCACGGCGCGATGATCGGCACCCAGCCGAAGGGACTGGGCGGGGTGCTGGACGATCCCGACCTGACGCCGTTCTGGGAGGTCGCGCATGCCCGCAAGGCGACCCTGTTCATCCACCCGATGTACGGCTGCGACGACGAGCGCCTGCGCGCCTACGGCCTCGTCAACGCGCTCGGGACGCGTCACCGACACCTCCGTCGCGATTGCGCGGCTCATGCATTCGGGCCACCTCCTCAAGTACCACGACGCGACCCTCGTGCTCTCCCATGGCGGCGCCGCGCTGCCGATGGTGCTCGGACGGCTCGCCAAGGCGCACGCCGCCCATCCGGCCGGCCCCGCCGACCCGACCGAGAGCTTCCGCCAGCTCTATTTCGATACGGTGGTGTTCGACGTCAACGCGCTGCGGCTCGTCTGCGCCATGGCCGGCGTGGACAAGGTCGTGCTCGGCACCGACTATCCGTTCCCGATCGGCGACTTCGAACCGATGAACATCGTCAACGCGCTCATCCTCAGCGATGCCGAGCGCGCCGCCATCGCGGGCAACACCGCGGCCCGGCTGTTCAACATCAAGGGCGCCTAGAGAGAGTGCTTCGTGGGGTGGGCAAAGGCGCTTGCGCCTTGCCCGCGTCCTTCGTTCCAAACACGTGGGCACGCTTCGCTTTGCCCACCCTACATTTTGTAAATCTTCACGGAGTTGAAAGCATGCCCGTCGTTACCATGACGGTGAACGGCAAACCGGTCCCGGCGAGGTGGAGGGGCGCACGCTGCTGGTCCAGTTCCTGCGCGAGCATCTGGGCCTGACCGGCACCCATGTCGGCTGCGACACCAGCCAGTGCGGCGCCTGCGTCGTCCATGTCGACGGCCGGCGGTGAAGTCCTGCACCATGCTCGCGGTGCAGGTCGACGGCGCGAACGTCACGACCATCGAAGGCCTCGCGGCCGGCGAGACAGCTGCATCCGATGCAGGAGGCGTTCCGCGAGCACCACGGCCTGCAATGCGGCTTCTGCACGCCCGGCATGGTGATGAGCGCGATCGACATGGTGCGGCGTCAAGGCCACGAGCTCGACGAGCGCGACCGTGCGCAAGCAGCTCGAAGGCAATCTCTGCCGCTGCACCGGCTACCACAACATCGTCAAGGCGATCGGCCGGCGCCGCTGCCATGAAGGGGATGTGACACTGTCACGAAGCCGCCGAGGGGCACGAGCGCATGTATGATTTCAACTATCATCGGCCGGCAAGCCTCGACGAGGCCTCGAAGCTGGCTACCAGGGTCGAGCGAAGACCCCAAGGTGCTGGCCGGCGGCATGAGCCTGCTGCCGACCTTGAAGCAGCGCCTGTCGCAGCATTCCGACCTCGTCGACCTCGCCGGCATCGCCGAGCTCGCGGGCATCCGCCGCGAGGCAACGCGCTCGTCATCGGCGCCATGACCCGCCACGTCGATGTCGCCGCCTCGCGACGAGGTCAAGGCGGCGATCCCGGCGCTCGCCATCCTCGCCGAAGGCATCGGGGACCCGCTGGTGCGCAACCGCGGCACCATCGGCGGGTCGATCGCCAACAGCCGACCCGGCCGCGGATTATCCGTCGGCCGTCGCTCGGGCTCGGCGCCACCATCGTCACCAACCGGCGCAGCATCGCGGCGGACGATTTCTTCCAGGGCCTGTTCGAGACCGCGCTCGCGAGCCCGGCGAGATCATCACCGCCGTGCGCTACCCGATCCCGGACAAGGCCGGCTACATCAAGTTTCCGAATCCGGCCTCGCGCTTCGCCATCGTCGGCGTGTTCGTCGCCCGGAGCGCAGACGGCAGGTCGCGCGTCGCCGTGACCGGCGCCGGCCCTTGCGTGTTCCGCCTGACAGAGGCGGAGGCGCGGCTGACGAAGTCGCTTCACGCCCGAGGCGCTCGACGGCCTCGTCGTCCCGAGAACGGCCTCAACACCGACATCCACGCCAGCGCCGAATACCGCGCCCACGCCATCGCCGTGATGGCGAAGCGCGCCGTCGCCCAGGCGGCAGGCTCCCCGCAATGATCGCGCCGAACGAAAAGACCAGACCATGAACGAGAAACCCACCAGCTCCCATATCGGACAGCCGGTCCGCCGCCGCGAAGACCTGCGGCTCGTCACCGGCAACGGCAGCTATGCCGACGACGTGAACCTGCCGGGCCAGGTCTATGCGGTCATGGTGCGCTCGCCCCATGCCCACGCGCGCATCCGCGGCATCGACACGCGCGCGGCGATGGCGGCGCCCGGCGTGCTCGCCGTGCTCACCGGCCGCGACCTCATCGCCGACGGGCTGAAGCCGATCCCCCACAAGGTGTGGTCGCAGCATCCGGCGGAAGTCGCGCTCAAGGGGCGCGAGGGCTTCAAGACCTTCACCGCGCCGCATTATCCGCTGCCGCCCGACAAGGTCCGCTTCGTCGGCGAGGCCGTCGCCATGGTGGTGGCACATACCGTCGCCGCCGCCAAGGACGGCGGCCGAGCTGGTCGAGATCGACTACGACGTGTTGCCGGCAGTGACCGACACGCGCGAGGCGGCCACGCCCGATGCGCCGGCGCCTGTTCGAGAAGCGGGATCCAACGTCGTGGTCGACGGCGAACTCGGCGACGCCGCCGGCGACCGCGGCCGCGTTCGCCCGCGCCGCCCATGTGGTCAAGTTCGACACCTGGGTGCAGCGCATCACCGGCGTGCCGATGGAGCCGCGCGCCGCGGTCGCCGACATTCGATCCCGACACCGGGCGCACCACGCTCTATGCCGGCAGCGGCGGGGTGTGGCGGCTCAAGGACGATCTCGCCACCATTCTCGCGGTGCCGACGGATGCGGTGCGCGTCATCATGCGCGAGGTCGGCGGCAATTTCGGCACCCGCGGCATGATCTATGCGGAGTTCGCCCTCGTCGCCTGGGCGTCGCGCCGTCTCGCGCATGCCGGTCAAATGGACCGGCGACCGCCACGAGGCTTTCCTGTGCGACTACCAGGCCCGCGACCTCGCCGTGACCGCCGAGCTCGCGCTCGACCGCCGAGGAAATTTCCTGGCCATGCGCGGCTCCAACATCAGCAATGCCGGCGGCCACACCACCAACTACTCGCCGCTGCAAAAGGGCGTCGAGATCATGACGACCATCTACCGGATACCGGTCGCGCATTTCCGCGCCCGCGCCGTCGTCAGCAACACCTCGCCCACCCGCCCCTATCGCAGCGCCGGCCGCCCCGAAGTCATGTATGTGATGGAGCGGCTGATCGACCTCGCCTGCCGCGAGCACGGCTTCGACCGCGTCGAGATCCGGCGCCGCAATCTCGTCGCCAGCATCGGAGTTTCCCTACACGAACGCGTTCGGCATGATCTACGACAGCGGCGACTATCGCCACACCTTGGATTGGGTGCTGCGCATGGGCGACTGGGACGGCTTTGCGGCGCGGCGCGCCGCCGCCCGCGCCCGCGGCAAGCTGCGCGGCATCGGCGTCGCCAATTATCTCGACACCGCGACCGGCGTCGCCCGCGAGCGCACCGAGATGACGGTGCATCCCGACGGCTGGGTCGACGTGGTGATCGGCACCAGCTCGCAGGGACAAGGCCACGAGACGAGCTTCGCCCAGCTGGTGAACGAGTGGCTCGACGTCCCCATCGACAACGTCCGCTTCATCACCCATGACAGCGATGTCCTGGTGTTCGGCGGCGGCGCCCATTCCGGCCGCGGCATGCGGCTCGCGAGCCAGATCATGTGGAAGGCGACGCAACGAGATCATCGCCAAGGGCAAGCGGGTCGCGGCGCTGCTGCTGCAGTCGAAGCCCGAGGCGATCACCTTCGCCGCCGGCCGCTTCAGCGTCGACGGCGCCGATCAGTCGATCGGCCTGTTCGAGGTCGCGGAGGCGACCTTGCGGCGCACCGACCTGCCGGAGGAATTGCGCGGCCCGCTTGCGGCCATTTGCGACGAGGTGATCCCGCAGGCGGCGTTTCCGTTCGGCTCCCATGTCTGCGAGGTCGAGATCGACCCCGACCTCGGCACCCTCGAGATCATCAAGTATTCCGCCGTCGACGATGTCGGCCGCGCGGTCAATCCGATGATCATCGACGGGCAGACCCATGGCGGCATCGTGCAGGGCGTCGGCCAGGCGCTGCTGGAGCAGTGCTTCTACGACGCCCGCACCGGGCAGCTCCTGTCGGCCTCGTTCATGGATTACGCGATGCCGCGCGCCGACGTGTTCCCGTTCTTCGACACCGGCATCAGCGAGGTGCCGATGCCGGGCCATCCGCTCGGCATCCGGCCGGCCGGCGAAGGCGGCACCACGCCGGCGCTCGCCGTCGTGGTCAATGCGGTGGTCGATGCGCTGCGCGATTACGGCGTGCGCCACGTGGAGATGCCGGCGACGCCGGAGCGCATCTGGCGCGCCATGCGCGGCAAGCCGGCCCGCCCTCACACAATGGAAATGAGCTGACGACCGCATCGACAACCCGACTGACAACCTGTGGAGGTCTCCCGTGCTGCTTCGCGTTACGCCCCTGTCGCCCTTCGGCCGCAAGGTCCGCATGGCGATTTCCCGCCTCGGATTGTGGGACCGCATCGAAACGGTCAAGGCCGATCCGATGGACGCCGCCGACCCGCTGCGCCGCGACAATCCGCTCGGCAAGATTCCGACGCTGGTCACCGACGACGGCAAGCCGGTGTTCGACAGCCGCGTCATCCTGGAATATCTCGATCATGTCGCCGGCGGCGGCAAGCTCATCCCGGCCGCATGGCCGGAGCGGATCGAGACCCTGACGCTGCAGGCGCATGTGCGACGGCGTCATGGATGCCTGCATCCTGATCGTCTACGAGGCCCGCCACCGGCCGGCGGCGCTCCACCACGAGCCATGGCTCGACTATCAGCGCGGCAAGGTCGTCCGCGGCTTGGCGTCGTTCGCCAAGCAGCCGCCCGATGCGGCCCGGTTCGATGTCGGCACCATCACCGCGGCCTGCATGCTCGGCTATCTCGACTTCCGAAAGCAGGTCGATTGGCGCCCGGAGTTCCCGGTGCTGGTGGGCTGGCTCGACCAGTTCCGCGCCCGGCATCCCGAATTCGACGCCACCGCCGTCACGGCGTGAAACGCGGGCGGGCAGGCAGGCCGACATGAGCACTCCCGCCACCGTTTCAGCGAACGGCGCCGAGATTCCGGTGATGGGCTTCGGCACATCGGGCCTCGGCAAGGAGGCCGCGGAGCTGGTCGCGATCGCGTTGCGGCTCGGCTATCGCCACCTCGACACGGCGCGCAGATACGGCACCGAGCGCGGCGTCGGCGACGGCATCCGCGCCGCCGGCGTGCCGCGCGAGGAGATCTTCGTGACCACCAAGGTCTCCCATGAGAACCTGCGTCCCGCCGACTTCGCCCGCTCGGTGGAGACCAGCCTCGGCGAGTTGCAGGTCGATTACGTCGACCTCCTGCTGATCCATTGGCCGAACCCGAAGATGGCGGTCGCCGACTGCATCGGCCCGCTCGCCGCGGCGAAGCGCGCCGGCCTCACGCGCCACATCGGCGTCGCCAATTTCACCATCGAGCTGCTGGAACAGGCGATACGTGCTTGCCCGGAGCCGCTGGTCACCAACCAGGTCGAGTGCCATCCCTATCTCGACCAGACCCGGATGCTCGCGGCGCTGCGGCGACACGGCATGGTGCTCACCGCCCATTGCCCCCTCGCCCGCGGCCACCTGATGGGCGATGCCGTGCTCGGCGAGATCGCCCATGAGCGCAAGAAAACGCTCGCCCAGATCGCGCTGCGCTGGCTGGTCCAGCAGGAGATCGTGGCGCCGATCCCGCGCTCCTCCAACCCCGCGCGCATCGCGGAGAATCTCGACGTGTTCGACTTCCGGCTCACCGCCGACGAGATGGAGCGCATCGCCACGCTCAAGCGGCCCGACGGCCGGGTCGCCAATCCCGCCTTCGCACCGCAATGGGATTGAGGGGGTGCTGCAGACGCAGCCCGACATTTACTCGGTCATTCCGGGGCGGTGCGCAGCACCGAACCCGGAATCCAGTCGGCCTCGACACACGCGTCTCCGACTGGATTCCGGGTTCGCGCGAAGGAGACGCGCGCCCCGGAATGACCGACGCCACCGCCCCGGTCCGCTGGCCGACGCCGTGGCCTCGAGAATCGAGGTGGCCGGGACGAGCCCGGCCACGACGACGCTTGTTTTGCGTTCGCGGAGACGATGCCCCCGCGATCACTTCGCCGCGGAGGCCGACATGCCCTGGAACGTCAGCTTCTGCAGGCCCTGTCCGGTCGCGGCGACGTAGATGTTGCCCTTCGCGTCCGTCGTGATCAGGTGGCCGCCGCCGATCAGGCCGGGCATCTTGATCGCTCCGACCGGGTCGAGCGACTTGCGGTCGAGGATCGCGATCTCCTTGCCGGCGCCGACATAGAGGAATTGCTGCTCCGGATCGTTCGACAATGCGACGCTGTTTGCGAACGGCGCGGCGCCATTGAGATGCTGCTTGATGAACTTGCCGTCGTTGGAGAACATCTGGACGCGATGGTTTTCCCGGTCGGCCACGTAGACCAGTCCGTCATGGGCGACGCGAATCGAGTGCACGACGCTCAATTGCGGCGGGCCCGGCGGATCGAAGTTGGTCTTGCGGACGATCTCGCAATGATCGTCGTCCTCCGGCTTGTTGCCGAAGGCGCCCCACATGCGCTTGAACGCGCCGGTGTCGGCATCGAACACGATCACGCGATGATTGCCGTAGCCGTCCGCGACGAACAATTCGTTGGTCGGCGGATAGACCTGCACGTCGGCGGCGCGGTGCACGTTCGCCGTATCCGCATTGCCTTTGCTCTGGTTGCTGTGGCCGATCTGCATGACGAACTTGCCGTCCTGGGTGAACTTCAGGAGCGCGTCGTCGGCGACCGGCTTGAGCTTTTCCAAACCGTTGGCCGGGCAGTTGTTGCCGCCCAGCCAGACGAAGCCCTTGGCATCGATATAGATGCCGTGCTCGCGCTGCGGCCAGTCGTAGCCGGCGCCCTCGCCGCCCCAGGACTTGACGTAGTTTCCGGCCTGGTCGAACACCATGACCGGCGGCGCCGCCTTGGCGAAGTCGTCGCCCTTGAGCGTGCGCGGGCGGTGCAGCACCCAGATGTTGCCCTGGGCGTCGCTCGTCATGCTGGAGACGTCGCCGAGCTTCCATTGCGGCGGCACTTTCGGCCAGGCGGGATCGACCGCGAAGGTCGGGACGCTGCGGGTCTGCGCCTGGGCCGGCGTCTGCGCCGCGGCGCCGGTCGCCGTCAGCGCCGTCGCGCCCATCGCGGCCGCGGCGACCCATGCGATCACGACGGCACTCGGGTTGGTGTGCTTCATATGTTTCCTCCGTATTCCCTGTTTTCGGTGTTTCGTCCCCGGACCGGGATCGCGCAAACGTCCCGTCGGTTGGCTCGCATGGTAGCCGGATTTGCCTGGGCCGGGAAGGCGCACGGGAGCGGGACTTCGATCGGCACCGGCTTGACGCCCCGGCGGTTCCGCGCGCAATAAGCCTCACCACCCACGCGTCAGCGCCGGGACAGGCCCGGCGATGACGTCGTGCATTGTTTCAGCACTGTGCAGGAGACCGACGGGCATGGCGGCAGTGGATGGTTTCACCGCGGGCGGATATCGATTCATTCCCGGCGGCTTTCAATTCTCCGGCGGCGTCGCGGCGGCGACGGGATATGAAATCAAGCGCTTCCGATTCCGTTCGCCGGTGCCGCTGATCGACGGATTCGCCCGCATCGAGAAGACCATCATGGGTGCCGGCCGGCCGCTCACCGCGTTCTGCGCCTGCGAGTTGCGCTCGCCCGGGCAGTTCACCGAGCAGGGTTTCCGCGCCTTCAACGAATCCTATGTGATGACGCTGCGCAAATGGGGCGTGTTCGACGGCAAGGTCAATCCGGTCGCGCGCAGCAATGTGTGCCCGGACATCGACCCGCCGGCGGAGCCGAGCTTTCATGCGTTCTCGTTCACGATGCCCGCCGCCGTCGGCGCGCCGAGCTTCGTGATATCCGGGCGTGCCGAGGCGCGCGAAGGCGACGCGAGCTATCGCGAGCGCATCGTCCGCTTCGGCGAGACCAGCGGCGACGCCATGCACGAGAAGGCGCGTTATGTGATGGACGAGGTCGCCGCGCGGCTGGCGCTGCTCGGTGCCGGCTGGCGCGATGCCACCGCGACCCAGGTCTACACCATCCGCGACATCCATCCCTTCATGGTGGACGAGATCGTCCGCCGCGGCGCCGCGCGCACCGGCCTGACCTGGCACTACGCCCGCCCGCCGGTGCGCGATCTCGAGTTCGAAGTCGACTGCCGCAGCGTACGGATGGAGGAGGTTATTTAGACGTTGCCGGTTTCCGGGGCGAGCATCGGCGCGAACCGTAATCAAGCCCGTAGGGTGGGCAAAGCGAAGCGTGCCCACGCGCCGCCTCACCGCGTGGGCACGGCGCGAAGAGCGCGCCTTTGCCCACCCTACGCTCTGCATGCATAGATCCCCTCCGCCTCGCGCAGGCTCTCGATCAACGAGGCCCGCAGCAGAAACGCCCGCGCGCGCACGGGATCCTCAGCGGTGCGGCGCAACTCGTCCTGGTTGCGCTTGCGCACGGACGGATCGGTCTCGGCGAGCAGGCGCTTGTTGCGGATGGTCTGGGCCTGGGTGTGCTGGACCGCCACGTGGCGGCGCTGGCGCTCGTAGCGGTCGAGGACATCTTCGCCGGCTTCGCCGCGCAGGATCGCGACCAGCTTGTCGGCGAGATTGAAGGCGTCGTGGACGCCGCTGTTCATGCCCATGGCGCCGATCGGGCTGTTCACATGGGCGGCATCGCCGGCGAGGATCGCGCGCCCGGACCGGAACCTCTTCGCCACGCGCTGATGCACCGTATAGAGATTGCTGCCGACGATCTCGAAATCCCGCCCGGTGGGAAGCAGCGCCTGCAGGCGCGCCTGCAGCGCCTCGGGCCGGCTGATGGCCGCTTCGTCGTCGCCGGGCTCGACCGGGAAGTGCACCCGCCAGCGGTCGGGCGGGCCCTTCCAGTGGAACAGGTTCGACCACTCCTTGGGATCGGAGATGTAATTGCGCTCGGCATAGCCGTGGCGGCGGAAGTCGTAGGCGACCTCGATGTTGAGCACGAGATCGGAATAGGTGAAGCCTTCGAACGCAATGTCGAGCTCCTTGCGCACGATGCTGCGCGCGCCCTCGGCGCCGACGATGTAGGCGCCCGCGACCGTCTCGGCCTCGCCGGCCGGATTGGTGAACCGCGCGGTGACGCCGGACGCGCCCTGGGCGAAGCCCGTGAAAGACGAGGACAGCCTCAGGTCGATGCCGGGATGCGCCTTCGCCATCGCGAGCGCCTCTTCGACGATCTTGATGCGCTCGCATTGCAGGACGTAGGGAAACCGCGTGTCGTCCTTGAGATGAGTGATCGAAGGCGGTCTTCGACGATCTTGATGCGCTCGCATTGCAGGACGTAGGGAAACCGCGTGTCGTCCCTGAGATGAACGTGATCGAAGGCGGCGATCAGTTCGTTGTCGGCGCGGTCCCAGTAATGGAACACCGGCGCGACGATACCGCGCGGCTCGAGCCTCTCGTAGAGACCGATCCGATCGTACATCTCCAGGGTGGCGGGATGGTTGGTCCCGGCCCGCGGCACCTGCTCCAGGAAATTGTCGTCGCCCAGCGCTTCGATCAGCGTGACCGCGATGTCCTGCTGCGCGAGCGCGAGCGCAAGGCACAAGCCGACCGGCCCGGCGCCGATGACGATGACCCGTTTCGACGGCTGCGACATGCCTCGCTTCACGGCTTGGCGACGACTTCCTTTACCGCGCCGGCCCAGCCGTGATGGGTGAGATCGAACACCACGCCATTGGGATCGCGGTACTTCGCCTCGTAGAACGAATTGGGCGATGTCGGCCGTCCCGCGAGATACGAGCCGCCGGCGTCGACGACCTGCTTTTCGGAGGCGTCGAGGTCGTCGACCCAGACGCCGAAATGGTAAAGGCCGAGCTTCTCGTTTTCGTGCTCCTTGGTCAGCAGCGCGACGTTGATGACACCGTCCGACAGGTAGATGCCGCGGCGCGCGCTGCCGGCCCGCTTGAAGCCCAGGGCCTGCTCGTAGAACTTCGCGGCCTCTTCGGCGTCGGGAACGATGATGGCGATGTGGCGAATTCTGTTGGCCATGAAAGCACCTTCCTTGACGTTTCTCGCCTTGTTGCCCCTGCCTTGTTGGTTCTCGCCCTGTCGTGCTGCCTGGTCGCGGCATCGTTCCTGGTCGGCGACCCGCGAAACGCATTGGCGGCCAAGACATCCCGGGGGCAGGCGCATTTCCAAACCGCAATTAGCCGTGAATTGCCAATAGATGCAATAGTTTCCGGGCCGCCCTGGTGGTCCGCGGAGGGGCATCGGCGGTTGGTCATGCCCGGTACGCGCCCCGGCACGCGCTGCCTAGGAATTGAACATCTGGCGGCGTTCCTGCCCAACGGGGCAGCGTGGGGTGCCGGCGACCACCGTTTTCGCCGTTTCCGACAGCCGGCGGTGGCAGTGGCACAGCGTTTGCTCGATTGAACGCGGCTGCGACGCTGCGGGAGACGCGGATGCGCATGAAGGAACGGAGTTCCATGCCGGCCGATCTGATGCGTTTGCGCCGGATCGGCGGGTCCTTCCGGGAGTTGCACTTCCGGGAGTTGCACTGATGCCACGTCGTCTCAAAGCGCTCTCGTTCCGCCATCCCGACGAGACCAGCCCGCGGATGCGCGCCCTGTCGCGGCTGCCGGTGTTCCTGTCGCTTGAAGGCAAACGGGCGCTGGTGTGCGGAAATGCGGCCGCGGCGACGTGGAAAGTCGAATTGCTGTCGGCCGCCGGCGCCCATGTGGACGTCATCTGCGATGCGCCCGGCGAAGAACTGCGCGCGCTCGCCGCCGACACCCCGCACGGCGCGATTTCGATTGCGGCCCGCGCCTGGCAGGCCGGCGATTTCGCGGGGGCCGCGGTCGCGATCGGCGCCATGACCGATGATGCCGAGGCGGAACGCTTCGCCGCGGCGGCCCGCAGCGCCGGCATTCCCGTCAACGTCATCGACAAGCCGCGGCTGTGCGATTTCATTTTCGGCGCCATCGTCAACCGCTCACCGCTGGTGATCGGCATCTCGACCGACGGCGCCGCGCCGGTGTTCGCCCAGGCGATCCGCGCCAAGATCGAAGGCCTGCTGCCGCGCGGCTTTGCGCGCTGGGCCGAGGCGGCACGCCGCTGGCGTACGCTGGTGCAGGCGACCGACCTGCCGTTCGCTGCGCGCCGGCGCTTCTGGCAGTTGTTCGCCGCCACTGCCGTGTCCAATCCGGATCGCGAGCCTGCGACCCGCGACTTCGATGCCCTGCTCGCCGTCTCCCGCGCCGAACCTTGCGCCAGCGCCGGGCGGGTGACGCTGGTGGGCGCCGGCCCCGGCAATCCGGAGTTGCTGACGCTGCGCGCGGTGCGCGCTTTGCATGCGGCCGACGTGATCCTGTTCGATGATCTCGTGGCGCCGGAAATCCTCGAATTCGCGCGGCGGGAAGCCAGGAAAATGCTGGTCGGCAAGACCGGCCACAAGGCGTCGTGCAAGCAGGAGGAAATCAACGCCCTCATGGTGTCGCTGGCGCGGAGCGGCAAGCACGTGGTGCGCCTGAAGGGCGGCGATCCCATGATCTTCGGCCGCGCCGACGAGGAGATCGACGCCTGCCGCGCCGGCGGAATTTCCGTCGAGGTGGTGCCGGGCATCAGCACCGCCCAGGCCGCGGCGAGCCGGCTCGGCGTCTCGCTGACCCATCGCCGCGACGCCCGCCGGGTGCAGTTCGTGACCGCCCATGCGGAGAACGGCAGCCTGCCGGACAATCTCGACTGGGCGAGCATCGCCGACCCCGCGGCCACCACCGCCGTCTACATGCCGGGCAGCACCATCGCGGAATTCGCCCAGCACGCGATCGCCAACGGCCTCGGTGCCGACACCCCCGCCGTCGCGGTGGCGGCGCTCGGCCGCGCCGGAGAGAAGATCGTCAAGGCGACGCTCGGCGACATCGCGAGCCGCCTGCAGCAGGAGACGCTGCCGACGCCGCTCCTGGTGCTGATCGGGCGCACCCTGGACCGCGTCGAACGCGCCGCCATGGCCGCCGCCGCGCAGGCTCATCTCGGCGCCCTCGCCGCACCCGGCCCGCCACAGGAAAACGGCACGAACTAGAGCTGCGTTTCCGAGGTTCGAATCAGACTGTAGGGTGGGCAAAGCGATAGCGTGCCCGACATCGTGCGTATCCGCGTGGGCACGGCGCGAGCGAGCGCGCCTTTGCCCACCCTACTGACTGGTTTACATGGAATCGATCCACGAGCGCTGCGGCACTGACACTCGCGCCCCCGCGCCATTGCTGGACGCGGAAATAACCGCTACTCCACCCTGAATGGCGCCGGGCGATCCCTCATGGCGATTGCACGGCGCGCTTTGTCGAGATGGCGGCATGACGGATCAGCTTGTTGTCCCGGTGATCTTGTGCGGCGGCGCCGGCACGCGGCTGTGGCCGGTGTCGCGCGAAAAAATGCCGAAACAGTTCGTGCCGCTGATCGGCACGTCGTCGACCTTCCAGCAGGTGCTCGACCGCGTCACCTGCGCGGGCCTGTTCGCCCCGCCGATGATCATCACCAATTCCGAGTTCCGCTTCGTCGTCGCCGAGCAGGCGCGCGCCCGCGGCGTCAAGGCCACCATCATCCTGGAGCCGCAGCGCCGCGATTCCGCGGCCGCCATCGCGGCTGCGTCCGAACTGGCGATGAAGCAGGATCCCGCCGCCATCCTGCTGGTGGTCGCGGCCGACCACCTCATCCCCGACACCGCGGAATTCACCGCGGCGTGCCGCGCCGCGCTGTCGGCGGCAGTCGCGGGGGCGATCGTCACCTTCGGCGTCAAGCCCACCCATCCCGCCTCGAGCTACGGCTATATCCGGCCGCAGCCGGCGCAGGACGGGGCGGCGGTCTGCAAGGTCGAAGCCTTCGTCGAGAAGCCCGACGCGGCGACCGCGGCACGCTACGTCGCCGACGGCTATCTCTGGAACAGCGGAAACTTCATGTTCGGCGCGCAGGTGATGCTGCGCGAGCTCGCCCGCCTCGAACCCGAAATCAGGAACGCCGCCAAGGACGCCGTCGACCACCTCACCTCCGACCTCGATTTCTACCGCCTCGCCGAAGGCCCGTTCGCGCAGGCGCCGAAGAAATCCATCGACTACGCGGTGATGGAACGCACCGCGCTCGCCGCGGTGCTGCCGGTCTCATTCCGCTGGTCCGACATCGGAAGCTGGAACGCGGTGTGGGACGCCCAGGAGCAGGACCCCTCCGGCAACGTCATCGAGGGGCCGGCGGAGGTGATGAACACCAGCAACAGCCTGATCCGCTCCGAGGACACCGTGCTCACCACCGTCATCGGCCTCGACGGCGTCATCGTCATCGCCACCGCCGATGCCGTGCTGGTGGTGGCGCAGCAACATGCCGAGCGGGTCAAGGACCTGGTCGAGCAGCTCAAGACCAGGAACCGGTCCGAGGCGCTGGAGCACCGCCGCGTCTACCGTCCCTGGGGCTTCTACCAGAGCGCCGATTCCGGGTCGCGCTACCAGGTCAAGCGCATCTGCGTGAACCCCGGCGCGCGGCTCTCGCTGCAGAAGCACTTCCACCGCTCCGAGCATTGGGTGGTGGTGCACGGGGTCGCCGAAGTCACGATCGGCGAGGAGGTGCGGCTCTATCACGAAAACGAATCCGCCTATGTGCCGATCGGCGCGGTGCATCGCCTCGCCAATCCCGGCAAGATCCCGCTGGAGCTGATCGAGGTGCAGGTCGGCAGCTATCTCGGCGAGGACGACATCATACGGCTCGAGGACGTCTACCGCCGCCACGCCGAGGCGTGAGCGGGTTCGCGCGGCGTAGCTTCAAACCACCGACCGGCTCCGGCCGATGAATGTCAGGCGCCCGCCAATTCCTCCTGCGCCTTGGTCGCGGGCGTGAAGAAAATGAACATGTTGGCGGCCACGATGGTGGCGGCCAGGAAATAGAACGTCGCGATGATGCCGTAATGGTCGGCGAGCACGCCGCCGATCAACGGGCCGATGGCTGCGCCCGCGGCCTGGGCGCCGAACATGATGCCGATGCTGGTGCCGGCCATGTGAGCGGGGGTCGCATCGAGCAACCACGCCTGCAGCACGGCGCGGATCGCGAACAGGAAAAAGCCCAGGAACGCCACGAACAGCACGAACACCGGCGAGCGTCCGGCAAATGCCATGAACAGCAGCACCACGCCCGACATCAGCATGCTGGACATGATGATGCTGCGGCGGCCCAGGCGATCGGACAGATGGCCGGCGACCGGCGCCGCCGCAAAGCCGGCGGCCTGGAGGGCGAACAGGCAGCCGCCCACCCAGGCCGGCGAATAGCCGAGATCGTCGGTCAGAAATACCGGCAGGAAGGTCAGGAGCGTCATCGCCGTCATCGCCCGCACCGCGGAGCCGAGCGACAGCATCAGGACGGTGCGGTTTGAAAACAGCGTGCGCACCGCCGCGAAGGCGCCGGCGGCGCCGTGCCGCTCCGCGACTTGCCGGCCCTCGCCCAACATCCCCTTCGTCATCGATCCGGCCCAGCGACAGCAACAGCAGGACCGACGCGACGAGGCCCGGGACCACGTTCATCACCACCACGTCGCGCCAGCTCAATACGGTGAGCATGGCGCCGACCACCAGGGGCGCGATCGCATCGCCCAGATTGCCGCCCATGGCATGGATCGACACCACCAGCCCACGCCGCCGCGGGAACTTGCGTGCCAGCAGCGGTATCGCGGTCGGGTGCCAGAGATTATTGCCGATGCCGACCAGCGCGGCGCAGACGAGCAGCATCCAGTAGCTGTGGGAAAAGCCCATCACCAGGTAAGGCAGGCCGATCCAGGACAGTGCAACCGCCATCAGCAGCCCCTTGCGGCCGATGGTATCCACGACCATCCCGCCCGGCACGTTGGAGAGCGCGCCGGCGGCGTATTGGCAGGTCAGGATCGATCCGATCTGGCTGAAGCTCAGGTCGAGCTCCCTGCCGATCAGCGGCAGCAGCAGATAGAACGTCGCCGGATACCAATGGGTCATCATGTGGCCGGCAGAGATCAGCCACACCTCGCGAAACGCGACGGGGGGCGATGCATCGGCCGCGACGGTCGTCATGATTCCCCCTTTATCGCTCGCCTGTCAGAACCCGGCTCATAACCCCATCGGCACGTCGAGACAAGTAACCGTGGCGCAGCCCGGTCTTGCGTTCCCGTCGGGACCGGCCGCGCCGGCGCGCATCATACGCCCAGCGCCGCGATCACCTGCTCCGCCGCGCCGACGCCGCTGCGGTAGGCGCCGTGGGCGGTCGAGAAGTCCTCATTGGAACACGCCTCTCCGGCGAAGAACAGGCGCTGGTCGACCGGGGCGGCGAGCGCCTCCCTGGCGTCGGCGTGGCCGGGCTTGGCGTGGGAGTATGAGCCCTGCGCGTGCGGGTCGCGCGCCCAGGCGGAGGCGGCGACCGGATGCAGGCGCTTGCGGATGTCGCCGCCCAGGAGCGCGGCGAGCTGGTCGATGGCGAAGCTTGCGAACGCCCCCTCGCCGGCTTGCTCGAGGTCGCGGGCGAGCGCACCGCCGAAATAGCCTTCGACCAGCGGCCGTCCCAGCGGCCGCAGATGGTAGCTGCCGGTGCGGACCCGATCGACCGCGCCGTAGAGATGGGAATCCGCGGGGAACGCATGCGCGCCGTCGAGCCGCAGATAGAGCTTGTCGGCGAGGCCGAGCGGCAGCATTTCGCGCAGCCGCGATCTTGGCGGGCAGCGCCGGCGTGAAGCGCGGCATGCCGGCCGCCAGCACATTGGTCGGCACCGTGACGATGACGGCGCGCGCGCGCAACGCGCCGCGCGGCGTCTCGATGCGGATGAGCCGGCCGCCATGGTCGATCACGTCCGCCGGACAATCGAGCGCCACGTCGAGCCCGGCTGCGGTGGCGGCGACCAGGGTGCCGTAGCCCTCGACGACGCGCCAGTTCACGCCGGTGTCGCGGTAGCGCCAGAAATCGCGGGCGGAAAGCTGGTCGAGCTCGACACCGTTGATATAAGTGCTGGTGGCGTCGATCAGGGCGTTCCAGCGGCACCCCGGCTCCAGGAACCGATCGCCGGGCTGGTCGATCTCCGCTTCGCCGGCCGCATCGAGACGGTCGTAGAAGCGCGCCGCCGCGGCCCGATAGTCGTCCTGGTCCGACGGCGGAAAGCCGATATTGGTCCATTGCGTGCGCCATGCCGGCCGGGTCCGGTCGAGGGCAAAGCCGAGCGTCGCAGCGACGATGCACCACTCGTTCTGGTCGGCGGAATGGAGCCAGCCGCATCCGAGCTCGATCGGCAGGCCGTCGGCATCGCGCCACGTCCAGGCCCGCCCGCCCAGGCGGTTGCGCGCTTCCAGCACGCGGACCGACAGACGTGCCGTCGCCAGCCGCCGTGCCGCCGCCAGCCCGGCCGCGCCCGCCCCGATCACGATGACATCGAGCTCACTCATAGGCAGGCGCGCTATAGCACGATCCGGCGACGCGGGTGCGACTTGGGTAGCGTGCTTTTGCAACCGGGTGCTTTCCCTCCCGACTTCGGGAAGGGAGAGAGGTCACGCGGTGCTGCCGGCGTCGACCGTCAGCACGGTGCCGGTGATGCTGGCGGAGCGGTCGCCGAGCAGGAACTCCACCGCCTCCGCCACGTCTTCGACCGCCGGCAGCTTTCGCAGCGCGCTGCGGCGCGCGATCTGCGCGCGCTGGGCGTCGGCGAGGCCCTGCGTCATGTCGGTGTCGAGAAACCCGGGTGCCACCGCATTGACGTTGACGCCCATGCGCCCGACCTCGCGCGCCAGCGAGCGCGTAAATCCGAGCATCGAGGCCTTGGTCGCGCCATAGACCGAAAGCCCGCTATAGCCGGTGAAGCCGACGATCGAGGCGACGTTGACGATGCGGCCGCCGCCGTCCGCCATCATCGCGCGCACGACGTATTTGGTGAGAACCATCGGCGACAGCGTATTCATGCGCACCAGGCG